>WRLD01000001.1 GCA_009777845.1 Defluviitaleaceae bacterium
CAAAACCGCACAAAATACGTCATATAAATCTATTTTACGCGGCTTTGTTCTTTTCTTCGCAGCTTCCAAATCCTTGCGAATTATTTCAAATTCTTCGCGACTTATGTTGCTTGGGTAATTGGTCATTTGCTTAACCCTTTTTTATTCCATTATACCATATATTCACAGGAGTTGAAAGATTCTAAACAGTTTCTAAGATTATGTATCTCGTCCCGCAACTCATATATCAGTTTTTTGTACTGTTCTCCGGTTGGCATGATTAGCACCTTAATCAAATATTATTTTATGACAGCATTACAAATGCCCATCAATTCTTTGCGTATATATTCAAAGTCTTGATTTAGGTTCAAGGTTTTAACATATATATTCTTACCGCTTATTTCAACGCACTCGTCAATAGTATAATCAACCGTGGGATACAGTAGCATACCGCTTACATCACTGGAGAATCTGCTGTTTTGAACATACGAAAATATTTGATACATATGCCCCGAAATAAATGTCCTATGGTCAAAATTTGCCTGCAAGGCATTGGGATAAAATTTTGTATCGACAATGAGTAGCTTACTCTCTTTTTTACTGTACAGCGAAATATCGGTTTTCATTTTCGGGAGCAGACTAAGCGATTCGCCGCTTGTGATGTACCAATCGATAAATTCAGATTTTGCATCAACCTCCGCTGCACATTCTGTCTTGAAAAAGTTCAGCACAAATTTTTCATATAGGAGCGACATCTGCCTGTCCTCAATAAATGTCGCAAATTTCAAAAAACCTTCGCTTTCATTTACGAGCAATCCCTTGAAAACAAGATAACAAACATCAATAATAATTTTATAGCTATTATTGCTTCGGTTGAATTTTATGCTGTCCCAAGCAACACTCCACAATTCAACGGTATCAATTTCCGTAAAAAACAGCATAAGACTTTTAATATTCTTTTTGACATTCGGGTCTAGCATTTCGCACTTCGTCAAATGAATAAACGTCGTCTTGATTATTTGGTTCATCAAAACATTATGGTCAAGCTCGTCAAACGAGCAAATCAATTTGCCTTTGATAAAGGCTTGCGCCTTTATGCTTTCGTTTATCTGTATCCTGCCCTTGATGCCCGAAAGAGTAGCCTGTTCCTCGATATATTCACGATGCAAACCCATCTTGACTTGACTGCCGACCGCACGAACAAGGACAGAAGCGAGCAAATCGTAGATATTTTCAAAATCCTCGCCCTGTAGCTTTTCATAGTCCCTGTGATTGAGCGCGTTAAAGGCGTACGCAAGCATATAATAAATGTTTTTAATCGGGATTTTTCTCATCAGATAATAACCCCTTTATCCATTTTGAATGCTGTTTTTCATTATCAAACCAGTATTCCTCAAGTAATGGCAAAATCTCGTATTTCAACACGCTTTCATACCATTGCTCGTTTATATCGTCGCAGTTGCAAAAATAGCTGTGTCCGATTTGAAACCCTGCTCCTAGGTCTTTCTTAATATCTACGTTAAGAGCGGTCATTTCCGCGATTATTCTTTCGCCAAGCGCCTCACCGTCTTTCTTTATATACTTAATAAAATCTGAATTTGCAAACGCTGGCTCAATCGGGACGAAGCTAAATCGTCGGCGAAGGGCATAGTCAAGCATAGCAAGACTGCGGTCGGCAGTATTCATCATGCCGATAATAAAAACATTTTCAGGCACATAAAACGGCTCGTCCGAATATGTAAGCGGCACAGCAAATTCCTCGCTACGTTTATCGCACTCGATGAGAAGCATTAACTCGCCCATGATTTTCGAGAGGTTGCCACGGTTGATTTCGTCTATAATGAAATAATAATTACCATCATTGTTCCTTGCTTCCTCACAGAACTCGTAAAATATTCCGCACTTCAACGTGAATCCGCCGTTTTCATTAGGACGATAGCCCTCGATAAAATCCTCATAGGAATAGCTTTGATGAAGCTGCACCGTAGTTACTTTACCTTTGTCCTTAAACCCAATGAGTGAGTAGGCAAGCAGTTTTGCAAGGTAGCTTTTTCCAACACCGGGCGCACCTTGTAAGATTATGTTCTTCTTGCGGTTAAGCAGGGCGGCGATGTCGTCGTATTTTTCGGCGGTCATGTAGACTTCGGTAAGGAAATTAGACTTTGTGTAGGGTGTGTAGTTGAACGGTTCTAACGGAGTAATCGCCCTCTCGTATAATGCTTCCTGAAGCTCGGGGCGAGTAGTTTCATCATCGCTACGCACAAAACTTACACTTGAATTTCGATCTTTTAAAAAATCACTATAATACCTCATAGCGCTTCTTAAATACTTTTTGTTTTGTGGTTTTGTCTTTTCTTTAAAAAACGAAGAACTCAAAATTTTCGTCCGTGTTTCTGAAAACGCTTGCTCCTGTGTAATATAAAACAGATTCGTCACATCTAACTTGATGTCTTTACATTGCAAAAAATTTTTTTTTAGCCATTTAATAAAATTTGCGATTGTCTTTTGTGCATGAGTCTCCTCGCCAGGTTTTCTTGGTAATTTCATCCATTCGCGAAATTCATTTTCCAAATTCCCTGTCTCTAAGTTTTCCTTTTTTGCTTTATCAAAATCATTGGTCGCGTTCATTTCAATCCCCCGTCTGGTTTTTATATCACACTTTATATCCCGAAGATGTACAATCTTTATGTATTGCTTGATATTTAATATCTGACAATGTAATAACACAAACAAGCGGCGTTTGCAAGAGGAATAGACCTATCCTAAAACCGCAATTCAAAATTGTGTATGCCTAAAATAAGCGACAAACGCAACAAGTGTTTTTTATGTTTGTTTCCATAGCGATATTGGGGTATTTTAAAACATTTTATGCGGAGATTTATATTTTCGATATAAATTCTATAGCTACCTATTTGGGAATTAAATCATTTTTGGTATTCGGTTAGTTTGCCGTTTTTAAGTTTTTTGTACGGTGTTAATGTATTTGAATGATACACTTTAACCCTTGAAAATCCTTATCACCTACCAGCGAAATATCTTCCCGGAAATGGTACTTGCTTCTCTTGAATATTTCAAAATCATGTACCGCCCCTTTTTTCCTCGTGAACCCCAATAATTTAATCCGTTTCACCGTTTATTACAAGCTGGTCTTTCATCGTATGCCGTTTTTTTTACCAAAATAAGACTCCTTTTGCTTGTGCTTTGGACGCTCGGTTTCTCATTCGGGTACGTCAATTATTGCGATTGAAACAGTGATGTTTTCGTCTATTAGCTCTCGTTTTGAGGGCAGTGCAAAAGAGCCGTCTTTTATCAAAAACCTGCTCAACTCAAACAATCGCTTCGCAAACCAGAAGTATTGATTAAATAATTATTTGCAAAATTATCCTTAAAAGCAAGATTGTGCATTTTCCGATGATATAATTATTTAATCAACACTCCCCGCAAACCCGCTGTTTATGCACCCCATAATCGAAGGCAATGTTTTCCATTGTGCGGTAGTCGTGATAATATAACAACATTATCACGAGCATATCAAGGACACTCAGTTTCCGTACTTTACCACCTTTTTTCCGCATCTCCTTAGATGCAGTTTCAAGTATGGCAAGCACTGCATCGAGTGTTGGCTTCATTATTCCGAATATTATTTGATATTTTTCTTCTAAAAGTGATGACTGCCTTTTTTCATTAGTCATTCTCTTACTTATAACATGTTTTTTGGTTTTAGGATAAATCTAATGTTTCTCGTAGCTTGACAGCGTACCAATGCGATTAAGCACGATTCCAAACAAGCCGCCAACGAATATATAGGTTGGCGGTGTTTGGATATTAAAGTCTGAAGTGGAGATGAGGGGAATCGAACCCCTGTCCGAAGATTCATAGATAAAGACTTCTCCCATTACAGTTGGTTTATTTGTTGCCCGCCATTAACGGGCACGTTCCCTTCGCCAACGCGAGCCAACACGCGAAAGGGTCAGGTAGCTTTTTAATCTTTTACCGCTTCAAAGCTACGGGCGGAAAAGTTCCCCGCATATCGACGCCGGGTCTTGGGTATGCAGGACTTCCCAAGCCGACGACGGCCTAAGCGGCCGCTAAAGTATAATTATTATTGTCGTTTCTTTTTAAAAGGGTTGGTTTGTTTACGCAGTAAACCTCTGCGAATGGCTATCTCTATTTTCAAAATCCCCGTCGAAACCAGTACATCCCCTTTCTAAATATTAGGCGTGTTTAACTTTTACCACGCCAGTAAAGTATACTCGATATTTGCAGGGATTGCAAGGGGTATTGCGCACGGCATAATCAAAAGTTATTGACAGGGGGGCAAAACTAATTCCACGGCGACTTGATTTAGAGGCAACAATTACCAATTTTCAAAATTTACAGGTTTTTTTGTGGTTTAATATGCCTTGTGTATATATAAATAGCTATAAATTCCCCCGCCGCAAAACAACATTATACTTACAAACCAAAACAAACCCAGCCAGCCGCCGTTTAAACGACCGCAGACCCTCTATGCCCATATCCTCCGAAAAATTAACCCTCGCTGCCTCCCTATGCGCTTCACATGCAAAGGAAGCCAGCAAATACATTTGCAGGCCGCGTATGCCGCGCGCCGCTTTGAGGAAGCTATACGCAATTACCTCGGGGCTTAGGTGCGTGGCTATGCAAAATGCTATCGGCTCGTTTTTGGCGTATACCAACGCGCCGCACAGCCCCAGCGGCGTAAAATACGCGAGCGCGTTTTGCAGAGCCTTACGCTCACAGCCGAAGTGACAGCCGCCGCAGTCACGCCCTGCGCACCAGTATTTGTCCATGACCTCTACGCAGTCCGCTTTGTTAAGCTCGTTAATCAAGCGGAAATCGGGCGCGTGGTTGCGTACGAAATGGTTATAATCATAGCGGTTGTCCGCATTGTCGAGAAAATTCAAAAACGAAGCATTTTCGTACAAATAATCGCTGTATGCCGCATCATATGAATATTCGACACGGTAATTTTTCAGTCCTCGCAGTACAGCCAAAAGCTGCTCGGACACCATAATCAGCTCGATTTCTTCCTGCGGATACATTTTTTCCAAAAAGCTCTCGTATGCCTCAAGCGAGCCAAGCGGCGCATATTGGTACCATTTTCCCGCAAATTCTACCGAAATACAACAGAAATCGCCAACAAATACGCAGCGCGTTCTCAGACTCTCGCTCCACGCAAGCACACTGGAAAAGCATAAATCCGAAATGTAATTTCCCAGTCTTTTGCAAAGCTCGTTTCGGCACTGTTCAAAGCGTTGCTTATCGTCAATGGTAACAGGTCTTGTCATACGGCGGCAGTATCGCGAGGCGTACTAATCACGACCGCCGAAATGCTGTCTGGCAGTACGTTTTTTACGGCTTTGTCGAATTTTGCGAGCAAGCCGCATATTTCCCCGTACGGAACGTCACTGTCAAATGATACCAACAAATCTATATAAATTAAATGCCCCGACCGCCGCGTGCGTATGCCCCCAAAGCCCGCAATTCCGCCAGATATTTCCGTCACGCATTTCAAAATCTGCATTTGCTGCTTTTCGCCCAGCGTTCGGTCAAGCAGCTCTGGAATTATCGCCCTCAGATTTTTTATTCCCACGACCGCAAACCAACAAACGCAGGCTATGCAAATAATCGGCTCGACATATTCTACATAGGGGATTTCTCTGAAAAAATACGAAACGCTAATAGTGGCGAGTGCCACGGTATCAAAGACAAGAACCTTGCCCGAGCTTGTGAGATTCGCCTGCATAAAGCTGCTGTCGATTGATTTTGCCGCCTTGTGCTGCTTTATGTGAAGCCAAACGGCAAGCCCAACGCAAAACACCTTTAAAAATACCGCCCAAAGCAGTATATCGCCCGCAGGGCTTGGCGCGAGCAGCTCGCCGATAGAAAACACAAGCACGATTATAAGCCCCATAAAAAGCAGTATAGCGGAAATAAACCCGCCGAACGCCTCGATTTTTCCCATGCCGAAATCATACTGAAACGCGCCGCTTCCGCGTAGCTTCCGCGAAAGCCCAAACGCCATGCCCGACTGCGCGATAACTCCCGCCGTTTCAAACACATCGAGTATAAGGATTAAAGAACCGCTAAAAATAGCCATAAACACAACGGCGATAAAATACGGCAGCTCGATAAGCACCTCAATCAACGATAGCTTTTCCTGCTCCTTAAACGCTTCATTTCTCATTTTTTGCCTCCCTAGCAAAATAAAATAAAAATTGCTGTGCGATACCGCTAATGTCCCAAAATTCCTGCGGAAAGCCGCTTGGATAATGCTCGTCCATCACGCGCTTAATCCAGACATCTGCGGGAAAACGCTCCACACGCCCAAAGCCGTACAATAGCACACATTCCGCCACCTTTTCGCCCACGCCCTTGACAGCAAGCAGTGTGCGGAAAATCTTGTCAGAGGAAAGATTTTCCATGGCGGAAAGGTCGATTTCACCGCCTGCAACGCGGCACGCGGCATCTAGTATGTACGGCGCGCGGTAGCCGCTTTTTATTGGCGCGAGCTGTGAAGCACTAAGCGCGGCAAGGGCTTGCGGCGTAGGAAACGCAAATCCGCCGCAGGGCAGCCCTTCGCCGAAATTTTCGCATAGGGCTTGCACCATTTTTTTTATTCGCGGAATGTTCGAGTTTTGGCTTAAAATGAATGATATTAGGGTTTCCCATGGGTCTTGCTTTAGAAGGCGTAGCCCGTGGGCGAAGGTTACGGCGTTGGTGAGGAAGTCGGGGGAAGGGGGCAATGCCTCTTTTTTTTCTGCTGGGGAGCTGTCAAGGCTTCGAGGCGACATTCCCACCAAGTTGATGTTTTGCGTTGAACGCAAAACATCAACGGAACAGTCGGAGAAAAGGGGCAATGCCCCCCCTAAACGCAAGCGGATTTCTTCATAGTCACGGTTGAAATCAAAGTATTCTTTCCATATAGTATCAAATTCCTGCGGCGAACAATTTTTTATCACCAAGTCGCTACCGTTACCGCCGTCACCGTCGTCAAGCCGTAAATCCAACCGCCGCCCATGAGCAATTCCGCTGTAGCTAGACTCGCCAGTTTTCACCCAACGGAACGCCTGTCCATTGTCCAAGGTTTGGCGTAAATCAAAAAAGCGCGTGTTGGTAAGCACAGTATCGTTGTTTTTGTGTTCGACACTTGAAAAATCTGGCATAAGCAGCTCCTAACGCGGCAAGCCTTGAAATAATCCTGCCGTCCCTGTGTATTCATACCCTCAACCATAACGCGGGACGAACACCGCGAGCTAAATCAATATCGTTTCCGATTACATAGATTACACCATTTTCAATGACATATATGGCGTTGTTTCCGCGACTGCCCGGTGAGCGAAGCCACCAGCCGCAGTATTGATTGTTATATTTTGCCATGCGCTTGCCGTTATTTTCATCATCGAGCCAGTGTTCGCCCTCTACCCAGTGTTCCTGCCACCCTCTGTACAACAAATTATCGGCACTTTCTCCAAAATATTTGCATACCTCATTGATACCAAGCAAAAATATGCTGTCCTCGGTGTCCCTACCGCCAACCCCTAAAATCTCGCCGTAAAACCAAACGGCATCATCAACACCAAGCCATGGATTGTTTGGATTTTCGTTTGTTACGCTTATGATTTTTGACCTCTCGCATGGCTCAAAGGCTTCCAAAAATTCGCCGTTCAAGTATGCTCGCAAATCACAGTCAGCCCATGTTATGGGGGCTTCACAATTGTGATATTTGCGAAGCTCGATAATATCCTCAGTAATTACAAGCGCGTTCTCGCCTTGTACATCAAGTACACGCCAGTCATATTTTCCCAGTTTGATACTCTGTCCAATCATTGTTTTTTTATCCCCATTCCGTAAGGCTTCTGTAGGGGACGGGCTTGCCCGTCCCGAGGGGTTACGTGCATATGTTAATTCGCAAGGTTTTTTGTATGGCAGTGCTTGCCTTGCTTGAGGTTGCGTGCATACCTCGGGCGAGGCAAGCCTCGCCCCTACAAAAACACGGTAAAGGCACGAGCGGCAAAGGCGTGTAGCTTCTTCGGTTTCAAAAGGCGATTAAACGCGGATTTAACGGATTTACGCAGATTTACGCGGATTTTGTCCGCGTAAATTACTAAACGGCGATATATTTTCCCACGAGCCAATCCGCGTAAATCCGCGTAAATTCGCCAAATCCGTGTTTAATACCTTTTAAAAACCTACGCAATCTATGTTTCGTTAGTTTTTAATGAACGCAAGAACGAATCCGTGTAAATCCGCCAAATCCGCGAAAATCCGCGTTCCATCGTTTTTTTTCAATACTTCCCAAAATCCCGAGAATCATATATATGTGCCGACGATGGCGCGGACACCTTTATGCTTTTAATCACAGGGGCAGTGCCGTCAGTTTTTTTCGCACTGTCAATTTTTTTCGCACCGTCATCTTTTTTCACACTATCAGCCTTTTTCACGCCACTGGCTACCGCCCTAAGCGTAGGCCTTTCGCTTTGGCTTACTTGGCTTACTTGACTTACAACCGCCTTAGGCTTAAAAAACGAAGTCCGAGGGCTTACATCTGCAACAATCCGCCCGCGCGCCGCCCTCTCGGCCTCGCGCCGCGCTGTGGCGGCTTCGTTTCTTGCCGTAGTGGCTTCATGCCGCGCGTTGTTTGCTTCCTCGCGCGCTTTTTCGGCTTCTTCCCTCGCAGTCCTTAGCTGTGTCCGCGCTTCCTCGGCTTCCGCGCTCGCTTTTTCCGCCACGCTTGCCGCGTCGCGTAGCTCGCGCCCCATTGCCTCTAGCTTCTTGCGTAGCTCCTGTACCGCCGTCCCCGCCTCCGCAAATTTGTAAGAATATGGCAGGGAAAAATCGTCCTTGGCTAACGCGCGCAGGGCTTCAGTTATTGTCGCCGCCGCCGCCGTGCAGTCCGTGACTAGGCTGTTTACGCCCTTTACCATGTCGCGGTAATTGCCCGAATACTGCCGTTCGTCTACTAGCTCGCCATTGTCAAGCCCGCGCCGCGAAAGGGCTTCCATGTCCTTTGTCAAAGCCCTCTGCACCGTCATAAGCTGCGCCAACGCCTCGCCGATTTGCCCTAGCTCCGAGGACGAATCAGTAAGCATTGCGGAAAAATTGCCCTCGGCAATCGCCGACACAGCTGTGGTAAGCTGCGCGGCTTCGTTTTTTATTTCCGCCGTCCACGCCGTTGCCGTTGAGTTAATTGTAATGTAACCGACTAGAACGACCGCGGAAGCGACCGCAAGCCCGATAACTAGCCCCAGAGCTAGCCCCATTTCCATTTCCGCCAAAATAAAAGCCGCAAAAATCGACACAATAGAAGCAATAAACGCAAAAATAGCCCCATGTGCCGCAAGGCGTTTGATTTTTTGCTCAATTGAGGAATGATTTTCCATTATACCCCCCTAAAAATATTTCGCCAAAATTTCCCAGAACTCGTCTATAGCAAACATACGATTCCAACTTGCTACGCCAGCCAAATTGTAGCCGCTAAAAATGTTAATTTTTTCCTGCATGGAGCGCGCATCCTCTAGCCACACCTGGAAAACCACGCTTTCCCCCTCGTGGTACGCCGAAGCCTCGCCAAAATACACGCCGTTGATTTCGTCCCATTGCCATGTGCCGCCATGCTCCTCAAAGAACGCCCGCGTGGTATTTGTGCCAATCGCGCGGAAATGCGTAACCTCGCCTGTGGCGGGAACGGTACGCCAAACGCGGTTATAAAACGGCACGCCCAGAATAAGCCTGTCCTGCGGAACTTCCAACAACATATTTTCCACGCCGCGCAAAACAAAGGGCAGGGAGGCGTTCGGGCCTGCATCGGGGGAGGTCGCCCAGTGTTCATCATATGCCATAACCATAACAAAATCCACTGTTTTGGCAATTAAATCGCGCCTGTAGAAATCTGTCGCGGCAATGGGAACCTTTACCGCCGCGGAAAGCACTATGCCGCGTTGCCGCATAGGAATCGCAAGCTCTCGCAGGAATTGTATTTTGTACAAGCCCTCCGCGGCGGAAAGATGCTCAAAGTCTATGTTTATTCCGTCCAATTCGTACGCCTCGGCAAACGCAACGAGCTGTTCAATAACAGCGCGGCGGGCTTCCCTGCTTGTTAGCATTAGGCGGCTCTGCGTGTACCACACGTCAAAAACCATGGGCCACACCAACACGCCCTGCGAATGCGCCCAGTCTACATACGCCTTGCTTGCCACAGAATCTAAGCCAGTGCCGTCCTCGTTTATGCGAAACCACATAGGCGCGACAGCCGTAAGGCTAGAGTGCAAGGGCGTTTGCATAAGCGAAGCATTAGCATCTACGTGATACACCGCTTCCCAAGTGACATTGATAGGCATGTCGCCCTGCCAAATTTTGGCGTGATGTACGCCATTGTTAATATAATCGCCCAAAAGCCACTCGCGCTCTATGCCTTGCAGGGGCGGCGCGGTGTCTAGGTCGCGTATATTTGTGTAGTGCATGTAGCCCAACAGCCCGTCCATTGTACGCACGCGTACATAGTCGCGGTTGTCCTCGTTTTCGCTATTGTCAAATTCGCCTGGGAAAACGACAATTTCGTCGCCCTCGTTTAGCCTCGCCGTTATTTGTCTGCTTGCCGCGCCATAGTGTACGGCGGCGTTTTGCGAAGAAATGCGCGCCATTGTTTGCGGCTCGTCCGCAGAGGTAACGATTACGATATTGTTCGCCTGCTCTAGCCGCACAATGAGCGGATACAGCGTTTGCAACAAGGAAGCCGCCATATAAAGCTCGCCGTTTCTCTCAAAAACAGGCGTAGCGAGCGGCTTATACACGCCGTTATGCAAATAAAATTCGCTGTCCAGCGAAAATTCCAGCATATCGCTAAGCGTAGAAATAAACAGCGCCTCGGCGTATTCGTCCCAAAAAATAAACGGGTCGATATTGTTTTTCACAAAGCTGACCGCCAAATAAACCTGCGGCTCTGTGCCGCCAAGCTCGACAATAGGCACAGCCTCACGCCGCAGCCACTGGCTATCAAAAATCAACTGCGGCACAGACGCGTCTAAGGAATAATGCTCGTGAAATTCCACGATTACATTTCCGCGCCCTAGTCCGCCAAAGGCCTCTCGCACATAGGGCATAACAACACGCAAAAATAACACCGCTACCCCAAACAAGAGGAGCAGTGTTATTATGGTGTTTATTAGTAGTTTTTTTAGATGTGTGGGTTTCATGGGAATTAACACCTTTCACGGCTCGGGAGTTATTGCTTTTGTCAGCATTGTAATACCTCGCATATCACGGCTCGGGAGTTATTGCGAATGTTCTCGCGAATAGGTAAAACTTGTCAATAATTACCCCAATGTCGGCTTCTGCCCAAAATTCGGGGGGTATGTCGTAAAACATTCGGATATAATCCATATCGTAGAGCATGGCATCATGTTGGGCTTGGTCTATTATATACCAGTCGAGCATTATTTCGAGTATTAGCGTGGAAGATGGCTCGTCACGTAACCAATCCATACGGTCTATTATATATTGTGTGCGTTCGTCCCTTCCCGTTGAGGGTTGAGGGGCAACCAAGGTATAGATTGACAATATAATAAACCACGCTACAAATATTATCAGTGCCAGTATACGCCACGGTATTTTGTCTGTAATGGTTGCTCTACCAATCCACAAATCCCTATGTTTATTTATCCAAGCTGCATATAGTGTTACTCCAGTCGCAAGCAACGCTCCCCAGATTATCCGCTCCATTATTGTACCATACTTTCCGCATAACTAGCCCATTTTGCTATTATGTCGGGTGGTTCGTAGGTTTCCGCTCCTTGTGACATAGCAACCATAAATGGGGGCGACCACCTTGAGGACAGTGGACTGCTAGACATATCCATAGAAGCCATAAGCCTAAGAGCGTGACGACCGTCAAATGTGTATCGCAGAACTAGCCACCTAACGTACTGATACGTATTTGAGTAAAAATTGAACGCAAATTTTGTCAGCATTGTAATACCTCGCATATCACGGCTCGGGAGTTATTGCGAATGTTCTCGCGAATAGATTAAATTTGTCCATAAGCTCCCCAACATGGGCTTCCGCCCAAAATTCGGGGGGTACAGCTCTAACCATGCTAACAAATTCCAAATCGTAGAGCATGGCATCATGTTGGGCTTGGTCTATTACGAGCCAATCGAGCATTACCTCTAGTATTAGAGTTGACGAGGGATTGTCGCGTAATCTGTCTATGCGTTCTAGTACATATTGTGTGCGTTCGGACATCTCTGGTGGTGAGGGGGGATTTATCCTTGTATGGACTGATAATGCAATAAACAACCCCACAAATATCATAGGTGACAGTATATACCATGGTATTCTGTCCGTAAAAAATTCCATTCCTCGCTGATGGGCTTTAAGTTTAGCTATCCAAGCACTGAAGTGTATTATGGGTGTCAGCATTAAAGAACCCAAGAATATTTCCCTAATCCCCATTATTGCACCATACTTTCCGCATAACTAGCCCATTTTGCTATTATATCGGGCGGCTCGTAGGTTTTCGCTCCTTGTGACATAGCAACCATAAATGGGGGCGACCACCTTGAGGACAGCGGAACGCTAGACATATCCATAGAAGCCATAAGCCTAAGCGCATGACGGCTAGAAAATGTGTATCGCAGAACTAGCCACCTAACGTGCTGATACGTATTTGAGTAAAAATTGAACGCAAATTTTGTCAGCATTGCGCCAATAGCAAGGGGAGTAACCCCAATAGTACCCGTTAAAAGATAGGAGGCGAGAATTGTGGTTAGACTAGAAGCTACCGACTCCAGTGTTGGACGGCTCGGGAACAGCTCCGCAAAGTTTGGGTCTATTACTATTCTGTCGAATAAATCGGAAAGTCTTTCCGCCGCATTGTCAGAGGGATTGCCGAATACGTCAGCAAGTATTCCTGTTGCTATCGTTAGAGCTTGCCCTGCGTTTGTTCCCGCTTCTTCTAAAAGCCTTAATACCCCCATTTGATAGCCAAGTGTGGCGATTTCCGTGTCAAATTGCCCTAACCCTAGGCTTTTATTACCTTTAAAAAGGTCATTTGTCGTTTCCCACGCCGAAACAGCATAATCTGCCATATCGCCGATACTGCCTATGGTTTCCGCTATCCCTGTATGGTCAATATACAGCCTATAATTTTGCCTGTCTGTATTTGTCATCCAGTTTGTTAATAAAACATTTACCATAGAGGGGCCATTAAGCAACGCGCCTATATTGCCTGTTTCCCAATAAGGACTACTTACATCAATATAATGTGCCACAAACATATACTCCGCTTCCTCGGCTAGATTAAGATGTGGTTGGCGGTTTACGGAGTTTGTAGCCATGTGTATGGAATGTTCAAGCACTGCTGACTTGGCGTAATCGTAGTCATTAGGGCCGCCCAAGAACATGGCGTATACCTTTTCGTCGTCATTTTCGCCCTCGCCAAATGCCTTTATAACGGCATTTTCGCTAAACGCTTCTATTTCTCCGCTTTCGTTAAACGCACTCAAAATCTGGTCGATTATATGCCACCTAGCCTCGTTTACTAGGCTTTCCGACACTTGCCAATCGGAAAGCATGTCAAATTTTGGCTGTAGGTTTAAGCCTAGGTTGTCTTGTACATAGCCGTCAACATCATTGAAATAAAACTGCCATGTAGCGTATTCGCGCAGGGTTGCTTCGGAAATAGCAAGCTCGTCTAACGTCACCATTAGCACCATTGCACCGCCGTCATGCTCAAAGGTAAACAGCGGCGAGTTGTAAAACATGTTTTCCCAGCGGACGGTAAACCTTACCGCGCTTCCGTCTGGTATGTCTAAGGTGAGTACGCCTGTTTGTATATGGCGGACGGTTTTTACTCCGTCTATAAAAATTTCGACCATTGCTTTATAGACTGGCTCGCCTTGTAGGTCAACTGGCAGGATTGTTAAGGCGTTATATCTTATACCTAGCGGAACAAGCGAAATATCGTTCAGCAAGGCTTTAAGCAAGAGGCGCACGTCATCTTCTGACAAATTACCGCTTCCAGTTACATTTGCCGCGCGTAGGTCTACGTTCTCGTTCTGTTGCTCGCCTAATGCGGCGCGAGCTATCACTACCATGTCGCGAGATGCAAGCCAGCCGTCCTGGTCGGCATCGCCAAATAAGATAGGGAAGCCGTCAAATGCAGTGGCTACAAGCTGTCCGTCTTGGTCGGTATAGCCAAACAAAACAGGCAGGTCTGCGAATACTGGTTGCGTTGCCACGAACGCAAGGGCGGTGAAAATTAGTATTGTGCTTGCTAATAAGTTCTTTAGTTTTTGCTTTACTGTAGGCATAGCTATATCCCCTTTTACTACATATATTATGGAACGGCAATGACATTTGGTAAAACACGGATTTAACGGATTTTCGCAGATTTGGCGGATTCGTTCGTGGAAAGAATCCGTGTAATCCGTAAAATCCGTGTTAAATATGAATAGAATCGTTGCTGCTCTATTTGTGAAACACGGATTTAACGGATTTTCGCGGATTTGGCGGATTCGTTCGCGGGAAATTCTCAATGTCGGCAGGTGCAGGGGAAAGCAGCCGACCCTATTACTTCACCTTTATAGCCTTCAATTTCCATATCTCGTCCGCGTATTCCTTGATTGTGCGGTCGCTGGAAAACTTACCCGAGCAAGCGGTATTCATTATTGCCATTTTTGCCCAGCGGGCAGGGTCTTTGTAGGCGAGGTCTACTTGCTCCTGCGCCTTTTTGTATGCGGCGAAGTCTTGCAAGACGTAGTATTCGTCCGCTCTTGCGCCGCCGTAGCCGTTAAGCATAGCATCGTAGATTTCGCGGAATAGATTATGGTCGGGGTCTAGCGTTCCGTTAATCAGGGTCGTGAGTACGTTACGGATATTGAAGTCCATATTGTACAAGTCCCACGGCGCATAATTGCCAGATACTGACAGCGCGTGTACCTGCTCGGCGGTCATTCCGAAGATAAAGATATTGTCCGAGCCGACTTCCTCCTGCATTTCTACGTTCGCGCCGTCTAGCGTGCCTATTGTCACTGCGCCGTTAATCATAAATTTCATGTTGCCCGTACCGCTTGCTTCCTTGCCAGCGGTAGAAATTTGTTCGCTGACATCGGCGGCGGGTACTAGCTTTTCGGCGAGCGAAACGCGGTAGTTGGGAAGGAACAGCACCTTCAAACGCCCGTCGATAGCAGGGTCGTTGTTCACAAGCTCCGCCACGGAGTTGATTAGCTTGATAATGAGCTTGGCGCGGTGGTAGCTTGCCGCCGCTTTGGCGGAGAACATGTACGTACGCGGCCAAAAATCTACGCCAGGGTTCATTTTTAGCATATTGTACATGTCTATGATGTGGAAAACGCAGAGCAGCTGGCGTTTGTACTCGTGCAGGCGTTTTACTTGAATATCAAAAATCGAGTCGGGGTCTACGCCTATACCGTATTCACTGCGGAAATAATTGGAAAGCGCGACCTTGTTATTGTGCTTCACGCCCATAAATTCCGCTTGGAAAGCCGAATCGGAGGCGAGCGGCTTTAGCTTGGAAAGCTGTGAAAGGTCGGAAATCCATTTTTCGTTTCCTGTGCTTTTTGTAATTAGACTGGAAAGCCCGGGGTTACATTTCGCGAGCCAACGGCGCGGCGTAACGCCGTTTGTTTTGGCGTTAAATTTTTCGGGATAAATTTCGTAGAAGTCTTTAAGCTCTATTTTTTTCAAAATGTCCGTGTGAATTTCTGCCACGCCGTTTACGGAATGGCTTCCCACTATGGCGAGGTGTGCCATGCGAACTAGGCCGTCCGCACAAATTGCCATTTTGCGTATTTTTTCGGGGTCGTTGCCGTACCATTCGACAAGGTTTGCACAGAAACGCCTGTTTACTTCTTCCACTATCATGTAAATACGCGGCAGCAAGCGGCTAAATATTTCCACAGGCCATTTTTCCAACGCCTCGCTTAAAATGGTATGGTTCGTGTACGCGCATGTTTTGCGTGTAATTTCCCATGCCTCGTCCCACGGAATGTAATAAACGTCAAGCAAAACGCGCATTAGCTCCGCCACGGAAAGCGTGGGGTGCGTGTCGTTTAGCTGAAACTGCACGTAATCGGACAGCTTGGAAAAATCGTTGCCGTGGCGTTGTTCAAACTGCTCCAGTACGCGCTGAATGGTAGCCGAAACAAAGAAATACTGCTGGCGTAGGCGCAGCTCCTTGCCCGAAACATGGTCGTCCGCAGGGTACAAAACAGATGAAAGGCTTTTCGCCAAATTTTGTTCGCCCACGGCGCGTTCGTACTGTCCTTGGTTAAACGATTGCAGGTCGAAGCGGTTCAAAGGCTCTGCGTCCCACAGGCGTAAGGTGTTTACCATTTTTGTGTTATAGCCAATTACTGGATAATCGTAGGGTACTGCCATTACGCTTTGATAGTCCTCTAGGTCAAAGTGATAGTCGCCGCTGTCGTTTTTTATGGCTACCACGCGCCCGCCGAATTTTATTTCGCGTGCGTATTCGTCGCGCCTAATTCCCCAAGGGTCGCCGTGCTTTAGCCAATCGTCAGGCTTTTCCACTTGTCTGCCGTTTTCGATATGCTGTTCAAAAATCCCAAAATGGTATCTTATTCCACAACCATAGGCAGGATAACCAAGCGTAGACAGCGAGTCCAAGAAACACGCCGCCAATCTGCCTAAGCCGCCGTTGCCAAGCCCTGGGTCTGGCTCAGATTCCTCCGCTAGGTTAATATCAACGCCTAGCTCGTCCAGTGCTTCCTTTACCGTTTCGGTAAGCGAAAGGTTCAAAATAGCGTTGCCCATAAACCTACCCATGAGAAACTCCATAGATAAGTAGTAGACGGTTTTCGCGCCGTCCTGTTCTAGCTGCGCGTGCGTGTTAATCCAGTTGTCGGAAATAGAATCTCTAATCGTCATAGCCACCGCGTTGTAAATCTGCGAATTGCTCGCCGTCGCAATTGTCTTGCGATACGTGGTGCGTAGATGTTCTATCACGCCTTCTTTTATGTGTTTCTTTGTTAATGTTGCCTTTGGCATGGTTGATGCCCCCTTATTATATTTTTTTGCATACTTTTTTATTATAACATAATAACACAAAAAAAGAAAAACATGTTGGGCTTTGTTTTTCTTTTCATGGCGATTTAATTGTAAATCCCCTTAGCCTGTTGATATTGTATAGCTATAGTAGGGACAGTCATTGTTATTGTGTGAATAAGTAGCTTGCGTAAACGTGTTAAGCTCTCGCAATGTGCATTTCCCCTCGTGCTGGTAAATACATTTGTGTGTGCAGTTAATATCCACCGAAGCCCACCTCTCCCTTTTTGCCTTGCGTGAGGTTAAACCTTGTGTGAAGTTAAAACTTACGTGAGGTTAAACCTTATGTGGAGTTAAAATTTACGTGAGGTTAGTATACTCTTTTTTAGAAAAAATATAGCTTGGGTGTAAGGCTATTGTTGGGTTTTGTGGGTTTTGTGGGTTTTGTGGGGTTTGTGGGGTTTGAGGGTTTATACGGGTTTTTTGGGTTTGGTGGGTTTGGCTTGTGGGAAAATTCGAGTAAATCCGTGTTTCGTTGATTTGTAATGAACGCAGGAAAAAATCCGCGTAAATCTGCGTAAATCCGCTAAATCCGTGTTTAATCGCTTTTTGAAACCGTGGGAGTTATACGCTTTTGCCGTTCGTGCGTTTGTCGTGGGTTTAGGCTTAGCTTGGGCGTGGGCTTGATGACGGTTAATTGTAGGGGGCGGATTTATCCGCCCCGAGGTTGCTACGTTGACCGCCTTACCTACGTACCACATTGTACCGCAATTACCACGTACCAAATTGATTGGACGTAACCTGCCCTAAATTGACGAACGTGCGGGGGTCGGGACGGATAAATCCGTCCCCTGCAAAAGCCATGATTCTGTTTTGACGGTGTTGTTTGTTGCGAATGGACGGACACTGTTGTATCGGGACGGACGGTAACGCAAAACCAAAACATGCGGCAATGCGGCGGACGTAGGGGGCGGATTTATCCGCCCCGAGGTTAGCACGTTGACCGCCTTACCTACGTACCACCTCGCACCACAATTACCACGTACCAAATTGGTGGGACGTAACCTGCCACAAATTGACGAACGTGCGGGGGTCGGGACGGATAAATCCGTCCCCTACAAAACCATGTTGTTACAAACTGGCTGTAGGTGTAACGTGTAAATATCGAGAGGTTGACAGTGGGCAACAAACTGGCTGTGGCTGTGGGTGTACGTGTGAATATCGAGAAGTTGACGGTGGATAGTAAACTGGGTGGGGCTGTAGTGGCTGTGGGTGTATGTGTACATATCGAGAAGTTGGCGGTGGGTAGTAAACTGGGTGGGGCTGTGGTGGCTGTGGGTGTACGTGTACATAGCGAGAAGTTGGCGGTGGGGAACAGACTGGGTGGGGCTATAACTGGGTGGATAGCCAGTGGTCGAAGTCGGGGGAGTTGCCGTGGAGGGCGGTGTAGAGTTTACGCATGTTTTCCTTGGTGTTTTTTGTATGTGGGTGATTTTCGCCTAGTTTTTCAAGGCGGATACGGTAGGCTTGGACAAACAGCGTTAGGGCTTCGGCATAGTTGCCTTGGCAGTAATGTGTTACGGCGATGTTGTTGTAGGTTTGAGCGGTGGAGGGGTGGTCTGTGCCTAGGGCTTTTTCGTGGATTTTTCGGGCTTTTTCAAGCCAGTGTAAGGCTTTGTCATATTTGCCTTGATATACATGTATTCCTCCGATGTTGCTGTAGACGGAGGCGGTGTCGGGGTGGTCTGTGCCTAGGGCGTTCTCGTGGATTTTTCGCGCTTTTTTAAGCCAGTGTAAGGCTTCGTCATATTTGTCTTGGGAGTCATATATTGCTGCGATATTGTTGTAGATGGCGGCGGTATCGGGGTGGTTTGTGCCGAGGGCTTTTTCAAGCCAGTGTAAGGCTTCGGCATACTTGCCTTGGTTGTCATATACTCCTGCGATATTGTTGTAGGTGGTGGCGGTGATGGGGTGGTCTGTGCCGTGGATTTTTTCGCTGATTTTTCGGTCTTTTTCGTACCAGTGTAACGCCTTATCATACTCTCCGTAGTCTTTGTATTTTAACGCAATCTCATTAAGCAGTGTACTAACTTCTTCTCTTTCCACATTACAAAACTGCTCCATTACGGCTTCTGCTAGACTAAGCCTAAAGTGCGATTCTGCATAAGGGGCGGTGAGTTTTATATATTCCTCGCCCTGCATGTAGTCTATTATTTCCGCACAATCGTCATATGACGGCTTGCCGTACTGTAGCGTGATAGATTCTTTTATTATTGGGTGCATATAGTATCCGTCCTCGGAGGCGGTAAGCCAGCCTATAGCGACAAGCCTTTGCAGGTCGTTTACATTGCAATTAAGCCATTTTTTTATTTCGCTTGGCAGGGGTACGCTTGGCAAAATGGCTAGGTTTTTTAGTATGCGTAGTTGTTCGGGTAGTCCCTCGGGTTTACGGGATTTCTTCCCGAATAGTGCAAATAGCTTTGCCAAAGGTTTGGCTATGGTTGTGGGTAGTCTTTTGGTTTTGGGGGCTTTTTCTGCGGATAGTGTAAATAGCGTTGCCAAATGCTTGGCTATGGTTGTTGATTGTTTGTTGTTTCGGTCTTTGTTTTGGTTGTGGTCGGTTTCGATTTCTAGCTCGAAATACGAGAAGCCCCTTTTTTCCAAATCCTCTGCAAACTGTTCTAATTTATAACCGCCCTCATTAGCCACACCTGCGAGTAGCTCTACAGACAGCGTGTGACATTTTACATAGTTTACCAGTGTTTTTACTATGTTTTCGTGCTTGCGGTTTTTGTCGTGGTCGTAGTATTTGTAAAAAATGTCGATACATTGTGGCTCGTCCAAAAAGCCTATGGGGAATGGCTCGAAGTTTCCGATTTTTTTTCGCCGTGACGTGAGAATTACGGTAGCATCTAGCGTTTCTAAAAAGCCTAGGTCGTTGGCATTTTCGGAAACATTATCAATAAATATAATGATGTTTTTTCCTGCAAGGGTTATGAAGTTTAGTATTTCGGCGTAGCGTGTGTCGGGGTCGTTTATTTCGGTAAAGAGCGTAAAGGCTTTTAGTAGGCTTTCCTTTAGGCTTGTTTGGTATTCTATCCATGCTATGTGTGTATATTTGGCTTCCTCTTTTAGTTGGTGAAATAGTGCTTTGGCTATGGTTGTTTTGCCTACACCGCCCAAGCCATTGATAAGTGCGAGCTTTTGGGTTTGGGTTATTTTTTCGCGGAGTTGACGGAGTTCTTCGTCACGGTGCGCGAATTTGTTGTTTGGTTTTGGTGGTGGGGTGGTTATGGCGGTGGAGGTAGCGTTGGTTATGTGGTGTATGTCGTTGCTAGGGGTGTTGTCAGTGTCGTGTGGTGGATTAAAAGTCGGTGTGGAGTTTTGGGAATCAAGCTCTTTTTTATATTTAATAAATTCTCGAATTAACCAAATGGCAGTAACGACAATAATAATAAGAACAACAAGGACAACAACAATAATGACAACAGCAATAACTAATCCATATTTATTTTCACTTTCTATAAGACACTTAATACCTGCCCAAATTAACCTAAAAACTGTCCAACCTGCCCCAAGAACAGCCAAAATGGCAGTAACACCAATACCACCAAAAAGCCATTCCTTATGCTTGCAAATAAATTTCAATAAAGCTAGCATACTCCACCACCCCAATACCAATATTCCACAATATTTGCAAATTATATCATACCCATTATCACATTTGCAAATTATTATAACCCTACCGATACACCCCCACCTTAATAAAAGTCCGCCCTTTTTTCGACATTCCACCTATTTCCAACAGCCTCGCGCGACCCAAACCGCGCACGGACAAAACCGCGCCTTCGCCTACTTCCTTTGACGGCTTGGTGCATGGCTCAAAATTCAAATTTACACGCCCTGCGGCGATAATTTCCGCCGCCTTGCCGCGCGACATGCCAAACGCCGTGCTTACTATGGTGTCGAGCCGTGGCGAGGCTACAGTGTCGGTTTTTGTAGAATAGCTTTCTGCCTTGGCGGACAGCTCCGATTCCATTTCCGTCAGGCTAATGCTGGCGTTTCCTGCCTTGGTGAGGTTTTCGGCGATATATACGCCTAGCTCGGGCAAGCAAATAAGCGCGGCGGGCGTTTCGATAATGTCGCCAATCGCGGCGCGTTCGACACCAAGCGACATGACCGCGCCGAGTATGTCGCGGTGTCCCACGCTGTCCTGCGGCGCGGCGTGAATTTGCATAACGCAAAAAAGGGCTTTCCGCTCGTATTCGCCCCAGTCGGGGTTCAAAAAAACGGCGCGTACACGCTCCGCGCCCTCGTAGCCGCCGTCAAAAACGACGTTTACATCTTGTCTGCGTTTGAAATAATTCATGGTTGCTTGCGCTTCGGCAGGCGTAAGAAAACGCGAAGCGGCACAGCCGATTTTTACGGCTTTTTTGGCTAAATCGTCCATTCTGGCGATTAGTATTCCGCCGAATAATTTATTTTGTTCCAATTTGTAGGTTCAACTCCCTAGATTAGTACATGGGGACATGGATTTTAAAGATTATGGCACGCGGATTTTCGCGGATTTAACGGATTTTCGCGGATTTTTTCTTGCGTTTATTCAAAACTAAAGGAACGCGGATAACGTAGGTTTTTAAAGGGAATCAAACACGGATTTAACGGATTTACACGGATTACGCGGATAAAAAAACGCGCCAGACAAAATCCGCGCAAATCCGCCAAATCCGCGGAAATCCGCGTTCCATTGCCTTTAAAAAATCCGCGTTCCATGCCTTCAAAAATCAAAACGGAAAAAACACAGGCAACACCAACAAAACCACAGTACCCACCAAAAATTGCAACGGAATACCGACCTTCATATAGTCAACAAATTTGTACTTGCCTGCGACCATAACCATGGCGTTGGGCGGTGTGGAAACAGGCGTAGCAAACGACATGCTGGAAGCGTACGTCACCGCCATTACAAGCGGCAGAGGGCTAACGCCCATCTGCTGTGCCGTAATCAGCGCGACAGGCAAAAACAGCACGGCCGTGGCGGTATTGCTTATAAATACGCCAAAAAGCGAGGTAAGCACGTATAACGCAAGCATTATGGCGCGCGGGCCTGCGTCGCCGAGCGTGTTGATTATGCTGTCTGCGATAAATGTGACACCGCCAGTATTTTCCAGTGCGGTCGCCATAGGCAGCATACAGGCTATGAGTACCACGACATTCCAGTTTACGGCGCGGTAGGCGCGGTCTGTGCTTGTCACACAGCGCGTAAGCACCATAAGCAGGCCTGCCACCAAAATTGTCATTACCGCAGGAATAATGTCGAGCACGAGCATAACCACCATAGCGAGCAAAACCGCGCCTGCCAAAATGGCGCGCAACGGCTTAAATACCTCTGCTTCGGTCGTTTTGTGGCAAATTACGACAAGCTCGCCGCGCTCCTTTGCCAGCAGGTCGATGTCCTTCCACTGACCGTACGCAAGCATGGAATCGCCGTATTTTAGCGGCTCTTGCGCCAACGGCATTTTCGCGTCCATGTTGCGCGGCTTTACCGACAAAATAGTAATACCGTATTTGTCACGAAACGCGACATCTCTAAGCGACTGGTTTATAAGGCTAGATTGCGGTGTGAGAATAATTTCCGCGATATTTTCGTCCTGTATATGCAGGTTTTCCACCGAATCACGCGGAAGCAATTCAAGTCCTGTTTCCGCCAAAAATTTATCCATATCCGCGCGAGTGGCATAAATTAACAGCGTATCGTCCGCCTCGGGAACAGAGGACGGCAACGCCAAAACCTGCTGATTCGCCGCCAAAAACCGCTTTTCCGCCTTGCGTATTTTCAAAACAGTTACATTGTAAAGCCTTGCCCATTGCAGTGATTTTAACGCTCTGCCTATGACCTCGCTATCCGCTGGCACATTGACACAGTGCAGTAATCTGTCGGCCTTATAATGGTTGAGAAGCTCGGAAACGCTTATTGTGTCGGCGTTTTTAGACTTTTGCTCAAAGGGCTTGTCAAGCATTTTCCGCCCGACAAGCCACATGTAAATAATTCCAGTAAACAGCACAATAAGCCCAATCGGCGTAAAATCAAAAAACGACAGCGTTCCGTAGCCGCCGCTTAATAACGCGTCACGCGCAAGCAAATTAGGTGCGGTGCCAATCAGCGTAAGCGCGCCGCTCATGCTTGCGCCAAAGGCAAGCGGCATAAGCAGCTTGCTAGGGTGTACGCCTACCCTCGCGCATAGGCTAACCACCACGGGAATAAGAATAGCCACCGTGCCTGTATTGCTTATAAAGCTGCCCATGATTGCCACAAGCAGCTGCATAAAAACCAAAGTCTTAAATTCGCTATTGCCGGTAATTTTCACAAGCAGACTGCCTGCCTTGCCTGCCAAGCCCGTCTGCGAAATGCCCTCGCCCACCACAAAAAGCACCGCCAGCATAATAACAACGGTACTGGAAAACCCTGCCAACGCCTCCGACACAGAAATAACGCCAGTCAAAAACAACGCAAGCAACGAGCATAACGCCACGAGGTCGGAACGGAAACGCGGTATGGCAAAGCAGATGGTGGTGATGGCTAGGATTAGGAATACAAGGGACATTTATTTTTACCTCACATAGTTGACCGAAAGCCTCTCGCCGTTACTTATCGCATAAACGCTAGTAGTCATAGTAAAAAATATCTCCGCGCCTTCTTCTTCCAGCGTTTCGATTATGCGATTATTCGCAGGGCGTTCTGGGCGGTATTTTTTCTCGTCGTCTGGGTGGAAGCCAGTGATAACCGCAAAGCGCGGTTGCAACTCGCGTATAAACCGCAACGAGCGATTGTAACGCCGTCCGTGGCGCGGCACCTTGTAAAAATTGTAATCTATGTCTGCTATATCCTCGTTTTCCATAATTTCCCGCAAGCGGTAACGCGACATATCGCCAGTAAACAGGAAATTGTTCCTGCCATGCGTTACGCTTACGACTATGGAATATTCGTCGTCGTTATAACGCCTGACGGCGGTATCGTCGTCGTCGTCGCTGTCGTCGTCGTCGTCCTCAAAGTCCTCGTATTCCTCAGGCCTAAACGACGCAGGATTGACCCAAAACTCCGCATTATCGAGCGAAAAGCGCATTGTTTCCGTCAAAACAGTGGGGACAATGCTCTTGCGTTGCAAGGCGGAATTAAAAAGCGAAACATTGGTAGACTCTCTCGCATAGTTTGGCACAATGACGTTGGCTACATTCATAGCGGATATTACGTCCGCCGCGCCGCCCACATGGTCGTTATCAAAATGCGTAATAATCAAATAGTCTATTCTTCTTATTTCCTTTTCGCGCATATGCCGAACAATCTCGCTACCGTTTTGCCGTTCGCCAGTGTCAATTAACGCGGTATAATTTTCCGTAGTAATAAGAATGGCATCAGACCTGCCTATGCCGAAAATAAATATTTCCATTTCGTTGGTTACTGGTTCTTTAATCTCTGGTTCGTGCCATTCGTCCTCAATGGTCGGGCTTTCACAGCCCGAAAAAATGAACATGCAGGTAAGTATGCTTGCTAGTAAAAATAGTTTTTTCATGGTATCAATCTCCATTCAATGGTGGCTTTTTTTATTTGCCAAGAAGCTACTGCTCGTGATGTTGTGCGGCTTGTCACTAGCGGTTGCCGAAAATTCAAGCGGCTAAGCCGCTTATTTCCATTTTCTGTCATTATGGGAAATGGTTTCGCCTTGGGCATACTCCCTTTCCGCTAATTGAATTAAGCTAATATCGTCGGGAAAGACTTCGTCTTGTATTTTTTCGCTTGTGTATTTAAGCCTCTGTTCCGTATTTTTGTCCAGAATTTACGCCCCCTTTGAAATAAGGAATCCGCCCTTTGGCTTCATACGCCTCTCACACGCTGTCAAGGCTTCGAGATGACATTCCCACCACCGTCATTCGGTGAAAAGGGGCTATGCCCCTCGGCGAAAAAGGGGCTATGCCCCCCCCATATTTTACATGCACTCGCTCTACTTTGTCTAGTAGTGGGCGTGATGTAATTATTAGGAATATTACCGTAGCGGCGGAATGTACTATGTCAAAGGGCAAGCCCACGGCATACGAGGCGATAAACATCTCGGCTGTGGGGCTTGGCTGATACATAATTACGTTCGCGAAATTCATTATACCACCATAAATAAAAAATGTGACAATACCGCCGAATATCGCAAGCGGTACGCTTCGCCTAAAAGCTCGCCAACGCCCGACAAGCCCCGCCGACAAGCCGATTACGCCAAAGGCGAGCATTTGCCACGGTGTCCACGGCCCCTGCCCAAAAAACATGTTGCTGACAAACGCCGTCATCGCGCCGACAAGCAAGCCCGCCTCGCCGCCTAGTGCGACCCCCGCGATAATAACAATCGCAATGGCTGGCTTAAACTGCGGATACATAAAAAACGCCGACCGCGCCGCCACCGCTATGGCACAGAATACCGCGACAATAACCAGCTCGCGCGCCTTGGGCTTACGCCCCTCGAACGCAAGCGCGAAGGGCAAGAGTGCTTGGAAAATAATTAGCGTGGAAATTAGATTAAAATGCAGGGCGAGGTGTATGCCTAGGGAGATTGTTATGGGAATGGTGAGCATGAAAATCAAACACGGATTTAACGGATTTTCGCGGATTCTGCGGATTGGCTCGTTGTGAGAGCCACGAAAATCCGATTTAAGGGATTCAAGGGCTTCACGCGGATTTAACGGATTTTCACGGATTTTGCGGATTGGCTCGTTGCGAGAGCCACGAAAATCCGATTCAAGGGATTCAAGGGCTTCACACGGATTTAACGGATTTTCACGGATTTTGCGGATTGGCTCGTTGCGAGAGTCACGAAAATCCGATAAGCCCGATAAAATCCGCGTAATCCGTGAAAATCCGTGTTTAATCTCTTTTGAAACGGAAGAATCTACAGGATTCTGCGGTTCATGCGGTTGTAATGGGCTTGTCGGTGGGCTTGTCGTTCCCACGTCCCCACCCAATCCCCACACCACATCACCCACCGTAACCGCATTACCCAAAACATGCCTAGCCATACGATTAGCACTAGTCGTATAAAAATTATTACCGCAAAAAAACCTCTGCGCAGTATTTTCTGTAACAATGCCGCCGTCAAAAAACAACGCGCACCTATCCGCATATTCCGCACAAAACTCTATATCGTGGCTCACCAAAATAATGGCAGTGGAAGCCCCCGAAAGCTCAGCCGTAAGCCCACGCAAAATTTTACCCAAAGTCCGCTTGTATTCTGCGTCCAAGCCCTTTGTCGGCTCGTCCAATAACAAAATTCTAGGGCGTAGCAATAACAGCTTAGCTAACGCCGTTTGTTGCTGTTCGCCACCCGATAGGTCATATGGGTGGCGGTCTAGCAGGCTCTCCAAGCCGCATATATTGACTACATTCGCCAAATGCCGCCGCTTTTCCTCACCAGTAATTTCCATAAACGACAAGGTAGCGTGCAATTCCTCGCCAACGCTCTTTTCCGTAAAAATCGCCTTGGGGTTTTGCGGCAGGGCGTATATTTGCGTGTCCGCCTTGATTTTTCCGCGGTAGGGCTTGTTGCTCCCTGCGATTAGCGACAGCGCGGTTGTTTTTCCCGTTGCGTTGCCGCCGACTATGGCTAAAATTTCGCCGTAATAGCCTTTCAGCGACAGCCCCTTGATTACATCGGGCGCGTTTTTCTCGTACCTAAACCACAAATCCGTGACACTCAACGCACATTCGCCCTGCGTATGCTGTCTAATGGGAATTTCTTCCATTTTAACGGTCTGCGTGCTAAGCCACGCCGCACCCTCTCGCACGGTGAGCGGGCAAGCCCCGCGCCGTCCGCTCCGCGCCCAAATTTGCACAGGCGGCGGCATAAACGATTGCCCCACAAGCACGCTTTCCTGCGGCGTTCCGTCTGCTATAATACGCCCTTTTTCCATTATTATTACTTGGGAAGCAAGCGGCAGAGCTTCCTCTAGGCGATGCTCGGAAATAATTACCGTCACGCCAAGCTCCCTGTTTATTCTCGCCAAAATGGAAAAAAACTCCGCGGCGGCAATAGGCTCTAGCTGGCTTGCCGGCTCGTCCAAAATAAGCGCGGCAGGCTGCATTACCATAACCGACGCGAGCGCGAGAATTTGCTTTTGTCCGCCCGACAGCTCCGACACAGGCTTGTGAAACCACGTCTGTATGCCAAAATAATTAGCCATTTCTGCCACGCGAAGGCGTATCGCGGCAGTGTCAAGCCCAAGATTTTCCAAGCCAAAGGCAAGCTCGTGCCATACCTTGTCTGTCACAATTTGGCTTTCCGCCGACTGCATAACAAAGCCGATTTTTTCGCAGTGGTCGGCAAGCGGCTCGCCGCCGAAATAAATCGCGCCGCGCTTTTCGCCATGCGGCACGAGCGCAGGCTTTAGGTGGCGTAATAGCGTGGTTTTTCCGCAACCTGTACGTCCGCACACTAGCACAAAAGCCCCGCGCTCGATTTTTAGGCTAATGTCCGCGAGTGTGGGGGTTTGGTTTGGATATGAAAATGTCAGATTTTCGATTGTGAAAATTTCCATGTGAGCTGTTCCCTTATAATAGAAAGAATCGGTAGCAGGCATAACGCCGCAAACGCCAAAAACGCCCTGCCGCCGCCTAAATTAAACGATGGGAAATCCCCAAAATCCCCCACGAGAATAATAACCGCACAAAGGGCGATATACCCTAGCGCGAACACATCACGGCGCGTAAACGTAAAAATAGAAAAGCTCGTTCGGGGGCGCAAGCCGTAGCCGCGGCTTTTCATGCTATCGGCTGTTTCTATGCAGTCCTCTAATGTCCATGATATTAGAATGGATAGGATTTTTATTGCTTTTTTTACGCTATTTTTCTTACGTGCTAAGAAACTACGCTTCGTGACGTTGCGTGAATTGTCACGATATTCCGCCGAGGTTACAAGCGGCGAAGCCGCCGCCTGTGCCGCCGTGATTTCCTTGAGCCGCGCCCTAAAACGCGGCAGCATACGAAGCGTAATCGACAGCACCAACGCCAAAGCAGGGCTAAAGCCTAATACATAAATAAATTTATCGCTAGTCATAACCTTATTAAAGCACAAAAACCAAGTAACGACCGCCGCGAGCATAATCGCCGCCGCTATGCCGTAAAGCACGGCTTCCAGCGTAACAGGGTTTCCGTTAGGCAAATACGCCAAAATTGTCACGCCCCTATGGTTAAATAGCGGATTCATAACGGCAGTAATTGCAACAAGCGGCAGTACAAGCGACAAGTATTTGGCAATTTTTCCCAACGGCGTAAGCAAGCAAGCGTACAAAACAGCGCATATTAGCGAAATAAGCAAGAATATAGGGTTCATAATAAACACAGTAAAGCCAACCACCGCCGCAAAAAACGCCAGTGATACATAGGGATTATAGCCGTTCACGAGTGTACACCCATTCTACCGCATCGCCGTCAGTTAAGCTATACGACGACGCGCTTATGCTCGGCGAATCGCCATTGACGAGATAAGTCCAGCCCGACAACGCCCCTTGTTCAAACTCGTAAACATTCGCGATTGCTTCCACGTACGCCGTGTTAGTAATAGGAACAAACCGCGCCGACATGTGGATTCCTGCCGTTCGCATTTCCCGCTGAAGCACATCAAAAACAGACTCGCCCTCGCGGAAATTTACCTCCGTAGCAGGAAAAATCACGCCGTCATGGGTTGTCACGCTAAGGGTTGCGGTAAGTCCGCCCTCAGGGGCTTGTCCTTGCGAACAGCCGACAAGTAGCAGCATGAAAATGATACTGTACGCTAATGCCCTCATTGCTCTACCAATTCCCAATAACAAACAAGCGCGTAAGCCGCCTGCTGTGTAGCCATTCCGTTAATCGAACTAGTCCTGTGCGGGCTTTTAAATGCGCCGCTTTCCAAATCGTACCAACGTAGCAAGACCTCCACATGGCTTGCCGCGTTGGTTTCTATGGCCGTAAACGCGAGAATAAGCTGTGCCGCGGTTTCGGGCGTTTCTGCTTCCTGTCCGCGTAGCCAAATAAGCGACATGGTGACCGCCGCCCAGACATCTTCACGCCCATAATACGGCGCGAGCGCCTGTATCGCCATGCAAGTAATATCAATATCTCCCTCGGCCTGTGCCGTCAAGCCCCACGAGCCGTCCGCGTGCTGAGTATCGAGCAGGCTTTGGATATATTGCTCGCGTTGCCCCTCGTACTCGCCCGAGTCGAGCGCCATAAGCGCGAATATGTCTACATTTGTAGTCTGGTTGATATACTCGCGTTCGTTTATGGGAATAAATTCCTTATATGGCAAGGTATAGTCGTGTTCGTTATACGCCGCCGCGTCCATTCCTAGGGCGGTAAGCACGAGAGTAACGCGCTGATAATCCGTCCAGCCTCGCAAGGCGTGGCTTTCCATGCTTTCGAGCCATTGCCCCGCCTGCTCCTGCGAAGCGCGGTTTGCCCTCGCCAGTGTAAACGCCGCCCAGTCCCAATCGCCGACAAAATTCTCATCAAGCCAGTCTAGCGAGGTGTTCATTGCCGTTTGCCAGTCGATTTCTAGGTCGTAAATATAGAGCCATTCTACGTCGTCGCCGTCCTGTAGCCTTATGCTATCCGCCGCCGCTTGCGGCGAGTGGCTATTTACGCGATATTCCCAGCCAGAGGTCGGGCCCTTGTCAAACTCCGCAAGCCCGTCTATGGAATAAACATAACCGCCGCGCGCGCCTATATCTAGCCCTGTTTCCAGTAGCGCATCATAAATGGAAGCACCGGACGTGACCTCTACCGCGCCCGAAAAGAACGTAATCCCGTTAAGCTCGCTTATTGTCACGGAAGCGGTGGCACGCGCCTGCTCGGAGGGCGGAGGCGGCGGCTTGGGAATGCCCTCGGGAATGGGATTTAGCCCAAAAAAGCCGTCACTCATATCATACAGCGCGTTTCTGTGGTGGTGGTAGCGGTCGTACGCCACTAGCGCGTAGGCGGCTTGCTCCGTGGTAAGCCTGTTTGCCGCGCGGCCGCTTACGTGCCATTCGCCGTTTTCGTCCATGTCCCACACATCGGCGGTAAAAGCGCCCACGCCGCTATCGTAGTATTCAAGCATACTGTACACATACTCGCGCGGGCTTTTTCCTATAGCGGCGAATGCGACAATCAGCTGCGCGTACGTTTCCGCACTGGAAATATCTTGCTCGTCAATCCATTCAAGCGCGGCGGTAATCGCCTGTGTAACGTCCTCGCGTTCGGCGTAGTACGGTGCAAGTGCTTGAATAGCCATAGCCGTGGTGTCTACGTCCTGCCATTCGCCTATTGCCCATGCGCCTGAGGGGTGTTGTGCGGTTAGGATAGCGGTGATGAAGTGGCTAGGTTGGGTTTGTGGTTCTATTTGTGATTCGGATTGTGATTCTGTTTGTGCGTGTTCTTCTGCTTCCATTTTGCCATTGGCATTAAGCGCGAGAAGCATGATAATATTGTCGCTTACATTCTCTGACGGTATAAATTGCCATTCGGGGGCTTCCTGCCCCAAAGCAGTCAACACAAGAGTTAAACGAGCGTTGTCCGCTTGGCTTAAATTTTCGGTGTCTATTTGTTCCATGTTAGACATGTACAAGGAGTACCATTCCGCATGATTGACATCTGCCCTCGCCACAGCAAGCACCGCCCACTCATCGCCAAGTGTCGGGCTTGGTATTTCCTGCAATAGCCAGCCCAAGGAGCTTGTCATAGGCAAAGAATAGTAGCGCGTGCTTCTTATAATTACCGACACCGCTATAGGCACAACAGCAAAAATAAGCACCGCCACAAGGGCAAAGCTAAGCATGGTGGGGATTTTGAATTTTGTGGTTTTGAATGGTTTGGGTGCTTGGGGTGTTTTCATTTTTATACCTCGTTGCTTTTTTAGCTCGTTTTTTTAACTCGATTTTTTAGCTCGTTTTTTGGCGATTTTTCATGTGCGGTTTTTAGTTTAAACAACTTATACATTAAACCTGTTGTTACGCCCTCATTATATCTCGCATAACATCAATTTTCAACACATCTACACGACAAACGCACGAAGCCGAAATGCGTAAATCAAACACGGATTTAGCGGATTTCCACGGATTTACGCGGATTGGCTCGTGGGAAAATCCGCTAAGTCCGAAAGAATCCGCGAAAATCTGCGTAAATCCGCTAAATCCGTGTACTATGCTTTCTAAACTATAGTAAACCGTTAAGGCTTGCCACGATATTCCCACCAACAAAAAGTCGGTGAAAAGGGGCTATGCCCCCTCGTGACGACATTCCCAATACCTACACACTAAAGGCTCGTGACGACATTCCCACCACACTACAGCGGTGAAAAGGGGCTACGCCCCCCACACCAACCACCTCATAAAAGCACTAACATCAGCCGCATTAACAACCCCATCACCATTCAAATCCGCCACAGCAAACATCGGGCTTGACGGCACAGGCAACGTAAAGCCTGCATGACCTGCAATCGCGCGCGCGAGCCATACCACATCGGCGGACGATACCGCACCCAAGCCATTTGTGGAAACCGCGCCTAGTCTAAGCCATTGTGCGGTAACGGTGGTGTTGCTGGTTATATTAGTAAAGGAAGTGTCCCATGAAAGCACGTAGCCGCTGCGTTCCGCTATAGGCGCGGTAGCCGCTGCGTTTTGGGATATAGTCTGCGTAAGATTTCCGCCGCCTGTGTGCGTACCGCCGTTTAGGTTGAAGGTCACTTCGTAGGTGGTAGGCTCGGTAAAGCTAATGTCTAGCCAAGCCTGCGAAATAACGTCACGCTCCGCCCAAGGAGCGGCCGCGCCCATACTGCCGCGCGCGGTGTTAAGCCTGTTGTTGCTTGCACGAGTGGCGCGGTCTGTTCCCTCGGCGGTGTTAGAGCCTGGAATAGTTCCTCCGCCTATGTCTACGGTCAAGATTACATAGATATAATTCGCCGTGACACCGCCCGACACAAGCAACGCCCGAGGTATAGCAAGCTCCGTTTCCGTTGTGCCGTTGCCGAACGAATTTGTCATGCGTACCTGCCCTGTGGCGGCATAGTCGCCCATGGCGATATTGGACGAGGTCGCAAACGTGATATTTTCACGCGATACAGCCTCGGGCGTAAACGCGGTAGTACCGCCTGCGCTAGTCATGGTCTGCGTCGGGTACGAGGATAAATCCGTCCACGCCAAAATCCGCCGTGACGTGTCCCACGCAGGGCTAAAGGAAAAACGCAAAACGCCGTCACCTGTACTATTGGCGATTCTCGCGCGGTTTATGTCAGAAATTTCCAGCCTAAGCAGGTGATTACCGTTACCCATTTGCGTGACAAGGGGGTCTGCGGGGGTAATGCGCCTATCGGGCTTCCAGAATATTACTGGGTCTGTAGGGTCGGGCGGATTTTCGGGTATTGCCCTGTGAATAAGAATATCGTGTATAAACCATGTTGTGCTTACTTGGTTGCCGCGTATGCGTAGGTGGTTGTGGCGTGAGGAGGTCATGTCGGAGCTTATTAAATTGAGAATGTCCTGCGTTACCGTGAACGTAATCGTATGATTGCCGCCTGCGGCTACGCTTGCGGAGGCCACAGTGTTTGCGGTAGCGGCGGAAGAACCAGCCTGTATGGAAATCGTGTTCGCGGCAGTGCCTTGATTTGTCACTAGCACGCTAATTACATCGCCTGGCAGGATTTCGACCGTTTGCGAAGCAGGGTATAGAGGGGCTTGGGAAGTGCCTGGCGGGTCGGTATTGTTTCTCGCATAGCCAGTAGGCAGAATATCCACGCCGCGCCAATGTCCGCCCGAGCCAGCAGGCACGGAAACACGCACAATGCCGCTTCCCATGGTGTGTACGTCTATCGCGCCGCCTGCCGAGGTCTGCAAGCCAGCCGTATTCGCCAAGGTGTCGCCAGTAGGCAAGCCCAACGCCCTAAGCTGTAGCACAGCCTCACGCCCCTCGGGAACGATAAGCCTCGCGCGTTGTGTGGGCGGCGGCGTGATGCCCCTGCTGACTAAATCCAGCACTGAAATACCTGCCACGGTAACGTCCGTTATAGTAAAATTGACGTTACGCAGGGCTTCGGCAGTGCCTAGGAATGGGTAGCTTGTCGCGCCCGACCATGGCTCGGTTATTTCGGCGGAGCTTGGCACGGTTATTGTAAAGTTTCTATTAGAAGTAGAAACTGTCGCGCTTACGCCTGTGCCTTGCAGGTCTAAACGCCCTGCGGTTGTACCTGCTACAGTGCCGCGGATTACAATGGGCGGCGGGTTGCTTGCCCCAAACAAGGCGCGCAGCGCAGGTATGTCTATAAATATGCCGTTGTTGTGGTCGTGCTCGCCAGTGCCGCGGCCGCTTACGGTTAAGCCACTGTCCGTGGGCGTTACGGTCGCGCCCCTTGGCTCAAAAAACGCCGAAGCAAGCGCAGGTGTCCACAGCGTATCTGGAATGGGGTCGCCGCCGCCGCCGCAATGCGTACAGCCGTTATTTGTACAAGCAATGTCCGTACCGTTTACGATACATAGGTATTCCACCGCGCCAGTACCCGTACTGCGGCTATCGCCGCCGAAGCCTTCTACTGTGAACGAAACCTCGTACAGCCTAGCCGTGGGGCTAAAGCTGGCGGTCGTGCCAGTGCCAGAGTGAGTTTGCGTGGGAATTTTCGACCAAGCGTCAAAATGCGCGGACACGTCTATTGTGCCGGAAATCGGCGTTGGCCTGTTCGAGCTGTTTCTGCGAACGCTGAAAATTTGTAGGAATGTCGCGTTGCCTGATAGCGAGGGCTGGTTTACGCGCCAGTTTGTCAAAATATCGTAGGTCGCGCCGTTTGCGGTTATTGTGCCGTGGCTTGTGTAGCCCGCGGCGGACGAGCTAGGCACATAGTTACGCCAGCCGTCAATAATGTACCATTCTATCATTGGGCTTTCCGTCCAGCCGTAAAGCGTGAGGTATGTAGCCCCACGGTTGCTTGTGAACGCGGTGGCATTGTACGCTACGGAAATTGTGTCCAGTGAATCTAGCCTAGGACGTGAATTAGTAGGGCCGGGAAATCTTCTGCCTACGCGGAACAATGAATTGTACGTAGATGTCCATGTGCCAGTGAACGAGCCATTGCTAAATATTTCCATCTGCATACCCTCTGCGCCGCGGTCGTCTGTCCACGCCTCGTAGTCAAAGCCGTTTACTCTGCCGCTTGTTGAGTTGTTTGCGTGGCGGTTTGGCGGAGCGGTGAGGTTGTGTACCCGCGTGAGGTTGAAGGCTTGTATTGTGGGGTCTGTGGGGTCGTTGGCGGTGGGGTCTGCGGTTTCTTCGGTAGCGGTAGGTTCTGCGGTAGGTTCTGCGGCGGCGTGGTCTGTAGGCTCTGCGGCGGCGTGGTCTGTAGGCTCTGCAAAAGCGGCGTTTAGGCTTAGTGCAGAAAGAACAATTAAGAATAGGGTGAAGCGAGCTAGTTTTTTCATACTGACCTCCCATGGGTTTTTTATTTTGGCTTTGGCGGTTTGATTTGGGGCAATGATTGCTATTGCTTCATTCTACAACAACCGCACTCTTAACACAACAATATTACAAAAATATTACAACTATATTACAAAAATAAAAAAACAAAATCAATATTTGACAAGCATAAAATTCTATGTTAATATTCACATCGTTGAATTTCGTAGCCATATTACAAAAATAAAAAAACAAAATCAATATTTGACAAGCGTAAAATTCTGTGCTAATATTCATATCGTTGAATCCGTGAGCGGTTCAAATATCTTGTTTTATAATGGGGCGTGGGGAAATAATGAGGTTGACAAACAAGGAAATGGAAATAATGGTTGTGCTGTGGGGTAGCGAGGACGCGCTTACAGCTGCCGAAATTATCGAGCTTTCGGAAAATCGGACGTGGAAAGATGCTTCCATATACATTATTATGACTACGTTACTTAAAAAGGGCGCGGTAATAATGCCGCACCATAAGCCTACCGCGACCAACACCGCGAGAGCCTACAAGCCTCTAGTTACCTCCGAGGAGTACATCAGTAGAACTGTAGCCGCCTTAATGAAAAAGGGCGTAAAGGTCAGTATTCCTATACTTGTAGAGAAGTTGTCAGACAAGAAGGCAATGCGCAAGAGGAGCAAATGACCTAAATGGGAGTTTACGTCCACAATTATGTATCGTTTTATTCTTTCGCTATGGGTGTGTTGTGGTTCAGCTCCTTTGTAGTTCTAAGTCTGTTGCTAAGAAAGCTAAAGTTTTCTATAAGGTTTTCGATTTTTCCGCTATTGTTGCTTGTTGTGCTTAGCGTTTTGCGAATGTTTATCGTTATCGAATATCCTTCCAGACTAATTATTTTGTCCGAAACGCTCTATCCCGCCGTGTACAATTTTTTGCGGCACGAGCTTTTACCATATAATGTTTTCGGCGTATCTATCAACATTGTTAATGTGCTTTTTTTCACATGGGTCACTGTAGCAGTCGTTTTGGTCGTTCGCTACCTACGCGCCTATATAGGCAGGCACGGCTCGATTATAAACTGGTTCGAGCATTGCGAGCGGGACGAGTACGCAGAGTCGCTGTTGGGTGAAATGATTGGCTCGGATAAGCGTTTTCGTGTCTATCGCAACGCAGGCATTAGCGTGGCGGTGGCTACGGCAGTCAAGCCGTACATTATCCTACCCAAGATTGATTTTCCGCATGACGAGCTATGTACCGTGCTTTTACACGAATGGAAGCACATTCAAGACAAGGATTACTTGACTGGCTTTATTGCAAATATAATTTGTTACGTATTTTGGTGGAATCCGCTCGCCTACGTGCTACGAAAGAATTTCTGCTTTGTAAACGAGCTAAAAAGTGACCGCTTTGCAGTAACTAAGGGCAAGGGCGTGGACACATTCTTCAACGCAATCCTCTTGTTGGATAAATCAAGGAAAGAAAAAGAGGACGATTTCAACTACAGCGGGCTTGACACCGTGATTAGTGACGACGACGAGCTAGTGGATAGGCTTACGGCGTTAGCTACAATGGATACGTCGCCTACCAAGCGGATAATAACGAATGTGGTTTATGGGATATTGTTTATCGGGTTGTTTGTGTTTTCTTATTCGTTTATTATTCTTCCTGCTACGTGGAGAGCCCCCGAGGTTTCGGACGTAAAAGAAACCTTTGACGAAATATTTGATGACTATGGACATGTTTTTATACCTGTAGAAAATTATATTCTTGATAATGGCGACGGTACTTATTCGCTGTATATTGAGGGGCAGTTTGTTAAAGAGTATTTAGACGATACAAACGAGGTTTTCACTTTTTTGCCTGTTCGCAAAAAAGAAGTAGATTGAGTTTTTTACTGTAGATAAAGAGGTAATTGAGAGGGGTGAATGTAACGTATGAAAAAGAAGCTCCTAATGTTGCTTATTGCTATTTTGTTTTCGTTTTCTTTCGCTGTGCCAGCTATGGCGGATATGCCTAACGAAGTAGAGGGCATAATAATAGAGGACGGAGATTCTACAGATTCGCATATGACCCAAATATATTGGAGAGCGTGTCCCCATTGCGGCGAGTTGCAGTTCCGAGTTTGGAGTATTACTGCCGCATATTGGCTTACTGATTGGATTTATGCCTAAGTAAGGCTACAGGAGCAATCTAGTCAAAATCAAAACAAAAATTGCAGAAGCCCCACACAGTGGTTGGGTTGTTGTGTGGGGCTTTTTTTGTTGCGGCTTATCTTACTGACTTGTTTTATGTTTAAGTAAAGCTACAGGGAACAATATAGCCAAAACAAAAATTGCAGAAACCCCGCACAGTGGTTGGGTTGCTGTGCGGGGCTTTTTTATTGCTGTTGATTATACTAATTTTAAAACCACAAATAGGCAAAACGGCGAAAAATCGTGTTTTCCGCCGTTTTGCTGTGCCGTATAAGTGGTTTTTTAATCGAGATTGAGGTGTTGTGTCGGAAAGTGTGCCGATACAAACACCTCTTTGTGCGGCGTTCTGTTTGTACATTTTTTATTCTTTATTCGGTAGAACAACATGGGAGTGCTTGGTCGGTGTGCGGTGTTGTCGTATGCAACGGCTTATTGCCTGCTTGTGCGATAGGTGGCTTTGGCTTGCGGGTTGATGTGGGCTTTTGTGTGGGGGGTAGCTGTGCCGAGGGGGTTTTTGGTTTTTTGGCGGTTTTGGGTTTTTGTGTGGGGGGCGGTTCTGATTCGAGTGTAGGCTTTGGCTCGGACATATGCTTGGGTTGTGGCTTTGTTGCTGTTTCTGCTTCTAGCGGAATCTCTGTTTGTGGCTCGGGTTGTGGTTCTACTTCGGGCATAGGCTTTGCTTGTGGTTCGGGCGTTGCTTGGGCTTGCGGTTCTATCTCGGGCGTAGGCTCTGCTTGTGGCTCGGGTTGTGATTCTGATTTTGGCGTAGGCTCTGTTTGTGGCTCGGGTTCTGGTTCTACTTCGGGCATAGGCTTTGCTTGTGGTTCGGTTTGTGGTTCTACTTCGGGCGTAGGTTCTGCTTGCGGTTTGGGTTGTGTTTCTACCTCTGGTACAGGCTTTGCTTGTGGTTCGGGTTGGGTTTCTGCTTCTGGCGTAGGCTCTGCTTGTGGTTCGGGTTGTGGTTCTACCTCTGGTACAGGCTTTGCTTGTGGCTCGGGTTGTGGTTCTGCCTCTGACATAGGTTCTGCTTGGGGTTGTGTTTCTACCTTTGGTACAGGCTCTGCTTGTGGCTCGGGTTGTGGTTCTGCTTTTGGCATAGGTTCTGCTTGTGGTTCGGGTTGTGGTTCTGGTTTTGGCATAGGTTTTGCTTGCGGTTCGGGTTGTGGTTCTACTTTTGGCATAGGCTCTGATTCTGCTTCGGGTTGTGTTTCTGCTTCTGCCACAGGCTCTGCTTGCGGTTCGGCTTGAGTTTCTGTTTCTGCTACAGGCTCTGCTTGCGGTTCGGTTTGTAGTTCCACCTCTACCTTCTCACCCTCACCCACCAAATAAAACCGTCCACGCCAAGAAAACGCCCTTTCGCGATAGCCACAAAGAGGCGTAATAATCTCGCTCCCTGCTCCGCCACTCGCCCCACTACCCACGCCCCCCAATTCCCCAACAACCACAACCACAGCCGCCACCTCACCCACCCCAAATCCAGCCAAGCCCTCCACAGCCTTACGCATTTCCGCCTTGCCCTTGGTGTCGGCGTTTAGGCTTCCGATATGTACTGCTGCATATTTTTCGCGGCGCGGAAAAAGTAAATATACGCTGTAGCGTATTTGGGGCTTCAGGGCTTGTGCCAGTAGCGTAATCCTTTCCGCGCCGTCACGGGCTTCCAGAATACAGCGACCCATGGGCGATTGCCCGTTATAATCGTAGCCTGCGGCTTCGTTTTCTAGCGGCATAATAATTCGCTCGTATGCCATATATAAACACCTCGCTTTTTCTTATAATATATGCTCCACTTTTATTGTTCATTCGCATATACTGTGGTATATTCGCAATGGAGGGATTGCTATGGCTAAATTATTTGGTACAGACGGTGTACGCGGTGTGGCTAACAAGGAGCTGACACCCGAGGTCGCCTATCAGCTAGGGCGCGCGGGCGGTTATGTGCTTGCGAAGGGAAACAGCCCAAAAATTCTGCTTGCCAAGGACGGGCGGCTAAGCGGCGATATGCTGGAAGCGGCGTTGGCGGCAGGCTTATGCTCGATTGGGGCGCAGGTGCATTGTGCAGGAATAATGCCCACGCCTGCGGTGGCTTACATTGTACGCGAATACGGCTTCGACGCAGGCGTAATGATTTCCGCCTCGCACAACGAAATGGCAGATAATGGAATAAAATTTTTCAACCGCCAAGGGCTTAAGCTGCCTGACGAGCTAGAAGCCGAAATAGAAAAGCTAATCAACGAGAATCTGGACGAATTGCCGCGCCCAATAGGCGAAAATGTCGGCAAAATAGCCCAGTACCCCAAGGCGATAAAGGATTACGCGGAATTTTTGTTATCTATAGTAGATTTAGACTTGAGGGGAATAAAAATCGCCGTGGATTGCGCGAACGGAGCGACCTACAAAATCGCGCCGTATTTGCTTACGAAGCTCGGGGCGATTGTGTATCCATTGCATTGCCTACCCAATGGCATAAATATAAATAAGGATTGCGGCTCCACGCATATGCAGAGCTTGCAGGCGCATGTGAAAAAGCACGGCGCGGACGTGGGCTTGGCGTTTGACGGCGACGGCGATAGAATGTTGGCGGTTTGTGACAAGGGAAATATAATTGACGGCGATATGCTTATGGCAATTTGCGGACTGGACATGTACGAGAACGGCGAGTTGGCAAACAATACCATAGTAGCCACGGTTATGAGCAACCAAGGCTTTGAATGTTTTTGCAACGAAAACGGCATAACCATGCACCGCACGGACGTGGGCGACAGATATGTACTAGAAAAAATGCTCGCGGAAAAGCACTCGCTCGGCGGCGAGCAGTCGGGGCATATAATCTTTTTGCGGCATACAACCACCGGCGACGGCTTATTGACGGCGTTGAAGCTACTATCCGTAATGGCGCGGAAAAACAAGCCCCTATCCGAGCTTGCTTCGGTTATGGAAATCTTTCCGCAGGTACTGGAAAACGCAACAGTGCCAAACGCGCGCAAGGCGGAAATGGCAACCTGCAAGGAAATAATCGACTGTCAAGCCCAAATAGAAGCAGAAATGAACGGCGAGGGTCGGATTTTGGTACGTCCGTCTGGTACGGAGCCTGTCGTGCGTGTAATGCTCGAAGGGCGCGATAAGGGGCAGATTGGGGAGTGGGCTAGGCGGTTGGTTGGGGTTATTGAGGGGTGTTTGGGGTGATGAGGGAGCTGCTACCATGAAATATATATATCCCGCTTGTTTTTATCACGAAGAAAATGGGCAATATTCCGTTATATTTGAAGATTTGGGCGGCATAGCGACATATGGAAACGATTTACAGGACGCTTTTAGTATGGCGGAGGATTTATTATGTACATGGATTTTAGAGTGCAAAAAAGACAAGGAAGCACTCCCCGCGCCGTCAAGCATAAAGGAATTAACCCCCAGCGACAAAAACGCCTTTTATAATTTGATTTCGGCTGATATTGATTCGTATATGATAAAAACTAAAAAAATAGGTTAGAGAGGTGTTCCCGCTATGCTACCTAGCCTTGCGTTAATGCTTACATGCGCCCTTATTTTAAGCGGCATAATGCGAGCATTAAGGCTACCTGCGCTTTTGGGAATGTTACTTACTGGCATTGCCCTAGGCCCGTACGCGCTTGACCTAATCGCGCCGGAATTGTTGAATATTTCAGCCGATTTGCGGCAAATAGCCCTGATTATAATCCTGCTTAGGGCGGGGCTTGCCCTTAATTCTGAAGCCCTGAAAAAGGTGGGCAGACCCGCCGTGCTTATGTGCTTTGTTCCCGCTACGTTCGAGCTAATAGCAACAACACTCATAGCTCCGCGGCTTTTTAATATAACATATTTAGAAGCCGCGATTATGGGGGCGGTTCTCGGCGCGGCTTCTCCTGCTATAATCGTTCCCAAAATGATAAAGCTGACGGAAAACGGCTACGGCAAGGAAAAAAGCATACCGCAGCTTATTATGGCGGGCGCTTCGGTTGACGATATTTACGTTATTGTCTTGTTTACCTCGTTTATGGGCATGTCTGAAAGCGGCAGGCTTAATTTTATTAGCCTTGTTAAAGCTCCCGTCACCGTTGCGGTTGGCTTGCTCGCAGGTATTTTGTGCGGACTAGCTTTAGCTTGGCTTTTTAGAAAAATCAAAATACGCGATACGGTAAAGGCTCTGGTTATTTTAAGCGCAGCGTTTTTGCTTGTCGCTCTTGAAGCGGCAATTCCCATGTCGGGCTTGCTTGCGGTAATGGCTTTGGGCGGTACGCTCCTTAAAAAAAGCGAGGGGTTAGCCAATAAAATGGCGGTTAAATTTTCAAAGGCTTGGGTATTTGCCGAAATTATGCTATTTATTTTTGTGGGAGCGACAATAAACATGGAGTACGCCGCCAAAGAGGGCTTTGCCGCCGCCGCACTGATAGCCGCAGTTTTAATAATCCGTTTTTTAGGCGTTTTGGTCTGTCTTGCAAAAACAAGATTAACTATGAAAGAGCGGTTATTCTGCGGTGTGGCTTATTTACCCAAGGCAACCGTACAGGCGGGTATCGGTGGGCTTCCTCTTGCGGCGGGTATCTCGGCAGGAAATACAATTTTGACAGTCGCAGTTTTGGCGATTTTAATTACCGCACCCCTCGGCGCGGTCGGGATTGATTTATTGCATAGGGGGTTGCTTGTGAAAGAGGGGGGATAGATTTCCTACATAAAAAAGTAGTATACCGCCACAAATAAAGCAATCCCCAAGCCAAGCCAAAACGGAGCGGTAAAAACTCGCTCGTTTTGTGTTTCTTCGGATTCTTCCGCTTGCGTTTCTTCCGATTGCGTTTCTTCGCTTTGGGCTTCTTTGGCTTCTTTGGCTTCTTCCGCTCTCTTATTATACACCACAAACTCACGAAACAAAACCAAGCCAACCACCGCGCACACCAACGCAATCACAAACAAATCGACCAACTCGCCGCCCGAAACGACTTCCGCCGCTTCGGGGCTTTCCAAGGGCAAATACGCCAAGCCGACATTCGCGCCGTTAAAGGTAATATGTGTAAAAAAGCCCATCAAAACAGAGCCAGTCAAGTAAACCATGTAAGCGACCGCCGTGCCGAAAAAGAACGCATATATGCCTTGGTGCAGGTTAAAATGAGCCGCACTGAACGCCAAGCCGTTTATCAGGCAGGCCTTTATCGGGCTTGTGTTGCGGAAGCCGTGCAAATACACGCCGCGAAAAAGCAGCTCCTCACAAACAGACGGCAAAACGGCAAACAACACAAACATAAAGGCAAAATCCAGCGTTTCCGCACCGTCTGCCAGCACCTCGCCTATATCGTTGGGGAAAATATACGCCGATAGCTCGGAAATGAACGCCGCTATGGGCAACGCCAAAACCGCAAACAACACGGCAAATACAATATTCGGCAAGGGGACATTGTCCCTTTTCTCCGACTGTCCTTTGGTGGGAATATCGCCTCGCAGCCTTAACAGCTTCCTAGTATATAAAAAGGGGGCGTTGCCCCTTTTCTCCGACTGTCCCTTGGTGGGAATATCGCCTCGAAGCCTTAACAGCTTCCTAGTATATAAAAAGGGGGCTTTGCCCCTTTTCCCCGACTGTCCTTTGGTGGGAATATCGCCTCGAAGCCTTAACATATCGTGCTTTAACATCACATACAACGCAGGAAATAAAAAAACAACCTGCGGAAGCATAACCCACGCAAAATACGGTATATCCAACAATACAAAAATAGGGACTACCACAAAATGCACAAGAACCAACAGGCATATAATCACAAGAAAAAATTGGTTGGCGTGTTTAGCCGTCCAAGCTGTTTTCATGGAGAAATTCCTTACTACCCCTCCCGATAACCCTCCCGAAACCCCCTCAAAACCTCATTCAGCACCCCTTGATACTCCCTCGTACGCCCAAGTGCCTTTTTGATACGCGCGTTTTCTAATCGAACCATGTTATCGTCGGGCGAAAGCGCGAGTGCCTTTTGTATGGCTATTTCGGCGCGGTTTGCGGCGTAGTCTTGGCGAAGCAACGCCGCGAGCCTTGTGTACAATTCGGCGGTAGGCTCGGGCGCAGTGTGTACAGCAAAATTCAGCGAGGTGATAGCACGCGAGGTATCGCCCCACGCGGCGTAAATTTCCGCTTCCTTGGTATAGTATTCCGCAGTACGTTCCATTTTATTTAACACTAAAAGCGCCTTTTCATATTGACGCATATTGATATGAACGTCGGCGGCCTTGCAGATATAATACGCCTCGGGGCTTGCTTCGATGGCTCGCTCGAAGTACCGCAACGCCGTGGGGTAGTCCTTTTGGTAAAAGGAAATTAGCCCTGTAAAAAAGGCGATGTCGGGGTGGCTCGGGTCGCGCGCGTTGGCTTTTTTTATGCCCTTGGCGGCCTTATTGTACTCGCCGCACAAAATAGCGGCTTCGATATAATTCAGCAGAATGGTAAAATTAGCCGATTCCAATAAAAGCGCGCGAGTAAGACACGAAAGGGCTTCCCGAGCGGAATACAAGCGCATGTATTGTATCGCCAAATTGTTCAGCAAAGCGGCGTTTTCGTTGTATTCCAAGGCACGCTTATATAGGGGGATTGCCTTTTTGCACTCCCCCTTGTTCGCGAAAAAGTCGGCGCGTTCCTTTAGCTGTTCCCATTCGCGGCGGCGTTCCCATTTGTCCAGCTCCGCGTTAAGCGCGGACAGCTCATCTTGGTCGAAGTAGCTTATAAGGCTAACAAGCCCCATTATTTTCAGCGGCTTTTGCAGCCCTTTCATTTTTGCCGCAAGGTACGAAAGCCCGATTTCCGCCGTCCACGCAATCATTCCGTCGCAGAGTATGTCGTCCAGACATTCGCGCCAGTTGTGATAAACGTAATAAAGCAGCTCCTCGAACGTGTAAACGCGCGTTCCCGTGGTTCTAAACGTGTACGGCGGGTTTTCCTGCTGTGAAACGCAAAGCTGGAGGTTCACCGTATTTGACCTGTTCCCATGCCAAAGAATTTAGTGGTCGTGAGTGCTTTTAAGCCCATAGGCCCGCGGGCGTGCAGCTTTTGCGTGCTTATGCCGATTTCCGCGCCTAGCCCAAATTCCTCGCCGTCCGTAAAGCGTGAGGATGCGTTCACGAAAACGGCGGCAGAGTCGATTAGCTCTATAAATTCGTGGGCGGCGGCGTAGCTTTCTGTCAAAATAACGTCCGTGTGTCCCGACGAATACGCGCTGATATGCTCTACGGCGGCATCAAAGCCGTCCACCATTTTCACGCCAATCACCATGTCCAAAAATTCGGTGTGCCAGTCGTCCTCCGCGGCAGGCTTTGCGTTAGCGAAAATGTCGCAAACGGCTTCATCGCCGCGAATTTCCACGCCTGCGTCGTGCAGGGCTTGGCATATTTCCTTCGCAAAGCCCTCATGCTTGCGGTGAATTAGTAGCTTTTCGCAAGCGTTGCATACGCTTGGACGTTGGGTTTTCGCGTTAAGAATAAGCGGTACGGCCTTTTGTAAATCCGCGCTTTCGTCTACATATATATGGCAATTGCCCGTCCCTGTTTCGATTATGGGAACGGTGCTGTTTTCTACCGCGGTTTTAATCAGCCCTGCGTTGCCGCGAGGAATTAGCATGTCGATATATTTGTTTAGCCGCATGAAGTCGCGCGCCGTTTCGCGTGATGTGTCGGTTATAAGCTGTACCATTTCGGGCGGGTGTCCTAGCTCGCTTATGGCTTCCTGTAAAATTTTTACCAGCGCGGTGTTGGAGTTAATCGCCTCGGAGGAACCACGCAAAACACAGGCGTTGCCAGCCTTAAAGCATAGCCCGAACGAGTCGGTCGTTACGTTCGGCCGCGCTTCGTAAATCATGCCGATTACGCCTATAGCGACGCGCTTTTCGCCGATTTTTAAGCCGTTTGGCAGTGTTTTTACATAAAGCGTTTCGCCCGTGGGGTCGTCCAGCCGCGCCACCTTACGCAAGCCCTCCGCCATGCCCCTTATCCGCGCCTCGTTAAGCAACAGGCGGTCGTTAAACGCCGCGCGCGCAGGGTCTGCCGCCGCCATGTCCCTTGCGTTGGCGGTTAGTATTTCTTGGGTTGAGGCTTCTAGCTTTGTTGCACATGCGGCTAGGACTTCGTTTTTTTGGTTATTGGAAAGCCTGCGGACATAGGTCGAGGCTTTTTTGGCTTGTATGCCTATGGTCTGTAGCATTTTTGTACCTCCTAGTGGGTTTATAAACGTACGAATGGCAAAATTTGTTGGGTTTTTAAAACCGAATCCGTGGGGTCTTTAAAACCGAATTTGCGGGCTCTTTAAAACCGTCTTTGTAGGGGACGGATTTATCCGTCCCGAGGCTACTTCGTTTTTCGTTAATGGACGTTGCCTGCCCCGAATTGACGAACGTGCGTACCTCGGGACGGATAAATCCGTCCCCTACAGAAAGACTATTAAACACGGATTTAACGGATTTACACGGATTATGCGGATTACACGGATTACGCGGATTGGCTCGTGGAAAAATCCACGAAAATCCGATAAGCCCGATAAAATCCGCGTAAATCCGTTAAATCCGCGTTTAATCGCCTTTTAAAACCGAATCCGCAGGGTCTTTGTAGGGGACGGATTTATCCGTCCCGAGGTTGCCTCGCTCTGCGTTAATGGACGTTGCTCGCCCCGAATTGACGAACGTGCATACCTCGGGACGGATAAATCCGTCCCCTACAAAAAGACTATTCGGATTTAACGGATTTACGCGGATTTTATCGGACGTATCGGAATTATCGGATTTTCGTGAATTTTACAACGAGCCAATCCGCACAATCCGTGAAAATCCGTTAAATCCGTGTGAAGCCCTTGAATCCCTTAAATCCGCATAAATCCGTGTTTAATTTACATATTCCAACCTCGTGCGTTTTTCATGTAATCTAAGTATATTCCTCATTGAAAAAATGTCAAATTAGTGGTATTGTTTTTAGTGCGTAATCTTTTCTATAAGGAGAACACAAACATGGAACACCCAAAACACCAACTCACCGAACAAGAGCTAGACGCTATATCAGGCGGCGCAACCAAGGACAGATATGACAGAAACGAATGTTATTCAAAGGGCTTCCGCACAAATGCTTGTATGCGAAATGTAATCGTCTTTGCTAATTGGTGCGACCATTTTAGGCAGGAAATGCTAGAGAAAGGCGCGCAGGGGACTAGGCTTGTTCGCCGCAGCTGCTATTTTAACTGCTTTGAACCCTTCACCACATGGACAGAGTATCAAAACTCGATGGAAAAACTTAATTAGAAAGGTAGGCAAGCCCTATGGACGAGGATAATAACAACACGCCCACACAAGGCAACGAAACAGTACCCCTAAGCATTGCATACACAATTTTCGGCATACTTGCTGTATTGATTGTATGCTCGTTTGTTTTTGCAGGTTATAGTATTGTTAAGTTTGCGAACCGTCATTCTGGCGCGGTTTTGGACATGGGAAAGGTTATGGTCTATGCGGAAGCAGATGCGCCCTTTGACGAAACCGAAGCGGAGCTTGGCGAGCTAGAAGAATCCGAGCTTTTACAAGAGGGGAGCCAAGGGGAAAACCAAGGAGAGCAATCTCAAACAGGGGAATTTTCGGGCGAGCTTTCACAGGAATTGGAAAACATTCTGCTTTCGGAAGAACCTACGGAAGCACCCGAGGAAGAACCCGAACCAACTCCGCGCCGCGTTCCTCGTCCTACCCCCGCGCCAGAACCCGAGCTTGTTCCGTGCCGTACATGTAACGCAACAGGGCTTGTTGTTTGCGTTTCCTGCAACGGAGTGGGCGGCGGTCGCGGCGTGCCGCAAAACGCGAGCTTCCCATATGAGGTCGCGCCAGTGAGCGACGTGTGGTGGTGTACAATTTGTAACGCTACTGCGAGGACAGCTTGTCGCGCTTGCGGCGGTAGCGGCTCGGTCTTGGAGCGTGTAGAATAGTGCGTACACGAAAAAAGAAATGGGCGGCGGGCGAGCTGGAAAACAATCCGCGTATTTTGCGTAACGAGAGCGAATACGCAGGGAGATTGACGGAAATAGTCGGCGAAGGTAAGCCCTTGCACCTAGAAATAGGCTGCGGCAAGGGGCGTTTTATTATCGAAACATCGCGGCGTAACCCCGATATTAACTATGTGGCGGTCGAGCGTGACGAAACGATTTTGGCGACGGCGGCGCGGCGCGCGGAGGAAAATGGCGCGGGCGCGGTTGTTTTTATTGCGGCGGACATTAACGACGGCTTGCAGTTTATCAACAGCGGCGAGGTGTCGCGCCTGTATATAAATTTCTGCGACCCGTGGTCGCGTAAAAAAAAGTGGGCAAAGCGAAGGCTTACCCACGATACTTTTTTACAAATTTACGAAAAGCTACAAATCCCCGAGATTTTCTTTAAAACAGACAACCGCATACTCTTTGAGGCTTCCTTGGAGAGCCTTAGCCGCAGGGGCTGGCTGTTGGAAAATATATCCTTAGACCTGCACGCTTCCAACATGCCCGACAATATTATGACCGAATACGAAGAAAAATTTTCGGCGCATGGGCCTATTTATCGGTTGGAAGCGCGTATGCCGCGTTAAAGTCAACAGATTAACACGGATTTGGCGGATTCACGCAGATTTACACGGATTTTTGCACGAACGAATCCGCGTAAGTCCGTGTAAATCCGCTAAATCCGCGTTTGCTTTAACCGTTCGTGCGTTTGCCGCGTGTGGCGGTTTAGCTTAAACGGCTAAAAGCACGTATGCCGCATTAAATGAATAGGATATAGCATGACTACCTAAAGCTATTTAAGCTAAAAAGGAGAAAAGCCATGTCGTATATTCGCCTACGCAACAGACTGTTGCAAGCCTTTTATCGCCCATTTTCGGCACAGCGTAAGGGGCTTTTTTCGTTGCCCTCAGAAACGCTGTCCATTTTTGACGAGCTAGACAAAAGGATTGAGGAAAATATTTCCCCGCTGTTTTCGGAGCTTTTTGGGGGCTAGTGTTCCCCTGCATACATTTCCGTATGCGCAAGCTCCAACGCAGAGCGTACCGCTTCCTGCAAAATCGCAGTGGTTACTGGGTAATCTGTGCTAGGGTTGATGTGCGCGGACTGGTGCTGTAGTATTTCCTGTGCCAAATCCTGCATTTGCGGCTCGAAAAGCGGATAAAACACGCGCTGTGTTTCTGCCATGTCGCTCATGTAAATGGACAGGATTTCATTCTCGCTTACGGTTACGCGAATGTGCAACGGCTCGCCGTTAAGAATAATCGACGATGAGTATGTACCCGGGTTGTACCGCGCCGCGCTGCTGCCGCCCGACCCTCCGCTAAGCATAAGCACTAGCCCTGCCACTAGCAGGGTAAGCCCAGCCAGCACTATTACCCCGAACTTAATCATGTCTTTCTTGTGTAAAACAAAAATTCTTGCGCCGCCCATATTCATATCCTCTCAAACATTCTCAAGAAAGTGTATGATAAAGGGCTTCAAGATATTACACATATGATGTGTTATTGATTCGACGATTATTGTTGTATTTACAATGTACCTATGATACACTACTATGTATATACAATAAAGTGAAATGGGGCTTTAGCATGTCAACAGTAGTAAACGTGCGAGTAGATGAGAACGTAAAGCGTGATGTTGAAAATCTTTTCGACAATTTGGGAATGAACGTAAGCACCGCCGTTAATATGTTTTTTAAGCAATGCCTAGCAGAGGACGGCATACCCTTTCAGCCAAGAATAAAAAAACCCGACCCACACATGCAGGCGAGAAAGCAGCTTAAAGCAGTATTCGAGGAAATGCAGGCACAATCAGCAATAAACGGTACGGACGATATGTCGCTAGACGAGATAAATGCCATAATTAAAGAGTGTCGGCAAGAAGCCTATCGGTAACAGCTATCCCTGCCGTTTGGAAAAACTGGCGTATGAAGCTATCCCATAGCGGATTCATGGCTTTGTCGAGAATAAACTCCTTTTGTGCGGTGGCGGTGGTTAGTGTAACGCCGTCATTTTCGTATACTAGATTCAAAAAAAGCGCGGCGGCGTTGGGGTGTATTTCCTCTGCGTTGGGGTGCGAAAATATTATTTTTATTTGCGTGGGCTTTGGGCATAGCTTTATTATTTCGTATACTAGGGGGCGTGTTTTTGCCCATTCGGCGTTTGCGTCGAGCGTTATCCGCGGCGCGGTGGCTATTTCCACCGTGCGTACATCAAGGCTGTCAAACAAATTTTCTTTCAATAGCCGCGACATAAAGCCCTTTGTTTGCGTTTTTTCAATTTCCAGTGCCAACATATTTTTATCACCCTTGCACATTTTTTTACAAGCCTCATATTATGCAATTAGAAGTGTACAAGGGTGTGACAACACACCATGCAAATCTTCTGATTTATATATAAGGAGGTATAACAAATGGGAGAATCAAAACAATGTCTTGTGGATAGTATGATAAGACATATCGGTCAAACTGTCACTATTTTTACAACAAGCGGAGGCCTTTCCGGCAACGGCTTTAGCGGCGTTTTGCTTACGGCTGACTGTGGCTGTATCCGTCTGCTTGCAGACATTGGCGCACCGCCTGCTTGTGTGGGCGGTAACAAACTCCTATGTCGGCTGCCCCGCCACCCTTGCCCTTTTTCAAGCGAACAAATCTCGCCTGCCCGAATGTTTTAAGCATAACCTTAATGTCAAGCGTGTCTGCTTCCCCTGTTTTGTGGATTTCAATACGCTCGATAAGCGCGTCCACAATGGAATTGCTAAATCCTCCGCTAAAATCCATTTCCGAAAACAGCATTTTGCGAATGTCGTTCATGGTTTTGGCTAGATTTTTGTTTTTGTCCTCAGCTTCGTGGATTTTGGAAATTTTCTGATTTATTGCGGTTATTTCTTCGTTAAAAACCTCGTTACGTTCTTCAAATTCTGCGTTGGATATTCTGCCGTCTATACTCAAATCCAAAAGCCTGTCCTTTTTCTTTTTTATGGCGGTTATTTGTGACGAGAGCTTGTTTAGCTGTTCGTCGCTTTTTGATGTGTTTGCGACCTTGGCGTAAACATTCACGAGGTTCTCGATTATGCTGTCTTTGTCCTGTACGAATTGAGCATAAATCCCTTTTACGATTTCGTCAAGTTCTGTTGTGTAAATAACGGGGCTTTTACATTCGTTTTTGCTTCGGCATTTCCAAACCTCTTTATTGCCCGAGGGATATTTGTAGATGTCGTGGTAATAGGGCTTGCCATGCTCGGCACAATAGATTTTTCCGCTGTAAGTATATTTGTTTTGGTAGCTTGTTTTGTCGGCGGAGGATTGTTTTCTACTGCGTTCTTCCAAGATGGCGTTGGCTTTTTCCCACAATTCTTCGGTCACAATCGGCGGTACGGCTTCCTCGTTTTTGTACATAATCCACTCGGATTTATCGCGTAAAACCTTTGTATCTAAGCGATAGTCAAATTTATGGCTTTTATTGCCGCAATAATAGCCCTTGTACTTAGGATTGGTGATTATTCGCCTAACGGTTGACATTGTAAGCGGATTGCCGTTTTTGTTGTTAATCCCCTCTTGACTTAAACGCAGGATTATACCTCGTATGCCGATGTTTTCTGTTGCGTACATGGTGAAAATCTTTCGCACCAGTTCGGCTTCTTCTTCTACTATAATAAGCCGTCCGTTCTGTTTTTCATAGCCCCAAATATTATTGTTGCCGTGAACAACGCCCTTTGCGATTGAGCGCTGCATACCGAAGTTTACACGCTCGGACAGCTTACGAACCTCGTCTTGCGCTATGCTAGACATGATTGCGAGCCTCAATTCCGAATCGGGCATAAGCGTGTTTATGTTGTCCGACTGGAAAAATACGCCAACGCCCGCGCCGAGCAGTTCCTGCGTGTATTTTATGCTGTCTAGGGTACTACGTGAAAAGCGTGATATTTCCTTTGTAACAATAAAATCAAACTTCCCCGCCCGAGCGTCCTCAATCATTTGTAGGAATGATTCGCGCTTAGTTACTGACTTTCCGCTTAACGCTTCGTCAATATAGCCGTCAACAAACGTCCATTCCCTGCATTTCCTTATAAAATCGGAATAATAACCGACTTGATTTTGCAGGGAGTTTGCCTGCTCGTCCGAACCGGTGGACACCCGCGCGTAAAACGTAACTTTAAGCGGTAAATCAAAAATTGTTTTCCCCGAATTAAGCGCGGCTCGCATTTCGTGGATTTTCATTTGTGACCTCCTTTAGCTAGAATATTTACCGCCTAATTATACTATGTTCAAATTATTATTGCAGCGCGGCAATCGCTTTTTTGTCGGGATTTTTTGAAATTTCTTTTTTCGCTTCCCTTAATATGATTTCGGTGGCACTAGCGCACATTTCAGCAGTTAGAAAGCCCTTGCGGTGTAGTTGCTGTGTCATAAATAGCTTTATTTCCGTTTCAACGGCGTTAGAAACGTCAGAGTGCGTTGCGTTCATTTTATCCCCTCCCATACGGCAATTTCACTATTGCTTACATTTGATTTCAATGTATTCCCGTGTATTTGTCCGTGTTACGGCGCAGGGAATAAAAATACATACAATCACTGTACATGTTTTAGTTTTAAAAAAGGCTAGGGAAAACCCTAAAAGGTAATATCTCATGCCGCCATTAGTAATGGCTTATATGGAGTTTCACCCCGCCAAGGTCGCTCATCGTGTATCATTGGCGGCCGCCTGTTGTTTTCCAAACAAACGGTTTCAAACTCTGTCTGCGGGTCATCGCACAAGCCGTACTAATAGGCTTGCTTGAAAAAACGCTTATCGCTCTCGTTTTCACGGTCATGGCGGCATTTTTTCAATCGCTTTTCCTTTCGGCACACAGACAGGTCTTAGCATTGAAATATTTTTTATGACCGAAAAACTTCGGTATTTGTAAAAATCGTAACCATAAATGCTACGTTTCCCTTTTTGCACGATAAAAACAGTTATCCGTCAAAAATAATATTTTTCTGTTTGCAAATATTATGTAAACAAGAATGAGGAAAAAGGAGCATGGGTAGAATGGAAAATGAAAGAACAGAAGTAAAAAGCCTTGCATTGCAGGGAAGCGTTGCCGTTTTTATGTTTAATTTTTGCGATTCGCTTATTAGCAATACAGAGATTTCGCTAAATGAAGGGAACGGAGGGGACAATATTGGCGTATCATGGTTTAAAAATATGCTAAAATCCTTGGCTTTGAATAACGCAACGGCACATGAATATGGGGAAGAAATAGGTATTCCTATTTGTTTGCCAAAATCCGAAAAAGCTACGAATCGTATAAAATGTGTCGCAAGTGAACAAATATCCACATTTGCTGAGTATCTGCGGGCGAACGATAAAGCCCCCAAAACCGTACAAGGCTATACGTCCGATGTAAAAACCATTTTGAAAATCATTGCAAGGGAACATTTCAATGGTATGGCGTTGGAATTATTAGATTTATCGAAAATAACGCAAATTCAAGTAAAATCAGCGGAGCAAGCCCTCTACAATGCCGATAACTTCAAAATCAGAACATTCTTTCGATATAAGCAGGGGTGGGGTAGCTTTTGTGCCTTTATCGGCATGAAAGAATGGCAGTTTACCCAAAAAATCAACGCAACACAGGAATACAAAAACGAAGTAATTTCTAACGGTGAGGTTACTAAAACCATTGATTATTGCACGGAAAAACGCCTTTTCGCTAAAACTGATACCGAACGCATAAGGTGGTTCAGAAAGGAAATAGCAATACGTCTTGGCTATGAAATAGGCTTTCGTTCTTGCGAATACGGCAACGCCAAGTTTGACGAGATTGGGCGTGATGGGCGAATTACAATTACACAGAGCAAGCATAACGGCGTTCGGGCTGTAGCAGTCACAAAGGAAATTTCAAATATCATAGCGGAGTTCAAAAACTTTTTAGAAGCATGTAAGTTGTTCCCCGCGAATGGCGGAATCTTTGAAAAATCGGACGGCAAAAGCTACAGCACGTCCACTTTCCGCAGATGGCTTAAACAGACCGCCGAGGCCTGTTGTGTAGCAGTCGGTCAGGCGAAAACACACGGATTACGCCACCGATTCGCTAGAAATTTTTACAGTAGCACTCTTGACGAATCCATGCTTGCCAACATCATGGGGCATAAATCCATGAAAACAACAAGGCAGTACACCATTCCGACCTTTGAAAATCAAAGGGATTTAATGCAGAAATCCGTTGATATTGCGAGGGGATTTTACGAACCGCAAGCGGCGGCATAGCTTCAAACACATGGCTTTATTGCTTCCTTGTTAAATTGCTTTTTACTAAAAATAGAGCGGTGTAATTTTCGTGCCTTTTTTACTGCCTAATTGTCATTTTATGCCATATGCCGTACATAGCCGTTTGCTCAGTGCTAAAAAATGTAAACGCATGTAAGAATTTGATGGACGAATCTCCTTGATATGGTAATTTTTACCTGTTATAGTTTTGTTGTAACCGATTTACTAATTATTTTGCATGATAACTGTTTTTATCGTGCATTTAATTTAATCATAGTTTGGAACAATATAAAACACTCGCAATATAGACGTAAAAAATTGTAAGCGATAACAAGACATACAACTACAAGCACAGAAAACTTGAACACTAAAATGCAACAGCCCCAACAAATCTAGTATTTGCTGGGGCTGTTTTTGTTTAATTAGGGGATAGTTAATCCGCTTCTGTCTAAATCCTTAAATCGTCTAAATCATACCCTACCAACCACCGCAACAACGCTGTAATATCGCCTGCGTCCACAATGCCGTCACCGTTCATGTCTGCGACACGCTCATCGGGGGAATCAAAGCCCGCGTGACCAGCGATATGACGTGCGAGCCAAACCACATCTGCGGAGCTTACGTTACCTTTGCCGCCAGTAGAAACAGCCCCAAGCCGTAGCCATTTAGCCCTCACGGTAATATTGTTGGTTACGTTACTAAAGTCAATATCCCAATCATCAAATACCCAACCCTTGCGAGTGGGATTTTCGGGCGGAGTTGCGCCTGTGCCGTGCAAAATGTTTCCTACAAAAACACTATTAGGATTGCCGTTAATGTTGCCACCAACAAGATTAAATATCACGGAGTACGAGGGAATAGGCTCAAATGTTACGCGAACAGACACATCATCGTTGATAATCGCCGTGCGAGTATTCCCAGAAATGTCCCCTGTGAAAGCGCCGCCTGTGATTATCCAGTTTGCTACTTGGTAGCCCTCATTCGGCGTAGCCGTAAACACTACGGTTGCGCCTGTGTCTACAACTGCGGGCGCGGTTATTGATGTGCCGTTTTCTGTAGCTGTTAGGCTACCGTTTTGCCCTGCGGTAGTGGTTACAACTACTGGAGCGGGTGCGGAAATATGCCTAAACATAGCAGTTATATTAACATCTTCGTTAGGCATGATAAAGTGTAGCGTTTGGTTTACGGTAGTTGCACTTGATTGTGAAGCCCCAAAAACGTCATTATCGGATAGCGGTATAAGTTCGTTATCATAATCTAACGGCTCAAAAATCTCATTCGTTTCACCATTAAAAATTATATCATTGGAAGCGAACGGAACACTGCCGCCACTCGAACCGTCATAAATTGTGTCATATTCTACTGAATCGGTTTGTTGCGTTGCTGTGATGTATTCCTCCGCAAGACTATAACCACTTAATGCGGTTTCGGACAAGGTTACATTACTGACCCAACGCTCAAATACATAGTCATTATCGGGCGTAGCTGTGACGGTGACTGTAACCGCTGTACCCGGTACAGCAGTTGATTTGTTGGCACTTGCTTCGCCGCCGACCGTTGAATTTGCGTTAATCCATCTGAAATCATAGGTCATGGCTCGTTGGTTTTGTTGTCCTGTGCTGGCTACCGCTACGACCCGCCCTTTTCCGTCACTTACTATTCCGTTCCAAAGGTGGAAAGGCTCGGGAACGGGCAAAAAGATACGTTCGTTTCTCTGTGGTGCAATGGCTACCGACATTGCGTTTCCAACCATCGCAAAAAGCCCGTCTTTTATATGCTCTAGGGCTATAACGCCTGCCGTCCCCTGTGTAGTTGTCCACGACTGCATATCCGCAGAAGTGGCAATGCTGCTTCTGTTTACAGTTGATGCAAATAAGCCGTTTCCGAATGATAAGCCCTCCCCCCATAAGGCACTACCCAAAGTCCAGTTGATTCCGTCAGTAGAAGTAACAAGAGTACGAGTAGGACTCGGTATTGAGTTATCTACCAATCCTCTCCAAATTCGTGAGGTAGCGGCAAATACACCATTACCAAATGTTATATGCCTCCATTGTACAGACCCTGTCGCTTCTTCGTTTCGTATCTCGACAGGGATATAAGCTGTTTGCCAGTTGGTTAAGTCTTGTGACACCAAAACAACTGGTGGACGGTTATATTCTAACGTGTGCGTATAGCCCATTACCACTACCCTATCATTGTTTGCTGCGATTGAACTATGAGAAACATTAGAAATAGTTATTTCGTTACCCGCATTATTCCAGTCTGTTCCATTTTGGGAATAGATAAGCCGTGTTCTTCCAAGTGCGGAAGCCCCTCCGACAAATACTCCGCGGGCTTTGTCATATGTCACAAAAACATTTATATAATCAACAGCCGGTAAGCCCGACAACGATTCAGTCCAACGCTCAATAATCGGCGTAAATGACAATACCACAGGCGGCAATAACTCCCACTCGTCCCCATCGGTAGAGGTCATTATATACAAGCGTTGTTGTCCACTCATTGCACCGAAAGCGACATACATATCATTGCCATATGCTATTGAACGCCACAATATATTTTGGTCGGGAGTTTCGCGTAGCTTCCACCCGCCCGATTCTATGACGATTGAAAAAGTTTTTTCGTCATAACCATGTGAATTTTCAGCTCTTATAGTCAAATCGTCAAAGACACCTATTTGCGTTGGCGTTCCTGTTATTATTCCTGTGTGGGAATTAAAGGTTAAGCCTTGCGGAAGTGTACCAATAATCGACCAAACGGCGTGTTCATCACTTGAAATGAACCTAAACCCTACACCGCCCTTGCCATAAGCTATATTTACTATTCCGCTAGACGCGTCATACTCTGTGATAGTAGGCGCAAGCGGATTTTTAACTTCATTTATATATACCGCTCGTACTATTACATCTTCTCTAGGCATAATAAACGAGGCATCTCCATGTGGCCTATTATACTCCAACACTATGTTGCCCTTGACTACTTCCCAATGGCTAAAGTCATTAGATTTAGCCGCCATTAGGTCTACCACACTATTTTCCGCAAAATATGCGGAGTATTCCCACGTTGCTCCGTCATAAACAAAAGCAGCCTCATTACCGCCGTTAGTTTCTACAGTTACCTTATATCTTCCCGAAAAATGTGCGGTAATTTCTACATCGTGGTTAGGCATAACAAACGAAGTGTGCCAATAATCGGGGCTAACGCTTACCCATTGCCAGTTTACCGCGCCTAAGTCCATGTTGCTTGTGTGTCCGTCGATTTCAGCACCATGTAATAAGGTGTTAGTCCATATGTCTACGAGTTGACCCTGTTGGGCGATAGGCTGTGACGAACGGATAGCACCAATTTCAGGGTTATTGACATTTAATGTTATTGTTTTGTAGTTTTCTAGAGGAATGAATACCGCCTGAATGTGTGTAGGCTCTGTAATATCATTTGGCGAAAAAGTCTGCCTTGTCGAATAAATATTGCGTATTTGTATGCTCCCAGACAGCACTTCCCAACGCTCGAAAGCATAGCCATTTTCTGGTTTTGCTTCAATTGCAACGGAATTATTGCTAGGCGACCATTCACCTTGGGCAAAGGCATTGCCGTGGCTCGGATTATTTGCGGTAACGGTTAAATTAGACGGTGGGGCAGAGCGTTGCGGCCAAAAATTAAATTTATCATTTTCTTGAATAAATCCTATTTCTTGCAATCCGATTATATCATCAAATGATGTCATTCGGTTGCCCTGTACTCGTAACTCATCAAGATTAAGATTATTCGATAAATCAAGCGAAGTCAGTTGATTACCCCAAGCTATAAGTTTTTTTAGTGCTGTGAAATGTTCAAGTCCGTTTAAATCAGCAATTTCTCTGTCACCAATCCATAAATCGGTTACACTCATTACATCTTGTCTATATATAGGTTGCGGATAAGGTCTAGCGGTAATTTCCCTAACCGCTTCAAGAAAGTGTGGGTCGGTAAAGCTATCGGTAATATCGTCAGCCCCAAAGTCCATTATATTAACAGCAAAGGGCATTGTTATTTTTCTGCCATTGCTGCTATTTGTAAAGATTAAATTGCCGTCATATAAGCCAAAGTCCGCCCATGACGGAATCATTATAAATGCGGAAAATTTATTTTCCCCCGCAGGGCTAACATCAAGGTACACATTGTTAGGCTCTCCGTTGTAAAACACTTGCGGAATCCATGTTCCTTGACTAGAGTTATGAATAGTTATAGTCATTGGCGGGCTTTCGCTGCCTCTGCTAGTAGCCGTGCCAAAACTTAATGAAGCCATGTTTTGCGGCTCAAAAATATTTGGCCTCATAGGTACACCATGCTGTACCGTGGCGAATGCTTGTGAGGTTATAGCTTCTAGTGGTTGTACAAAACCTGCGCCAACGGTAAAAACACTCTCGTTAGGCATATCTGCAAGCGGTCGGGCATTGTTCATCATTCGGGCTTTTATTTCCCACGGCTCGGCGTTAGGGAAGGCCTGTACTAATAAAGCGGCAATCCCTGCTGTTATTGGCCCTGCCATAGATGTACCCCCATAAAGCGCGTACCCGCCACACGCAGATGTAGAAATAGCATCATGCCCAGGTGCTATAATGTCGGGCTTTATGTGAAACGTACCCGCAACGGGTCCACGTCCCGAAGTGTCGCCTATCTCGTCTAGCCTGTTGGGCGGCATATCTTCACCTTGGTTCTCATGTTCCCATAGGTGCAATTCCCAAATAGCGGTATCGTGTCCTGCCAAGCCCGAGCCAACGGTAATAGCTAATGAGCTATTACCGCCGTCATATATTGTAAAAGGGTCTGGCCCAAAGTTATGTGCTGTTACCACCACTACCGTATCTAGTGCTATTGCTGTAATTGCGTAAGAAAATGCTGAATAGGGGTGATTTATACCCTCACGACCCCAAGTATAAATAACGTCCATACCCAAGTCATGCGCCAAGTGAAGTGCGTCCATAACCTCTATCCCGCCTGTAGGGTCTTTCCTAAAAAACGACCATAACTCCACTTCGGGAGCCATAGCGATAACCGAGCCTGCGGTAAGCGTACCGTGGTGATTGGGAGGCACATTGCTATCGTCATAATATTGCCAACCTGGTACACGCCCTGTCCCATCTAATTGTCGTACAAATTCGGGGTGGTTGTGATTTATATTGCCGTCAATGATAGCCACACGTACGCCATTCCCTGTATAGCCAAGGTCATTATGAATATAGTCTAAGCTAAATAAATTCCTTGCGGAACGCATTAAGTTTGGATTGTGGAAAAACGGCGAGGTGGAAAATCCAGAAATATTAGGCGTTGTGGGTATATCGCTCATATCGGGCAATGGGTGTAATACATACGGCGTAACTGCAAACACGCCCGAAAACGAGGATATTTCACTCACCATGTCGGCAGGAACACGCATATATACACCATTGAAAAGTTTATGATATTCGCCGAAAATTTCCACCTCGGGTGTGCTAAAAGCTGAAATTTCCGAAGTGTCGGGGGTCGTTACAAGCTGTTGTAAATTTTGATAAAAGGTTGTATGTGCTACAAGTGCTTGTTCCTCTAGTGTTTCATTGGTGGAATTTAATGACATGCCATGTATCATGTCACTTTGTAACAAATTCCGCTCTTGCAAATGTTGTAACACAACGCTTGGCGGTGTAGAAAACTGTACAACAATTTCTACAATCTCGCTAGAATTATCAAGTGCAAACTCGCCCTCAAAGCCCTGCATACCTACAGGCTCGGCAAGTGTGCTTGTTAAAAAGTTGATTGCTTCTGATTCGTACTCTAATTTCTCAAAATTGATTTCTTCTTGTGCCGCCATTCTTAGCGAAGTTACATTCAAAGATGTAAAAACCATAACAAAAACTAGCAAATGTGCAAAAAGTCTAAATATTGTATTTTTCATAATCAAAAACCTCCATAGATTGAATTGTTTTTATAGTTTTTAAATTTGCCGTATTTTTGTTTATATTTTAAGTTTAGGTTAGTAGCAAGGAATGGGCGGTGGTGGCGGTACGTGAAAAATATGTGGCATTCTAGCCTCCCATTCAACACGCTCTATACCTTTTGTAAAAATCGTAAATTTAAGAGGCATAAATTCCTTAGGCACTTCAATCATAAAGTCCCACCGTGTAGAATCGGGAGGGGGTTGAAGATGTGTCCAAGGCTCAGACCGAAATATGCGATTTATACAAATCATGCCGTCACAGCGTACAGATTCTACTACCATACTATCTACACTTCCAGATACATCATAACTCACAATTATCAAATAATTCTGGGAGAAGAATCTTTCCTTGTACCAATACTGCCACTGCCACCAAGGACTAGCTTCAAGTTCTTCGCTTGATGTAATTACTAAAGGGAAATCTAGTGTTGTTGGTAGGTCTACTGCCGTTTCTGCCCTTCTGATATTAAACGGAAGTAAACAGCCCTCACCGCAAAGGGCTGACTGCTCAACCGCTATACCCACCCTTACAGTGCGGGTATTTTCATCCCACTCCAAGTTATACCCCACGCTCTCCATCACTGCTCGTATAGGCAGCATGGTACGCCCGCCTATTATCTGTGCGGGTACGTCTAGGGCGTGGCGTTCGCCATTTGTGGTAAACGTATCGCTACCTAGCGTTATTAAAATGGTATCTTCGCTACGAGTTAGCGTTACTTGCTGTGTACCGCTATCCCATTCCACCACAAAGCCTAGCACCTCAAACACCCCACGCACAGGCACTAAAGTACGCCCATTTACAGATAGAGGGGCTTGGTCGGGAAAGTTTACCCTTATGCCGTTTGCTATTACGCTTATTGCTTCGCTTGCAAAAGGCGTTTCTTCCTGTGCCGCAACCTTTAGCGGCGTTACATTCAAAGATGTAATAACCATAACAAAAACTAGCAAATGTGCAAAAAGTCTAAATATTGTATTTTTCATAAATATATCCTCCCATTATTAAACTAATTTTGTGTATCTGCGGAAACATTTTGTACTACATCAGTAATAACAAATGGCAATACTGAAACCGTACCCGCTTCTTCAAGTGATTTAATGGCATCAATCATTCCAAAAGAAACAGTAACACGAACAATATTAGATGCCGCATAACTTTCTTGTACAATTTTAGGCTCTATCATGCCTAAAGGTACTGTCAATGCAGCCAACTGTTCTCGAAATCTTAACGCTGCCGCCAAGACTGTATCTTCAAACGATTCCCCGAGTATTTCAATATCGAAAGGGATACCGCTTTCTTGCATATTCCTCAGTTGGGTGACAGACGGCGTTTTTAGTTCTATCTGAAGTGTCACAGTTTCACGAGGTCTAGTATCTCTAGGTGGCGGTGGTCGGTTTTCCCAATCTTCTCGCGACATTTGTCTTACGCGCATTCTAAATTCAGAAGGGATAAATCTATTATCAACTGTAATGTATAAAACCCAATTCCCAACATCGGGAGTACGATACTCAATGGGAACTACGGTTCGTGTTATTGAAATGTCCCCGTTACATCTCACATCTTCAAATTCAATACGGTTAGAGCCACTTGGCTCACGGAAAGCCGCGATTATTAAAAACTTGTCAGCAAAAAATTCTTCTGTGTATCGGTTATACGTGCCACTTCCAAAAAAGTTGTCTATATCGCTTCGTGAGGTGAACACAACAAATTCTTCATGCCCTATCATATCGTAACGAGAGCTTCGAGTTTCACTAGATTCAAGAACGCAACCCGAACAACAATAATTCGACTGCACACCCGATGTCCCGACAACCACCGTGCGAGTGTCCTCCTCCCACTCCAAGTTATACCCCACACTTTCCAACACCGCGCGTATAGGCAGCATAGTACGCCCGCCTATTATCTGTGCGGGTACGTCTAGCGTGTGGCTTTCGCCATTTGTGGTAAACGTATCGCTACCTAGCGTTATTAAAATGGTATCTTCGCTACGAGTTAGCGTTACTCGCTGTGTGCCGCTGTCCCATTCCACCACAAAGCCTAGCACCTCAAACACCCCACGCACAGGCACTAAAGTACGCCCGCTCACAGCTAAGGGGGCTTGGTCGGGGAAGTTTACCCTTTCGCCGTTTGCGATTACGCTTATTGCCTCGCTTGCAAAAACCACCTTGTCATGTACAGTGAAAACTGCCACCCCGATAATCAACAGGACAGCTAACTTAAAATAATTTTTTGCTTTGTTGTACATACCCTCACACCTCTCATTATTTAACGCACCGCATATGGATTTTAGCGGGCATTGTGCTAATGTTTTCCAATAAAAAGATTATAACATAGGCAATTAGCTATATAAAGAAATTTGTTAAAAAAACTGACTATATGCACCTCCTGCGCCATATCATTTTGTAATATTCCTCCATGATTATTTGCTTCCCCAAAAAATGAAAGTGGACTAATACAAGCCCCATTGTAATCCATATCTTTCCTAAAATCAACCAAAAGGACTGTTTTCGGTTCTTACGGAAAGGTAAATTACTTTGGCAGAGCAAAAAATAAAACATGACGGCAAAATCCAAATAGGGGCAAATATCCGTTCTGTGCGAAAATCCCAACGTATCGGGCAGACTGAACTTGTCGGCCGTTTAGACCTATTGGGCATAAGCATGACGAGAGAAACCCTCGTAAAGATAGAACGAGGTATTCAGCACATTAAAGCATCACAATTAAAGGGAATTAGAGATGTTTTGCAAACCACCTATGACGAATTATTAAGCGAAAATCATTAGGCTATTGGGCGATACATCAAACGCACCTTGAAATCGTGAATGCGTTCGGGGAGAGGGTGCCTGAGAATGGACAGGCATGTGTTCCCTAAGCAGTCACGGCTTCAAGGTGCGTTTGTTTGTAGCGTAATTACTCGCGCGCTTAGTCGGAATCGTCTTGCTTATTCATTAAGCAAGCAGGCTTTTTTGGCTCAAACGCCCAAATATTGCCGAACGATAAGCTGCTTATATCCACGGCTAGGCTACATACAGCCGAACATAAGAGTGTAAACATCGCTACTCCCTCCTTTCCCCAAAGATTTTATATGTTAATGGTAAAACATAAACGGTATGGGTTGTTGTTGCAATTAGTATGATATTTCTGTAAATGCTTGCTTCTGAATTTACCCCTAAATTTACCCCTAAATTTGCCCCTGCACGTTCTCCTACGAAAAGCATTATTACAAACAAGACCGCCATTACCACAAGCGTCTTTATTTTCAACGGAAGCCTGTCACTTTCCTTAATCGGCGAATTTTCCGTAGGTGACGGAGCATATACGCAGTTAATCACAAAGCACAAAATATAAATTATAATTGTCGGCAAAAGCCCTATTTTAAGGTAAATCGCTAAAAATATGCCGATAATATAATTAGCGAATCCGACCGCCGTGCATACTGCGTTGCTCTTAAAATGCAACCCCTTACCAAACCTACGCAAGCCGCCGAATACCGCCATAAACGCCAAAGCATACGACAGTATTCCAAGAAAGAACGAAACAACAATAAGTAGCAGCGTTTTTACAACAAAATAGTAAAGAACCGCTACGCCGTATCTTAATATTTCATAATCGTCAGTGCCTTTTTTGTAGGCTTTTTCGCTTCGGCTTGCCATGAAATCGGTGATTGCCGATATTGCCTGCTCGTTCATTTCTTTTCACGCAAAATCAAGAATTGAACAACTTTACCAAGTTCGATATACGTCATGCACTCTGCGTTTTCATAAGAGCGGATAATGTTCCTTGCGGTATGAAGCTCGCTTCCGCTATGTTCCTTTTTTGCCCTATACCCCAAATCACGCACGGCGTTAGTGTCTACGTCCTCGCAAATAGAATTTATGACTTTAACCGTCAAGGCTTCGTCTTTAGCATTGCGGGCTAATAAAATACGGATATAGCCGTCTTTGTTTTCAATTGCACAAAAAGCATTATTCAGCCACTCATTAAGGATTATGAATAAATCCATTTCTTGCATAAAGCCATTGTCTATACAGCCCTCTATTTCAATAAAAATCTCGATTTTGTATACATATTTTGCCTTAACCGCCGCATCGAAAAGTAAATTTTTTATTAACGGCAGCTCGATTAAATCCAAATTTTGCGGCGTGAAATCGTTTTTTGTATGTTGCTCATGCACGGTCGATATATAGCTTTCAAAATGTCCCTTTAAGCCATGCCAATCTTGTGAGGAAATGAATCCGTTAAACATCTCGTACAGCTTGCTGTAATAATGCTTTAGGCCGATTATGTTGTTGTATTTTTCCTCAATTATCATGCCGTTAATTTCTGCGAATTTTTGACGTTGTTCTTCATATATAATTTTCGTTTCGGCAGTCATAAGCTGATACGCCAAGTACGCCGTGAAGAAAAACGAGATTGAAAATAGAGAATAAAATATTGAGTAAACATAGTTGCTGTTGTTTGCGGCTAACACTAAGGGCAAGACAATGGACGTTAGGATAAGCAATATTGATTCCATAAAAACGCATTTAGCAACAATACCTAAGTGCATATAAAACCTTTGGAATACTTTAAGAACGCCCTTCTTTGTTAAAGCGATATAAACAATCATTCCAAAAGCAATAGAAAGCCAAGACATGAAAAGGTTAAATTCTGGGGCAGTCATAACGTCGGGCAAAAAAGCAAAAAACAAACTGCCTACCGCGGTAATAAAAAATGTAAAAACCATCATTGCGGATAAGGCTTTAAACAACGTAACCAAGTAATTTTCGCCTTCGTCTTTAAAAACAAGAGTAGAAATCAACACCATAGGTAAATTTATAAAGCCCTCAAGATTAAGGTGTAAAAAACTTAGGTAGACTATAAGGCAGACAGCAAAGAGCCTTAAACATCTTGTCAGTTTCCTGTTTTCGGATAGCCCTACGAGAATGAGGGAGTAGGTATAGCTGACACAAATAGGAGTTATTAAGTTCATTCGCTTGCTCCCGCTGATTTAATGAGTTCATTATAACCACGTTCTGTTTTTAGATTATCTTCAAAAATGACAATATCCATTTTTATACCTCTTTTCGGAGTTAGATTTTTCAAACGGTTATTAAGTGCAAATGTTTAACTTAACCGTTTACATACATATGTATTTGCCTTGTATTATTCCTGTATTATATCAGTTTGTTTCAATGTATGCAAGAGTGAAGTATACTAAAAATACAATCGGAGGAAAATAAGTTGAGCGATAAATTTGTAATATCTCAACTCCGCGGCGAGGACGGCACAACCGTTGTGACTGCGAGAATGCCTGATAGACTTGTACAAAGGCTAGAGGACGTTGTTATTAAGACGGGAAGAAGCCGCACACAAGTAATCATAATGGCACTTGATTATGCCCTCGATAGACTTGAAATTGAGGACAAGCAAGAGGAAAAATAGGGTGTTTCACAACCTTAGCAACCTTAGCAAGCAATGTCTGTGCTGTAGCACACACGCTTGTTGGGGAAAATTCCCCAAGCCCCTAAATCGGAAAACGCGCGTTGGCGGTTTCCGATTTTTAAGTCGCTTCGCGCCTGCCTATAGCTTCTGCGAAGTTATAGTTGTTTAAGCTAAAAACGGCACTGTGCTTGCGGTCTTTTTGCCGCAATACTTCGTCGCAAAAAACCTTGCGTGCCTCTAGCACGCGGCGGTTTTTGCTCCTCGTCTTGCGACAAAAATCCTCGCAATCACAGCACCGTTTTCAACTTAAACAACTATAGAAAAACATAAGACTGCCGACAGCGTTTTATCTTTCCTCTTGGGTATTTTTTCCGTACTGCTCGGTGCGTTCGTGTTCGTTGTAATTCAAAAGCATATCGGTGTTCTGTTTCGCAGTAAGAATTTCTTCCATGAAATTTTTTGCTTTGCGATATTCTGCATAGAGTGATTTCTTTTCCGCAACAAGGGTAGCGTACTCCTGTTTTAGCATTTTCATTGTGGGTAGCTTCGCTAAATTTAACTCGTTAAAGTACGCCCTTGCTTCCCTGTGGTCTGCGAGGGCTTCCTCGTTATCGGCTTTGAATTTCTTGCTAAATTTTAATTTTTTATACTCGGTATAAATGTCTTTTGTTCTTGCATAAGTGCAGATATGCCTTTGCAAAAGTGAAATTTCTTTCAAGCGCGAATCGGCGTTGTGAATACGAGTTTGAATTTCGTTAAAATCGGTTTTTGCTTTTTGTGCCGCTTCTGATAATTTTTCGTATTCGTCAAGGTTATTGTCTTGTAAAAAAATCAGAGTTTTGGCGGCTTGCTTCAAGCTGAAAATTTTCGCCCACCGTTCATAAGAAGGTGAGTTTTTCGCCTTAATCGAATTTTGCACATCAATGAGCAGATTTAATTTTTTCGGCTTTGGCACAATGAATGTTTCTTTAGTTGGTACGGTACGCTTGTTGGAAATTCTTTCACGTATTGCACTCTCGGTATAATCATCTGAAAGCGAACGCAAGCGAATAAACCGTTTTTGCCCCTTTGCTTTTATTGATAAATGCTTGCCGCGCCGAATTTCGCAGTCGGCTTCTTTTAATAAACGAATAAAATCCTCAAAATCTGCGGGCTTCTTTCCAATAATTTCATCAATGAGAATTTCCAGATTTCCACGTAAAGACGGCTCTTTCTTATTTTGTAGCCATTCTCCATAATGCCCTTTTGACGGATTAGGATTTTCGATAATCGACAATCCGTTTTCCATACAAATAACATCACTTAATCGGCGCAGGGCAAAACTTGAAAGCCAAAAATTTTTAAATTTCCGCGTAGCTTCGATATTGGTTGAATTAAACATAATATGGCAATGAATGTGTGCCTTGTCCTCATGCGTTGCCACTACAAACGAGTGCCGTCCTTTTGTAAAACGCATAGCAAGCTCGTACCCGATTTTTGCGGCTTCCTCTGGCATGATTTCGCCCGGTTTAAATGATTGACGCATATGATACAAAGCGACATCTTTATTTCGTGGCGTTTTATCAGTGAAATTAAAATACTCTTGTTTCGCCATCAAAAATTCTTCTGCGGCGGTGCGTGGCTCGCAAGCGTAACCAAAAACCAATTCGCCCTGTCGGGTCTTGCTTGGATTCATAATATAATTCAAGCTATCGCTTATTGTTTGTACGGCGGTTTTCCCTGCGGATATTCTTATGGGTTTTATCCATGTTGCTGCCAAAAAATTCCCCTCTCGTGACTGATATGCCACCTCCCTCCGCGTTGCTTCGGTCGGTGTGCGGGCGTTCGTACAACTTAAATTTGCAAGTACGCTTGCAAATTTAAGTTGACTCACTAGATAACAAAAAAACACGGCAGTCACAAAAATTCGTGACTGCCGCATAAATTCATAACTTCGTCAGCTTTTTTAATATAATTTCTGCCGACTTCCATAGTTTTTCGTAGTTATCCTGTAAATCCTTTATATCTGCGGCGTAGATACTGCGTGTTTCGTTTGAACGCTTCGCAACTTGATTTAGGTTATTGGAGTTTATACGAAGCAAGCGAACCATTTCTCGCACATCAGAAAAATCTATACGGACAATATAACCGTCAAGACTTGTTTTGCGTAAATATGCTTCACGGTTGCCGATTTTCGCCACTGACATTTTTTCCGTAAGCACTGCGAGTTCAAAATCATCAAGGTAAAAAACAATTCGGTTTTTGCGTTTCCGATTTATAAATGCACCTCATTCTTTTTTGTTTTTTCGGCAGTATCACCGAACATAGCCTTGCTTTTTTCAGCGTATTTGTCAAGCGTTTCAAGCACGGACGGCGTAGCTTTTGCCGCCGTTCGTTGAGTATTATTTTCTACCCTGCGAATAGGCGAAATTTTAATTACCTCGTCCAAAATTTTAGTCGTGTCTTTTTCGGCAGGGATAAAGTACCTTGTTTGAAAATTTATTCTCTCGGTAAACACGCCCTTTTTAGCAAGCAGCTTGGAATGTGAATAACTCGCGCCAATGAGTTCAATGCGCGGCTCGTTGGACACCCTCCGTTGTACAATCCGCCAGTTATTATCAAGGTAAACAGTACAGCCGTTTTTGATAAATTTTATTAAATCCTCCGTTTTAATATTGTCTTTTTCTCTTTCCGTACCCAATTTCTCTAGTGTAGCGTCAATTGCGTTTTCTGGTATAACTCTGCCTATCAGCAAATCGCCGTCACTTGTTAGCACACGGTAAATACGCACATTTTCCACGGGTAGCTTATCCCAAACAGGCAACACTGTACCGCCTATCAAATGCAAATTACTTGTGTGAAATTCTGGCAGTTCGGAAACGGCTTTATTCCAGAGTTCTTCGGCTTTTTCGGGGCTAAGTTTTTCCCAATTGCTGTAAAGTCTGTTTAGCGGCATATAATCATTTCCGTCTTGCCCTGTCAATCTGCAATTGTCGGAAACATTTCCGTGTTCATCAGTTATAGACGAGGTTCTAAAAACCGCCCGAATCGCTTCGGTGCTTTTACTTTGGTAAAATCCCAAAAAAGAAGAATTTGCTGTGTCCACATCATTAAACTGCAATGGCTTGATTTTGTCATAAGCGGTCAAGCTAAAATATTTTGTTGTAGCCCCTGTGGTTTTATCAACTCTAATGTCACGGGATTCTTTCAAAACAACTTTATCCGCTTTATAGTTTTCCAGTCCCTTATCAAGTGTACCCGCCTGTGTAGCTTTTTCGGTCGCTATGTGCAAGCGTTCGGCATAGCCGTCAAAAACAGCGTTTTGTTCGTGACATTCAAGCGATAATATCCTGTTTAAAAACTTATTTACCTCGCGGAGTTCTGTTGCAAGGGGGTTTATGCTCCCATGTTCATTGATTAGTTTGTCTTTTAAGCCCAGTTTTTCAATAACCGAAACACCGTCCGAAACACCTTTTACGTCATTTCTCAGTAAAGCCTTGTAAAACACCGCAAGAATATCTGCGGCAAACTCATTTTCCAAATTATCGCCCGCTGTAAACAAACCTTGGCTTCCTGTTTGGCGTTGCCCTTTTGTCAACGCGCCTAGTTGGTCTAAGCGTTTTGCAATAGTGGAAATAAAGCGCATTTGTCCTTTTAAATCTGTAGTAACTAACGCAAATGTGGGCGAAGAAACTTGATTACTCCTGTGAGAACGCCCGAAGCCCTGTACTGCCGCGTCAGCTTGCCAGCCTGCTTGTAATAAATAATGTACGCGGTGCTGTTGGTTTTTTGCGGATTTATCGGCGTGGTAGCTTTTTCCTGTTCCCCCTGCTTTTGAAAAAACAATGATACGTTTATCGCCATTTTGGAACGCCGTAACATCAGCTTCTTTTTTATTTGCGATGTTTTCCTCTTTGGCTTTGCCGTCTTTAACAACAACGCGCCGTTTACGCCCTGTGTTTTCCGCAACCATGTCACTTCCGAAGTGATTGATAATCATATCAAGCGCGGAAGCGGGTACTTTAATGCTTCCCAAGGTATCAAGAAGCATTTCCTTTTGTTTAACGGCTTCACGGTTTATTACGGCTTTGCCCTCGCTGTCATAAACTGGCTTACTTCGTGTATTTCCGTTATCGTCTACATACTTTTCAAATTGAACAGTGGGAAAGGAATTTTCGATATAAGACATTAACATTTGTTTCGGCGTTAAATCAAAATCCTCTAGTTCCAATTCCTGTTCTTGCAAGCGGGTAAATTCTCGTTCCTGTGCCGCTTCGTTTGTACTCACAAGCTGAATAACAATAGAGTTATCATTATCTAGTTGTTTTTGAATATCGGCGAGCATACTCGGTACTTGCATTGCCGTAAGAATTTGATTAAAAAATCGTTGCTCCGCACTCCAAAACGCGCCGTAGGCCTTGCCCTTTGCTGTGCCGTCCTTGTTTTGGTTGGTGGTTTTTAGTGCTTCGTTTAAATTTTGGAGGACAATCTGCCATGCCCGCGCCAACTCGTCATAAATTTGTCGCTGCTCTGGTGTTAATTCGTGAACAATTTTATCGTAAGCAACATCTTCATAGCTGATATTGCGAGATAAATAAACGCCCATTGCTTTCATGTCCCTTGCGATTAGTTCCATTGCGGCAAGCCCTCCCGCTTTGATTTTGTGAACAAAATCATCACCGTTTGGGAATGCCGTACCCTCGCCCCATAAGCCAAGACGTTCCGCATATCGCAGATTTTCAACCTCTGTCGCGCCTGTGGCAGAGGAATAAATAATTTTTGCGTTTGGCAACGCATTTTGTATCGCAAGCCCCGCTATTCCCCGCTGGCTGGCTTTTTTTACCCCTCTTGTACCTTTTGTATTAGTAGCGTTTGCCATATTATGCGCTTCGTCAAAAACGATTACGCCGTCAAAATCCTTGCCAAGCCAATTTACGATTTTTTCAAAGTTTGAACCGCTTTGGTCAAAACTCTTTGAAAGCGCGGAATAAGTAGTAAAAAGTATACCCTCGTTATTAACCAAGGATTTATCGGCGTATTTACCGCCCTTAAATTCTGTTACTAAATCTGAATTGCCGAATAATGCCTTTACATCTCGTTTGGCATCGGGTACTAGGCCAGTGTTTTCGCTTAACCATACGGCTTTTTTTCTGCCTTGAACGTAGTTATCCAAGATAACGCCCGTTATTGTTCGCCCTTTACCAACACCAGTACCGTCGCCCAAAAAGAAGCCCCTCGTGTTCCCATTTGGCAATACTTGATTATGACTTTGCCCTGCGTAGGTGATTGCTTCTAGCTGTACATTTGACAAAATCCCTTTATCAATTATAGCTTGGCTAATATTCGGCTTGTAAGTGACGAGCGGCGGCTGAATGGCACTCATCGCCGCACTTTCGCTGATGTTGGCAGGGTGCTGTTGCACATTTTTGAGTAATAGCGGTTGTGGCTCATACTGCTCAAAAATGCTGTCAGTCAGTTCCGTTTTTACAGGCTTTGCCTGTATTAACGGGCTAATACCCCCAGCAGATTGTCCGCTATCAGTAACGCCAACTCGTCCAACTCCGCTGTCTGTGTCATTTCTTCCGTCATTTCCTCTATTTCGTTCTGCGTTGACATCTGGTGCAAGCCCATCATCACAGAAATTTGCGGCTTCGGATTCCACATGGGCAGCTCCGCTAATAGGCGCAACAATTTCTGATGTATCGGGCGGCTCGTGTCGAGTTCTAACAACTGCGGAATCAGTTCCGCTACTTGTGTCAAGTACAGTGTCGTTTCGTTCGTGTTGCGATTCTCTTTCCGAAGTAGTGTCAATGCGTGTTGCTGTAGTGGGTCTTTGTTCAATTCCATGAACATTTTCATATTGGAAACTTGGTCTGCCATTTCTAATTCCCTCCAAAATATCTTGTAATTCTAGCAGGCTTGATATAAAAGCGGTCTTTGTGGGTTCGATTGTAGCCCCATCTTTGTCTATGACTAGCATTTGTATACCAAAATTCGTGCCGTATTTATTGTAGTTCTTTCCGTCAACGCCGATATTCGCCTTAACATTATACTGTTTTTTGATTTCGCGCCACCAATTTCGGAAAGCGGGGGCATCGTCTGCCATGCCTTGCCCGACAATGGCAACCAATCGCCCATTTGGAGCAAGCATTTTTAGGGATTCTTCTATATGCTTTGCCCCGATTTTGGTGTTTTGAATATTTCTTTCGGCAGACGAAGAAAAAGGCGGGTTCATAACAATTACAGTAGGTGCGATTTTATCACCGTGAATATTGTTGATTTGTTCTGCGTCCTCATTAAAGAAGCCGTCAAACGGCAAATTTTTAATAATTTCAAGACGGCGTTTATCCAGTTCGTTTACATATACAGCCGCTCCGTCTTTTTTGGCGAATACCGCTATGCCGCCAATGCCTGCGGAGGGTTCAAGCACTATGTCATTGTTGTTTACGTTTGCCGCCCAATTTGCAAGATACGCAATACTTGGCGGTGTTGAAAATTGCTGGAATTTTTCCATATCGGCGGTACGCTTCGTTTGGGAGGGTAGCAAGTCAAGCATTTTAAGCATAGTGTCAATCGAAACAGTGTCTAACGATAAAATATATTGATTTACGCCGAGTTCCATATAATCATATGCGTCTTTTGATGTAAAAGCGTTGTTTGACATTGTGCCGCCGTATGCTTTTGTTGCTTCCGCAAATAATTCCGCGCTTGAAAATTTTTCGCCTGCTTCAAGTTTGGATTTTACAAAATCTGCTATTATTGTTGTCGGGGCTTGTGTGGGGAGTTCGTCATTAGCTAGAAATTTTTCTTCTCCCATAAGCTGACCGATACGCCGTTGAACCTTAGCCCACGGCAAAACAAGCGATTCCGCGCCGTCTTTTGTAACGGTAAAATCACCCGAGCCGCCAAATTCCTGTTTCAGAAAGTTGGCGGTGTCGCGGGCGCGAGCGTTTTCGCTCATGTACTCAAAAACACGAAGTTTGCTTTCGGCTTTGCCATTCCATGAGATTATGGCGTTGTCTATATCCTCTTGCGTGATTTCTATAGGCGTTTCGGGAATATCACTTAAACTTAGCTGTAAATTATCTCGCGTGTTATTATTTCTTCGGCTTGGCTTTTCAACTTGTTCATGTGTGCCGTCCATGCTATCGGGTCGGCTGTCTTGTTCGGCGGCGGGTTTTTCGGCTCGTTCATTATTTCCTCTAACCGTATCTCCGCTTGCTTCTCGATTTCCAAACAATGGGCGAATAATGTTCCCTTCATTGCGTGGAGTGTGTACAGAATCCCCCTCTTGTCGCGGAGGTAGTTCTTCCGTAGTATTCCGTAATGGCTTAAACTCTCTGATGTTTGCGGAATTGTTATGTTGGGGATTAAATAATCCCCGCTCGGGCTGTAGGTGAGTGCGTTCATGCTGACTATTCCTTTCCGATATTTTTTGACGTTCATGTTTTTTTATTGCAACCTCGATTTCACGTAAAATTTCTTCGGAGGTTACGCTGACGGCTTTTCCGAGTGCGAAAACACTTTCGGGCGTGTTAAAATCAAAAACGGATTGAAAATCTTCGTTCGTGAGATGTGCGGCGGTTTCAATTCCGCAACGGCTCATCAGTGCATAGGCGGTGCTTACGGTCAAGGAATCCACAAATGCCACGCATTTATCCGAATCGCTCTGACCTGCAAGAAAGCTATCTTCTAGCACGAATAAAATATCGTGCTTGTTTTCTTCATAATACTTAGCCGCAGCCACGGAAGCAATACCATAAAGCGTTTCGCCCATGTTATCGCAATCGCCTGATATATTGTAAAATTTACTGAGTGCTTCCCAAACGGGGGCTTCATGCTCCGATTTCATCTCCCACAAAAAAGGACGGTGCGGATTTCGCCACCCATCCAAGGTGTCTGCAACGTCAAAAACATATTTCAATTTTGGTTCGTTTCCTGTGTTGTCAAGTAACGCAATCCCTTTCGAGCCGCGTTTAACAAAGCGGTTCATAGGCTTATTCCAAACATCAATCGGCGCACAAGCTAATGCGTTTGGGCGTTGTGCATGAATCATTAACTGTTCCTCAAACGGATATTTATACAAACGCCCTGCGGTGCTTAGAAAATTTGTCCAGCTACTCATGCTTTCGGTGACTTGCCGTGTCTGTTCATCGGCAAGATTGGAAAAATGCAGATATTTTTTACTTGCCAAGCCTATGCTCCTTTACAATTTATAAAATTCCTCGTCAGTGAGTGCTTCCAGTTTTTCAAGCGTTGAAGCGAATAGTGAAGCCATTTCTGGCTCACTAACGAATTGAAGCCCTGTAATAAGTTCATTACATAGGGCTTCGCGTGTGGTAGTGTCAAAAATACGTATTAAGCATAATTCCTCAAATGTGAATTTTTTCATATACTAAAGTTCCCCCTCTAATTTTTTGTTGGATTTTTGCGGTGTGTCTTTGTCATGCACAGATTTTTGAAATTGCTGCTTGCTTTTTTGTTCGTTTTGTTTAAGTGAATCTAGCAAGGACGGTTTTTCCTTTGTGTCCGCGGTTTTTTTCGGTTCTTGGAGCGGCTCGGGTTCTGTGCTTTCCTCTCGCTCCTCCGCATGGGTAGCTTGATATTCATTGCTGTTTAGCCACTCGTCACGCTCTATGCCGAAAATTCCGTTGTGGGCTGTAATCTCGGAAGAATCAAACGCCATTTCTTCCGTTCCGTCATTAAAAAGCAGAAAAATAGTATGGTCTTTCATAAATAAATCAACGGCACGGTTTTGATTAAGCGGAAGAATTTCGTCGCTGATGTAGCCGTAGGCGTGTTGGTCAGCTATGCTGATTGTGGAATCGGGCATAATCGCTTTGTTTTCGGCAACGGGCTTGACTTCCTCAAAAGAAAAATCCACACCCGCAATATTTTCGGTGTGGACTTCTGTTGTAAATTCTATTGCTTGCGGTTTTTCGGGCGTTGGCGGCTGTGCGGCTTGTTCCGCTTGCGATAAATCAATCCCGCGTTCTTTGCAAATAACGGCAAAACGGTCATCAATCGCATTTATTATCTGATTTGCTTCACTGCGGATTATATCCAAAGAAGCCTTGATTTCTGCCATGTCGTGGCTTCCCCATGTCGCAAGATAACCGAAAGAGTTTGCCCCTGTTTCAATTCCGAATTTTTGACACACAACATAAGAAACGCTTTCCGCTTCAATTTCCTTTACTTCCTTTGATTTTGGTTTTTCGCCGTCAGGCAAATTATTTTTTTCGTGCAATCGCGCATGAGTAATTTCGTGAATAATCGCCGACACCGTTTGAGGCTCGCTCATGTCCTCACGAATAGCGATTTTTTCACCATAAAGGCAATAACCGTCCTGCTCTGGCTCCATAGATTCAAATGTAATCGGCAACGGTGATACAGCTTTAAGCGTATCCAAAAACGCTTCATAGTGTGAAACATTGCCAGTTAAATCCTCTATAAGCATGGGTAAAGGCTCTCCGTGTGTCTGTGAAACGTCAAAAACAGGCACAAGTCTAAATTTTACGCCTTTTGTTAATTCGGTCAATTCTTCCATGATAATATTGCCGTCTTTGTCTAGCATTGGCGATTTTGTTTCGGGGTCGATTTTTTCAAATAGCTTTGTTTCGGGCTTTTTTGTGCCGATTGGCGCGAAAATGCGTATGCTCGTTTCACCCTTTATTACACTTCGGTTAAACTGCTCTTTCCACAATTTGAACGAAGCAACCCTCGTAGCGTTTGGCATTTGCTGATGTATAAGCATTATATTTCTGCTTGAATAATTGTGGAAATGCGACATTGATTTTAAATAGTTTTTGTACTTATCGCTTGAAAATAAGTCTTTCATGCCAGATTCCAGTTTGTCCGTGAGTTCTTTTGTGCGTTGGTCGGCTTCAATCTGCCACGCTTCTTTAGGTTCTTTTGGTGGTTGTGAATCAGTCATAAATTATTTTTCCTTTCGTTTATTGTTTCAATCAAAAATTCGTCCGCTCTTTTAAGCATGAGAAGCGTTTCTTTTTGCTTTGTCGTGCATATTTCCGCATTTTTAACGGCATTGATAAAATCGGTATCGTCAATCAAATCGTCTAAGTTATCCATGATATACGGACAAGCCCTTATTCCGCACCCGACACGTTTTATATGATTGTTTAAACAAAACTTACAGCTAATGTCCGAAAAAGTATATTTGAATCGTGCAGACCGTTTACCGCCGCCGACATTTTGTACATTCGGCGGTTTTTTCATAATGCTTTCGTATTCGCAGGGTATCCCGTCTGTGAACATATTTTTTTCCTTTCTAAAAAGTGGCTTCGCCACATTTCTCCGACTGCTCTATGGTGGGAATGTCGCCTCGAAGCCTTAACAGTTTCTTGCATATGAAAAGATAAGACCGCCTGCGTGTGCAAGCGGCCTTTTGTAACACTATTTTTTGTTTTCAAACTCCATTTTAAAATTCGGGTAGCCATCGCCATTATCGTCCAAAATGATTGTTGCATTGTATTTCTTTTGTGTTTTTTCGGAAAAAAGCCCCGACATAAAAACACGCCCCTTGGTAAGAAGCGCGATTGCAACATCTTTTGTTAGTTGCTTCTTTTTTGATTCAAAGAAGCGATTGTTACGCCAAAGTGCAAATTTACATGACTTATTTTCGCAAAAGAAGCCTTTCGGCAGGTCGGTAACACTGCCGCCGCAACGCGGGCATTTTCCGATAGCTTCCCCTGCTTGCTGTAAATTTGACGGAAACAGCGATTTTAATTCATTCGGTACGGAGCTGTGAGATTTTATCGTATCGGCAACAAAACAGTTTATTGCAGTCATAAAATCCTTTTCGGATATAACGCCTTGCTCAATTCGTTTTAAATTGTTTTCCCATTCGGCAGTGAGTAACGGCGATTTAACCGAATCGGGCAGGATTTTTATTAAATTCTTGCCTTTTTCTGTCGGCAACAATAATTTGTCCTTACGTTCCAAAAGCCCCGATTTAATAAGATTTTCAATAATTGCGGCGCGAGTGGCGGGAGTACCAAGCCCCCTGCGTTCGGCATTGTTTGGCATATCGCCTGCCGTTTCCATTGACTTTAATAAAATATCCTCCGTAAAGTGGCAAAGCGGCTGGGTAAAGTCCTCGCGAACAGCGGCGGTAACTAAAAACTGATTGCCCTCACAAATATCGGGCAAGGGTTTTTCTCCGTCTTTTGTGTTTTTGCCAATGCTTTGCAAAAATGCCTGTTCAATGGATTTCCACCCAATTTGAGAAATGGTTTTACCCTTGGCTGTAAATGCTTCGCCGTCCACGTCTAATACAATAATCGTTTCGGCGTAAATATATCGTTCTGACACCGCAGAAAATAAACGAACGCATATCATATTAAAAATATTCCGCTCGGTGGTTGGTAACGCCGACAAATCCACACTTGATATGGTCGGCGTTGGAATAATTGCGTGGTGGTCGGTAACTTTGGAATTGTTGGTTATTTGTGCGATTTCTGTGCCGCTGTTCCTTACACTAAACGGCAAAATCCCCGCCATGCTTTGTAGCAGTGAGGGTATGCCGTCCCGCATATCCTCCGTTATAAAGCGTGAATCCGTTCTCGGGTACGTTACGATTTTTTGCTCATAAAGGCTTTGTGCGGCGTTTAATGTTTGTGTTGCGGTATAACCAAAAAATCTGTTTGCTTCGCGTTGCAGGGTTGTAAGGTCGTACAATTTCGGTGCGGAAACGGATTTTTCTTGCCGATAAACAGATTTTACAACGGCAGTTTTTCCGCTACAATCGGAGCAAATTTTATCGGCGGTGGATTTATCTTTTATTTTTTCACGCTCTGCGGTAATGCTGCCGTCTGTAATTCCCACAACATAAAACGGCTCTTTAACAAAATCGCTAATTTTTTGTTCGCGTTCGGTAATCATAGCAAGCGTAGGCGTTTGGACACGCCCGACACGGAGCGAGGAATCATATAGCACCGAAAATAATCGGGAATAGTTCATTCCGACAAGCCAATCCGCTTGTTGACGGCATTTTGCGGATATATACAATCGCTCAAAATCCGCGCCGTCCTTGAGATTTTTAAAACCGTCCAAAATCGCCGATTCTTCCATACTGCTTATCCATAAGCGTTTAATCGGTTTTGTACATTTTGCGTGGTTATACACCAAACGGAAAATGAGTTCGCCCTCTCGCCCACTGTCACAAGCGTTGATAACCGTTTCAATGTCCGAACGCTTCATTAAGGCGGTAAGAATGTTTAATTGCTTTTCTGTGCTTGCGGCGGCGGTGTATTTCCATTCTGTAGGGGCAATCGGTAAATCTGCGTACCGCCATTTTGAATACTTCTCGTCATATTGTTGTGGCTCGGCAAGCCCCAATAAATGCCCAACACACCATGAAACAACATAGCCATTTCCCTCATAGCTTCCGTCACGGCGATTTTTTACACCTAAAACATCAGAAATGGCTTTTGCTACACTCGGTTTTTCTGCAATAACAAGGCTATTTATGGCTGATTACCTCCTTGCTCTACGCTGTCGGCGGCATTTTCGTCATCGTCATCGGAAGCAGTTTCAAATTCCATTTCTTCGCCCAAATCCTGTTCGCCATCTTCAAAATCATCATTTCCGTCTTGCTGTTTTGGACGTAAAATCTTGAAATAATAGTACCCAACACCGCCTAAAACAATGACGGCAATCAATAAAAAGAGCGTTGTATTATTTCCGTTTCCTTTGGCGGGGGTGGTCGGTGTGGGTTCAATCGGCGGCGGTTCTTCTGTAGTAGGAATTTCAGGGACAATTGGCGTTGGCGAAACAGGAATACCGCCCATGCTATTCTGAACAGGATGCTCAAAATCCTCAACAAACGAGAGTAAATCGTATTCGGTGACGGCGTTTAGTAAATACACGTTATTGCCGTGTCGTTCTCGGTCTACAACAATAAAAAAAACATTTCCGTCTGGCGTGGAAAATGTGAAAAACTCCTTATTGTCGTTTGCTGTTGCGTTATCAAGAATGTTGCCCTGCCCCTCTGGGGTAAATGGATTGGCTGCTACTGGAATACCCTCGGAATATGAAGTTATTTCGGGTTCAATCTCAACAGCGTATGCGTTTATAGATAAAATAAAAACGCTAGTGTAAAGCATAAGTGCGGGAATAAAATATTTAATTTTCAAGTAAATCGTCCTCCTTTTTTTTATTATTTTCTGTGACCTCGGCGGTTGTCGGATAGCTTGCAGTCGGCAAATTCGGCACAATATTTTTTTCAGCTTGCATTTCCTTAAACATTCGCACAAAGGCAGGAAATTCATTAGGCGCAATGTCTACACTGCGAATCATAGCGATAATTTCAGCGTTTTCTAATTCTGTTTTCTGCCGTTCCAAATCTCGCAGGCGTAACTGCTTGGCGTTTATTTTCTCTCGAAGCCGTTCAATTTCAGTTGTGATTTTTTCAATTTTCAGATTCAAAAACGCACTCCTTTCTGTAATTAACTCCTATAAAATCAAAAAACTCGCCTAGTCCGAGCGAGTTCACTCCAAAATCCCAAATATCGGGGTGATGTTGTTTTAATCTTTGGAATTTGTTTGTCTTGTCAAGGTGACAGCCTACCATGCACAGAGAACAGCCCGTCCGCTGCTCCCCTGTAGTCCGCAGCTTGCCCTTTTTGTCCTCAACAATTTCTCCGTAAATATCGGCGGCATAGGGAATATTAAAATCCCTTAAATAACGCAAAATATCGTTATGTGTCCAAAACGAAAGCGGTTTTGATATTTTCCTCTTAGATTCAAAACCGTTACAGCCTGTAATTAGCCAAGCATGTTTCCGCCTTTGACTTTCGCTCGCCAACGTGCCGATAATCGGGACATAGCCCTTTTCTTTGTACCATTTGTCAAGAGATTTTTCTTTGAGAACGGTACAGCACTTCGCACTTATTTTGAAAGGCGAATCCAATAAAAATTTCCACGGTTTATACATCGTTTCTTTGTACCAACTGCGTGTACCGTCAGCATTAAGCCCCTTTAAACAATTATTCGCCCATGCTTTTCCTTGTCTTGCATAGCATATAACCGAAGCAACATCTTTTGACGGATAACAAATGCCGTGTTCTCGAATAACCTTTGCAAAACAGCCCTCCGCACAATTTACACAGATTTTGCATAGCTGCGGTTTTAGGATTGTCACGTTCGACTTGCTTTTTACAAAATCCACAATTTCGGGATATTCGATTGTTGTATCCATAAAAACAGCGGGAATATCGGGATAACAACGCCGCGCCAAGTCAAGTAAAACGGTCGAATCAACTCCACCAGAAAAACTTATAGCGGTTTTATGATTAAACCGCTCATGCCATTCCATAATTCTTGTTTGCGTAACTTGAATTTTGCGTGATAGCGGCCACGCTTGCATGATTTTTAAATCTTCAGGTGTGTGCTTTCGTTCTTGTGCTTGCCTCAATATAAAACCTCCCATTTAAAATTAAATAATTTTTTAACCCCTAAAATCCACAAAGAAAATCGGATTGATTCTCACGCCGTCTATTGCAATCTCCATATGCAAATGCGCGCCTGTTGAAGCCCCTGTATTTCCAACGGTTGCGAATACTTCCCCTAGCACAACCTCTTGCCCTGCGGTTACAAAAACCTCATCACAATGGGCGTATCGTGCTTGTATGCCGTCCTCGGTTTCGATTACAACGTAGTTTCCGTAACCGCCAGACTCATAACCAACGGCAACAACCACACCGTCAAAGCCCGAAAACAACGGCGTTCCCGTTGGAAAACCAATATCAATACCCCAATGAAATTGCTTGTCACCATAAATCGGGTGTATTCGGTAGCCGTATATGCTTGAAACATATGGAATCCAGTTTGTGTCAAATGGATTTCCGATAAGTTGCCGTGTACCACGCGAATACATCAGTGCGTTAAAATGGTGTGTTTCGGCTTCTGTCATAATGTCGGAAACGACCTCTCTAAACGGCGTAGCTGTTAGAGTGACATTGAGAATATGCCATTCGTATTCAACTTCTTCTTCATAAGTGTAGGTGTACGAATATGAATTTCCCTCCGAATCTGTACCCTCGCCCGTTTCTTTTCGTGTTTCGGTGCGAGTGCGGATTTCAATCTTGGACTGCGTTTCCAAAACATATTGCACGTCAAAAACTTCGCGCAGTGATTCGCTAATGTCCTCAAACGAAAAATCTTGATACACTGCGGTTAAAAATGCCATAATCTCAAATGGGTCATGCTCGATATTTCCGATATTAAGATGGTATTCGTCATAGCCCGAATAATGGGTTTGGATTTTATCAATATAAATCTGTAAATCCGTTTCCCATTCGGTATATGCAATGGAAGCCGCATCAATATTTTCGTAGTCTGCGGCATATGTCACCGAGCCTATAGCCCCGCCACCGCCTGAGAAGATAGCGGCACACATGGAAAACAGCGACAAAATGATAAAGACTATAAATAACAAAAATCCGATTTTAATAAGAAAAATCGGATTTTTGCGTATGACTGCGGTAATTGATTTTCCGACCTTTGCCGTAAGCTCCACGGATTTTTTAGTCGTTTGTGCAGTTTTTTGTGCGTTGCGTAAATCTTGGGCGTAGCTACGTTTAATTGCACGTTTTTGAAAATAACGAGAAACAGGGCTACTCTTTAATTTCGGATTATCACGCAGAGCCTTTTTATAATCCAATTTCATTTTTGCGTTTATAGATTTTTTCTCTAAACGTGCAATTTGGCGATACGGACGGTTTTTGTGAAAACGATATGCCGAGTGCAAGCCCCGCTTGCTACCCCGAAAAGCACTTTCGCCGATAAGTTCCGTTTGATGTGCCACGGAAACAGCTACGTTTTCATGCTCAACGGAGTGTATTTTTGAATGGATTTTAGTAACCGCCACAGACGAAGCTATACCCGTGATTTTACGCGCCGTTGATGGTTTCTTGGGCTTGTTCCATTTTGCTTCACCGATTGGAACAGCTTCTTTTTCGTGGGTCAGTTTGGAAACAGCTTTACCCTTGTTTTCTGTCAATTCCCTTTTCTTGACCGTTTTTGTGGGAAGTTTATCGCGGGCGTTCTTTAATTTTTTTTCGCACGTTTCAACTTTTTGCTCCAGCTTCTCAATTTGCGTTTCCTCTTTTGAAAATTTTAATTTGCCAACGGATTCTGTTTCCGTTGGCGATTGCTCCGAAAACTCGGATTCGTTTGAGGTATCAATTGGGCGTGGATTTTCCCCCGAATCCACACTGGAAGCATTTCCGTCTTGCGTATTGCCTGTTTCACAATCATCGCTATCCGAACCGTGACCGTCTGGATTTTGGTTTTCAGCGAGGTGATTTAATTCTCCGTGGTTGATTTTTGATTGACGTTTTGGCTTTTTGGGCGAAGCTGCTTCTGTTATTTTGGGGTTTTCCAAGGATTCTAAATCCTTATCAAACCTCAATTTTCCTTTCATGCGCCTACCTCATCAAGTTTTGTTGTCATAATCCGATACATTTCGGTATCCTTTGGAAAGCGGTCTATGAAAGGAATAATTGTATTGCCGTGGAATAACAAGCCCTCGCCTGCCGCCGATTGTGTGACATATGAAAGCTGGTATGGGGAAATACCTAGCTGCTTCGCAAGAATTTGTCTGTCACCGCCCGCTTGATTAAGCATGAGAATAAAATCTGAATTTTCAAAAATATTTTGGATTTCGGGGGAAGCCAGTAAATCCTTGACGTTTTGGGTAATGCCAGTCGGAATCCCGCCCCACTTGCGGAAACGCTTCCAAAATTCAACGGAGTAATTAGCCGTTTGCTCTTCCTTTAACAAGAGGTGAAATTCGTCAACAAAGAACCACGTACCTTTTTTAACGGCGCGGTTAGAACTAACTCTTGTCCACAGCGCATCTTGAATGGTAAGCATACCCAATTTTTTAAGCTGTCGCCCGAGTGCTTTAATATCAAAGCACACAAGCCTGTTTTCAATATCCACGTTGGTTTTATTATTAAAAATCCGCAGACTGCCCTTTACATAAATCTCCATAGCGGTAGCAACGTGCTGTGCTTCGGGTTCGGCTTGCTTGCGAAGAAGATTATATAAATCCCCTAAAATCGGCATATTTTCGGGGCGCGGCTCTACAAAATACGGCTCGTAAACCAACGAAACACAACGGTCAATGATGGTTTTCTCTGTTGGCGTTAAGCCGTTATTGTCGCCTATAATCAATTCGCAAAGTGATAAAATAAAATCGCTTTTTATCGGCAATGGGTCAATGCTTTTTCCTGTGTCTGGGTCAAAAATGTTCAAATTTATATCCATAGGATTGATATAATCTGTTCCAGTGGGGGAAAGTTTTATAATCTGCCCATTAAGCCGAGAAACAAGCGGGTGATACTCGCCCTCGGGGTCTATGATAAAACAATCGTCCTCCGTTATAAGAAAAGCGTTGATAATTGAGCGTTTTGCGGCGAAAGATTTACCGCTCCCGGGCTTGCCTAATATGAGGCCGTTGGGGTTCAGAAGCTGCTTCCGGTCTGCCATTATTAAGTTATTGGAAAGCGCGTTAATCCCATAATATAAGGCTTGCCCGCCTTGAAATAATTCCTGTGTCGTGAACGGAACAAAAATAGCGGTGCTTGATGTCGTAAGCCCTCGCTGAATTTCAATCTGGTTTACGCCAAGCGATAGCGAGGACATAAGCCCTTGTTCCTGTTGCCACTCCAAACGCTTCATGGCACAGTTGTATTTTTGTGCAATACCCGCCGAAGCGAAAACAAGATTTTCAAGTTTCTGCTTTGTTGGCGCGGTATTTAAAACAATAACCGTTACAAGAAACATTCTTTCGTTACGGCTTTGTAGTTCCTTTAAAATATTTTTTGCTTCTTCGCCGTAGGTTGAAATATCTGTAGGGATAACGTCCATGTCGTAGCCGCTACGCACAGCCTTTTTTTGCTCGGCGATTTTCATTGCGTCAAGGTCGGTAATTTTCCGCTTGATTGTTTTGATTGCTTCCTGTTGGTCGATTGACTTAATGTGCATATTCACCGTTATGGCGTTATCCATGTTAAGAAAATCAGCCAAAAGCCTATCGGTGAGTTCGGGTGCGATAATCTGAATAAAACTCGCCGCTCCGATTGTTGTTCCCATACGGAAAGTACGAGCGTTGCGGAAATCAAAAGACGTTGGCGCGATATAATCCTTTGCGGAAAGCCCTGTTTTGGCAAGTTCCGCCCATTCCATTTGTAACTTTTCCGAGCCGTCAGGGTGCATTTGTCCATGAAGAACGGTAAGCCGTTCCGCGCCGTTAAGTGACTGTGCCTTTACTCCCAAGGTCTTAAAGTTATTGATTATATCGGTTTCAATTCGTTCTAGCTTCGGCTTGGCTTCTTTTAGGCTGTTGGCTTCGATTCCGAAAGTGATGTATTTCATTTTTACCAAGCCGTTGTTGCCTTTTGCAAGCTGATTTTTAAGCATATCGGCGTATTCCACGCGGATAGAGTTAAAATCGTCCGACTGTTCGGGAATATGAATTGATTTCTCAAAGTCACGCATATTTCCGTATTTGTTTATAAACGAAAGCTGAACACTGATAGTGGAATCGAAATAATTAAGAAAATCGCAATAACTATCGAAAATTTGCGTTTTGTCCTCGTTTTGGGCGAGTTGATAATTTATATCCCCGAAAGTGATTGTTTTGTTGTACATTTTATCGCTGACACGGCAAACGCCGTCCTTGTGCATTTCCCGAAACGGAATAGATTCTTGTGCCGTCTGCGGCGCTTTTTTTGTGCCGAATATTTTTTGCAGCACCGAATCCATAAATCCGTTTTGGTTTTTAGCCACTGTGTCTTTTTTGTTTGTGCGTTGCGGTTGTACGTTTTGTTGTATGCGTTGTTTTTGATTTTTGTTCTGAGCCAAAAATGCGACCCTCCTTTTCGATTTGATTGTAAAAATTATCCGTTCGATACGGACGTATGCTTGGAAAAAACCACCGACAGCGAATAATATTAAAAAGAACCTTTTCGGCGGGTACGCCGTCACGTTCGTACATCGCCATAAAAAACGCAGGAAGCATTAGAAACATCATTAGTAAAACCGCTGACGAATTTCCGATTGTGTCCTTTGTTGCGAAATAAATGGGAATACCGATTATTGCCGCCGTCCCAAAGCAGACAAATTGGCGTTTGGTAAGCCCGAATAAAAATTTTACCTTTACTTTTGATAAATCACGCGGAATTTGTACGTATGCCATTTAAAAATCACCCCCTATACCTCTAAAAATATGAGCGATAACGTCTACCGTCCAACCATTGCCGATTGTTTTGTATCGCTGTGAATTACTGATATTTACGGTGTTTCCATGAATATCAACGCCAAAAGCGGTATAATTATCGGGAAGCGTTTGACAGCGTTCCGCTTCGATTGGCGTTAGCTTACGGATAGTGTAATCGCCGTCTGGCAAGTCAATTTTATATAGACCTGTTTTCGCGCCACGACCACCGCCGTTACTCATTAAGCTGATTGTTTTGCCATGAACGCTATAAATGCGACTGCCTTGTCCGCCCTTTCCTATCTGCCCGACCCGAACAGGCGAGCATACAACGGAATCCGTTTGTACCGTAGTTAAGGCGTTTAATTTCCCGTCGCCACGTACCTCCAATCGCTTAAATTTTCCGTTTTCATCGGAACGAGTACGAAGCGCTGCGCCGACTTCTTCCGCAACAATCAAGCCGTGTTTCTTTCGTGTGATTAAGGATTTTGCGTTTTCTTTATAAAATAGAGCGCAGAGTGTATTAGATTCATCCTTTAACGTAACAGGCTCAAAAATCATTGTTCGTTGTCCGCGCGATAAGCTGTTTTTTATTTCCGCACCCCCATATCTCGCCGTCATACAATGGGATTTTTCAACGTATGATACCCCACTGTCGATAATATCACGGAGCAAAATTCCTTTATCATTCGGCTGTGTTACGTCTGTGATATTCGTCCAATAAAGGCGTTTGCGTTGCTGTGCCGAAACAAGCGCGGAGTTTATCATTATGGGTTTACAGCCAAATTCTTCCGATATAAAATCTCGAATTGTACTTGGCATGGAAGCCACGTTTTCATAAAAAAAGAAGCGGGGCTTTATAATTCGCACCGCTTCCACAAATTTCATAAATAATTTCCACCCTATGCCGTCCTTGTCTACTTCTCGGTTTGCCCTCGCGATACTCCAAAACGTACACGGCGAACCGCCCATCACCATGTCATAGCCCGCAAATTTATTAAAATCCGCTTCCATAACATCGCCGTAATGTTCAATATCGGGATAATTAAAACGGCTAATTGCCCTTGCGTATTTATCAATTTCAAAGGCTACATATGAAGAAACGGCATAGCCTGCGCGTTCAATTGCAACACGACCACAGGAAATACCGTCAAAAAGTGAAACAATATTTAATTTTCTTTGCAAATATCAAGCCTCCTTTTAAATTTATTAAAACTACGAACTTGCGAATACGGATTTAGCAATCCCGCCAGTTTTCAGTAAAATGAAGCATAGCAACGCCGTATACCCAACCACCGTCCAAATAGCGATATGAATATTCGGCGCGTCTGCGATTGCTCCAACCAAAACGGCATAAATCGCAACACATACCATAATGAGAAAACCTTGGAACGCCACGGCAAACAGAGATTTTAAATAGCTGTTCCCTACGTTGCCCCACTCCCGATTTACCATCGTGCTTAATGGAATCGGCGCAATGGAAACAGTTAAATAAATTTCAATCATGCGCCCCCAAATAACAATGAAGATAACAACAGCCATGATACTAAGGCACAATCCGATTATTTGAACCTGCAACCACACTCCTAATAATTCGCCGACACTCATGTCCACCAACTGCGCTTCTAAAGCGGCAAGCATTTCTGGGCTTCCGAGATTTGTATCGCCGACAATTAAATCGGCACTTGTATTTATGACATTTTGTGCCATATCGAATACCGCCATTACTATATTAAATGTATTTGTGAGAATAAAGACAGCTACAAAGGTTTTAAAAATCCATTTATATATATTGAAAGTATCAAAATCCGAAAGATTATTTTTTTCGATAATTAGCTGTATCAACTCGTAACACAGCACAAACGTCAAGAACATTCCCGCAATGGGTAGTACAACTGTTTCTGACAGATTTTGAATCATGGCAAACACCCCAGCGTTCCAAGCCGCTGGGGTTTGTCCTACTTGATTTGCAATATCGCCAACTTGCACGTTTACGCTATCAAATATATCAACAAATTTTGCCATGATTGCCTCTGTAAAAAGCTGCCGAAGCCAGTCGCCTATGCCGTCAAACAGCCAATTCATACGCTATTAACCGAAAAGACCAGTAAGCTGAGGAACAAGCAGCATACCAATGAGAGCAACGCCACCGCCCGCCATAAGCTGTTTCATGCCTTGCGATTTCGCGCCGGGGTTGTCGTTACCGTAGCCCTCTAAGAGATTGATAACTCCCCATACGCCAAGCCCTGCACCGAGAGCAATTACTAAGGTTTGTAAAACATCTACTGCGCTGTTGAAAAATTCCACTAAAAAATCCTCCTTATAATTTTGTTTTTCTTTCGCACAAAAGGCGTTATGCCTTTTGTGGCAATAAAAAACGCCGTTCGGCGTAGATTTCTGCCAAATGACGTTTGCGGGGCTTCCTAAACTTGCTGTAAAGGGGAAGCCCAAATATTCAATTGTAGCTATAACGTAGACGGTTGATGTTTTGGTATGCGGCATTGCCTAAAAAAACAACTTATACAATACCGCTTACTTTACGGCTTTTGTGATGATTTATCCGCTGTTTCTTGGGATAAATCATATTCCGCTACCGCATATACATCACCCTTTCGCAATTTTAGTTTTGTTGAAAGAAATTTTTCAACATCAAAAATGTTTTTATCGGAATAGTCGGAAAGATAGCGATAATTCTTGTGCTTTGTTATATCAAATTTCTTTGATAAAAACGGACGTTCGCCACGCAATTGCAGAATACATTTAGAGCCGTCCATAACGGCGATTTCGTCCATGCTCATTAAGTCCTTGCCTAGCTTTTGATAATTTTGTCCGTGTGACTGCTGATTTCCGTAGGTTTTTGAGGTATTCATTAAGTCAACGGTTTCCTTGCCAAGCATTTTTGAAATTTCCTCAAGCGTTGTTTTTTCCTTGCCGCCTAGAAACAGCATTGTGTCACAGTTGCCGATAATGGTGTCCATCGAATCCTTGTATGCCGATTTTAACTGTGATTGTGCCTGTAGAATAATGCAAGCGGAAAGTTCACGGCTTCGGATTGTGGCTATTAGCTTGTCGAATTTCGGAATTTGCCCGATATTGCTAAACTCGTCAAGAATAAAGCGCGTTGGCACAGGCAAACGCCCACCAAATTCATTGTCGGCAAGGCTACAGAGCAAATTAAAAAGCTGCGAATATGCCAACGCGACAATAAAATTAAAGCTATCGTCTGTATCGGAAATAATAACAAAAAGCGCGGTTTTCCTTTTTATTATTTTTTCTTCGCCTGTATCGGGATTTACTTTCTTATAACCGCCGATTTTGTCAAGTTCCAACTCGTCTGTACTCATTAAATCTCTAACCTCGGCAATGTCAAAGGGCGCAAGCCTTGCACCGCATGAAATGAGTATACTCTTTGCTGTTTTATTAGCCGCCAATTTGTATTTCTTATATTGACGTACAGCAAAGTGTTGTGGGTCGCGTTCTTCCAGTGCTTCAAAGATAAAATCCACCGCATTTTTAAAATTTTCATCGTCCTCGCGCGTTTCCATTTTGTTAATCATTTCCACAAGCGTATTCATGTTTTGCTCATGCGGCGGGGCTTCGTAGTGAATGTAGCCGATTAGTGCTTGATATAAAAGTTTTTCGGCTTTTGTCCAAAATTCATCGCCCGCTTTCCCATCGCCCTTTGTGTTTTCAATGAGAGCCGTGACTAGTGTTAGTATGTCTTTCTCATTCCGAATATAGGCGAGAGGGTTGTAGCGGTGCGAGTGCTTGAATGTAATCGTATTTAAGATTTTCACATTGAAGCCCCTGTCTTGTAAAAACTTGCCACATTCGCTTACGAGTGAGCCTTTCGGGTCAGTGATAACATAGCTTGAATGGGCTTGAAGCAAGTTAGGCTTAACAAAAAATCTTGTTTTTCCGCTTCCCGAACCGCCGATTACCAATACATTTTTATTGCGGGCGTGTGCGGGATTTTTCGGGCGGCTTTCCATTGTTAATGCTTCGGTTTGTGTGAGAATAATATTCCGTTCGGGCTTTGGGTCGATATAGGGCTTAATGTCGGCTTCTGTTCCCCACCGTGCCGAGCCGTATTCAATATCCTTGCGGTATTTTTTCGCATTTTTTCCACGAAAATACACAACCAAGCGAATAATTACAGCGGCGGCAAGCGCGATAATAAAATGCGGGATTGCAGACGGAATAAGTGAAATTAGGGCAGATGGCATTGTCGGAATTATTTTTAGTAATGCGATAAAAATAATTCCATAAGGTAAGTTTAAAAGAGCCATTTTCTTTATCTTTGCTGTGTCTATAACTCCTGCCCCCTGTTCTTGTCCTTGGCGATTTCAAGCACTTGATTTTTGACTTTTTCCATGATGTCACGCAGATTTTCCAATAAAGACGGTTTTTCTGCTGTTTTGGAAATATGCTTCGCTGAAAATTCCTTGAACGCTGATGTTACCGCATCTGTGTCACGTCCTTTGAAAAAAACAAGCCACTTTGGTGGCGTTTCTGCCTTATCTTTCACAACGGCGAAGTCAACGCCGTATTTTCGGGCGATATTTTCAAACGCCTTGATATTTTTATCGCTGATTTCGATACTGGAAACGCCCGCACCTTGCCCCACAAGCTGTTTTACGGTTTGTTTGCCTTTTCCGTTGTAATTTTCGGGAGCAGTCAAGCCTTTGTGTAATTTTTTACTTTCTTCCAAAAACTTTATCATAGCTTTAGCCAAAACCGCTGCGGATAATTTGCCGCCCTTGATTATAAGGCAGACATTTTTTTCATTGATTTGGTCTTGTGCAGAAATTTTTATCGCGTCCTTTCCTTAGTGCCTGTTAAATAGAAAAAGCCACATTTCTTGTGTGGCAGGGCTTGGATTTTTCGATATTTAATTGTCGTATTGCTTTAAGCGTTTCTGCATAGTCCTTGTAGCCGTTTGGCGGCGGAGCGATTGTTATTTTCATATGCGAGAGTTTTTTATTGCTCAACAACTCCTTGATTATGCGGTTTGCTGCTTCTTTTCCCGCCTTGTCGTTGTCGAGTGCAAGAAAAATGTCTTTGATTTTAGCGTTGCGTTCCAAAAAGGCGAACAATGCAGTGCTGCCGATACCGCCGAGGGATAGCCTAAATCCGTCCATGTTGGTCTGCCCGATTTTGTGTATGTCGTGATGTGCAAGTGCGTCAATGGGCGATTCTGTGACAATAAGTGTCTGGCTGTTCGGATTTTCGGGTGGCAAGCAGAAGCTGAATTTTTTACTACTGCCTGTCACGTCTTTTTTCCAATCGTCCGTTGTGCCGCGTTCGCAAGCGAATTTAGGGGTATCGCCGTCCTTGCCGACAAATACACAACGATGATTTTTTGCACTTTCGTATAAAATACCCATTTCAATACAGCGGTTTATAATCGCCTTGCTAATCCCTCGACTGCGTAGATACGAATAGACACGGTCGTTGTTGGTGTTGGCTGGGGGTAGATTAAAAGGCTTATGCTGTTTTGGCGGGGAATTTATACGCGGTGGGATTTTTGTAGATATATGAATCGGTGCGGTCATTCCGTCCGTAAGCGATTGCACAGCGGAAACAAAATCCATGCCGCGTACCTTTACCAAAAAATCGAGGGCAGAATGACCGCCTATATCCCGCGAAAACCAGTTCCATTTGCCGTTGGATATTTTCAAGCTGTCATGCTCTACAAGACAATGCTCGCTCCCGATTTTGCGGACATTTAGCGGTTCGTAGGCTTGCAGATAGTCTAATAAATCAACGCTTCGCGCTTGAATAATTTGCTCGTCACTTAGGCTCGGCATTTTTACTATCCTTTGTTGCGACAATATTTTTCAAGCACGTTCCGTCACTTGTAAGGCATTTAAAATCATGCCCCGCAAACGCACAGCCGTAACATTCCTGTTTAAAATTTGAATCGTAAATTGTTGCACAGTGATAACGCGCTTCTTTCTTGTGTTTGTTTTTTCTTGGCATTAAAGCCCCCCTTAAAATAAATTAACGCCCTATTAGGCGTTTAACGGTTTGCCGTAAAAATCGTGCTTAATGCGAGATTTGTAATAATTGTCGATTGTGGCTGGAGCATTATACAATGACGTAAGCAAATAGCTTTTAATATTTCTGACATCTGTTGTATTTTTGTTCAAGCACTCTAAGACATATTCGATATGCGTAAAATCTAGCTTTAGCAATCGGCTTTTTACAATTTCTGTAGGCTTTTCCTCGCCCCCAATACGGATTGTCTTTCGCCTTGCACATACTGTTTCAAGCATTATTTCAAATATTTCTCTGATTTCGTCAGCAGAGTGCTTGTGTTCTTCGCAAAGACTGTCGTAGTCTATGTTTTGTTTGATTATTTCGCTGTAAGCACTGTAAACATCTATCAAATCAATCTCCTTTTGTGGCGGGGCTGGCTTTGGCGTAGCGGGGATTGATAGATTGATATTTAATTCTTTGATATTTGATTCATTAGTGCTTGATTGATTAGTAATTGATTGTGTCGGGTTTTCAAGCGTAGGCAATGCCTGTGTTGGCTTTCCCGATGTAGGCGTTTCCGCTGTAGAGATTTCCGCTGTAGGAACTACAGAAATAGGCGAGTGTTCCGCAGGCTTGCTTGGCATTTCTAAAATAGTGTACTCAACATCACCGAGTTGACCGTTTGGTTTGCGTATTCTTTGGCGGGTAAGATAGCCATGCTTCTCTAATTCCATTATACCGTTGCGAACGCTGTCCATGCCGTCTTTGCAAATTTTGGCAAGCCCTTTCATGGTATAATCCCAATCCTCGGGCAGACTGAGCATGAGGGACAAAAGCCCTTTTCCCTTTAGCGATAAATCATTGTCACGCAAATGATAATTTGACATCACTGTGTAATCCTTCGTTTTTTCAATTCTAAAAACAGCCATATTAAATAGCCCTCCTATTGTTCTTAATAAAAATCCAACTAAAAAACGCCGAGGTGTAATTTCCTCGGCGTTTCATTTTTTATTCTGTAGCAAGCAGGCAGTAAGGTGTTTGCCTAAGCGGTTTTTTTAGGCAATAACATACGCCGACCAAAATAGCCTTAGTGCTTGTCCTATCGAGGGTAAGTTAAGAAGATTTCTATATTGCATTTAATTTCACGGTTCTTTGAAATGACACCTGTGCCGTTTCTTCGGGCAAGTACGACACATGACTTTGCTCCCGCTCCTATGCCCCATCGGCAGCTCTTGCACCGACACAATGACCCCCATGGGCATCAAAAACGACATGGGCGGTTTCTGCGGAAACCCACTCGGCGCAGTTTGCGTAATTCCTACCTGTGCAGTTGCCGCGTTTGCACACCACGCTATTTAGTGGCTTCGCCACTGGTAATTTCGGCGGTCAAGCAGGCAGTAAGACATTGTCGCACGCCGATTGTCGTGCCAAGGTCACACAACGTCACGAAGCGTAGCCTATAGTGCATACAAAGACCCCTTCAAGCCCTGCCATGCGGGGTTTGGAGGGGTTGTCTTGTCAATGTCAACATTCTAAGGGCATTTGCACACGGCAAACGCACGAACGTCAGAAACTTGTGGCTTCTTCGGTTTTAAGGGCGATTAAACACGGATTTAGCGGATTCACGCAGATTTACGCGGATTTTTCCACGAGCTAATCCGCGTAAATCCGCGTAAATCCGTGTTTGATTTACATATTTCAACTCCGTGCGGTTGTCGTGGGGAATTTACGATTAACCGCCACATTAACCTACTGAAATTGGTTGTCCTATACTCGGAAAGGGCGAAAGGCTTCGAGGCGACATTCCCACCAAGCCGTTGATGAAAAGGGACAACGCCCCCAGCTATCAAGGCTACGAGGCGACATTCCCACCAAATACCAGTCGGCGAAAAGGGGCTATGCCCCTAGGGCATAGGCGTAAGCTCCAACAGCCTACCTGCGGGTACATTATCGGGGTTATTTATTCCATTCACTCTAGCGATATGCGCTATGGTGTCGGGGTGCGAATTTCCGTAATATGCTCGGGCTACGGAGGATAGGCTTCCGCCGCGCGGTACTTCCACCGTGGTGGGCAGCTGTGGCGTGGCAGGTGCGGCTGGCGCGGTCGGCGTAGCCGCAGGTGCTTCGCCTGGCGTGGCTTCGGGGTCGGGCGCTACTGGCTGCATTTCGCGTAGCTGCCGCTCAAGCTCTGCCTTTTGTGCTTCTAGCTGTGAAATATTTTCTCTTAGCCCAGGCACAACTACAAGCTCCGCTTCGAGGCCTTCGACCTTTTGCTGTGCCGCGATTAACGCTTCCTGCGCTTCGCCTAGCTTGCCTCTATATGAAAGCATCTGGAACGTAATCACCGAAAACAGCACGACAAGAACTAGCACGGCTATAGTTATTACCATGCGTACGGGGCTTATCTGCTCCATTTCGTATTCTGGCGGACGTACACGGTTGGTGCGAACATCTGTTCTGCCAGGGCGGACAGGTCTGTTTTTGTTGCGCGGCGGCGAAACAAGCTCGCCCGAATATCTATGGCGGAACGTGTCTAAATCCTCGCTAACAGGTCGATTTTTGGTATCGCCCTTTTTGGGCTGGTGCGGCGGCTCGTCCTGCTCGTGCATTGTATGCTCCACAGGTACATTAACCATAACCGCAGGTCTAGGCGATGGGTTTCTTCTTCGCTCGCGCCGTTCGCGAGGGTCTGGCTCGGGCGGCTCGTCATTGGGGTGCAAAAGCCGCGTCGTTGCGTTTTCGCGCCGTCTTTGGCGGTCTACGACTGGCTCGTCCTCTGGCGGCTCCTCTGGCACTTGCCTGGGTACAGGGGGACGAGGCCGCGCCTTTTGCGGCGTTTCCTTTGTATTGTAATTCATAACAAACGCGCTTGTTACGTCGGGAGGCTCGTTGCTTGTGGAATCACCGCCCTCAAAAAGACGGCGTACCGCATTACGAGAAAGATTCTCGCTATACCCCGCGTCTGTTTTTTCTTCTCTTATATTAGGTTCATCTGTATTGCTCATTCTATTCTTATCCTCCCCCGCATGAAAATACAAGTTAATATCTAATTTTATTTCTTTTGATAAAGACTGTCAATGTTTTGGCGAATTTTTTTCTTATGATAGAACGCAGACTTACGTGAATTTAGCGGATAAGGGCATGGAACGCGGATTTACGCGGATTTAACGGATTTTCGCGGATTTTTTCGAGGCTAAAACTTACATTTGTATGTGAATAAACGGTTGTAGGACACGGATTTAACGGATTTTCACGGATTCCGCGGATTTTGTCCACGTAAATTTACTAAACGGCGATATATTTTCCCACGAACGAATCCGCAAAATCCGTGTAAATCCGTTAAATCCGTGTGAAGCCCTTGAAGCCTTTAAATCTACATCTTATCGTCTGTCGTGCCACGCTCCCTCTGTGCCTCTGTGCCTCTGTGTGAAAAAATCTTTTAAAATAAAGAACGAGGATATACGCTTTACCTATGTTCATTATTTGTCAAAAACCATTTCACACAGAGGCACAGAGGCACAGAGGGCGAGAGGCACAGCAGAAATATCAACTAAAATTGATATTAGGGAACGCAGATTTTAATTACACGGATTCTAATAAACGCAAGAAAGAATCCGCGAAAATCCGCCAAATCCGCGAAAATCCGCGTTCCATTGCCTTTAAATTATCCAAATCCGCGTTCCATAAATCACTTAGGAAAACGAAGATTTCAAAGTAACCGTCCGATTAAACACCAACTCGTCATTATCCCCGCTATCCAGACAAAAATACCCATTACGCATAAACTGGAAGCTATCGCCCGCTTTCGCGTCTTTTAGGCATGGCTCGCCCAAGGCTTCGTTCATTTCCACCAACGAATTAGGGTTAATTTCCACGCCGCTCTCAGAATCTGGCGAATCCACGACAAAGGTGTCATAAAGCCGCGCCGTAATCGGTACGGCATGAGCCGCAGATACCCAATGAAGCGTTCCTTTTACCTTACGCGGCGGCTCTGTGCCTGTGCCGCTCTTTGTCAGTGGGTCGTAGGTGGCGTGTATTTCCGTGATATTTCCTGCTTCGTCCTTGATTACATCCGTGCAGGTGATAAAGTACGCGCCCTTTAGCCGTACCTCCTTGTTGGGCGCGAGGCGAAAGAACTTCTTGGCAGGTTCTTCCATGAAATCCTCGCGCTCGATATAAATTTCGCGTGAAAAAGGCACTTCTCGGCTACCTAGGTCATTTTTGGTATGATATTCCAAGGTAAGCATTTCCTGCTCGTTTTCGGGGTAGTTTGTAATAATTACCTTTAGCGGATTAAGCACCGCCATAACAACCCTGGCGGTAGACATCAACGCTTCGCGTACGAAAAATTCTAAATAGTCAAACTCGTATTTGCTAGTCGCCTTGTTTACGCCAGTCGCGCCCAAAAACGCGCGAATCGCCTCGGGCGGATAGCCCCTACGCCGCATACCTCGCAGGGTGACAAGGCGCGGGTCGTCCCAGCCGCTTATTTTGCCGTTTTCGACAAGCTCCTTGATAAAACGCTTGCCCATGACGGTATTTGTGATACTGATTTTCGCAAACTCAATTTGCCGCGGCTTTTGCGCGAAGTCCAAATTGCTTACATACCAGTCATAAATCGGGCGGTGGTCCTCAAATTCCAGTGAACAAAGCGAGTGTGTAATGCCCTCAAACGCGTCCTCCAGCGGGTGGGCGAAGTCGTACATGGGGTAAATGCACCATTCGTCGCCTGTGTTATGGTGTTCCAACCGCATAATGCGGTAAATTACTGGGTCGCGCAGATTCAAATTCTTGGAAGCCATGTCGATTTTCGCACGTAGCGTTTTCGCGCCGTCGGGAAATTCGCCGTTTTTCATTCTTGTGAATAGGTCGAGGTTTTCCTCTATAGAACGGTTTCGGTATGGGCTTTCCGTGCCTGGCTTGTCCACTCCGCCAGAATATTCCCGCATTTGTGCCTGCGAAAGGTCGCACACAAACGCAAGCCCCTTTTCAATTAGCCTTACCGCACATTCATAAAACCGCCCAAAATAATTTGACGCAAAAAACAGCCTGTCCTGCCAGTCGTAGCCAAGCCAGCGAATATCCTCCTGTATAGCCGTAACAAACTCGCCCTCCTCGCGTGACGGGTTTGTATCGTCCAGCCGCAAATTGCACTTGCCGCCGTACGCCTTAGCCAGCTCAAAGTTGATATACACCGCCTTTGCGTTACCTATGTGAAGATAGCCGCTCGGCTCGGGTGGAAAGCGCGTGACTAGCTCGCTTGTACGTCCGTCTAGGTCTTGGCGTATTGCGTTGTGGATAAATGTTCCTGTTTCTAGTATTGGGTTTTCCATGTTTACGCTCCTATTTTTAAGAAATTATCAATAATCCTCTGCCCCAAGGGCGTAAGAATAGATTCTGGGTGAAACTGCAAGCCAAAAACTGGGTATTCCCTATGCCTAACGCCCATAATTTCGTCGTCCGCCATAGAAATTACCTCTAGCGACTCGGGCAAAGTAGCCCTTATCCCTGCGAGGGAATGATACCGCGCCACTTGAATAAACGGCGGCAAATCCGCAAAAATGGGGCATTTTGCATCAATCGAGGCCTCGGAGGACATGCCGTGCATAAGCTGTGCGGCGTAGCCTACCGTGCCGCCAAAGGCTTCAAAAATGGCCTGATGCCCTAGGCATATGCCTAAAATCGGCACATGGGCGTACATCTCCTGCAACAACGCGACACAACAGCCTGCGTCCGCGGGACGGCCTGGCCCTGGCGATATAATAATCCTGCTTGGCGCAAGCGACTTTATTTCGGCTACGGTTAGCGTATCGTTGCGTATGACCCTTATGTCGGGGTTGACCGCGCCTACCGCTTGATATAGGTTATACGAAAAGCTGTCGTAATTATCGACTAAAAGTATCATGGCTGTGCCTCCAACGACTTTTTCATTGCTAGGGCTTTGTTCAGACATTCCTCATATTCCGCCAGTGGGTCGCTGTCTGCGACAATTCCCGCGCCGGAGCGGATATACACCTTGCCGCCCTTTTTGTAGGCAAGCCGTATGGCAATGCAGGTGTCCATATTTCCTGTAAAGTCAAGATAACCGATTGCGCCGCCGTAAATGCCGCGCTTGTTTTGTTCCAGCGCGTGGATAATTTCCATGGCGCGTATTTTCGGCGCGCCCGACAATGTGCCTGCTGGTAGCACGGCGGTAATCGCGTCTATGCCTGTTTTGTCGGGCAGAATTTCGCCGCATACCACTGAGCCGATGTGCATTACATGGGAAAAACGCAGTATTTCCAAGTATTTTTCCACGTATACGCTACCGAATTTGCTTATTTTGCCCAAATCGTTGCGGCCTAGGTCTACGAGCATATTATGCTCGGCAAGCTCCTTTTTATTTGAAAGTAATTCCTTTTCTAACGCTATATCCTCGGAATCTGTTTCGCCGCGCTTACGTGTACCTGCGAGCGGATAGGCGGAAAGCACGCCGTCCTTTAGCTTGACGAGCGTTTCGGGCGATGCGCCCGCTATTTCAAACTCCGTTCCGCTAAAATAGAACATATACGGCGATGGGTTAATCGTACGCAAAACGCGGTACGCGCCAAGCAGACTGCCCTCGTAGTCGGCTTCAAAGCGGTTTGACAGCACCGCCTGGAAAATATCGCCCTCGCGTATATGGAATTTAGCAGTTTCTACCATTTGCATGTATTTTTCCTTAGAAAAGAGCGGCGTAAGCTCGGAGCATAGGCGGCTTTCTGGGAATTTTGACGGAGTGCCTGCTTCTATAAGCTCACGTAGCTGTGCGAGCCGTTCCTTGCCCTTTTTGTAATTCTCGTCAAAATCCTGCGTGGGGATATTGGCGATTAGTATAATTTTATTGCGATAATTGTCAAACGCAATCACCGTGTCGAACAGCATTAAATCCATGTCGCGGAAATGCTCGTCCGCGCCAAGGTCTAGGCTAGGCTCGGCATATTTTGCATAATCGTACGCAAAATAGCCCACAAGCCCGCCTGTAAAAGGCGGCAAGCCCTCTACCCTAGGGCTTTTGTGCGTATCTAATATTTCCTGTATGTGCGGACTTGGGTCGGCGGTCTGGAAGGTTCTTGTGCCTTGTGGAGAGGCTATGCACATTTCGCCGTTTAGACAGCTGATATGCCACGACGGCTCGTACCCAAGGAACGTATACCGCCCCCAGTGGCGCGTATCTTCCGCGCTTTCTAAGAGATAGCAGTGTTCGCTCACGCTTTTTAGCTTTTTTAACAGCATAATCGGCGTAATGCAGTCGGACAGCATTTCCTCACAAATGGGTACTAGGTCGTATTCGCCCGATAAGGCGAGGGCTTTTGATGCTTCGTACATTTTAGGACACTCCCTTGGGGTTGGTGGGGTTGGTGTTACAAACTTGCCCATGCTTCATCTTCCTCTTGTGTATTCCAGTCCTTGGCTAGTGATTTTTCGGAAAGGAGCATTGTTTCGGAGGGGGCTTTATGTTCGCCCTTAGCAACCTGTGTAATCATATTGCTCTGCCCTAACAAGCCCTCCGTCATAATACATTTCTAGGATTCTAGCATGTTCCGCAAGCGTTTTAACTGGCACGCCTTTGTCAAAATATTCCTCGTATATTTTGTCTAAAAACAGGTTTCTTTCGTGGTTTTCCAGTTGCTTCATTTGGGTTAGGAGTATGTCCGCTGTCATGGCTGTACACCCTTTCTAAATTACCTTGTGATTGATTATGCCTGTAAAAGTGATTGTTGGCAAGGGTAGATTGTTAATCAATCGCCCCATACCCCTGCCGACTAAGCTCCGCTATCCTATCACGCATATTTTGCACCGCCTCGGGCGAGTGTCCTTCCCAGTCGGACACCTCGCCGATTATGCGTAACGGCGCTTTTGTGCGGTACGACCTCGTGGGATTGCCTGCAAATCGCATGTCGGTGAGGTTTGGGTCGTCGTCTATAGCGCCTGTAGGCTCGACAATGTATATTCTGCCTTTTCCGTCGCCTACGGCTAATTCCGCGCCCCATACCGCCGCGTCCATAGTGGCGGAAAGGTATATATAGCTAGCCCTTTCGCGTTCCCCAAAATTAGACTTATGCCCTGCTTGCAGCAAATCGCCTATTTTGAGGCTCGCCTTTGTGCCGTGGTATAGCGGGTCGGTTTCCTTTACGTCTTTTCTTATGCCAACGGGGGTGAATGTTTTTTGGTGTTCCTTTAGGTTAAATTTGTCCATGATTTTCTCCATTGTTCGCTTGTCGGTATTTCTCAAAAGCCGCCAGCTCGTCAGGGTCATGTTCGAGCAGGTCAAAATCAAATTTTTGCTTGCCATTGATAATTTCTGCCACATCTTCGGGGCTGTAGTGTACAGCAATAGAGAAGCCGTTTTTTAGTATGTCCTCATAAAAAGGATTTTTTTGAACCCTCGAAACCGCGGGCATTTCTTTAAGACCAAATTCCATTAAAAAGCACCTCCATGCTCGTATACTTCTTTTTCATATAGGTTAGGCTTTCTTGCAGAAATAATCCGCACTATATCACCGCCATTCCTATAACAATGGCAAACGGTCAGCAGATTGTCGTACTTGTTTACGCCGATAAGAATAAACCTATCCTCGCCTTGGGAATGTTCGTCATCATCAATTCTAACAGCCCTTGGGTCAAAAAACGCAGAAGCCGCCATTTTAAATGAAACTCCGTGCTTCTCGATATTGATTAGGTTTTTCTTCACGTCCCAATCAAAAAGCCTGCCGCTCATTTCAATCATACCACAATACCCCCAAAAATATAAATCTCACTCCCCATTATACACAAACAACCCCCGAAACACAAAGAAACAGGAATTTTTATCTCGCTCCTTAAATAAACTAGCTATAAAGACAAAACCTCCGAAAAAAGGAGTGCTACCATGCGCGAATTTCTAATGCTTATAGGCGAGCTATTGTTTATTGCTATGCTGCAAATAATAATATCAACCTCGCTGGAAGAAACAGGACCGAAGTGGCTTATAAAAACAATAAATATCGCCTGCATACTAATTAGCTATATTTTATTGATAAGATATGTGTATAATCTATACATAGGAGAAATGTCCTCGTTTATAAATTTCTTTTAAAGCAGGGCAAGCTCGCACATGAAAAATCGCCGAAGGCGAGTCAAAAGAAAGAGGTAGAAAATGGAAACCTTAAATTTCACAAGCGCAATATCGGAAATATTAGCCGCGCACACAGGCCTGCCGCAGGCGGAGCTGGAGCGTTGCCTAGAAACGCCCGCCGATTCCAAGGTGGGGCATTATGCTTTCCCATGCTTTAATTTAGCCAAGGTCTTGAAAAAATCGCCGCAGGTGATTGCATCGGAATTGGCAGAAAAAATAGAAGCAGGCCGCCCTGGCTGGTTGGGACAAGCTGTCGCGACAAACGCCTATATAAATTTTTTCTTGAACCGAACGGCGTTCGCAAACAATGTTTTGTACAGCGTGCTAGAGGCAGGAACCGAGTACGGCTCTAGCGAGGAAGGCTTCGGCAAAAAAATTCTGGTGGAGTATTCCTCGCCGAATATTGCCAAGCATTTCCATATAGGGCATTTAGGCACGACCATAATAGGCAGAACGCTTGACAATATTTACCGATTCCTAGGCTATGAGGTCACTAGCATAAACTTTTTCGGCGATTGGGGTACGCAGTTTGGCAAGCTGATTACCGCGTATTTGAAATGGGGAAGCAAGGAAGAAATAGAAAAAACGGAAATAGCGGGGCTAGTAAAGCTGTATGTAAAATTTCACGAGGAAGCGGACAAAGACCCAACCCTCAACGACGAAGCGCGCGCGTGGGTAGTAAAAATGCAGAACGGCGACGAGCAAGGCATAGCTATTTGGAAATGGTTCTGCGAGCTTAGTATGCTAGAATATGACAGAATTTACGAGCGTTTGCAAATTAGCTTTGACGTGCTAAGCGGCGAAAGCCATTACAATGACAAAATGGACGCAATCGCACAGCTTTTGGCACAAAAAGGGCTGTTGCAGGAAAGCGACGGCGCGAAAATAGTTGACCTAGAAGCGTACAATATGCCGCCCTGCCTAATTCTCAAAAGGGACGGCGGAACGCTCTACCCCACGCGCGACATAGCCGCCGCCATAGACCGCTACGAGCGTTTCGATTTCGACAAGAGCCTATACGTAACAGGCAACGAGCAAAGCCTGCATTTTGCACAATGGATGAAGGTGGTGGAGCTAATGGGCTATCCGTGGGCTTCGGGACTGCTGCATATTCCATACGGCATGTACCTATTTGAATCGGGCAAAATGTCTACGCGCCGCGGCGATGTAATAAAAATAGAGGATTTGCTGGACGAAGCCGTAACAAAAACGCTGGAAATTATCAACGAAAAGAACCCCGACCTGCCGAACAAGGAACGCGTAGCCGAGCAGGTAGGCATAGGCGCGTTAAAATTCAACAAGCTATACAATAGCCGCATGAAGGACACCATGTTTGATTGGGACAGAATACTGAGCTTTGACGGCGAAACAGGCCCGTACGTGCAGTACACGCACGCGCGCGCGTGCAGTGTGTTGAAAAAGTCGCTTAGTGCCGATTCGCGCCTGGATTTCGGCGAGCTGGGGCTTGCGCTTATTTCAGGCTCTACGTTTGACGCGGGCTTATTGAGCGACGACGAATCCTTTGACGTGCTACGAATTATGCACGATTTCCCTGCCAAAATAAAAGATGCCGCCGAAAAATACGAGCCGTTTATTATCGCTCGTCAGCTTGTGGCGTTGGCGCAGGCGTACAACATTTTTTACCATAAGCACCAGATAATTGTGGACGACGAGCCTGTACGGCGTGCGCGGCTTACGTTGACTGCCGCGGTGAAGCTCGTGCTTAAAACTGGGCTGGGGTTGTTGGGGATAAGTGCGCCGGTGGTGATGTAGGGGCGTTGCCCCCCCTACACCTAAATCACCGTATACGTAACCTCATTACAAACACTAGTATGCCTAAACCCCTTGCGAAAGCCCTCTGGCGCGGCTTCCCATTCCAATACCAAGGGAAAAGTAACCGTAAGCGGCTCGGTTTTTACCCATTTTGCGGCTTTTTGTTCATAATCCGTTTCTAGCCTGTATAGCGAGATTTCGTCGCCTATAGAAATGGGGTCGTAGCCCTTTTGGAAAACGCTGGCGGAATTGTGCCGAAAGCCTTTTATTTTGCCGTCTGGCTCGTTTTGGGAAAACGAAACGATAATGTCGGCATCATTGCCGTTTACAAATACTGGAATGGCGTAGAGGTCGGCTTTTGCGGTGGAATGGACATGAAAAAGGGTGACGAATTGTCCGTTTATTTGCGGAAAAAGCATTTCCTCGGCGGGTAATTCTAATAGGCTCATTAAGCGGAAAGTGTCGCCCACTGGTTGCCACAAAACAAGCTCTGTGTGCAGATTTACCGTATCGTCAGAAATTAGCAGATTCTTGAAGAATCTATGCAGAAATTGCGTATAGGGCTGGCTCATTTCTAGGTCGGAATAGGTGCGAAGTGACGGCACGCCCTCCGATTTTCCGCCGTAAATATAAAACGTGCTTAAACCATAAATGTCAACATCAGAATTGTGGCGGCTGTAGTAAACGCAGTCGCCGAGCGCGGCCAAAACGGCAGCGGCTTGGCGCGGATATAGGTCGGCGAGCTGTGCCGCCATGTCGCCGATGTCCACCATGTCGGCGCAGTTGTCGCGCGGGCTGCCCTCGCCGAAGGTCTTTGTGTTTGCGCGCCGTCTTGCCATTTTGTTAAAGGTGACGCGGTCGCCGAAATCCAGCGACATAAGCTCGCCCATGGCTTCCATTACGCGTGCCGCGTGTGCTGGCTGTATGACTGAAAGTGTCAAAACATCGTCATCTTCTAGTTCTATTGATTCGTAAAAATCCATAAAATAATCGACAATTATTTTGCCTAGCTCCAGCCCGCCGATTTGCGGATTTTCGTTAAATACGGCGAGAAAATCGTAATTCCAGCCCTCGCCAGGCTCCAAATCCTCGGCGGCAATTAGAACCTTGGCATAGTCATTGGCAAGAATAGCCATTTCCACCGTAGCCATAAGACAGGCATCAAAGCCCAGAAATTCGAGCTTATTCTGTGCCAAGCCCGCTTCCTCGAACGCCTTTTTTAGGTCGAGCAAGGTAAGGCTAGAGTCGCCAAACTTCTCGTCATGCCCAAAGCCGGAAATCGCGCCGCCGCCGTGGTCCCACATGATTAGGCCGTATTTTTCGGCAGGGAAAAACCTCGTGCCGTACTGAATAAAGTCGCGCAGGGTGTTGGGGTTGCCCATGTTTTTTGTGCCTATATTTTCCAATTCGTAAAGCGAGCCGTCCTTTAATTGCCAAATAACGCACTCGGCAGGAATGGCGTTGTTGTGCCAACGGTGCGCGCCGCCCGTGAAAACTATCACGTTGGCATTACGCGAATCTAGCCCAGAATCCAGCATTTCCGCCAGGTCGTCTGTAGCCGCCCCGAACTCGCTTTCGAGGTCGGAGCCGTTCATGTAGACCATTATTGTGTAGGGGGTGGTGTGTCGGGGTGCATGGGAATGGGAATGACGAGCGCGGGCAGGGGGTTGGGGAGCTTGGGAATGGGAACGCGGTGGGGCTTCGGGGGCTTGGTTTGCTTGGTTTGCTTGGCTTGTTTGGTTTGCTTGCTTTGCGGCACAACCGCCTAGAATTAAAAGTAAAAAAGTGGCTATGACACAGAAATAAAACAAAATTTTACGCATAGGGTTCATTCCTAACTTATAGTATTTTTACCTATTAAGTTGTGAAGAATGAACGGAAATTATGTATAGGTTTAAGCTATAGTTGTTTATTCTTAAACAATTATAGCACTAATATAGGCGCGTGGGTCAGTTTTATACTTTTGTTTTTTGTAAATTGAGATATAATGAATAAAACGCTGTTGTTCGGGGTGTTTGTGAGGGAGGGTTATTGCTTTGGGGATAATGGAGAGGATAATAAAGTGGATAAAGGACATTGCTAGAGCTATTGTTATATGGCTGATTCTCGTAGCTTTAGGGATAGTTGTCACTTTACTTAGTGGGAGTGACAAAGCCTTTTTTATCTTATGTGGTGTCGCAGTTGCTGTTTGTCCAATCGCAATTGCCATATATAACCACAAAAGCCCAGTAATTACAAGAAAGGTCGTTGTCATATCAAAACGCAGAGATGGTTTATTTGGGAGAGGGTTGCGAATCAATCTGAACAGGCGACAATATATAACCTTTGAATTTCTTTCAGACGGAAAGACAAAGGAGTTTATGGTGTCAAAAGAGGAATACTACGAGTTCAACGAATTTGATTTTGGTGAGCTTACCACAAAGGGTTTTAAATACATCGGCTTTGAGAAGCGGAAAGAATGATTATACCATTATTAACTCATTGGGCGGATAATTTATTAGTTTTTCATAAGCTGGGAGGTTGCCCCAAATGTCAAATACATGGTTCAGCATAAAAAAGCACGACAAATATTCCCCTAACCTAGAAGCCGCCGCCGCCGAAATATCCGCACTTGCAGGCGAAATTTGGCGGGAGCATTATCCGCCCATTATCGGAATGGCACAGGTGGAATACATGCTAGAAAAATACCAAACACCCGAACAGATTCTTGCGGACATAAAAAACGACACCACGTATTTTACTGCAAAATGCGGTACGCACGACGATACCCACGACAATACCCACGGCGGTACAAACGACAACACCCACCACGAAACAATAGCCTACGCCGCTTGCCAGCCCAAGCACGACCACCTGCTAATCAGCAAGCTGTACGTCCGCAAAGACCACCGCGGCAAGGGGCTTGGTCGTGCTTTTGTTAATGAAGCGCTCGCGCTGTGCCGCGAATACAACAGTAAAATATTGGCAACACCACACGCCACACAATCCGCGCTTAATAAAATACAACTAATCGTAGACAAAAACAACCACACCGCAATAAAGGCATATGCCAAAATGGGGTTTGCTAATGTCGGCTGTGTCAAAATTGATATTGGCGGCGGCTTTTTTATAGAGGATTATGTCATGGAAAAATGGCTTTGCAAAAACTCGTAAAAATTCCCTGCCATGACCGCCCTTGCAATATCCTCGCCCAACCGCTCTGTTATACAGCTTTCCAAAAATTTCAGCGAGGTTACATCGCTTATGCCGCTAGGAAGCACAGGAACGCCGTCAAAATCTGTGCCAAGCGCGATGCCTTTGCCTGCGCCTAGCTTGCTCAAATGCTCGATATGCGCGAGTATGTCCTCCATGCTTGCGGCGGCTTCGCCTCGTTTCGCGGACTGACTGGTTGGTGCTTTGCGATTGCCGCAAAACATCAACTCGGAATCGCCCCGAAGCCTTGTCGGTTCGCCGTTACACAAAAAGCTAGGATACAAATTTATGCCCACCAAGCCGCCTTTTTCCATAATTGCCTTTATTTGGCTATCGCGTAAATTGCGTTTATGCGCCGTTACCGAAAACGCGTTAGAATGGCTTGCAATAAATGCCTTTGTGCTGTGCTTGTGTACGTCCCAAAATCCTGCCTCGTTCAAGTGCGACACGTCAATAATCATGCCGCGCGCGTTCATTTCCTTTACGACCTCTACGCCAAAGGGCTTTAAGCCCATGGCTTCGCAGGTTGAATTAGGCGAAGCCCCTACGCCGTAGCCTAGCTCGTTCTCGCGATTCCATGTAAGCGTGATTATTCGCACGCCGCGCCGTGCAAAATGCGCGAGATTTTCGAGCCTGCCCTCTAGCGGCTCGCCGCCCTCTAGTGCCAGAATCGCGCTGCTTTTGTTGGCGTTTGCGTTGCGTGCCACGTCGTCAAACGTAAGCGCGAGCTTGAGCGTGTCGCTTTTTGCCAACTCCCTTTCAAAAAAGTCAATTGCTGAATTTGCGTAAGCGAACGGATTTTTTAAATATTCAGTAGCGACAAATACCGCAAAAACCTGTACAATAGGTTTGTCAAGCATGGCGAGCCGTTCAAAATCAATGTGCAGATTGTTTTTTTGCAAACTGGCGTTTTCGCCCATTGCGCGTGTTATTGTGTCGGCGTGTAAGTCCATGTACGAGAATTTCATAGGCTGTGGGAATTTCATAAAATCACCTCGGGGATATGGTATACTGGGTTAAACGATTATATCGTGGAACATGGGTTTAGGGGCATGGAACGCGGATTTTCGCGGATTTGGCGGATTTTCGCGGATTTTTTCTCGCGGTCATTAAAAACTAAGGAAACGCAAATTACGTAGATTGTTAATTACGCGGATTTTAAAAAGCACGCCAGATAGAATCCGCGAAAATCCGTTAAATCCGCGGAAATCCGCGTTCCATGCCTTTAAAAAATCCGCGTTCCATGCCTTTAAATTTCCCACCAAAAGGAGCAGTACAATGATAGCATACTTAAAAGGCTCGCTCGAATCCGTCTACGAGCGTTCCATTATAATAGACGTAGGCGGCGTGGGCTACCTGGTAAACGCCTCCCCTGCGACAATCGGGCGTTTGCCCGCCCGCGGAAACAATTTGCAGATTTTCACGTATCTACAATCAAACGACACTGGGCAATCGCTCCACGGATTTTTGACACAGGAAGAAGTGCGAATGTTTACGTTGCTTATTTCTGTTTCGGGAATTGGCCCGAAGGTCGCTTCGGCTATTTTGGGGGCTATGTCGCCGCAGCAGATTATTTTGGCAATCGTGGCGGAAGATGCCGTTGCGTTAAGCAAAGCGCCAGGCGTAGGCAAAAAAACCGCGCAACGCCTTATGCTGGAATTGAAAGACAAAATAAAAACGGACTCCGCAGGCGAGGATACTTCCCCTGCGTTTGCCATGCGCGGCGAAACAACCGCCAAGCAGGACGCAATGGACGCGCTTCTCGCGCTTGGTTACGGGCGCGCGGAGGCTGTGCAGGCGGTACTGGAAATAGCCGAGGGCGAAATGTCCGCCGATGGCATTATAAAGCAAGCGTTGAAAAAATTGTCAAAAGGATAGTGTCTAATGACTGACCGCTTAAACACAACGAGCTATAGCCGCGAGCATGACGAGGAAGTGGAAACAAAACTTCGGCCGTCCTCGTTTGACGAATATATCGGGCAAGCCAAGGTAAAAGAGAATATGCAGGTTTTTGTACAGGCGGCGTTGGGGCGCGGCGAGGTGCTGGACCATGTGCTTTTGTACGGCCAGCCAGGGCTAGGAAAGACCACGCTCTCCGCAATAATCGCAAGCGCGATGAACGCCAGTCTGCGTGTTACCACAGGCCCTGCCATAGAACGCCCTGGCGATATTGCCGCCATTTTAAATGATTTAAATGAGGGCGATTTCCTTTTTATAGACGAAATACATCGCCTAAACCGCACGGTAGAGGAAATGCTTTACTCCGCCATGGAGGATTTTGTACTGGATATTGTAATCGGCAAGGGACCTGGCGCGCGCAGTATTAGACTGGAGCTGCCGCGTTTTACGTTGGTTGGTGCGACTACGCGAATAGGGCTTTTGACTGCGCCGCTCCGCGACCGTTTTGGCGTTATTCACCATTTAGAGCCGTACAGCGTACAGGATTTGCAGAAAATAATCACGCGCTCGGCAGCGGTAATCGGCGTAGAAATAGAGCCAGACGGCGCGGAGGAAATAGCGCGCCGCGCCCGAGGAACGCCGCGTATAGTAAACCGCTTGCTAAAGCGCGTACGCGACTTCGCGCAGGTACAATATGACGGCATAATTACTTGCGAGGTGGCAAAATCCTCTTTGGATAAGCTCGAAATAGACAAGCTCGGACTAGACACCGTAGACAAAAAAATTCTACGCGCGATTATCGAAAAATTCGGGGGCGGGCCTGTGGGGCTTGACACGCTCGCCGCCAGTATAGACGAGGAAGCAGGAACGCTAGAGGACGTGGCGGAGCCGTATTTATTGCAGCTTGGGTTTATTCAGCGTACGCCTAGAGGGCGTACCGCCACGCGGCTTGCTTATGCGCATTTGGGGCTTGATGGGTTTCGGGAGCAGGCGCAGATTTCGTTGGCAGAGGTTTTGTAGGGGACGGATTTATCCGTCCCGAGGTTGCTTTGCTTTGCGTTAATGGACGTTGCTCGTCCCGAGGTTGCTTCGCTTTGCGTTAATGGACGTTATCCTCCCCGAATTGACGAACGTGCGTACCTCGGGACGGATAAATCCGTCCCCTACAGTAGCCTGCAAATTCCCTTAATCTGTGGTTTAACAAATGATTTGCGAAACACGGATTTGACGGATTTACGCGGATTATGCGGATTCGTTCGTGCAAATCCGTGTAAATCTGCGTAAATCCGTTAAATCCGTGTTTAATTGCCTTAAATCCGCATTATATTGTCTGCTGTGCCACGCTCCCTCTGTGCCTCTGCGTTAAATGATTTTTAACAAATAATGAACGTAGGTAAAATGTAGAGCTTCGTTTTTTAGGTTAAAAGAATTTCACACAGAGGCACAGAGGGAACGTGGCACAGCAGACAAAAAGCGGAAATTTTAATTTTCGTTAATATTCCTTCCGTACCTCGTTCCCTCTGTGCCTCTGTGCCTCTGTGTGAAAATGCTTTTAACTAAAGAATAGAAACTGTACGCTTTGCGTGCGTACCTCGGGACGGACAACAAAAAATCCACATAGGGAGGTCGTCAATATGCCTAGAATAGCCGACATTCTCACCACTCTAGAATCCCTATACCCCTTTGACGGCAAATGCTTTTTAAACTATTCTACGCCGTGGCAGTTGCTTTTTGCTACTATTTTAAGCGCGCAATGCACTGACGCTTGTGTCAATTCCGTTACTGCGCGGCTTTTCGTAGAATTTCCTACGCTAGAAGATTTTGCCGCCGCGGACATTCGCGAGATAGAAAACGGCGTAAAGCAGACGGGCTTTTTTCGCGTAAAGGCGCGGCATTTGCAGGAAACGGCGCGGAAATTGTTGCACGAATACGGCGGACAAGTACCCTCGGCGATTGAGCAGCTTACGGCTCTAGGCGGAGTGGGCAGAAAGACCGCAAATGTCGTCCGCGGTCATATCTACAAAATTCCTAGCATAGTAGTAGATACCCACGTAAAGCGCGTGTCCAACCGCTTGGGGCTTGTTAGCCAAAGCGACCCAGTAAAAATCGAGCTTGAGTTAATGGAAATTTTGCCGCAGGAGAATTGGATTGCCTTTAACCAACAAATTATTTCTCATGGCAGGAAAACCTGTACAGCGCGGAAGCCGCTTTGTGCGGGGTGTGAGTTGCAAATATTTTGTGGGAATCCTGTGGTGTAAAAAATGGTAGAACGCAGATTTTTTAAAGGCATGGAACGCGGATTTTTTAAAAGCATGGAACGCAGGATTTTTAAAAGCATGGAACGCGGATTTTCGCGGATTTGGCGGATTTACGCGGATTCGTTCGTACTTCTGCTATGCCTCGCTCCCTCTGTGCCTCTGTGCCTCTGTGTGAAAAAATCTTTTAACTAAAGAATGGAAGTTATACGCTTTACCTACGTTCATTATTTGTCAAAAAGATTTTCACACAGTAGTTCGCACAGAGGCACAAAGCAGAGGGAGCGTGGCACAGCAGAAGATAGAACGCAGATTTAAACTTATTAAATCCGCGAAAATCTATGTTTCAACTTCACGCTACTTAAACCTAGAAAGAATCCGCGAAAATCCGTTAAATCCGCGTAAATCCGCGTTCCATAAAAAAAACAATCCCCGAAAGCAAATAAAGAAAGGACGGTGATTCCATGAAATACATACCCAACGCCCTATCCAGTTCACGTATAATTCTGGCGTGTTCGTTGTTATTGATTACGCCGTTGTCGTTTTTGTTTATGGTAATTTACACCATTGCAGGCATTACGGACATGATTGATGGGCCGATTGCGCGGAGGTACAAGGTAACGTCCGTACTCGGCGCGAATCTGGACGGCATAGCCGACTATGCCTTTGTTACGATTGCCATAATTCGGCTTGTTCCTGCGATTGCGTTTGAGCCTATTTTGGTGGCGGTTGTTCTCGCTGGCTTGGTCGTGCTTAAAGGGCTTGGCATGGTTATCGGCTACGTGCGGTACAATCAGCTTATGATGATGCACACCTACGCGTCCAAAACAGGCGCGATTCTTGCGTTTTTGTTCCCATTGGTACTTGTGGGCTTTGGAATAGAGCCGAACACGCTATTGATTTTTCTCGGAATTTATGTATATTTGTTTCTATTAGAAGAAATAGCTATAAACCTAATATTGCCAGAGCCAGACCGCAATATCACGGGAATATACGAAGCAATGAGGAGAAAATACGCCGAAAATGAATGAACCAAGCGATTTTATAAAGGAAATTTGCGGAGAAGCCGATATTCTATGCGAAAGCCTTTCGCAGGGCTATATCCTACGCCTTACAAAGGGCGGTCGGTCGCGCCATATTTTCGGCTCGTACTGGGACATAAACAGCGCGGCGGCGGACAGAATAGCCTGCGACAAGACCGCGTGCTTTCTTATATTGGAAAAAAACGGCATACCTGCAATTTTGCACCAAATTTATTTCAATCCGCGCCTAAAGCCCGATTGGGCGGAAAAAAACGCGCAGGCCTTTTTGGACAAGCACAAAAAGGTGGTAATCAAGCCGAACCAAGGCACAAAGGGCTTGAACATATTTTTGTGCCAAACCGCGCAGGAGCTAGAAGCCGCCGCCCAAGCCATATTTGACAGCCACACGGACGCGGCGCTAAGCCCGTACGTAGACATAGAGCATGAGTACCGCGTTTTTTATATAAACGGTAAATGTCCGCTAGTGTACGGCAAGGCGCGTTCGCCGCTGTCGTGGCAGCATAATTTGTCACAGGGGGCGCGCGTGTTTGAGGTATTAACCCCCCGTCAAAGTCTTGCACTGCAAGACTTTGACACCCCCCTTGGAAAGGGGGTTACGCCGCCGAGTCAGAGGTGTGATTTAGTCGGCGGCGTAATAGCGGACGGCGCGGAGCAGTTGAAGGACTTGGCGTGCCGCGCCGCGCGTGCGATTGGCATAAATTTTGCTACGGTGGATATTGCACGGACGAGCTGTGGGGAGATTATGGTAATGGAAATAAATTCGGGCGTACAGGCGAAGCAGTTATTGGAGCAGTTGCCAGAATTGCGAGGGGTCGTTAAGGGGATTTATCGGGAGGCTGTGGAGTGGTTGATGGGGTGATTGGTGGAGTGATTGATTGCGTTACAATTTTTGGCATATTTTGCAGATGTTGGAGTGTAAACTTGTTATAACTTGTAAAATGAGAGGAACCGTGATATTATGTATAGAAAAAATCTCGGGGGTACTAAAATGAAGTATGCCGAGGGAATTAAGGACTTTATCAATGCGTTTAATGCTTTTCCATTACGGGAAGAAGATTTAGAAGAATTTTATGATGACGGAACAATTGAACACCGTTTCGGAAATAAATATGTTTCCGATATTCAAGATATTTTTGAGGATTGTCAAGAACCCTCTGAGAATAATACTTTTTTATTGTTGGGTCACAAGGGCTGCGGCAAAAGTACAGAGCTTAATAAAATGGCAAAAGAGCTTAAAGAACTTGGTTATCCTGCACATATAGTACAATGCAAGACAGACCTCGATTTACTCAACGCTCAATATACAGACTTATTGATTTTGATGGGTGGTGCGGTGCTTTCCTTGGCTGAAGAAATTGGGTGCCAACTACCCAAGGAGTTAAGTGAAAAAATATCTTTGTTTTGGAATACACAAACAGAATCAGAAAAAGTAGTAACCAAAGGCGAGGAAGTATCGGCAGAGGTAGGCGTAGGAACTGGCTCACTCTTTAATTTAGTTTTTGCTCGCGTAAAGGCTGGCATAAAACACAGTGGAGAAACACGTAATATTTACAGAACAAAAATAAACCACCGCGCCAGTGATTGGCTATCTCTCATTGAAGAAGTGGCAAATGAAGTCACCAAAAAATCGGACGGGAAACAACCCATAATTATTTTTGAAGAACTTGACACATTAAATGCAAAAGATGCCGAGGATATTTTTACCAACTACACTTCTATTTTAAGAGGTCTATCATTTCCCATTATATATACCTATCCCATCGCATCTTATTACAATCCGAGATTTGGGGCATTATATGAATATTACAATATAAAAATATTACCTATGATAAGAATAAGTAACCTAGACGGTACTCCCTATATCCAAGGTATAAACTCCATAAAGTCAATCGTTGAAAAACGCTGTGACCTCGCCTTGTTTGATGGCAATACGCTAGACGAACTAATTATTAAAACTGGCGGCTCGCTAAGGGGATTATTTAACGCAATCAATACCGCCGCCAAAATATCAATCCGCAAGGGAATAAAAACTATTACAGGCGATGAAACGAAAATAGCGTTAAGCGACAAAAAAAACAGCCTTACCAGCATCGAAAACAAGTATCATGAGTTTTTGGCGGAAATCCAAGCAGGAAACCATACACAAATTACCGACAAGGAAATGCTATTGGAAATGATGAACGCAGGTGTTGTGATTGAATATAAAAACGGTCCACCCGACTACGACCGTTGGCATGACGTACACCCACTTATTTCGGAATTTTTAACCGCGCAAGGATTGAGCAAAAAATGAACCTGTCTGGCGAATACCGCGAATTAGAATGGATTTTGCATGACTCGCACGAGGGGTTTTATTTTTTGATTGCGCCGGAAACTAAGCAGGCGGAGCTAATCGAAAAATATACAACCATGGCGAATATCGCCGTGTACGACTATAAAAGGGAAAACGCGTCATATTATTTCAACGAGCTAGAAAAATGGCTCGAAGGCCAGCCCGACACAAAAACGCTGTTTTTGCTAAACTTCCAGCTCGCTACACAAAGGGACGAGGACATACAACGCCTAAATTTTAGTAGAGATATGCTCACCCGCCTACAAATAAATATAATTTTTTGCTTGACTCCGCGCATGGACGATATTTTAAACCGAAACGCCTATGCCTTTTATTCCTATGTAAAGTTTAAGGTTGTTTTTGATGTGGAGGAAGAAAGGGAAAAAGAGCATTTTATCTCGCTTGGTGTCGATAGTGCGGACGATACGGTGGAATATGTATTTGACGAGAATAAGCCACGCAGGCAATTGTTGGCGGAGGCTAGTGGGTTTATGGTTAAGGCGGAGGGGTATAAGGCGGAGTATAAGTATAATCTGGCTAGGAGCTGCTTGGAACATGCGTTGGATATACGCGAGAGGTTGTTGGGTGGGGAGCATACAGATACGCTTAGGGTGTGTAAGGATATTGCACATATTTATTATAAGCAAGGCATGTACACGCTGGCTTTAGACCGACTTAATAAACTATTGGATAGGGAAGAACAATTGCTTAAAGATAAGCCCCTGTTTGTTGCCGAAACATATGATAGTAAAGGGCGTATGTATGGGGCAAACGGCGAATATATCAAAGCATTGGATTTTTTCAACAAGGCATTGGAACTAAAAATAAATATATTGGGCGAAAGCCACCCCTCTACTGCTGATACTTATAATAACATTGGCAGGGTATATTATTTTATGGATAACCACATCGAGGCTTTGGATTGGCACAAAAGAGCCTTAGCTAGTTGGGAAACAGTTTTTGGTAAAACACATAAACAAACGGCATTAGCTTATGGACATATGGGCGATGTATATATGCACATGGGGGATTATTTAAAGGCTTTGAAATATTGTCAAAAGGCTCTGGAGTGTCTTGATGAAACTTTGAATGAAAATCTTCTAAATGCTTCAATGGTTTATGACACCATGGGAGGCATCTATGGAATGCAGGGCGAGTATCGTAAGGCTTTGGAGCAACATGAAAAGGCTTTGATTATTTTGGAAAAGATGTTTGGCGTTGAACATCCACATACCTGTACCGCTTATGTAAATAGGGGGATTATATATGCAAACACTGGCGATTGCCCCACGGCTTTAAAATGGTATATAAAGGCTTTAGTCGGTTTTGAAAAAACTGTAGGGACGAAACACCCCTGTACAATTAAGGCTTATAATACCATCGCCGACACTTACACCGAACTCGGTGAATATAAAAAAGCACAAGAATACCGCCAAAAAGCGGAGGTAAAATCATGAAAATCCACTGGGACGACAGGGGCGAAACCCCAGTACCAAAGCCATTATACGTAACCCTTAAAAAAGCCGCGCTCGCAGCGTTAAAAGAGTGCTTCGAGCTAGACGACATAAAAAAGCTACAATACGAGGTTAGCATTTCCTTTGTAACAGACGAGGAAATCAAGGAGCTAAACAATACCTACCGCGGACTGGACAAGCCCACAGATGTGTTGTCGTTTCCCTCTATGGAAAGCCCCGATACAAAAAAGGGCAAAGCCCCATTCTCTATCGGCGACATTGTCATTTCCACCCAAACAGCGGCACGCCAAGCCCAAGAATACGCCCACTCCGAGGAACGCGAGCTTGCGTTTCTTACAGTGCATGGCGTGCTTCACCTGCTAGGGCTAGACCACGAAGCAAGCGCGAATGACGAAAAAATAATGAACGAGCTACAGGAAAAAATCCTTAACGAGCTGGGCATTTTGCGATGAAAAAGAACCCGAGCTTCCTAACCTCGCTAGGTCACGCCTTTGCAGGCATACGCGAAACAGCGGCGAGGGAAAGAAATTTTCGTATACAAATAGTCATGGGGATTTTGGCTATTTTAGTATGTATTGTTTTCCAAGTGGACGCTCTGTTGTTTGTGCTTGTGGCGTTTGCTATATTTTTTGTGCTTGCTATGGAGCTTGTGAATACCGCCGTGGAAGCGGTCGTTGACCTAGCCTCCGCCAAGACCCACCCACTAGCCAAAATAGCCAAGGACGCGGCGGCAGGGGCGGTGCTTTTGGCATCGGCGTTTGCCGTGATTGTGGGCGCGGCGGTAATAATGACGGTAATAGGGAGATATTTATAATGTCGGAAATTGTAAAAATCATTAAATCAAAAAAATTCCTAGTATCATTTAGTTTGTCGCTTGGCATTACTCTTAGTATTTGTGTAATCATTTTTATGGTTATTTTTTTTGCTGCACGAGAAGAAGAACCCGAGCCGCAAGCGGAAGCCCCCGAAAGTGAGCTATTTTTCGGCATAAGAATACCCATGCCAGACGGCTGGGTCTATGTCGAGCCTGACGAGTTCCCATACCCCACGCAGTACAGCATGCTGACAGGGCAGCGTATTTTTGACGAATACGCCGCGCGCCGCCCCTTGGCGGTGGTGGTAAACAACATACGGCGCGCGTTGCCGCAGAGCGGAATCGCCTCGGCGGACATTATTTATGAAATGCTTGCGGAGGGCGATATTACGCGGCTTATTGCCATTTTTCAGTCACATTTCCCCGACAAAATCGGCTCGGTGCGTTCCGCTAGGGACTATTTTATCGACTTTGCGTACAACCATGACGCACTTTTTATCCATCACGGCTCGTCACCCGCAGGTTACGACAAAATACGCACCACGCGTATAACAAACCTTGACGGCGGACGGCTAGAGGGGCGCGTTTTTTGGCGTGATACAAGCTACCCCGAATGGTCGTTCAATACAGGAACGCGCCCGCGTGAGCATAGCTCCTACACAGGGCGCGAGCAGTTGGAGGCATATTTAGAAGCAGAGGAAATTAGAAGCAATATAACGGAAGGCGCGCAGTATGGGTTTTCTTTCGGCGAAATTCCGACAGAAAGCGCAGGCAAGGCGGAGCATATTATCGTGCCGTTTTCGCCAAACTATACGCGTACCTTTGTCTTGGACGACGGCGTGTACCTCGCATATAACCGTGACGGCGAACACCTAGATGCGGACACGCAGGAGCAGGTAAGCGTTTCCAACGTGCTTATTCAGTTGGCTTCCATGCACGTAATCGCAGGCGACGAGGCAGGCCGCCGAAGCATACGCACCGTAGGCTCGGGCAACGGCTTTTTAGCCACGCAGGGCGAGTATTATGACGTTACATGGGAAAAATCGAGCATAGAAAGCCCCACGCGCTGGTATTTTGCAGACGGCACGCCGCTAGTGCTTTCTGCTGGAAAGACGTGGGTTTGTGTTTTTCAGACTACTGGGAAGGTTACGTTGGAGGAGCTTGCTCCCACGGAGATTTGATTCTAGGTAACAGTTGACAGCTTGCAGGGTTTTTTTAAGGCATGGAACGCGGATTTTCGCGGATTTGGCGGATTTACGCGGATTTTTTCCGTGTAAATTAACGGCAGTGGGATAGAAATTTTATCCATGTGGATTAAAGGTTGTGGAACACGGATTTAACGGATTTTCGCGGATTTGGCGGATTGGCTCGTGGGAAAATATATCGCGGTTTAGTAATTTACATAGACAAAATCCGCGAAAATCCGTTAAATCCGCGAAAATCCGCGTTCCATGCCTTTAAAATCCGCGTTCCATGCCTTTAAAATTCTATAGCCGTTTATTCATATACCTCTAGGGCGTTTCCGCTGGAGCTGGAGCAGGATTAACATGAATTTTACAGTGCTTTACCTTTGGGAATTGTGCTTCGATGGCATCATGCACTTCATGCGCTATTGTGTGCGCTTCGTGTAGCGGCAGGTTGCCGTCCGCGCTAATTTCTAAATCTACATATATTCTATCGCCGAAAAGCCGCGTTTTAATAAGGTCTACGCCCATTACAGCCTTGTTGGCGGAAGCAACGGCGAGCATTTCGTTTACCGTAGCGTCGTCACATGCCTTGTCCGTCATTTTTCCCGTAGCGTCAATGAAAACCTCAACGGCGACCTTTAAAATGAACAAGCAAATGACTATGCTTGCGATTGGGTCAAGTATGGGGAACGCGAGCCTTGCGCCCAAAATGCCGACAAACGCGCCTATGGACGAAAGCGCGTCGGAGCGGTGGTGCCACGCGTCGGCTTTTAGCGCGCCAGAGTTGATTTTTTTTGCGGCGGCAATCGTGTACTGGTACATGGCTTCCTTGGCGGCAATGGACACGACCGCCGCGATTAACGCGATTAGCCCTGGGGCGGCGAGGTGTTCGTAGTCGCCCGACAGGATTACGCTAATGCCAGCCCAGCCGATTAACGTGCCTGCCGACACAAGAAAGCCAGCCAACAAAATGGCCGCCACACATTCAAAACGCTCGTGGCCGTACTGGTGGTCTTTGTCAGACTTCTTGTTCGACATTTTTATGCCAATCATAACAATAACCGTGCTTAGTACATCGGAAAGGGAATGTACCGCATCAGAAATAATCGCGCCAGAGCCAGACACAATGCCTGCGAATATTTTGAAAATCGTGAGTATGGTGTTTCCTAGCAAGGTGTTCCATGAAACTCGCATGGCTAGTTTTTCGGCGGTTGTTGCAGTTAAAAGGGTGTTGCCTGTTTTTTCGTTTGTTTTGGTGGTTTTCATAATAATCGCCCCCTAGGAGTTTAGAGTTTAAATAGTTTAAACAGTTTGCAAAAACCACCTTTTAAATATTAAAAGATGGTTTTTTGTAGTATTTCTACGCGATCCAGAAGGGACTCGAACCCTCGGCCTCCGGCGTGACAGGCCGGCACTCTAACCAACTGAGCTACTGGACCAAATATAGGGGTGCAATTTGCCACGAGAAGTATATTACACTTTATAAGGGGGGGCTGTCAAGCGAATGTTTGTTCGATTGATGTCCGATAGAGAACAAAATTTTTGGAAAAAATTTTGTTCTCTATCGGACATTCGCCTTTCCTCTTGAATAACATAGAATCGAAAGGAGTTTTAACCATGAAAAATATAAAAAACATAGGCACTAAGCTCACACTTATTATGAGCTGTATTGTCTTGCTTGGCATGTCTGTCACTACGGGCGTTTCTATTTATGTAGCGGGCGGCGTTATTACGGACGAAACCTTAGCCAAGGTTACTAACGAAACCTCGTACCAAGCAATGAAGCTGGACAAATGGCTGTCGGAGCAGCAAACCGTAGCCAACACCATGGCGGAGGTTATGTCCCACGCCTCGGAATTTACAGATGAACAGATTTTTTATGTGCTTACAGATATTTTGGAATCGAACAAGGGAAGCTACTATCAAGACGTTTATTTGGGCTTTACGGACGATAGGGCGGTTATGGCAAAGGGCTTCGGCGCGGGCGGCATTCCCGATACATGGAAGCCCACACAGCGCGACTGGTATCGCGCCGCGATTAGCGACATAAACAAAACTCATGTCACCTCGCCGTATATGGACGCGGTTACGGGCGAGCTGTGTATCACTCTTTCTCGCGCGATTTTGCGTGAAAATAGCATAATCGGCGTTGTTGGCATTGACGTGCTTCTTACGTCACTAAATTCCATGACGGCGGAAATTTCTACAGACGACAAATACGGCGTTCTGCTCGACACCAACGGCGATTTTATTATTCACCCCACGTTCGGGCCGTCCAGAAATGGTACTATGAGTAACATTTCTACTGTGGCAAGCGGCGCGCTACGTCCGCTGTGGAATATGATTTCCCGTACCGACAATACCTACAAATTCACCAACCACGAGGGCATTTTAAACTACTACAGTATCGTCACCATTCCATCTACCGACTGGAAGCTGTTAATTGTCCTGCCTGCCAGTGCGGTATCGCAGCCCATTAAAAATCTTGTCGTCGTCGCCGTTCCCATTGCGATTCTCCTGCTTGTCATTTCCGCGGCAATCATCTTTTGGGCGGTGAAAAAGCAAATAACACAGCCGATTAAGCGCGTTGTTGGCATTGTTTCCCAAATAGCGCACGGCAACATGAATATAAACACCAGCCGCGAACAGCTCACGCAGGACGAAATAGGCTCGCTCACGCAGGACGTTTATTCGCTCGCGGACGTAATAAAAGCCATTATCAACGATATGTCGGGCATTATACACGAATTTAGTATAAACGGCGATATAGAATACCGCCTAAACGCCGACAAATACGAAGGCTCGTTCGGTCAGCTAATTGCCAATATGAACCGCTTCGCAGACGAATATGTAAACGAGGTTATGATTGTAATAAACGCCCTAGGCGAGGTAGGCGACGGCAATTTTAATATGCAGGCGGAAAAATTGCCTGGCAAGAAAATTCTCATGTACGAACGCCTAACCGCGCTTACCGTCAAGCTAAACGCAATCCACTCCGAAATACGCACCTTGGCAAGAAGCGCGGCGGCAGGCGATTTGAAAATTAACGCGGACGAAACAAAGTACAAGGGCGGCTGGGCGGAATTGCTCCGCGAGCTTAACGGCTTAGTCAACGCCGTGGCAGAGCCTTTGGGCGAAATAGAACGCGCCTTGGGCGAAATGCAAAAGGGCAACTTCGACACGCGCATGAAGGGCGAGTACAAAGGCTCGTTTAGCGCGGTAAAGGACGCGGTTAATTCCACGGAAAAAACCACGCTTTCCTATATAAACGAAATCGCCGAGGTGCTGGGAGCTGTTTCTGACGGCGACCTGACCGCGACAGTAAAACAGCACTATGCAGGAAGCTACGCGCCGATTAAAACGGCGTTATCCCAAATTTTGGAATCTCTTAACAAAACCATGAGCGAAATAAACTCGTCGGCGGAGCAGGTTTTATCTGGCGCGGGGCAAATTTCCAAGAGCGCGCTGCACCTAGCGAGCGGCTCTACAAAGCAAGCCAGCGCAATCGAGGAATTGACCGCCTCCATGGACACAATCAACGAAAAAACACAGCTTAATTCCAAAAACGCCACTTCCGCAGACGAATACGCCAAAAAATCGGCAACAAACGTAAAAAACAGCAACAAAGCCATGAAGCTAATGGAATCGTCCATGCACAGCATACAAACCTCGTCCAACGACATCGCAGGCATAATAAAAACAATCGAGGACATCTCATTCCAAACAAACCTGCTCGCGCTTAACGCCGCAGTAGAAGCCGCACGCGCAGGCGAGCACGGCAAGGGCTTTGCCGTAGTAGCCGAGGAGGTACGCAACCTAGCGGCAAGAAGCCAGCTATCCGCCAAGGACACCACCACGCTAATAGGCGACTCGTCCGCAAAAGTAAGCGAGGGCATGGGCGCGGCAAACGAAGCGGCAAAATCACTGGAAACCATTCTATCTGACATGAGCCGTATCACGGAAATTATTTCCACTATCGCCAAGATGTCCGTAGACCAGTCCGAATCGATTGAACAAATAAGCATAGGAATCAACGAAATCGCGCAGGTAATTCAGAGCAATTCCGCGACTAGCGAGCAGTGCGCGGCGGCGGCGGAGGAGCTTAATTCGCAGGCGGAGATTTTGAAGCAGATGGTGTCGTTTTTTAAACTGAAATAGTGTATACTAGTTCACATGAACATTGTACTATACCAACCAGAAATCCCGCACAATACTGGGGCAATTGGGCGTACTTGCCTTGTTACGGCAAGTACGCTTCATTTGATTCGTCCGTACGGCTTCTTTTTGGACGAAAAATCGCTAAAGCGAAGTGGGCTTGATTATTGGCACAAGCTAGACGTACGCGAATACGACAGCTTTGAAATGTTCGCGAAAAACAATCCTCGCGGCGAGCGTTTCTTTTTTGTGGAAACGACTGGCGGGCGGTCTTATACCGATGTAAAATACGAGCCGAACGACTATTTTATTTTCGGTAGTGAAACCACTGGCATATCGCAGGCGATTTTGGACAGCTACCCCGAGCAAATAGTACGCATACCCATGAAAAGCGGCGAACGCTCGCTTAATCTGTCTGTGGCGGTGGGTATTGTGCTGTTTGAGGGCTTGCGGCAGGTGGGGTTTATACCATTATCCGCCCAATGAGTTGATGCTTTGCGGTCTTTTTGCCGCACTGCTTCGTCGCGAAAAACCTTGCGACCCGCTAGGTCGCGACGGTTTTCGCTCCTTGCATTGCGACAAAAATCCTCGCAAATCATTCAACCCATTGAGCGGATAATGGTATCAGGGGTTGGGGTAGAATCTACTTCCCCTTAACCTCCAAATACATATCAATATACTCCTTAGCCGCGACACCCCACGAATACTCGCCGCTCATGGCATTCTGCATGATAATCTTCCAACTATCACTATGATACGTATCTATAGCTTGGCGAATCGCCCACATCAGACCGCTGGCTACATAGTCCTCAAAAACAAAGCCGTTGCCTGTGCCTTTTTCGGCATCGAATGGGAAAACGGTGTCCGCGAGGCCGCCTGTTTTGCGTACTAGGGGGATTGTGCCGTATCGCATGGCGAACAGCTGTCCAAGCCCGCATGGCTCGTAGACAGAGGGCATCATAAACACGTCAGAGGCCGCGTAAATACGCTGTGCAAGCTCGCCGCTAAATGTAATATTCGCGCTTACCTTGTTTGGATAACGCCACTGATAATGGCGGAATAGGTTTTCGTACCGCCCCTCGCCTGTGCCGAGAATCACTAGCTGTACATCTTGTGACAAAAATTCGTCCAGTATAATGGAAAGAATATCGAAGCCCTTTTGTTCCACAAGGCGCGTTATCATGCTAAACATCGGCGCTTTAGACACAGGAAGCCCCAAATCCTCCTGCAAGCGGTATTTATTGGAACGCTTTTTCTCTAGCGAATCCTTGTTGAAATTGGCGAAAATGCGCGGGTCGGTTTCGGGGTCGTTATCAATTACGTCTATGCCGTTGGTTATGCCGTATATTTGCCCTGTTTGCTCTGCTCGTTGCCGCAAAAGTCCGTCCATGCCGTAGCCGTACGCAGGTGTCTGAATTTCGTTCGCATAGGTTTGGCTTACGGTGGTTACCGCGTCGGCGTGCATTATTCCCGCCTTGAGATAGCTTATGTTTTGGAAAAATTCCAAATCGCCGCCCGTAAAATAGCCGTCGTTTAGCCCTACCGCCCAGAGTACCTCGCGTCCAAAAACGCCTTGGTAGTGCAAATTATGAATTGTGAAAAGGCTTTTCATGTTGGTATAATACGTAAAGCCCTTGTACACGTCACGTAAATAAGTAGGCCCAAGCCCCGTGTGCCAGTCATTAAAATGTACTATATCGGGCTGGAAGTTGATATGCGTAAGCATTTCCAGCGATGCCTTTGTAAAAAACGCAAAGCGTTCGTAATCGTCGCCGTAGCCGTAGAATGTATTGCGGTTGAAATAAAAATCGTTTTCCACGAAGTAGACCGACTCGCCGTCGCCGTGAGCGTCCAGCGCGTGGACAGATGCTTGCTGTACCCGCCACGACAAATGCACGTCAAAGGACGATATGTTTTTTGCCTCGTCTAAATATTTTTGCGGAATACTGGCATATTTAGGAAGCGCAACGCGCATGTCTACGCCTAAATCTCTAAGTGCCTTGGGAAGCGAGCCTGCCACATCGCCAAGCCCGCCCGACTTTGAATAAGGATTAACCTCTGTAGACACGAACAATATTTTTAATGAATTTTTATTAAATGACATAAGCCCTGCACTCCCTTATTCTTCTGAGATATAGAAATTATACCACTCTATAAATAATTGTAAAGGACGGTAAATGTAAAATGTACGAAAAAACCCGAGCCTACCTAGCAAAAAATATTTATCCCTTCCATATGCCGGGGCATAAACGCAACGCGGAATTTTTTCCGCCCGACATGCACACCCTTGATTTGACTGAAATATCGGGCATGGACACCCTCTCCGCGCCCAGTGGTATTATAAAGGAATTTTCGGATAAAATCGCAAAAATTTATGGCGCGAAGGAAAGTTTTTTCTTAACCAACGGCTCGTCTGCGGGAATAGTGGCGGCGATTTGTGCCGTATGTGACGAAAATACAATAGTGTACGCGCCGCGTAACGCGCATGTTAGCTTCTACAATGGTCTTGCTTTTAGCGGGGCAATGCCATATTATGTTTATGACGAAAATGCCTTTGACACCATGCCTAGAGGCGCGGTGGCCTTTGTTGTAAGCCCCACATATGAGGGCTTTGTTTATGACATAGAAGCGATTGCCAAAAAGGTACACGCCAAGGACGGCATACTAATTGTAGACGAGGCGCACGGCGCACATTTTGTGTTCCACGATTATTTTCCCAAAACGGCGTTACAACAGGGCGCGGACATTGTAATTAACAGCCTGCACAAAACGCTGCCCGCTATTTCCGGCTGTGCTGTGCTGCATACCTCGCGCGAGTTCGGTCGGAGTGCGGTATCGCCTAAGGCAACACCGCACGACCCACTTTCGCGATTGCGTTTTTTTATTAACGCTATGCAAACAACAAGCCCGTCATATATGCTTATGTCGGCGTGTGATTATATGCTTGATAAATTAACGCCCGCTCTTTTTGAGGGTTATGTGCGGCGATTGAAACGTATGCGCGGGGTGATTGGGGGGTTTGGGGATTGTAAAACATCAGCAGACCCGAGCAAATTCTTTTTTCGTGTACGTCCGCCGCATACTGCGGAGCAAGTGGCGGAAATTGCAAGGCGTGATTACAAAATCGAGTTTGAAATGGCTATGGGGCAAAATTTGCTTGCTATGACTTCTGTGGCGGACACTGACGAGGGATTCTTGCGGTTGGAAAGGGCGGTTTGTGGGTTATTATCCCCTCGTCAAGGTTCTGTGTTGGAAAACCTTGACACCGCCCTTGGAAATGGGGTTACGCCGCCGAATCAAATGGATAACACGATTCTGCGACACAAGCCCGACATTGTTATGAGTCCGCGAGAAGCCCTACAGCACAAAACCGAATGGGTGACAAGCGACACCGCCATAGGCAGAATATCCGCAGAGCTGTACGCCTTGTACCCGCCAGGCCACGCGCTGATTGTACCAGGGGAGCGGATTCATTTGAAGGTACCTAAGGAATATGTGCAGGTGATTTTAGCTTAAATAATATAGTATGACAGGAGGAACACCATGACCACCATTATACAAATCGTAGGCATAATAATAGGCTTTGTCTTACTCATCAAGGGCGCGGACGTTTTTGTGGAGGCGAGCGTAAGCATAGCCAAGGGGCTACGCATACCGAGTATAGTCGTGGGGCTGACAATCGTTGCCATAGGCACTAGCCTGCCCGAGCTGGTCGTATCGGTATCGGCGGCGTTGGGCGGCTCTAGCGATATGGCGGTCGCAAATGTCGTCGGCTCAAATATTTTTAATATTCTGTTTATATTAGGCGCGTGCGCCTTGATTAAGCCAATCAATGTTCTTATAAAGGAAATTTGGCGCGATTTTTTCGTAGCCCTTGTTGCGGCTGTGGCTTTATTTGCGGCTAGTCTAGCTTTCCGAATACCCAATGACATGAATATACTAGCTTTCCGCGGAATAATCCCTCGTAGTATTAGCCTAGCGTTTCTTGCCGCGTTTATTCTTTACATGGCTGTTTTGGTCAAGAGCGCGTTAAAAAATCGTACTCCAAGCCCAGACGAGGAAGCGGACACACCAAAAAAGCCCCTGCCTATAAGCATTTTGTTTGCCGTTTTGGGGGCAGGGGTAATTGTGCTAGGCGGACAAATAACCGTAAGCAGTGCCATGGATTTTGCCCTCAACATCGGCATTTCAGAGCGGGTGGCAGGGCTTACGATTTTGGCGGTTGGCACGTCCCTACCAGAGCTTGTTACCTCGCTTGTGGCGTGCAAAAAGGGCGAAAACGGAATAGCAATCGGCAATGTCCTTGGCTCAAATATTTTCAATATATTGGCTGTTTTGGGCATAACTGGAATAATATCACCGCTTTTTATAGATTTAAATATGATGTTTGACCTAGCCTTTTTGGCTTTGGGCAGCTTGGTGTTTTTTGCGTTTGCGGCTACTGGCAAGGGGCTTTCGCGCTTGGAAGGCGGCGTAATGATACTGTTTTATTCCGCATATATTGTGCCGTTTGCCCTTTTAGGGTCTTAAACTACTGTAACAGGAGGAATAACGTGGGTATAATTTTCCAAATAGTAGGCTTAATAATCGGCTTTGTCCTGCTTATAAAGGGCGCAGACGTTTTTGTCGAGGCGAGCGTAAGCATAGCCAAGGCACTACGCATACCGAGCATAGTCGTGGGGCTGACAATCGTCGCCATAGGTACTAGCCTGCCCGAGCTGGTCGTATCGGTATCGGCGGTGGTGAGCGGCTCAAGGGCTATGGCAGCAGGAAATGTCGTCGGCTCAAATATCTTCAATATCGTGCTTGTTGTAGGCGCGTGTGCCGTGGTTAGGCCTATCGGCGTTGCCCTAAAGGAAATTCGGCGCGATTTTCTCGTAGCTCTTGCCGCGGCTGTGGCTTTAGCTATCGTGCGGCTAGTTTCCGATGGGACAATCCCTCGCGGAATGAGCCTTGCGTTTGTGATTGCGCTTGTTTTTTACATGGTAGCGTTGGTTGAACGCGCGTTAAAAACTCGCACGGCAAGCCCAAGCCTAGACGAGGAAGCCCTTGCGAACACGCCAAAAAAGCCCCTGCCCATAAGCATTTTGTTTGCTGTTTTGGGGGCTGGGGTAATTGTGCTAGGCGGACAAATAACCGTAAGCACAGCCATGGACTTAGCCCTCACTGTAGGCATTTCACAGCGAGTGGCAGGGCTTACCATTTTGGCGGTTGGCACGTCCCTGCCGGAGCTTGTTACCTCGCTCGTGGCGTGCAAAAAGGGCGAAAGCGATATAGCAATCGGCAATGTTTTTGGCTCAAATATTTTCAACATACTGGGCGTTTTGGGCGTGACGGGAATAATAACGCCTATTTTTGTAGATTTGCATATGATGTTTGACCTAGGCGTTTTGATTGTGGGTAGCCTGGTGTTTTTGGCGTTTGCGTTTACGGACAAAAAGGTTTCGCGCCTAGAGGGCGGCGTTATGGTGTTGTTTTATTTGACGTATCTTGTTTTGCTTGCTTTTTAGGGGGCTGTCGCTGAAGTCGCTTAGGGTGATTTATGGAGCGTGGATTTAGTGAGTTATGGAACGCGGATTTAGTGATTTATGGAGCGTGGATTTAGTGAGTTATGGAACGCGGATTTTCGCGGATTTGGCGGATTTTCGCGGATTCTTTCCGTGTAAATTCACGGCAGTGGAATGGAAGTTTTGTCCATGCAAGTTAAGGATAGTGGAACGCGGATTTAACGGATTTTCACGGATTTGGCGGATTGGCTCGTGGGAAAATATTTCGCCGTTTAGTAGATTACGCGGACAAAATCCGCGTAATCCGTGCAAATCCGCGTTCAATGCCTTTAAAATCCGCACAAATAAAAACCCACGCAATTCACATTCCCTAGGTTTGAATGAACACGAGAAAAAATCCGCGAAAATCCGTTAAATCCGCGAAAATCCGCGTTCCATAATTTTTTATATATTAGTCGTTTTGTATATTCGGCACGAAAGTACCATCGTCACTAAACTTCGACATTATCGTTGGCGGAGGCATTTTGTTGAAATCTGGAGTGTCGCTAGGTGTAGAATCCGCGGACGAATTACCCGAATTAAAGGAATCCGTTGAACCAAAGGAATTGCCCGAGCTAAAGGAATCCCCCGAACCAAACGAATCCGCTGAACTGCCCGAACTAAACGAATCCGCAGAATTACCCGAACCAAACGAATCCCCTGCCCCTACTGACGAGGTCTGAATTTCCATAGGCTTAGGCTGTGCTGGCGGCATAGGCGGTCTTGGCGGTGGTGGCGGTGTCGTCGCGGACGACATAAACGAAAACTGCTCCGCTGGCTTTTGCAGCGGCGCGGGAGGTGCGGGCGGCGTAGGCATTGGCGGCGGCGTAGACATCGACTGCGTAGGCGGCGGAATCAAATCGCCGCTAGTAGGCGGAACAATGTCCACCTCTTTTAGGCGTTCAATTAGCCTGTCCAGCTCGTCAAGGCGTTCTAATAACGAATCTATGTCGTTGCTGTCCAGCTCGGTCAAATATTTTTGTACAAGCCCTGCGTACACGTCTTGGAAAGCCTTTACCTTCATGCGCTGGTGTTCTACCTGCTCGGTCACCTTGCTTAGCTCGCGCGCGATAATGGCTTTGTACTCGTCGGCTTGGTATTTTGCGTTTTTTAGCATATTATCAGCCGCTATTTGCGCGCTAATAATCGCGTTTTTGATGGCGTTGTCCTTTTCCTTATAGCTTTTTACTACCTGCTCTAGGGTGGCGATATATCTATCAACCTCGTCGGGGTCGTAACCGCGCTTTACAAAAGTGAATTGTTCCATTAAAACTTCCCCTTTAGCTCGCCTTCGGCGATTTATTGTGTGCGAATTTACACTATTTCCATTTAATTAGAAAATCATAGCACAAATATTTCAATCACGCAAGCGTATTACATTCGCGGCTTTACGGCGTTTTGTGTCGTCCATTTTTGCATAATGCTTTCGCGTGGTGTTTACGTCACTGTGACCCAGCACATTTGCGACAAGGTAAATGTCGCTCGTTTCGGCGTACAGCTGTGTGCCAAACGTGCTACGTAATTTATGCGGCGAAATATTTTTCAGCCTAGTAACAAGCGAGGCATATTTTTTTACCATTTTCTGGATTTGCCGCGTGGTTATTCTGCGATTTTGCAGCGAAAGAAAAACCGCGTCCTCATGCCCTTTTTCGGGGAACGCCTCGTCACGCTCGTCCAAATACGCAAAAAGCGCGGCTTCTACCTCGTCGCCGAAGTACAAAATCATTTCGTCGCCGCCCTTTCGTCTTACACGCAGGCCGTTTGTTTCAAAGTCAATGTCACGCAAATTAAGCCCGACACATTCCGACACTCTCATGCCAGTTCCAAGCAACAGGGTAATAATCGCCGCGTCCCTAAGCCGCGTTTTTTCGTGGAAAACCTTTTGCCGCTCGGTTAAATTCTCGCCGCTGTCTATCTCGTCCAACAATCGCGCTATTTCGTTTGTTTCCAGTGTCGTAATCGTTTTTTCGTTCATTTTCGGGAAATCAATCAGCTCCGCAGGGTTCGCTAGTATTAGTTTCTTCTTATATAAATACTTAAAAAACACGCGCACCGCCGCGAGCTTGCGCGACTTTCCTGCCGCCGCATTCTTTACCGCCGTTTCGGGGCTTTCCGCAGGCACATAATATGTTAAATATTCCATAAATTCTTCTATGTCGTCCGACTCCACCTCACGCATTTTTTCTACAGTAATCTGCAAAACAGGCACATAAAAAACTTCCTCCGACAGGAATTTAAAAAAAATACGCAAATCATAAGCGTACCCAAGCCGCGTAAGCGTTGCCGTTTGGTCGCCAAGGCTACGAAAAAAGCCCGCCGCAAACTGCGGCAGTGTCTTTAACATCTCACGCAGCTTGAGAATGTTTTGGTTGTCTTGGTCTGTGTGGTAGGTACTCATGCTAACTCCAGACTTTATTTTAAAGGAATGGAACGCGGATTTTCACGGATTCTTTCCGTGTAAATTGACGACAGTGGAATACAAATTTTATCCATGTGAATTAAAGGTGGCGGAACACGGATTTAACGGATTTTCGCGGATTTGGCGGATTCGTTCGTACTTCTGCTGTGCCACGCTCCCTCTGTGCCTCTGTGCCTCTGTGTGAAAATCTTTTTGACAAATAATGAACGTAGGTAAAGCGTATAACTTCCATTCTTTAGTTAAAAGATTTTTTCACACAGAGGCACAGAGGCACAGAGGGAACGAGGCATAGCAGACACGAAACGTAAATTAAAATATTGCGTTTGTTGTGGGGATTTGCAGGTTTTTGTAGGGGACGGATTTATCCGTCCCGAGGTATTAACGCTCGTCAATTCGGGCAGGCAACGTCTATTAACGCAGAGCGAGGTAATCTCGGGACGGATAAATCCGTCCCCTACAAGAACCTGCAATTTCCCAGTGGTTTAACAAATGATTTATGCAACACGGATTTAACGGATTTTCGCGGATTTGGCGGATTCGTTCGTGGTAAAATATATCGCCGTTTGGTAATTTACGCGGACAAAATCCGCGTAAATAAAAAACCACGCAATTTGCGTATCAACGGACACGGTAACGGTTTTTGTAGGGGACGGATTTATCCGTCCCGAGATTACCTCGCTCTGCGTTAATGGACGTTACTCGTCCCGAATTGACGAACGTGCGTACCTCGGGACGGATAAATCCGTCCCCTACAAAAAACCTGCAATTCCTCAATCATTTCCGCAACCGAGGAATAAGACTTAGTTTTTATTTTACCGCTCGCTATATCACGCGCTTCCTGCATGGCGGCTAATGTTTCTTTATTGTACTTTAATGGAAGCATGTCAAACGACAGCCCTATGTTTATTTCTGACGGTCTATTTATACTTGCTGTTTTAGCCATTTTCTTCACTCACTTCCTCAACCTATACCCCTCAGGCAAGTGCTTCTCGTCCAGCACCTCTACTATAACAATACCCTTATTTTCCGATGCCGACAAATCCAAAACAATACGACTGCCCCATAGCTTCACCACGGGATTCAGCTTGGTTTTGCCTGCGCGTACTACCTTGGCGAGCTTGCCGTTGGATAGCTGTACGATTGTGTTCATGGGGTACGGCTCTAGCTTCGCCATAAACGCCTTTACTATATCTGCCTCAAAATGCGTGCCGGTGTCCTTGCACAATATGCCCATGGCGTGCGAGGGCAGCATGGGCGAGCGGTACGAGCGGTACGAGGTAATAGCGTCGTACACGTCCGTTACCGCAATAATTTTGCTAAATAGTGGAATATACGGACCAGTTAGCTTGTGCGGATAGCCTGTTCCGTCTACCTTTTCGTGGTGGTACATTACGGCGCGCCATAGCTCCGTATTGCCTATTTTGTTCTTTTTTAGGCTTTCCGCGCCGATTACTGGGTGGGTCTTAATTAGCTCAAATTCGCGGTCGCTTAGCTTGCCTGCCTTGTTCAAAATATCCAGCGGAATAAGATTCTTTCCTATATCGTGAAGCATGGCGCAACGCCCTAGCCGAAAGAGCATATCCTTGCTAAAGCCAAGCTCCTTGCCCACAGCAATAGACAGCACAGACACACTAAGCGAATGGTGATACGTGTACTCGTCATGCCGTTTTAGGTCGCTTATGTGAACAAGCCCTGTTTCGTCGCCTGCAATTACGTCAAGCAAATCCTCGACTACGCCATCAATATTTTCCACGCACTGATACGCGGTCGTCATATTGACCTTTTCGCCGCTCGATAGGAACGAAAACAGCTGCTTTACGCTAGATACCGCTTCCTCCTTTAGCCTATTGTCGATAATAGCCTCGACAGGCGCTACGTCCTCGTAAAGCGGCTCGGGCGCAGGCGGCGCAGGCGGCGGCTCGGGAAGCTGCACAACAGGAACATACTCCGTATTGTGCGGTTCTTCGTTTTCGGCGATTTCCAGCGTGGTTATGCCTATGCGCTTGAGGCGTTCTATGAGAATATCGTCTAGCTGCGCGCCCTTTCTCGCAACCAAAACATCTACGTCTAGCTGATTTTTTACATAAATTGGCTTGCCTAGCACTAGTCCCCCATATGCGTCATTTATCCCTATTTTTGCCATAGTCACATCTCCCACTGAGCTACGTTTATTTGTCCTTTGTTCTTGGAAATATCGGGGTGCAGCATTTCCGCTACAAGCGTTCCGTTAGATTTCCAACCGATTATATGATACCGCCCCGCCGCAATGGCGATTATTTCGCGCCAGTCTACCACTGCGGCCTCCACGCCCGAATCCTGCCAAAAATACGCAAGCAGACGTACCGTTCCGTCGTCTGAAAGCCCCGCAAAATAGTCGGGCGCGGCGGAAATTTGCCTTATGTTCTTGAAGCCCGAAAAATTCTTACGCATGATGTTTTCCTTGCCCACGCGCGCGATTGTTCCGTCCTGCAAAAGCGCGATTATTCGTAGGGGCGTGGCGTACGCAATGTCCACGACCCCCTCCAAATGCGACACCATTAAATTGCCGTTTTGGTTCTTGCCGCTGACAAGCACGCGGCCGTCCTTTTTTATGCCAAAGGTGCAGTCCTGCCCTGCGATTACGTGGATTACGTTACGCCAGTGCGTCACCTTACATTCGCCGTAACGGCTCTGTCCGCACGCAAGAAGCGTGCCGTCCGCGCGTAAGCCCACGGTATGCCTAGCGCCCGCCGAAATTGCCTTTATATCAGTCCAGTCCTTGACGTTTATTTGCCCGAAATCGTTCGCGCCTACGCCGACCACTGTACCGTCCGCGCGTAGGCCTACGGTGAAGCTCGCGCCTGCCGACACTGCCGTCATGTCGCGCCAGTCGTACGTGTTTGTGTGACATTGTCCGTCAGAATTTGTGCCGCTGGCTCGTACCTGCCCGTCCCTCGTCACCGCTACGGTGTGATAATCCGCAGAAATACGCTGTGCAAACCGCTGATTTACAAAGGCACGCCTAGTGGGCGAGAGCTTCGGCTTGGCTACCGTCATAATCGGGCGGCGTTCGTCGCCTATAAACGGGCTTTTTTCTACGCTCATTACGGCTCTTTTGGGCGCGCTGTGATTTTCTGGCTCGTACACCGAGCCGTCATCACTAACTGTATAGCCCAAAAACATACTAAAAATATTCAAAACCCATTCCGCTACGCTTTCATCTACCGCAAAGGTTTCTACTAGCTGTACCGCAAGCCGCCGCCTAACCACAGGAAACGCCTTGTCCGCATACTTTAGCTGAAAATAGCCTCCTATTTCTAGGAAATTTATAATTTGTATACGTTCCTTACGCATATTAGGCGCGAGGTCGTTTAGAATATTACGCACGGTAGTGGTATTATAAAATACGCCATCGCCGTATTTTTCGCGAATAGCACTTAATGCTTCCAATATTTTCAAATTCATTCCGCGCCACCAACTGGAAACCACTCGCATACGTATTCCATACGCATGGCTTGGTTGCTCCATAGCCAGCCCTGGTGAGTGTACGCCGAAAGTAGGTTTCCCTCCGCGGTAAGCCCAACAAGCCGCTTGTAGCCGCCATAAATGGCTACGATATTTTCCCATTTGTCCGCATCGGTATCGGGGCGAGGGCTTTCTCGTTCATAGGGCAAAACGCGCACAGTGCCGTCTGCTCGCAAAATAGCGAAGCTATCCGCCAAATCAACAATAGAAACAACGTCACGCCATTGTGCAAAATAGCTCTCGGGCTGGTTATTCTTGTAAATGCGCCTGTCCTTGCCAAGCACCACACAGCCGCTATTGTACGTACAAATTACCTGCATTACATCATGGCAGGAAAGAAGCCACGCTATTTCCGCGGCCGCCTCGTCGTCAGTAATTTTTGCCGCGAGGCAAAGCGTTCCGTCAGACTTTAAGCCGACTACGCCCTCGGGATAGCGCGTTATTCCTACAATATCGACAAAGGACGACAAATCCAAGCCCGAGCGACCGCAAGCGACCGCCGTACCGTCCCCGAACACACAAACGCTGTCATTTCCAAAGGCATAAACCGCGCTAACGCCGCTTAAATGCCCTACGTCACATTCGTCATGGGTATTAGAGCCTGCCGCAAGAACTGTGCCGTCCGCGCGAAGCCCTAAGGTATGGGAATCACCTGCCGCTACAGCGACTATGTCCTTCCAGCCGACTACATCGCACTGAAACTCCGTATTGTCGCCGCCTGCAAAGACTGTGCCGTCCGCACAAATGGCTACTACGTGCTTTTTGCCGATTGCTACCTGGCCGCCGATATATGCCTGCACGACACGTTTTAACGCAGGCTCGCCGCTAAGCATAGGCAAATCGCCCTCGTCAAGCAAGCCGAGTGCCGCGCCAAACAGCCGCACGACCCACAGCGCGGCAGGCCTTTCTATAGAAAACGTATCAACCATTAGCTGTACCAGTTTTTTTTCCGCAAGCGGATACGAGGTGTCCTTTAGTACACTGCAACCGTCAATTTCCACAAAATTTCGTACCAAAATGCGTTCGCGCTTCATATTTTGGGCGAGGTCAAGCAAGAGTGCGTTTACACGGTACATATTGTCCAAGCAATCGGCGTGTTCACGCAATATTTTAGTGAGTATATTGAGCATTTCGTTGTTCAAGATTTACTTCCTTTTCTTGGCTTTCACTATTCCTAAAATCGCAACACCGACAGCTACACCGACACCAAAAAGCGTACCCCATATCCAAGGCTCGACTGTGCCGCGTTCGGCGGGTTCGGGTGCTTCGGGTGTGGTATCGTTGTTTTCGGTATCTTGTACGAGCGGGTCAACTTCCACATCACTTGGCGGTCTGCCTGCTGTAGTATTCGGAGAAGGTACAGATATACTCGCCGTAGGCGTGGGCGTTGGCTCTACTTCCTCGATTTCTACAATAAATTCTTCCCTGCCATAGCCCAACATCATACGGTTAATAATTTCCTGTGACTGGTTGGGTATATCGTGGGGCAACGCTCTGGGAATAAGCCCGAAGTTTTGGTCTGCGCCCATGGTGAAGCTATTGTTATCCCACCATGCCGTTACCATGCCAAGCTCCGTAGCAATACGCGCAAAATCCTCGGCGTGCTGTAGTCTGTTTCTGTTACGAATAGACTGCCCCGAGCCGCTGCGAGATGTCAGCATTGAGCCCCATTCACTTAGAATTACTGGCAAGCCCAAGCGGTCTGCGTTGGTTTTTACGTTTTGCAGGTCTTGGCGGATTAAATGCTCGCCTTGGTAATCGCCGTTTCCGTCATGCGCCCAGCCAAACGGCGAGTACGTGTGGATTGCCCACACTAGCTTATTTACGCTGTTTTCGGGGTCTGTTGGCACAACAAAGTCGCGCATTGCGTTGGCGTGCGAGCTTGCCGCCGTCGTGGGTACAAGCACGATACGATACCTATTATTTCCGCCTGTACCGCGAATTACGTCAAGCGCCGCTTGGTTTAGATAATTTACATTGTCGCGTACGGTTTGTGTACCGCCGCTCCACTCATGCTCGCCGCCCTTGTTCCGCGGCTCGTTAAGCGTAGCAAACAGCAGTCTATCGCCGTAGCTATTAAAATATTCCGCCACCTGCCGCCATATAGCCGTAACAAAAACATTGCCTGGGTGGTCGCTTTCGTAGGCGTTTTCTATGTCCATGCCGAGGTGTTCCTCCTCGTGGTGCATGTTAAGAATTACGTGCATATCCTCCGCCAACGCCCATTCGACAACCTCCTGCACACGTTCGAGCCAATCCGCGCGGATTTGCCAGTTATTGCTAGGGTCTGCCACCTTGCTCCACGTCACGGGAATCCGCAGGGTATCAAAGCCCGCCGCCTTCACCTTTTTGATAAGCGTATAGCTAGTTACGTTTCCGCGGCCGCTCAGCCATATTGTTTCAATATCGGGAATATAGTGAATATTGCTATCGAACCTCGCACCCGCGCCGAAATTTTCGCCGCGCGCAGTAGCGTCAAACGTATTGCCCAAATTCCAACCCGGCCCCATACGCGCGACCACTTCCTCCGCCGAAAGCTCAGGCGAAATCTCGCCCCGCCCGACATTTTCCGTTTCCGCCATGGCAAAAAAACCGCCAAAAATAAGGCTAAGCGAACACACAAACACAAATGTAAAAAACTTTTTCATAGCTCGGCTCCTTGCTGAGATTATTTTTTTAGTGCTTGCTAAATTACAGCTCCACTATTATAACGCCTAAGTATGAGAAAACGCAAGTAAACCACAGGCTATTTTATAGTGTGTTGTACATTCAATGAACATAGGGAATCTATCTCGTCAAGCACGCCCTCGTCCCCTGTCAAATGAAGGGCTTCGTACCCTGCCTTGATAAAGCCCAAAATATCCTTTTCCTCGTCAATAGCAAGGAATGTGTCCACCGTCATGCCATGCCGTTCCATATACAGCCGCGAGGAACGCGCCACCAAAAACGCCACAGGCTCAATCAATGTATGCTTCATTCGTTACGCTCCTCTATAAACATATCATAAACATACTCAAACACCTCTAAATATAGCCCTGTTTCGGGAATACTTAACGCCCTATAGGTGAGAGAAGCCAAAAACTGCCGCATTGCTTGCTCTAGCGTAATGCTTTCGCTTTTGGCGTATCGGTCGGCGATACGCGCGGTTTTGGAATCGACTAGGAAGCTGTAGCCTTTCATAGGCGTGTCACCTGCCTTTTTTGATTCGCCTTCGGCGATTTTTCATGTGCGAGCTTGACTATCTCTTGCCGTTGTAACAGCCTTACGGCTTCATTATTGGAAAAGAAAATTTGCTCGGGAAGATTTTCGGCTTCTATGTTTTTCAACAAGGTATTTAACGCGCTGTCGCTGTTAATTTCCCCATACAAGCCATCTAAATACGCATTTATTACTACCAGTGTATCATCGTCTGCGGTAGGCCCGACAACAACATCATAAGCATGTGCAGAATTGCGTGATTTGCGGTTAGCAAGAACAAACCGCACCCATTCAAAATCGGGCTGGGCAAAAATCTTGACACTAAGGCTTGACAATTTAGCCCCGTCTAGCTCGTATGTGTACAAATACGCCTCGCATGTATTTTTGTATCGCTCTATTTCAACGCGCTTATTGCGTATAGCCAGTTTTTCGGCGTGTATTCTGCTCCTTGTGACATAAAAGCCACGCCCAAAATCCTTGTAGGGCTTGCCCTTAGTTACATCTATTTCGTCAATCAAGGAGGTTGTGCCATGATAAACTGTCACCCTACCGTCAAAGCCCCTCACAAAATCACCTACCCTTGCTTAATTTCACGCCCTACTATACCACATATTTAAATTTCTGTTAATTCCACCTACCCATTTTGTTAAAAATAATTAAAAAATACAAGCAACTTTACGTTTGCTATACACAAAATAACCCATTATTATAAGGTCAACCGCCGAAAACCTCATTCGAGGCTTTCGGCGGTTGACAAAAAAAACCCCACGGAGGCTCATTATGCTGTCTAAATTTTCTAACCTTTCTAAAAGCGACAAAAAGCTAATATTCACAGTCGCAGGAATAGCCCTTGTGCTACTTATAGCCGTAGCGTGTATCGCTATGCTTACCAACATGCCCGAAAAAAATGACGGCCTAGCCGAAAACACAGAAAACACCGAAAACCGCGAAACCACACAACCCTACCCACCCCAAAACGAAGCCCTGCCGCCGTCTGTCGCGCCGTCTGCGTTGGGAAGCATAAGCATTTTGCCGCTTAGCCAAAATGAATTTGGTGTAACGGTGGATTCCGACTTTTTAATTACGTCAGAAACAAACGCGCTGGACACGGAACACCTAATAAGCTACCTATCCTCACGCAATGGCGAGCAGTTTACCATAACGGAACGAGAGCGCGAGGCAGACGAGAACGCAGAATTTATCCTGCAATTCGACAACGAGCTAGAGCCAAACAAAATAGTAAGCCTAGTCTACCAGCCCCCATACCATGCCCCCACCTCTCACGCGTTCCAAACTGCCGACCTCTTTCGTATAATCACCACCTCGCCTGCAAGCAATACGCACAATGTACCCCTAGACGGCAGTATACAAGTGACCTTTAACCGAGAGCTTGGCGGCTTGACGGCGTTTAATGACGCGCTTGTGTTTGACCCGCCGCTAGATGGCAGAGTATTACAGCTAGAGGACAGCTTTACCTACGTTTTCGCGCCTACTGCCCTAGCATCTAATACCACCTATAGAGTAACGGTCAAGCAAGGTCTTGTTAGCGTTTTGGGCGAGGCTATAGACGAGGACTATACCTTTTCGTTTTCTACGAGGTGGGGAAACACAGACATGCCGCCGTTTAGCGTTTTGGGCGATGTGTACGAAAATTTCCTGCCGTGGGACGAGGTCTTTATCGAGCTTGAATTTCCGCGCGATTTTACAGCGCGCAGCTTTACCGTAGAGCTGTCCAAGCTAGACGATTACGGGAGCTATATAAATTTTGATGGAACAGGGGAAACGCCGATTGACAGCTACGAGCTAGAGGTCGTAGAGTTTGGCTCACAGTACGACGCTAGCTATTATTTATTCCTAGAAACAACACTGCCAGTGGGCTACTATGTAGCAAGAATACGCGCCGAGGATATAGACACAACGGCACATAAATTCATACAGGTTTCGCCGCTGTCGGTGTATTCGCTTGTGCTTAACGATGAAGCCATTTTTTGGGTGAATGATGCCGAAACAGGCGAGCCTGCCCAAGGCGCGAAAATCGCCGTAGACGGCTACGAAATAATAACCGACAGTGACGGCATTGCGAGGACAACCACCACTACCGTAAGCAGGCAAACACAAATAGTGGTAGACTATGCTCCGCATTTGCCCTTTGTGTACACCACGCCCACCTACGATAGCTACACGCTCATACCCTCCGACCGCTTTCTTTCCTATATGTACACCGACCGCCCTCGCTACCGCCCAGACGACACCATAGACGTGTTTGGCGTAATAATGCCGCGCTACGGCCATTCTCATTCCTCCGAGGACGTATTTACATTAAAAATAGGCGACATGCTAGAAATGCCCATTAGCCTAGACTCGCATAGCTCCTTTGCGGTACGCGTGCCTGTCACCAATATGCTAGGCAACGCCACTATCGAGATTCAAGTAAACGGCGAACGGCTAATGTCCTCGTGGGTGTATTTTATTGATTATACCAATCTTGAATTTATTCTTTCGGAGAAGCTAGACAAGCTAGTCTACGAGCCAGACGAAATCGCGCAGGTGGAAATAACCGTAACAAATTTTGCGGAGCAACCCATAGCAGATGTCGAGCTAGTCCGTAGATGGGCGGACGAGCTTAGTCCGTACACGAGAATGTCCACGGGCGCGGACGGCATAGCCAGAGGAGAATTGCAGATTATTACGCGCGGTACAACCTGGCAGCCCTACTGGGATAACGCGTGGTACGCTGTACAGGGCGATGCCCAAGGCTCGCAGGGCATTAGCCTAAATTATATCACAGTACCGCGCGATATAATGCTCGAACACGAATGGAACGGCGATACACTGCTTGTAAGCACAAATGAAATCTTGGCCGAAAAAATAGCCGAACACTACAAAAACGAACGCATATGGACACCTATAGCAAATAATGTTTTCCGCGGCGAGCCAGTGGACGTTGATTTTGAAATTATTGTCACTAGGCATGTCACCACTCGTACAGAGCGTAGCCGTTACTACGACCGAATCAATCGGCGCGAGGCAGTCACCTATGATTACAGCCATACCCGAGATGAAAACTACATGCGTATCAACGGGCGTACGGTAAACGGCAAAGCGGAAATAACAAGCCTGCCAAGCTCGCAAGAGGAGCCGCTAATTAGTTATAGCTTTGAAATACGTTGCAAAGACACGAGGGGACGGGAAATCGTTGTTTGGCCGTGGCGGCCGTGGTGGTACGATATACCTCTGGAAGAATCCAATCTTCGTAATTTTATTTTTGTTCCAGAAAAAAGAAGCCTATGCGTGAATGAAACAACCGCTATTTCACTAAGGGAGTTTAGCGGATGGAGATTGCGTGAGGACACAACAGAACCCACACAAGGGCGATTGTTGCTTATGACAACGCGTGACAAAATCCTTTCCGCTAATGTATCAAGCCCCCAAGGAGCGGAAGTGACCTTTACCCAAGAGGGGGATTAGCAGTATTGCATTGTATGGCGCGTATTTTGACGGTAAATATGTTTTCCCTGTATCTGGCTATCAGACCATAGAATATGACTTTACGGAGCAGAAATTAGAAATAGAGCTAGACTTTGACAAGGAGGAATACCGCCCGAGCGAGGAGGTCACGCTAACTATACAAACTGCGGCACAATCGCAGGTTTTAATAAGCGTGGTAGACGAGTCGGCAATCCCTAACCAATGGCATAATGCCAATTTTATCAGAGAGCTATACCTAAGTTCGAGAAACTATAGATGGCAGAGCAGAAGCAGTCAGTACGCTTCCTATACACAGCACGATTTTGGCGGCTATGACGGCGGCGCGGAGGGCGGCGGCGGCGACGACGATTACGAGAGCGACCGATTCCGTGACTTTTTCGTGGATAACCCGATTTTTGAAATAGTAAAAACAGACGAAAACGGCGTAGGACAGCTCACATTTACCTTGCCCGACCAGATTACGTCATGGCGCGTTACTGCCATAGGGCTAACCGAGGACGGCTTTGCAGGCGATACCAAGGAAAATATTATTTCGTTCTTGGATTTTTACTGCGACCTGCTGTACACGCATGAGTATATCGCAGGTGACGATATAGCCGCCTTGGCTAGAGTTTACGGCGCGGACGAGGCCGAATTTACGTTTAATGTCTTATCGCAGGACGAAGTGATTTTTACCGATACACAGCAGGGGCGGCGCGTTGTTTTTAATGCAGGCAAGCTGCCAGTGGGCGAATACAAGGTACAGCTAGTAGCAAAAAGCGGAGAGCTAAGCGATGCGGTAGAGCTTCCGTTTACTATAGTAGATTCGGCGTTGATTATTCAAAGCTACGTGTCGGGCGTGGTTTCGCCTGACGGCGATATTACCCTGCCAGAGCTTAATATGCGTGATTTTCCTGTGCGTATTACGCTAAGCAACGCGAATATACAACCGCTCACAAGCATTTTGTGGGCGGCGGCGTGCAGTCAATCTTCACGCACGGACAATAACGCGGCGGCGGCATACGCCCAATACTTTTTTACTGGCGAGGACAGCGCGTACAAGGTCGCGCACGCCAGTGACGGCGGGATTCCCGAGCTTATCTATGAAAATTCCGACTGGTATTATACGGCGCGCTTTGCGGCGGCGTTTCCCGAATATGTAGAGCGTGAGAAAATTATTAGCTATGTACGGAACGGCATGGTTGACAGCGCAGGCAGAGCCGCAAGCACCGAAAAGCGCGCCGCTGGCTTGCTTGCTTTGGCGGCGGTGGGCGAGCCTGTTTTGCTTGAAATACAAGAGCTGTTAAGCGAGGCAAGAAGCACGTTAAGGAGCGGCAATTATAACGTGTACTTGTATCTTGCCGCCGCCTTGGTGACAATCGGTGACGATAGCGGCGCGGCAGAAATTATTTCCAATTTAGATGCTAATGATGTAAGGCTTGACATGATTGAAACCCGCGACACGCTTATGTTCTATATAAATACCGCCCTTGACCCACAAGCGGCATGGGAATACGTGCGAAAGGCTCCGCAAAACAAAATTGTAAGCGACATAGCCGAGCGAGTTAATTTTGTACGGCGTATACAGCTCATGGACGGCACAATTTCCGAGGTAGAATACACCCTAGACGGCGTACGGCACAGCCTGCGGCTAGAAAACGACCGCATACAGCAGCTGCATATATCCGCCTTCAGCACGCTGTGCGTTGTCTGCGCCCTATCGAACTACGGCAACCAGTATTTGCATATATCCAAGGAGCAGTTTGACGCGCTCGACCTAGTAGCCGTAAAGGGCGAAACTGAGTATTCAATCGAGTTTTACAGCTCGGACGGCTCGAACTGGAACGAAGCCGACAGAAACGTAAGCATAACGCGCGAAATAGAACACGAAAACGGCATGGAGCGTATTACGTTTACTGTAACCGCGGACAGAGAGCGTACCTCGTTCTCCAGCTTTGTAATTTACGACCGTGTGCCAAGCAATATGCGCTTTATGTCCGCACGCCACCCATTGGGCGGCAGGCACGCATGGACGAACGTACGCCATATACAACGCCAGCTAGTAGAAATACGCTTTTGCCTTTGCTCGTACTGCGCCTATAGCCGTACTGTTTCGTACTACGCAAATAAGCTGTTTGATGCCGATATGGCGGACGGTGTGGCGTATGTGACTAATGGTCGGGTTTGGGGTCATTCGTGGGGGAGGACGGGGGCATAGGGGGCGTTGCCCCTTTTCACCGCTGTACTTTGGTGGGAATGTCGTCACGAGCCTTTATAGATTCGCGGGGGATTTAAAGGCAATGGAACGCGGATTTACACGGATTTACGCGGATTGGCTCGTGCGAAAACATTTCACGGATTTCCCACGAACGAATCCGCGTAATCTGCGTAAATCCGTTAAATCCGTGTTTAAATATACCTTTTTTTCGCTTATATTTCTTCCGTGCCTCGCTCCCTCTGTGGGAAAATATTCCTGCCTGTCCCGCAATTCGCAAGGTTTTGTAGGGGACGGATTTATCCGTCCCGAGGTATGCACGCTCGTCAATTCGGGCAGGGTAACGTCAATTAAAATAGAGCGAGGTAATCTCGGGACGGATAAATCCGTCCCCTACAAGTAGCCGTCACTAAGCCTTGAGAGATTGGCAGGTTTTTTAAAGGCAATGGAACGCGGATTTACACGGATTACGCGGATTTTGTCTGCGTAAATTACCAAACGGCGATATATTTTCCCACGAGCCAATCCGCAAAATCCGCGTAAATCCGTTAAATCCGTGTGAAGCCCTTGAAGCCCTTGAAGCCTTTAAATCCCTTAAATCTACATTTTATCGTCTGTCGTGCCTCGCTCCCTCTGTGCCTCTGTGCCTCTGTGTGAAAAAATCTTTTAACTAAAGAATGGAGCTATACGCTTTACCTACGTTCATTATTTGTCAAAAAGATTTTCACACAGAGGCACAGAGGCACAGAGGGAGCGAGGCACGGAAGGCATCACTATATTTTGTAGGGGACGGATTTATCCGTCCCGAGGTATGCACGCTCTATAATTCGGGGCAGGTAACGTCAATTAAAGTAAAGCGAGGTAATCTCGGGACGGATAAATCCGTCCCCTACAGGTAGCCGTTACGAAGCCTTGAGAGTTTGGCGGATTTTTTAAAGGCAATTTCCATAAACAACAATCCACGCACTTTTAAATTACACTTGCGGGAATTTTATTTTATATTAAAATAGGTACATACTTAAAAATCGCCAAGGGCAAATTAAAAAACTGGAGGTTACAAAAATGAAAAGGCTAATTTTTGCACTGGTTGCCGTTGCCATGCTTTTTACGGCAATGCAGGTAAACGCGCAAGGCATAACCAACACCGTCCGCGAAATCAACGGCGAAATGGTTGTTATTTCCACCACGGACGGCAGGGCATTACAGCGTGACACCACAGGCATTACCGCCTTTTCGGACGACTTCCCCGCCCCGAGCAACCCACACTGGGGCGAAAACTACGAAATACACTTTGGCGAGCTTGATTTTGCCGAGGGCATGTATCACGTTCTCTTGTACAAGGACGATGTGTTGATTTCCGACCTTCGCCATTATCTTTTCGATTGGTATAACCAAGGCTTTCTTACTGCATTTTGCCACAAATATATTACAGACAGCGGTGTCTATCGCTTTGAGGTAGCGGGAATAATCGACGCTGTATTTGACCCATCAGTCGGCTTTACCTACGAGTGCGGAGAGTACGCCGAATCGTCAATTACGTACACCAAGCCTGCGGAAGCACTTGGCACAGCCACAAACCTACGGTGGGAGCAGGGCAGTGACAGAATGATTTTGCACTGGGATTTACCGCCCGACGTAGACGAGAATGCGCAATACGATATATGTCTTTATAAGCTAGACGATTTGGGCGAACCAGACATTGCCGCTTTCACATACGGCATGGCGGTGCATAACCACCCTACCTACTTTGATGGGTTTAATTCTAACTGGGGATTTACAGAACCCGGCACATATTTTGCCACAGTACGCTTGCTCAGCGGACGTTTGGACGAAATCGCCAGCGGCGTGGAAGCCGAAAGCCCCTACTACGATTTAGCCGAGGTTGTTGTCAATATCGGCAGAGATGTCGAATATCTGTTCTATGATGTGCTTGACGGCTTTGTTTCCCCCGAAGAGGCAAGGGACACACTCGCAAGCATGAACAACCACGACCTAGCCGTTGCTATGCAGGGCGACCCCGCCGTGCTTGACGACATAAAATCGCTAGAGTATTTATACAACTCCCAAAAGGGCATAAGCGTAAGCCGAACAGTAGCGGACGAAATAGACCTAGATGCGGACAAAATAAGCGTTGTCGGCGCGGGCTTCAACACAAGCGTTTTCGGGCAGGACATGAAGCTAAACTTTACCGTGCCTAACGAGCAAGTAGTAGTAAACGACAGCCAGTACAAAAACTGGGTACAGTTTAACATAGACCTAGACGGCAGAGATACGCCCGCAGGCGGAGAGCTAGACGTACCAGTACAAATTACCATGCCGATTCCTGCGGGAGTTTCGCTGATTCGGTTTGTTATACTGCACTACAAAGCGGACGGCTCCTACGACACCATTCACCCTATTCTCAACCTTGATGACGGCACGGCTACTTTTACGGTAACGCGGTTTAGCGTGTTTGTTTTCGCTAATGGCGTAGACGATGGTTTTCCCGCTACTGGCGTTTCGAGCCACACAACGCAGTCTATGCTAATGCTTGGGCTTTTTGCTGTGGCGGTTGTTTTGTTTGGGGTTGTGTTTTCTCGTGGGGCTTTATGGAATAGAACGCGGATTTAGTCTTGTAATGATATAATGGAGGTCGCTTAAATAATGTCAAAGCTAAAATTATACTTGGATATGTGTTGCTTCAACAGACCCTACGACGACCAACAGCAGGCACGTATTCATGTCGAATCCCTAGCGAAGCTAAGCATACAGCAATTATTGACAGTTGGGGCTTTGGAGTTTGTATGGTCGTATATTTTGGAATTTGAAAACAGCAGAAATCGTTATAAACTTAGACAAGACACCATTCATAAGTTTTCATACCGCTGTGTCCAATATGTAGACGAAACAAACGAGGACAGTATTATTAAAATAGCGTTGCCTATCATGGCACAGGGCGTGAAAGAAAAGGATTCCCTGCATGTTGCTTGTGCTGTATATTCGGCTTGTGATTATTTTATTACCACTGATGACAGACTACTAAAATATAAGGACGATAGGATAAAGCTACTAAATCCTGTACAATTTATCGAAGAAACGGAGAACAATTTATGATAAGTGACGCTATTATTATGGAAAAAGGAATGCGCTCCTTGGTTGAGAGCTTGGGGGAAGTAAACGCGGAGCGATTTATAACTCGTTTAATTCGCGAGCCGTTTGATTACACAAAATGGCAACGCAATTTATTTGAGAGCATGTCTATTGAGGAAATAAGCGGCGAGGCTGTAAGGTATTGTAAAGAAAATCCAAGATAGAACGCAGTGTGAGTATGCTACAACTTATAACACTAATTACAATCCTCTTTTTATCACCCCCTCCGCTACCCCCCCCACAAGACTTCGCCGACCTCCTGCACGAAGCCCCAAAAAACGCGGAAGCACGGACAGAACCACGCCACGCCTTCAACCACATCTCCCCCGAGCGTTTCCTATCGTCAGTACAAAACGCGCGTGCCTACGAAATAACCGACCATATCGCGGCTGGGGTAGTACCGCACCACGATACGGCGGCGGCAATGATTAGCGGCTTTTTTGCACAGGCGGCGCGGTTTGAGTACGACACGGTTATTATTCTCGCGCCAAACCACGAAAACAACGCCGCTATAGTGACCTCGTACCGCGATTGGGAAATCGGCGTTTTTGCACACCGCGAATTTGCGGCGGACTTGCTCGCGGCGCGTGTCGGCGCGGAAATCGACCACGAATATGTAGAGCGCGACCATTCCGCCGCTATTTTGATGCCGTATATCGAGCATTATTTGCCGCACACAAAAGTCGCGCCTGTTTTGCTTGGGCGTTCCTTGGGCTTTGACGGCACTCTGCGTTTTTATGATTGGCTAAAAAATTGGGTCAGCGAAAGCGGCGAAAGCGTTTTGCTCGTGGCTTCCGTTGACTTTTCTCATTTTTTAGACGTGCCTAATGCGGCGGAGCATGATAGAATAACGTGGGAAGCAATTCTTGCGCGTGATTATTTGAAAATACACGCCATGAACAGTAGCTTTTTGGATTCGGCGGCGGCGATGATTGTTTGGTTAAACTATCTGCACGATTTGGGAATAGAGCCGCGCCTAATCGACCGCAAAAGCTCCGCGGATTTTGTCGCGGGCTTGGAACAGGTAACTACTTACAAGGTAATTGTCGGAGGGGCTTTGCCCCTTTTCTCCGACTGATGTTGTTGATGTTTTGCGTTACACGCAAAACACCAACTTGGTGGGAATGTCGCCTCGAAGCCTTAACAGCACATAAAAAAAGGGGAGTACGCGGTGCGATTATCGTCAATAATGCTTGCTATAGCTTCCATGGCGTTGGTTTTTATTTTCATGCTGTCGGTTTTTGACATGGGGTCGGATTCTACGCAACAGCAAGCCCCAGAGCCTAGCCTGGCACAAATGCCCTCCTACGGCTGGGCGGGCGTGCTTTTTGAGCCGACCCTATTCTCTAGCGAGGAAATAGACGAAATGCTCGCGAACGCGCCGCATTATTCCCAAACACGCCCCACAAGCCCCCACCCCGACCGCGCTATGACCAACAGCGAGCGCGAGGAGTGGATAGCCGACTACTATTATCTCGGCGGACTTAACGCGCAGGAGCTGGAAATGTACAAAATAATAAACGAAATACGCGCGGAGCATGACCTGCCGCCGTTTATTTTGTGTCCGCGCCTATCCATGGCGGCGCGCTTGTTCAGCTATTTGCAGGTAACACACCACAGCAGCGGACATACAGACCCCTACTATACGACATTTTCCGACCGCATTCATTTTTTCGGCGTGCAGGGCAGGATTTATATGGAAAACGCAAACTCGGAGCGGTGGTACGAAAAGCCAGACGGCAGTATCGAGTATATCTACCAAACGCCGCGCGAGCTTATAGACGGCTGGCTAAGCTCACAGCCCCACCGCGAGCATATTCTCACCACGGACACAACGCATGTAGGCTTTGGCATAGACAGCGGACGAAATCGTGTTGTGCCTACTATGAAATCGTGCGGTTTCTAAGCGCGGTCGCTCGTTTCCGCAAATGCTTCTCGATAGCAATAATGTGTTCCTCAGGCAAATTAAATTCGCTATGCCTTGCAAAGGAAAAATCCGCGATTTTACGTAGCTTTTCCGCTTGCCGTGCAGTCATAAACGTACTGCATATGCCCTCAAAGGTAGTGTTTCCATAGGCAGGAAAGCGTGTTTTGGCGTATTCGTCTAGGTCTGCGTAATCGGTTGGCATAGCATAGCTAAATAACGAAAGCCCATTATCAAAAATCGGCGCAGGTGCTATAATATCCCCTGTGCGGTTGTCACGCAACAGCCCAAAATTGCCAAAATGCCTATCCTCGTTGTAAATTAGCGCGTCAAACACAAGCATATCTCGCACTGCATGGGAAAACTGCTCGCCAAGCTCGTCATAATACCCAACCACCGCGCTAATACCGCCCGACCTTACGAGCCTGCCTATCGGCACAAATGCCGTGTTTATGTCAGTAAACAGCCTGCACTTAGATGCAAGTATGCCTTTCCAGTTTTCCAAGTCATAAAACACGGCGTTTATACCCATAGCCGCCGCGATTTGGCTCGCATAAAACTCGCTGTACGGCTCCTTGCCTGCGTTCGCAAAGCCGCTTGTACCGCCCTTGTACAGAAAAATGCCCTCGCCGTTGACAGAACGCCACGCCTTGGGTAGCATACCGTTTGTAGTAAGCTCCGGCGAGGTCGAAAACGCCGCATCGCTCTGCGTTATGCCCGTATAGGCGACAAGCGACAAAATTTCCGAAAATCGGTTTTCGTATAGGTTAAAATCTGCGTATTTTCCGCCAAAGCCTTGGGGAACGACCCAGTAGCTATCATTAAGCGAAAGCCCCCTGCACACGTCTATGATGTCCTTAATATTATTACGCGACAGCCCCAACGAACGCAGAATTTCCTCGACAAATGCCCTGTTTTTGGGAATAACTCGGCGTTCCAGCCATTTTATTATTCCCTCGCCAGTCAATTCTAGGTCAAGCGGCAGTAGCCTTGGCGAATGGTCGGCGCTTGTTATTTCTATAGCATAGCCGCCAAGCACGCCCACCGACAGCGCGAATGTCAAAAGCGTTGTGTCGTATAGTTTTAGCTCATAATGGCTATTCATTAAGGTGTCACCTCCTGCTTTGGATATGCTTATTATGCCTTTTGTTTCCAAGAATGACAAGGGTCATTCCACAAATCACTTGCAAACTTTGCTTCGTTGGTGTAAATTTACAACAATACGATTTATCACTATAGCTTCGCACGTAAAAAATCGCCAAAGGCGCATCAAAAATTTCGCAGGGGGCTTATATATGGATTTATTTGCCAGAGAACAGCAAATTTACGAGGCGGTCATTGCCGAGCTTAAAGGCGCGGACAAGGACACTGTGTTCGATTTTTGCAAATACAAAAGAATAGTGGACGAATACGGCAAGCTACTAAAGCAATTTCAGCAATACAGGCAGATTACGGGCGAGTCGGAGCGTAAGGCGCTTTTCTTGCCGCCTGAAAAGCTCGAGGTGTCGATTAGTGCGCATTATGACGTGCTTACAGGCGTTTTCAGCAAAAAATATTTGCAGGAAAACATGGAGCGCGTGCTAGGCACTATGGGGCGTAAAAACGATATTCTAAGCCTTGTAAAGGTAGATATTGACCACTTTAAGAATTACAATGACATCTATGGCTATACCGCGGGCGACGAGTGCATACGCGGTGTTGCCGATACGCTAAAATCCTGCCTTTTTAGGGCGCAGGACTTTGTGGCGCGTTATAGCGGCGAGGAATTTATGGCGATTTTGCCGCATACGCCCGAGGAAGGCTCGCGGCTTGTGGCGGAGCGTATGCTAGAGGGCGTACGCAACCTAAAAATTCCGCATCTTGGCAACAAGGGCGTGGGCTTCGTCACCGTTTCCATAGGGCTTGTCGCAAGCAAGCGTACCCCAGGCGAGCTTACGATTGACGACTTTTTCAAAAGCGCAGACCAGGCGTTGGCGGAAGCGCAGAGCCTAGGCAGAAATCAGTATTCGTTTGTAGAATTAACGGACAGTGCAGAGGACGGTAAATGATAAAGCCCGACATTCAAACCCACTTGAAAATTCTGCAAGACGGCTTAAAAAGGAAAAAAGCCGCGCTTACGGAAATTTTGAGTATCACCGAAAATCAAAAGACCGTAATCGAAAGCGAGCTTCCGCTCGACAGCGTTCGGGAAATGATTTTTGGCATGAACGAGGCAAAGCAAAAGGCAATCCAGATTGTCAAGGATTGTGACGATATGTTTGAAAAAATGCTAAAGGAAGTAGGCCCAGAGCTAGAAGCACAGCAGGAAATGTTTAAGCCGCAGGTAAAAATATTGCAAGACAGTATACGCGCGGTTATGGACTTGGACGTAAAAATCCGCGTAACCGAGGACGAAAACAACAAGCTACTGGACGCGCGGCGCGGCGTAGAGCTTCCGCAAGCCCAAACAGGCCTAAAGCCCAAGGTAACCATGCCCACCGATACCGCAAAGGTACTGAACGCATACAAACAGGGCAAGACTAATTATAAAGGATAATGAGATGAATTACTCCCGTTTCGGAAACAAAAAACGAGGGCAAAATCCCCACGCTACCCGCGTTAGGAATAAGGCGGGGCTTCTTATTTTGCGTATTACTATTTCCTTGGTGCTTGTTGTCGGCTTTGCTGTGGCAGGCTTGGGAATAGGCGTATACCGCGGCATTGTCAACAATTCGCCGAGCATAGACTTTACCGCGCTTGGTACAGGAAATCTGGCGTTGACCTCGTTTATCATAAGCGACAAAACAAACGAGGAGCTAGTACAGCTGCACGCAGGCGTAAATAGGCGGTTTGTGTCGATTAGTGACGTGCCGCAGCACTTGGTTTACGCCTTTGTCGCGATTGAGGACGAGCGGTTTTTTGAACACAACGGTATCGACCCGCAGGGAATCGCAAGGGCGGTTTATTTCAATTTCACCGACCCAAACAGGCAGACCGAGGGCGCGAGTACCATTACGCAGCAGCTAGTAAAAAACATGCTAGGCGTACAGGACAATACCTTTGTCACAAAAATGCAGGAGCAGCACATAGCCGTAAATTTCGAGAACCACTTGACAGAGGAATTTAGAAACCTAGGCTACGAGGAGCCGCGGCTGGAGGCAAAGAATTTTATTATACAATCGTATTTAAATATAGCCTCGCTAGGGCGCGGCAATAGGGGCGTACAGGCGGCATCGTGGTTTTATTACGGTGTAAGCGTGTCGGAGCTTTCTATTGTGCAATCCGCCACTATTGCGGCGATTACACAGCACCCGTCACGCTTTCCGCCCGATATTAGGCCGCAAAACAACTGGGGCAGAACCAAGCTAGTGCTAAGAAACATGCACAGGCTTGGCTTTATTAGCGACGAGGAATACGAGGAAGCCCTACAGGAAAGGGAAGTGCTAGACCCCGAAACAGGCGAGCCGCAATTCGACGAGGACGGCGAGCCAGTCATGCTCGGCATTGTGTACGATACTATTTTCCGTATGGACGGCGGCGGCGAAAGGCAAATAGAGTCTGAGTTTGACTGCTTTACAGATGCGCTAATCACGCAGGTACGCGAGGACTTACAGCGTGAACACAACCTTACGCCAGACCAAGCCGACCGCAGAATTTTTGAAACAGGGCTTAGAATTTATTCTACGCAGGACTTGGACAAGCAAGCCATAGTGGACAGGGCTTATCTGGACGATTCCTTGTGGCCTGGGCCTGGAGCATATATTGAAGTAACCTATCTTTTGTCGGTATACAATTCGATTACACAGCAAACGCGCCACTACACACGCCAGCGCGATGTCGCCAGTATGGACGCGGTCGCCGCCTTTGAAGAAGAAATGAAGGCTACGCTTTTAACCGAGGCGGACGAAATACGCGCGGAGCGTACGTTTAGCGTGCCGCAGCCGCAAAGCGCGTTTGTGCTAATCGACCACCACACAGGGCATGTAGTAGCCATGCGCGGAGTGAGGGGCGAAAAGCAAGCCAACCGCGCCTTTAACCGTGCTACACAGGCGACACGCTCGCCAGGCAGTCAAATGAAGCCGCTCGCGCCGTTCGCCGCGCTTATAGACGTGGGCGCGGTACAGCCTGCCACGGTTATTGACGATATTCCCTTTCGCCTAGTACGCCCAGGCAGTGCCGACTGGACACCTACCAACCACTGGAGCGGCTATCGCGGGCTTTCCACTGTACGCAACGCCATTTACGCCTCGGGCAACGTGGTATCGGCGCGTGCGGCGGCAGACCCGTCTATTACGCAAAACGGCGTACCCATGATGATGAGCTACTTGGAGGAAATGGGAATTTCCACGCTCGCGCCCAATGACGGTGCGGCGATTGTTTTGGGCGGCATGACAAACGGAACAAGGCTAATAGAGCTTGCAGGAGCGTACGCCACCATAGCCAATATGGGCGAATACAACCGCCCTGTGCTGTACACCCGAGTAGAGGACCACGAGGGCAGAATTTTACTGGACAATCGGCACGAGCCGCAAAGAGTTTTACGCGCTACTACGGCGTTTTTGTTAGCCAATTGCATGATGGACACTATTTCACGCGGCACTGGCGGCAGTGCAAACTGGACTTCGGCCTCGGGCTTACGCGGCCAAATTCAAATAGCAGGAAAAACAGGAACGTCACAAAGCAACCGCGACTTAGGCTTTTCGGGCTTTACGCCCTATTATACCGCCTCTATATGGATGGGCAACGACAACGAAAAGCCCATGCACACTCGCGCGCGCGAGTTTCATCAGCCTGTTTGGCGCGCGATTATGTCAGAAATCCACGCCAATCTGCCTGCGCGTTCCTTTGAACGCCCCTCGGGCATTACCTCGGCGAACGCTTGCCTTGATTCGGGGCATTTGCCTACGGAGCTATGCTCCCAGGACCCGCGCGGAAACCGCGTTGTCGGCGAGGTTTTCGCCACCATTCACGTACCCACACAGTATTGTGAGGTACACCAGAAATTCACCTACTGCAACGAATCGCGCATGGTGGCAGGTCCTTACTGCCCCGACGAAACAGTGGAAACGCGCGTAGGCATAGTTAGGGCTGTGCCCATCGACGATATTTCCGCGGCGGTGGGCGACAGGCACTTGGAATTTCCGCTAATGGTACGGCAGGGCGTAGCGTGTACTGTTCATATGAGCGGCTTTGTCGGTCCTAGCCAAAATAACGGCGGCTTTTGGGACGGCTTGCACGACAACCCCGAATATATTATTGACATGATAACTGGTATGCTAACGCCCAATCCAAACTATGTACCGCCGCTAAATCTGGACAATCCCGACCCTGCCTTTGACGTGTTTTCGCCTGATAATACCCCTACGCCTACCGCCACGCCCTGGCAGGGCTTAGGCTCTGCACAAGAGCCAGTAAGCACGCCGCCGCCGTTTGTGAATACTGTACCCATACCGGGGCTTGACTAATGGCAGAATTTAACCACGAATCAGTCCTGCCCAACGAGGTAATCAACGCGTTGCAAATACAGCCAAGCGGCGTTTACGTAGACTGCACCTTAGGCGGCGGCGGTCATTCCGCGCTTATTTGCCAACAGCTTACGGCAGGTAGACTAATCGGCATAGACAGGGACGAAAACGCCATTATTGCCGCTACGAAAAAAATCAATTCGCCGAGCTTCACGGCAGTACGCGGAAATTTCCACGACTTCGAGGACATAATGCGCGAGCTGGGAATAAAAGAGGGCGCGCTAAACGGCGTTTTGCTCGACCTTGGCGTTTCGTCACACCAAATAGACGCGCCCGAGCGCGGCTTTTCGTTCCGCCATGATGGGCCTTTAGATATGCGAATGGACACCGCTTCGCCGCTAACCGCCAAGCAAATAATCAACGAGTATAGCGAAAAAGAGCTAGTCAAAATATTTTTCGAGTACGGCGAGGAACGATTTTCACGCAAAATCGCGCGGCGTATTTGCCAAGAACGCGAAATCGCGCCTATCGAAACGACCTCGCGCCTTGCCGCCATTATAGAAAAGTCACAGCCCTTTAAGCCGTCCGCACCGCACCCTGCCATGCGTACATTTATGGCGTTGCGTATAGCCGTAAACAACGAGCTTTCGCCGCTCGGCGCGGTTTTGCAAGCCGCGGTAGGCTACCTTGCGCCCAACGGCAGAATAGCCGTCATTTCCTTTCATTCCCTAGAGGACAGAATTGTAAAGGCTACGTTCGCCAAGCTCGCCTCGCCCTGCGAATGTCCGCGTGATATTCCGTATTGTGTATGCGGAAAAACGCCTACGCTTAGGCTGGTTACACGCAAGCCGATTGTTCCGACGGCGGCAGAGGTTGAGAGGAATAAACGCTCGCATAGTGCTAAGTTGAGAGTGGGGGAGAGGGTTTAAAGGATTTAAAGGATTTAAAGGATTTAAAGGCATGGAACGCGGATTTTCGCGGATTTGGCGGATTTTCGCGGATTTTTTCGAGGTTTTATTGAAAGCTAACGGAACGCGGACGGACGGCGAAATTTGCATGTTTTATGTAGGGGACGGACAAGCAGGCAGTAAATATGTAGGGGACGGACAAGCAGGCAGTAAATATGTAGGGGACGGATTTATCCGTCCCGAGATTACCTCGCTCTGCGTTAATGGACGTTATCCTCCCCCGAATTGACGAACGTGCATACCTCGGGACGGATAAATCCGTCCCCTACAAAAACCCATGAAAATCCGCGTAAATCCATATATAATATAACGCAGATAAAATCCGCAAAATCCGCGAAAATCCGTTAAATCCGTGTGAAGCCCTTGAATCCGCGTTTCATTGTCTGCTGTGCCACGCTCCCTCTGTGCCTCTGTGCCTCTGTGTGAAAATCTTTTTGATAAATAATGAACGTAGGTAAAGCGTATAACTTCCATTCTTTAGTTAAAAGATTTTTTCACACAGTAGTTCGCACAGAGGCACAAAGCAGAGGGAGCGAGGCACAGCAGAAATACGAACAATACGTAAATTTCTAACTACACGGATAAAAAAGCACGCCCGAAAAAATCCGCGAAAATCCGTTAAATCCGCGTAAATCCGCGTTCCATTGCTTTTAAATTCACGTTCCATCGCTTTTAAATCCGCGTTCCATGCCCTTAACAAAAAACAGCACGAATTGAGGTATAACCCATGAAAAAGCCCAAAAAACCCAAAAATCCCAAGCATAACCCCAACCCCAACGCACCAGTCGTACTAGAAAACCGCTACGCCCGATTTGTTATATACAAGGAACGGCTCAAAAATTTCCCGCTTAAAAAAATCACGGTTACGCTTCTCCTCGTTTTGGTTGGCGGTATAGGCTCGGCGTGGTTTCAAGCGCAAAATTCCAATACGCAGGTAGCCATAAACGCCGCTTCACGTCAGCTGCGCAGTATACAAGCCGAAAACGCCACGCTTAGGGCAAGCCTACAGGAACGCTACACGCCCGCCGAAATAGAACGCATAGCGCAGGAACGCCTAGGCATGTCTGCGCCCGACCCTGCGCAGGTAGTCAACATATACGTGCCGCGCCTTGGCGGCGTTACGCTAAACAACGACGAGGACGTTCTGCCGCAGCACAATTATTTTTGGAGCGATGTAACAAGGCATTTGTCCGAGTCTATGAATAGATTATTCGGGGGGAGCTAGGGACATTATCCAACCTACAATGCTTGTGGAAAAGGGGGAATAGCCATGCCAGAATTGAATATCAGCCCTGCCTTTACCGTTGGGGATATTCATAAGGTAAGGGAATACCATTATGAGATTACAAAAAACATGACCACCGAGGAACGCCGCACCTTTTACAAAAAAGGCGCGGACGAAGCAGAGAGAAAAATAAGGGAAATAAAAAAACAAAAAAATCATGGGGGATAAAAATGGAAACCAACCACAAAAAAAGAAAATCAAACCCGCCCTACGACCCGCCCGCAAACAGACGCGCGAGGCGTTTTTTGCTATTGCTTGTAGTCTTTAATCTTTGTATCGGCGGGCTTCTTTTTCGGATATGGTATCTGCAAAAGGAATACGGCGAGGAGTATGCCGTAGAAGCGGCGCGGCAGGCGGCAAACCGCGACAGAGCATCAGTCGCGCAGACGTTTGAACCACTACGCGGCGGATTTTTGGACAGAAACAGACAGCCAATCACCGCCACACAAAAGGTGTATACTATATTCTTAGACGTGGAAGCCCTGCACAATAGGCACGAAAGCCGCAAGCGAACGCACCCGAACGAGGACATACGGCAGGCGGTTTTTGACGAGCTTCACGAAAAGCTGGGTATTCCTATGTATGAGCTTGTGGCGTTGTTTGCGTTGGACGAGCAAGGCAAGCTCGCCCTGCGTGAGGGCAGGAATCACAGGGTATTAAAGCGTGAGGTACCTGCCGATATAGCCAACGAGCTTACCAGTAAATTCCTAGACGTGCATAGTACAGAGGTTTCTGTACGCCGATATGTAGACCCGCTTTTCGCGCCGCAGGTAATCGGCTTTACGCGCGGCGATAGCACATGGGGGCTAGAATTGCAGTACCAAAACGAGCTGCGCGGCGAGCAAGGCCGCAACATGTGGGTCATGGGCAATACGGAAACAATTCCAGTGCGTGACGGCTATACCTTAGTTACGACATTAGATGCCGATATACAGCGTTTGGCGCAGGAGCATGTAAACAAAGCGTACATCAAGTATGTATCACAATTTGTGGCATTGCTAGTAATGAACCCTCACACAGGCGAAATTCTCGCTATGGCACAAGCGCCTACATTTTCCTTGGACGAGCCGTACAATCCCGAGCATTTTACCGACCCCATATTGCAGGAAATTTGGGACGATTTAACCGAAGCGGAACGAACCACGCAGGTTATGTCGCTGTGGCGTAATTATCACACCACGCGAAGCAATGAGCCTGGCTCTACGTTCAAGCCGTTTGTAATAGCCGCCGCCATAGAGGAGGGCGTAATATCGCCGCATAGCACGTTCCACTGCACAGGCGGACGGCAAATTCTCGACCGTGTCGTAACCTGCTGGAACACCTACGGCTGCGGCAATTTGAGCCTTAGGCGCGCGATTTACCGCTCGTGCAACGTGGCTATGATAGATATTAACCGTCAGCTAGGGCGCGATTTGTTCTATCGCTACCGCGGCTTTTTCGGCTTCGGCGAGCAAACGGAAATAGACTTCCCAGGCGAGGAAGCCGTTTCCAGTCCCCTAGTAATGTACCCCTACTCCATGCTACAGCCAGTACAAATGGCGACCTCCGCCATAGGGCAGGGCTTCAACGCCACCACCTTGCAGGTCATAAACGGCTACGCCGCGCTTATAAACGGCGGAAACCTAATGCGGCCGTATTTAGTGTCACAAATAGTAGACAGCAACGGCAACGTGGTACAGGAAAACACGCCCACCGTGGTACGCCGCGTTATTTCGCAGGAAACGTCCGACTTTATACGCACGGAGCTACGCTATGTAATCAACAATCGGCCGGGCGTAAGCGAGCTAACAGGCACAGGCTACCGCGCGCATATCCAAGGGCATGACATAGCAGGGAAAACAGGCACGGCGCAGCAGGGAGAAAGGGACGGCGGCGAGCATATTCCCACCTTTGTGGCGTATTTGCCAGTGGAAAATCCGCAGTATTTGGTTTTATTAACCATCGACCGCATAGAGGGCGACGACTACTACGCAGGTAGCACGGTCGGGCCGCTAATGCGCGAGTTTTTGGTTGATTTAATCCGCGAGCGGAATATCCAGCCTATGGGCGAGGGCGAAGCCACCCCCGAAATTTTCGGTACGCCTATGCCAGACTTCGCAGGGCAACGCCTTTCCGAAGCGGTACGCACCGCTATAAACATGGGCGGCGGCAGCTATCAAGCCGTGGGCGGCGGCACGATTGTTTCGCACACATGGCCTGCGGCAGGGCAGGCTATGCCCGAAAACGCGCCGATTACGTTCTTTACCGACCCTGCCACGCGCATACCCGAGCGAATGGTTTCCGTGCCAGACGTAGTAGGCTTGCGTGACGAAACGGCGCATTTTGTGCTTACCGAGGCAGGCCTGCCCACCGTTCTTATTACGGACGAACGCACTCAGACCAACCAGCAGGAAGCAAACCCCGTAACGTCCAACCCAGAACCACTAGACGAAAATAATCCGCCCGCGGTCGCTACGCACACGGTATATCAGCAGTATCCCACGGCGGGCTCGGAAATAGAGCAAGGCACGCAGGTGATTATTAGGGCGAGATAACGCGCCCTGCGAGGTGATTTATATTATTGCGGAAATTTTAACCGTAGGCACGGAAATTCTTTTGGGTAATATAGTAAATTCCAACGCGGCGTTCTTGTCGCGGGAATTGGCGGCGCTTGGCGTGGCGGTGTATACGCACACTGCCGTGGGCGACAACCACGAACGCCTCGCCGCCGCGCTCGAACACGCTTTCGGCAAGGCAGACATGGTAATAACTACTGGCGGCCTTGGGCCTACGCAGGACGATATTACGCAGGAGGTAGCGGAGCGGTTTTTCGGCGAGGCCGCGCGGACGGAGCTACCGAACCATCACGGCACTGCGGCAGGGCTTGTATACACCAGAGCGGACGGCAAAATTCTAATGATGTTCCCTGGCCCGCCCCACGAGCTACAGCCTATGTTTTTGGGCTATGCCGCCGATTTTTTGCGGCAAAAAACAGGGCGCGTGTTTGTTTCGCGTACGCTTAAAATAATCGGTAGGGGCGAGTTGGAAGTAGAAACGATGTTGCGTGACTTGATTGATACGCAGACGAATCCTACTATTGCGCCTTATGCTAAGGTTGGTGAGGTGCATATACGCTTAACCGCCTCAGGGGCATTGCCCCTTTCCTCCGACTGCTCGGTTGATGTTTTGCGTGAAACGCAAAACATCAACTTGGTGGGAATGTCGCCTCGAAGCCTTGACAGCTCACTATCACATCAAGAGGCAGACAGCCTAATTTCGCCCATAGCGGACGAGATTTACAGGCGGCTAGGTGTGCAGGTTTACGCCGAGGACGACACAAGCCTTGCGGAAACGGTTTTGAACCTATTAAGGGAACAGGGGCTTACTCTCGCGGTAGCGGAATCCTGCACTGGCGGACTTGTTGCTTCGGAGCTAGTGTCTGTTTCGGGCTGTTCCGCTGTGTTCCGCGAGGGCTTCGTCACTTATTCCAACGAGGCGAAAATAGAACGGCTTGGCATATGTAAAGACCTGCTCGCGCGGCACGGCGCGGTGAGTGCGGAGGTCGCCATGGAAATGGCAAAAAACGCCGCCGAAAAAAGCGGTGCGTGCGTAGGGCTTTCCACTACAGGAATAGCAGGGCCTGAGGGCGGCTCGGCGGAAAAGCCCGTAGGCTTGGTTTATATGGGGCTGTATGTGAATGGAGAATTGACGAGCGAGAAGCATAATTTTAAAGGCTCGCGTAATGCCGTTCGTACACGCGCTATGGTGTTTGCGTTGGATTTTTTGAGGAGAGGGCTATTGTCTGATGTATAAAACAAACACGGATTCAGCGGATTCTCACGGATTTACGCGGATTCGTTCGTGCAAAAATCCGCGTAAATCTGCGTGAATCCGCTTAAATCCGTGTTAATCAGATTTAAAATCAAAGAAGCTATACGCTTTTGCAATTCATGCGTTTGCTATTCATGCTTTTACCGTTTATGCGTTTGTCGTAGGGCTTTGCCTTTTACCACAGCCCCCCATAAATCAAGTCTGTAAGGCTTCCAAAAAAGCCACTAAGCACACGCCCCATACCAAACGCGCAATACGCCGTAGCCACTACATAGGTTAATATGGACGAGTAGACGGTCTGCTCGTTGGTGACGTTAAAGGTTCTTTTTACTGCGGTGGCGTGTAAAATCCAAAAGGCTATAGAGCCAAAGCCAAATGCGCCCACTAAGAAAAGCCCAAATCCAACGGAAATATTAAAAAGCATACCAACCGTACCCAAGATATAATTCACCGTCACGGGCAAGGTAGCCGCCGCAAAAACAGGAAAAATGTCGGATATAGCAATTTTTTCTTCGTTGTCGAACAAAACCTTATACGCAAGCAAAGGGATTACAATAAGTATAGCAAACCATACAGCTGTGTGTATAAGCAATTCAAATATGGCAGACATAGCTATCTCTTTTACCAAATCGCCGACAGCACGCCACATAAAGGCATACAAAAACAAAATCATGCTTACTGGCAATAACGCGATGTAAATAATGCCCTCTGGCTGATTTATACTGCTAGTTTTTATTGCGGTGGCAGGGCTTTTAACAAACGACTTAAAAAAGCCAAGCGCGGTACTTGCCGCCGCTGTAGCCGCCGCCATAGCCGCGTTAGGGCTTGCTGTCGTGCTAGGGCTTGCCGCGCCTCCGTCCACCGCCGCGCCGCACCCCGCACAAAACCTAGAATCCGCCGCAAGCTCATTGCCACAGCTAGGACAAAATTTCATAGGGAACACTCCTTTTTTATATATGCCCGAGGCCGGACTCGAACCGGCACGTCCTTGCGAACGAGGGATTTTAAGTCCCTTGCGTCTACCAATTCCGCCACTCGGGCATGGGGAAAAGTACACGAGAGGAATTTTATCAAAGAGCGTTGGAAAATGCAAGGGAAATTTTTTGTTTAAACACGCCATACACATGTCACGTTTATCTGCTATACTACAAGCGTATTATTATCCGACCCATCTCGGAGGTCACCTAAAATGAAACTCGACAGATTACTTGGCATTGTCACCATTCTGCTGCAAAAGGAACGCGTAACCGCGCCGGAGCTGGCCGCAAAATTCGAGGTAACGCGCCGTACTATTGGGCGTGATATTGACGCGCTGTGCATGGCGGGAATCCCAGTCATAACGCACCAAGGGGCGGGCGGCGGGCTTTCCATTGCCGAGGGGTTTAAGCTAGACAAAAGCGTACTCACAACGGACGAATTGTCGGGCATTATCGCCGCGATAAAGGGCATTGGCAGTGTTTCGCAGAGCTCGGGCATAGAGCGGATTTTGGACAAGCTACACGCCAACGCCAGCGCGGTTGTTTCCATGCGCGAGCCAGTCATTATCGACCTTGCTTCCTATTATAAAGGACAGCTTACCGACAAAATCGAACGCATTAAGCAAGCCGTGCTAGAGGCGCGGCTAATTGAGTTTGACTATTTTTATGACAAGGGCGAAGGTCGCCGTCGAATTGAGCCGTATTTTGTAATATTTCAATGGTCGTCGTGGTATGTTTTTGGGTTTTGCTTGGAACGGCAGGACTGGCGGCTGTTTAAGCTGCAAAGGCTGTGGAATTTGTCGATGTGTGACGAGCGTTATTCGCCGCGCGAAATACCGCAGGAGAAGCGGGATTTTGGGTTTACAGATGATGTCAAGCTAGCCGCGATATTTGACCCGTCCGCAAAATATCAGCTTATCGAAATTTATGGGCTTGATTGCTACACAGAAACGCACGAGGGGATTTTATTCGAGTTTGGGTTTGCCAATCGCGAATATTTGGTTAGCTGGTTGCTTAGCTTTGGCGGCAAGGTAAAAGTGCTAGAGCCTGACTATATCGCGGAAGATTTAAAAGCCGCCGCCAAAAAAATTTTGGAGCTATATAAATAGGACATACTGTTGTCGTGTTTGGTGTGGTAGGATAGGCTCAGTAAACGAATCGAGGTCAACCATGACATATAAAACCCGAAATTTCCCAGAATTTTCCGCTTGTGGGCTAAACTGCGGATTATGCCCCAACTACTTTAAGCATACCAATGGCGCGTTCAAATGCCCTGGCTGTGCGGGGGCGGGCTTTTCGGACGTACACCCTGCCTGCGCAGTGCTTACCTGCTGTCAGAAAAAGGGGCTTGAATATTGCTGGCACTGCGGTGAATATCCATGCAAACGATATGACAACGCCGACACTGGCGATTCCTTTATCACGCATAAAAATCAGCTTAGGGATATTGAGAAAGTCAAGCAAATCGGCATAAACGGCTATATTTCCGAGCAAAATGAGAAAATAGCAATATTACAAAATCTGCTTGCCAATTTTAATGATGGACGAAAAAAATCATTTTTCTGCGTAGCGGTAAATCTTTTGCAGCTTGGCAATTTAAAAAACATCATGCGCCAAATCGAGAACGAAATAAACCCAAACGACCCAATTAAAGAAAAGGCTAAAGCCGCCGCTCGGCTGTTTCAAGCTGTGGCGGACGAGCAGGGCATAGAACTAAAACTTAGAAAGTAGGAGGACAGCATATGCAAAAATACAACTGGTTTGAGGACTATTGCAAGGCTAAAAAGGGCGTAACCAAGGACTACAAGCAGGAATGGCAAGCCCACCGTTATTTAATCCGCGACAAAATGTTTATCATGCACGCAGGCGACAAATACGGCAAGGAAATAATAACGCTCAAGCTAGAGCCGTTGTACGGACAGTTTCTCAGGGAGCAGTACAAGGGCGATATTGTGGCAGGATACTATATGAACAAGGAGCATTGGAACTCGGTGTATGTCGACGGCGATGTCCCTGACGATGTTTTGCGCGACATGGCAGACAAGTCGTATGCCTTGATTTTGGGCGGGTTTAGCAAGAAAATACAAAACGAAATATTAAAGGGGTAAACCCATGCAAACAAAAGCCTTAGTCATAATAGATATTCAAAACGACATAACAAAAAATTACAAGGATGTTATCGACAATATCAACAAGGCGATTGATTGGGCGGCTGGTAACAATATCCATGTGGTTTATATAAGGCATGAAAATTTATCAGACGGCACGAGGACTTTTAAGCCTAATACACGCGGGGCAGAATTAGCCCCAGACCTAAAAATAGTGTCAACAAACATCTTTACTAAATACAAGGGAAACGCGCTAACCAGTGCGGAATTTGCGGATTTTATCGACAAAAACAAAATACGCGATTTCTATATAACAGGGGCAGATGCTGTCGCTTGTGTCAAATCAACCTGCTACAACCTACGCAAGGCAAATTATGGCGTTGCTGTCTTGTCCGATTGTGTTACAAGCTACGACAAGAGGAAAATTGACGAGATGCTAAATTATTATAAAAGTAAAGGTTGTGAAGTAATGGATTTAAACGAAAAACTAAAAAAAGCAAGCGAAATAATCCAAAGCAGAACCGCATCGGGCGAATACAAAAATCAGCACTGCGTACTCGCGCAGGAGGACTTAGACGGGCGAGTAACCGCCGCCGTTATCACGCCGTCTAGGGCGAACGGAATCGGACAGCTTACATTTTGCTCTGGCGTAGAAAGCAACTGGGCAAAGCGCGCCAGACGTGACAGCCGCGCCGCCGTGTGCTTTTCGTCCGAGGAATACAGCATTACGCTACGCGGAAAACTGGAAGTGCTAACAGACACGGCAAGCAAGCGCGAAAATTGGTATACAGGAATGGAAAACCACTTCCCCAACGCAGACGACCCTAATTATTGCGTATTGCGGTTTACGACCGAAAAATACAAATTGTTTGTTGATTGGCAAGAAGTAGAGGGTAGTTTCGGCAATCTATAAAACTGAAAGGAAGTATTCCCATGCCAAGACCGTCAACAAAGCAGGATTTACTCACTGCGGCGAATGAGCAATTTGAAAAGCTATGGAAGCTAATTGAAACACTGCCAGACGAAAAAAGCGTGACGTTCGACTTTGACCCCAGTATCGGCAAGGGCGAGGCGCACTGGAAGCGCGACAAAAACCTGCGTGATGTGTTCGTTCACCTTTACGAATGGCATTCGTTGCTGTTAAACTGGGTGATGTCTAACCAAAGGGGCGAGGCGAAGCCTTTTTTGCCCGAGCCGTATAACTGGAAAACATACGGTGATATGAACGTCATGTTTTGGGAAAAACATCAAGCCGTGTCTTATGACGATTCAAAGGAAATGCTTTGTGAAAGCCATAAAAAGGTGCTAGACTTAATCGGGCGATTCTCAAACGAGGAATTATTCGAGAAAAAGGCGTTTTCTTGGGTGGGCGGCTCGACTCTTGGCAGTTATTGCGTTTCGGTTACGTCTAGTCATTATGATTGGGCTGTTAAGAAGATTAGGGCGTATATAAAGCAAAGCGTGTTGCCACTAAGAAAGGAAACCAAAAATGGCGATTGATTTTAAGAAAACCCAAAAAGACCTCTACCAACCAAAAACCGCTCCCGCTGTCATAGACGTGCCAGAAATGCTGTTTATTATGGCAGACGGCACAGGCAACCCCAACACAAGCGAGGAATACAAGTCTGCTGTGGAAATTTTATATGGGCTTTCCTACACTATTAAAATGGAAAACAAGGAAATTTTGCAGTATGTCGTGCCGCCGCTTGAGGGCTTGTGGTGGCTTAATGACGGCTCGGACGAATGGTACAAGGATAAGGACAAATACTGTTGGACTTCGATGATACGACAGCCCGAGTTTGTAACACAAGATGTCTTTGAATCGGCAAAGACCATTCTCTCCAAGAAAAAACCGCACCTTAATCTTTCTCGGGCGCGGCTTGAAAAATTAACCGAGGGGCTTTGCGTACAAGCCATGCACATTGGCTCATATGACGACGAGCCGCGAACAAACGCCGCAATCATGCAGTTTATGACCGCGCATGGTTATGCCTGTGATATTAGCGGCAAACGCCGTCACCACGAAATTTACCTAAACGACCCACGCAAAACCGCGCCGGATAAGCTAAAAACAGTGATACGACAGCCCGTAAAGCGTGTGTAATTAGACCTATCCTAGGGAGGGAATTATGCTTATACCACATCTACATTTTAAGGGGAATTGCGAAAAGGCGATTGCCTTATATGAAAAGGCGTTTGACACCAAGGTGGACGAAATCGTCCGCTTTTGCGACTATGACCCCGAAAAATGGGCGGGCGATAACCGTATCGCCCACGCCAACATGAAAATTAAGGGGCAGGCTGTGTTTCTTAATGACAATGACTGCATGTTCGGCAACGAGGATACCTCGCTCAATTTCCCTGTTCACTTAATCGTGCAATTCCAAACAAGCGGGGAGCTGTTGGCTTGCTATGAAATATTAAGGGCTTGCAGCATAGCGGACAATCCGTTTGTTAAAACCTTTTACAGCGAGCTAGTGGGAAATTTTAAGGATAAATTTGGTATGCTTTGGGGGTTTATGGTTGTGTAGCCAAAATTCAAAAATCTACACTTGACGAACAAGCCCCATGTGGTTTATACTGCTTCTCGTGTCCAAAAGTATATATTTTTTGCCCGAATAGCTCAGTTGGTAGAGCAGAGGACTGAAAATCCTCGTGTCGTTGGTTCAATTCCGACTTCGGGCATACATATGGGGGCGTGTTTTCGTCCTGTCTAGCTTAAATAAATGTGGAATGCGGATTTTCGCGGATTTTTTCTTGTGCAAACTGCGTTCTAGGTCTTTATTTGGAGCTTACAAAAATATTATAGATTAAACACGGATTTGGCGGATTTACGCAGATTTTCGCGGATTTTGTCTGGCACGTTTTTTTATCCGCGTAATCCGTGTAAATCCATTAAATCCGTGTTTGATACCCTTTAAAAACCTACGCAATCCGCAATCCGTAAGTTTTGAATAAACGCAAGAAAAAATCCGCGTAAATCCGTTAAATCCGCGTAAATCCGCGTTCCATTGATTTTTTTACATGCCCCATACAAGAATCATTCCCACTCTTGACAACTAGGTTCTATACATGTAGAATATGAATCAATGAACCACCAACAGCAAACCAAAAGGGGGTCGCCACCATGCTTCCCAAGAAAAAACTGCCCGATGCGGAATTTGAAGTTATGAAAATCATTTGGAGCAATCCGTCGCCCATTACCACATTGGAAATAATGGGCAAGCTGTCGCCTGTCAAAAAATGGAAACAGCAGACCGTACTTACCATGCTCGTACGCCTTACGGAAAAGGAGTTTTTGCAAACTAGCCGTATAGGCCGCGAACGCAATTACACGCCCATTGTCAGAGAAGCGGACTATATGCAAATCGAAATCGAGGGCTTCGCGGACAGATATAGGGGCAACTCGCTAGGAAGCCTAGTCAAGGCCTTGTATGACGGCGACAACCTCTCGGAGCAAGAGGTCGTAGAGCTTCGGGCTTGGCTGGAAAGTAGGGGGTGATGTCATGGCACAAAATGCTTTAACCTTCCTTTCGGTTTCGCTTACTATGTCCGTTTTAATTCTGTTCGTATCGGTGCTTAGTATGCTGTCGTTCCGCTGGTTTCAGCCAAAGCATAGGTACGCCGTTTGGCTAGTTGTGCTTGTGGGCTTTCTTGTTCCGCTTCGCCCTGTGTGGGGCGATGGGCTGTTTAATATTCCTGTTTTTGCCATTTCACAGGAAAGCTCCGCGCTAGTCACAATATGGGCGGTCGCGGCGTTTGCGATTTTTGCGTACCATTCATGGCGGTATCTTCATTTTAAGAGAATTGTCAAGCGTTGGGGCAAGCCAGTCACAGACGAGCAGGCACTCGCCCTGTATAACGCCATAAAAAAGGAAAAAGGGCTGGAAAACAAGGAAATAAAGCTAATTGAGCTAGAATTTGTTTCCACGTCTATGCTTACAGGCTTTTTCAAGCCAGTTATTATTTTACCTGCCAAGCAGTTTTTGAACACCGAGCTGGAAATGATTTTCAGACACGAATTGATACATTATAAGCGCGGCGATTTGTATGTAAAGCTGCTGTCGGTCGCCGCGGTCGCCATTCATTGGTTCAATCCGATTGCGTACTGGCTAAACAGCACGCTGCAAACCGAATGTGAAACATCATGTGACGAAGCCGTTTTGCAGGACATTGGCGAGGAAAACAGGCTGTATTATGCCGAGCTAATAGTAGAAATGGTGGGCAAGAAAAAAAGCTCTACGCTTTTTTCCACCTGCTTCTACGGCGGTAAGCGAAGCCTAAAACGGCGTTTGGACTGCATTTTGGAAACCTCAAAAAAGCTAAAAAAGCCTGCTTATGCCGCGTTAGTGATTATTATTATGTTTTCTGCGTTATCTGGCTCGGTTTTTGCGTTTTCTGCCATTAGCCCAGCCATAACGCCTGCGTACAGCTACGACCTAACCGACCGCAAGGTCACGCCGCTAAATCCGCCTATAAATAGCCTTACGGCGGCGGAAATAGCCATGGCGGCGGTGTCTGCACTGGAAGAACACGGCGTGCTTGACGAGGTTGACCTTACCTTTAAGGGCGGACAATGGGTCTGGGAGGTAGAAGTAGACTTTGAATCCGACCTCGAAGCAGAGGTTAGGCTTGATATTGTTACAGGGGAAGTAATTTCCATTAAATGGGACGACTAGGGGGCATTGCCCCTTTTCTACGGCGGAGTGTTGTGGGAATATCGTCCCGCAGAGTAGATAGGATAGAACGCGGATTTACGCGGATTTAACGGATTTTCGCGGATTTTAAAAACATTAAACACGGATTTACGCAGATTACGCGGATTCGTTCGTGCTTCTGCTGTGCCTCGCTCCCTCTGTGCCTCTGTGCCTCTGTGTGAAAAAATCTTTTAACTAAAAAATGGAAGTTATACGCTTTATCTGCGTTCATTATTTGTCAAAAAGATTTTCACACAGAGGCACAGAGGCACAGAGGGCGAGAGGCACAGCAGACAATAGCGTACGTATTTAGAGGCAATCAAACACGGATTTACACGGATTTACGCAGATTACGCGGATTTTATCGGGCGGAGCGGATTTTCGTAGATTTTCCCACGAGCCAATCCGCGTAATCCGTGAAAATCCGTTAAATCCGCGTTCCATACCCTTAAACTACCCCCTTACAAAAAAATATCCACGACACTCCGCCCACTCCGTAGAATCCGCGGAAATCCGCCAAATCCGCGAAAATCCGCGTTCCATGCCTCTAAAATCCGCCAAACCCGCGTTCCATTACCTTTAAAAAACCATCTCATAGGAGGAATTTAAAATGAAAACCAACCCACAAACCACCCCAAAAAAATATTTTTTGCTCTTTGCCGCAATCACATGTATAATAGGTATTCTATCGGGCTGTAACAGCACGCTGCAGGACGATGGCTTTACGGGCGAATATTTCCCCGACGGCGTTTATTCAATCACCACCGCAGGGCGGTACGAATTTTCCGGCGATTACAGAGGACAAATTTTTATCGAAACAGGAAGAAACGACATAGTAGAGCTCGTATTTGATAACTTCTCTCTGCACAACCCCGACGGCGCGGCGATTAACGCGCCAAACTCGCGCAGGGTAGAAATTTACCTAACAGAGGGTACAGAAAACTCTGTATCAAACGCCGTAGGCTCTCGCAGAACCACACAAACCGATGAGGATTCCGTAATAGATGCGGTATACGTAAACAACGACCTAATTATCAACGGAAGCGGCACGCTAAACGTAACCAGCGCGAGCCGTCATGGACTGCGTTCGCAGGACTATCTCACAATAAACAGCGGCACGCTCAACATACAGGCCGCAGGCAGCGGCTTGCGCGGGCGTGACGGCGTTACGGTAAACGGCGGCACGATTACCATAAACGCGGGCAGTGACGGAATACAGTCGAACCACGCCACCAATCCGTCACGCGGCTTTGTGGTAATAAGTGACGGCACGCTTGACATAACCGCCATAAGTGACGGCATACAGGCGGCTACCCGCGCCACAATCAATGACGGCAGTCTGCGCTTTATCGTAGGCGATGACGCTATTTCCGCGGCCGAATCCATTGTTGTAACAGGCGGCAATATAGACATAGTAAACGCCTCCGAGGGCTTGGAATCGAAAAACATCACCATTTCCGGCGGCGACATTAGCATTTTTAGTATAAATGACGGAATAAACGCGCGCGACGCTTCGGGCGAGGCACATGTGTTTGTACGCCTGCTAGGCGGAAATGTGCGCGTGCAAACTCGCCGCGACAGTATCGAATCGGACGGCTTTATCTATGTAGAGGGCGGCACGCTGCACGGTAGCGGCTTGTTTGTGGGGGAAAGACCCGCAGGGCAGGTCATGCTTACATCTGGCGAATTTATAAATACTGGCAACACGGTAAATATTTCGGCGGAATCCACTCAGCCAAACATGACATTCCACTTCCCGTATTACCAAACCGAGGATACACTGCTAGAAATCAAATCCGCAGACGAGGAAACGCTTCTTTCTTATACCGCGCCAAATACCTTTGCCAGAGCGGTGGTTTCCTCGCCCTCCTTTGAGGTAGGCACGACATATCAGCTTTATCTCAATGGGGAAAAAATAACGGAGTGGGTTTTTAGTCAGATTAACGAGGAATTAACTTTGTAGTAACACCGCAGAAAAAATGATGGAACGCGGATTTTCGCGGATTTAACGGATTTTCGCGGATTTTTTCTAACCTTTATTAAAAGCTAACGCAACACGGATTTAAAGGATAATTAAACACGGATTACACGGATTTACGCAGATTTCACGGATTCAAAAGTACGCCCGAAAGAATCCGCGGAAATCCGCCAAATCCGCGAAAATCCGCGTTCCATGCCCTTAAAATCCACTAAATCCACGTTCCATAAATAACACAAAATCTGTAGGGGGTCTTTAAATTGTTAAACAAAAATCGCCACATAGCGTTATTTCTTGCTCTTTTTATGCTTTTATCTTCTACGCTTTCCACCATGCCTATTACCGCGCTTGGCGACACCGCCAAGCAAACCATACTTATCAACCAAGTCTACGGACAAGGCTCGCCAGGGACGAACGCCATATCCCACGGCTTTATTGAGCTGTACAATACGACCAACAAGGACATAGAGCTGGACGGCATGTCGCTACAGCTATCAAACGGCGGCGATGACTGGCATGTTCTGCCCCTCACCGACCAGGTAATCCCTGCGTTGTCCTCCTTTTTGGTGGTAAGCACAGACTGGTACAACGACAATTCCCGTAGCGAGGCCGTGCACGCCGACGCGCGCGAGCATCGCGTACGCTATGTAATAGAAGCCTACGATATGGAATGGGACGTACAATTCAGCAACTCTCAAATGTCCGTAATCCTCGCAGAGGGTCACGAAGCCCTAGAGCTTGACAACAAGGGCGTAATAACGGAAAACGAACGCGTAATCGACCTAGTAGGCGCGGTAAGCACCTCTGGCGAAATAGCCAACTCTATGAAAAACCCTGCCTCTAGCTTTTCGCGGCAATCGTCCCTACGCAGAATAAACCTGCAAAACACAGGCGACAACGAGGCAGACTTCGAGCGCGTAGACTTTAGGCTACCGTCAGACGAAAGCTATGACGTGTCCGCCTATGTAACCCCCGAATGGAATATATTACCTGCACGAAACGAAAGCGGAATAACCGATAACCAGCTCGAAAGCCTACGCCCACGCTATAGCGGAGATGGCGAATGGTCGGGCGTAGCCGTGCCTTTGTTTGCGGTAAGCGTAAAGGGTACTGCCGCGGAGCAAACCACCATAAGCCCTGCCGAGGCACAGCCGCAGGGTACGCCTATCACCGTAACGGTAACGCCTCCGTACGGTCAGCACTTCGCCGCTGATGCAAACTCGAAAATAACCGTGCCTGGCTTGATGGGCTTTTTAGGGCTAAATAACTTTAGCGTAACTGTGGCGGCCGATAGACTTTCCGCCAGCGGCGAATTTATTATGCCTGCCAAGAATGTGGAGCTTACAGTTGATGCGAGCTTTTCTGCTAATCACATAGAGCCGAATGTACTTATTAACCAAGTTTACGGACAAGGCTCGCCTGGGGCTAACGCTGTTTCGCACGGCTTTATCGAGCTGTACAATCCCACACATAGCAGTATCGACTTAAACAATTATTCCCTGCAAATATTAAACGGTGCGCGCGGCTCGGGCGGTAGCGGCACGCTTGCGGACGATTTAGGCAAGTGGCTAGTGCTTCCTCTGCGCGGCGAGGTAATTCCTGCGCGCTCGTCCTTCCTTGTGGTAAGCACAGACTGGTACAACGACAATTCGCGCTCGGTATTGCTTCCGCAAGAGGTACGCAACCACCGCGTACGCCACGTAATCCGCGACTGGGACTTGGCGTGGGACGTTCCCATGAGCAATAATCACCTATCCGTAGCACTCGTACGCGGCGACAGACCGCTATCCAACGGCAACAACGAAGTAACAGCGCGAGGAACAGCCGCCGCACAGGCGACATTCTCGCCCGCAGGTACTCACCCCTACCAAACGCCCATGACTATGACCGTAACCGCGCCCTTTGGCAAGCAGTTTGCCGCACAGGCAGGGGACGTAATCCCCCTACGCGGCGCGGCGGACGTTAGCCTGCGTGTAGAGCCGAACAGGCACACCGCTATAGGCCATTTTAATATGCCAGTAGGCGGCGGTAGCTTTACCATAAATCAAGACCTATTCGAGGACGTAAGCATTGAGCCGAATATCATTATTAACCAAATAGCCAACGATTTTATCGAGCTGTTTAACCCCACCGACCAGACCATTTCCATGGGTAGATACTCTCTGCAAGTGTTTAATGCGGACGAAAACGCATGGCGCGTAATGCCGCTTACGGCGAGGAGTATTCCCGCGCGCTCGTCATATTTAGTCGCACATCACGACTTTGACGGCAAGGCGGATATGCGTACACATAATATCTTTGCCAGCCCTATGTCTGTAGCGATTGTACACGGCACGTCTGCCCTGCTACCGCAAAACGGCGTTACGCTCGCGGAGCTATCACGCTTGGTAGATTATGTAAGTGATGCCGATTTTTCGGAAAATACATCTATTAGAAGGAAAGACTTTCAAAATACACGCAATAATTCTTATGACTTCGAGCAAATAGACTTTAGGTTACCCACTGAAGCCGTAAGGAACGCAAGGCCGCGTACTACCGCGGACGGCGCGTATACTACGCCCTCGGCGTTGACCGTTGACACCGCGGACATTATGATTAGACAAATAAACAATTCGATAGAGCTTTACAACCCCACTAATCAAGCCATTGCCCTTGACGGCTTCTCGTTGCAGGCTTTAGGCAATAATACATGGCAGGTTTTGCCCCTTGCGGAGCAAAAAATCGCCGCACGTTCCTCTTTCCTAGTAGTAGGAAAGGACTGGAAAAACGACAATTACGATATGGAATGGGAAATTGAGCTAAAAAATATAGTCGCGGCTCTAGTGACAGGTGACGAACCGCTGCAAAACGCAGGCGGAATAATCGAGCCGTCACAAATGCCGCGCGTAGCCGCTCTCGCGGCAGACACCGAAGGCCCCGACACGCCGCACTACAGCAAGGACGGCGCATGGCAAGCAGTAGCGACTAGCCCAAAAAGCAACGTAATAGACCCCGAGGAAGAATGGCGGATTATCGACCTGGTAGGCGCGGTAAACGAGCCTGATATTATACCCAATTTTTGGGGAGAAGGCCCTGCCACAGGCATATCTCGTAACGTAGCCATACGCAGGCGCGGCAGCTTTAGAAACACGCACAACAATAGAACGGACTTCGAGAGAATCGACTATAGGCTTCCCTCAGTAGGCGAGGACACGACATTTTTCGACTTTGACGACAACTGGGGCTATATTTCCCCTGCGAGAAATTCCTCGGGAATAACGGAGGCAAGGCTTTTGCGGTTTATGCCGCGCTTTACTGGAAGCGGAGCTTGGCCCGACGACGACGACGACCAAATCGTTATGCTTATTATCAATGGCTCTGACATGGCGAGAACCAACATACACCCATCTAATTCCGAGCCGGTAGAAACCAAAATGACCGTAACAATAACCGCGCCCGAGGGCTATCGTTTTGTTGCTCCTGCGGGTACGCCCTTGGTAGTGACAGGCATGGAGGATGTGGAAATCTTTGTCACAAGCACGCGCCTTTCGGCGGTGGGTACGTTTGAGATGCCTAGGGGCGGCGGTACTATTACGGCGGTGGTAGAATTTGAGCCGTTGCCAGTGCCTACGGGCGCGGTCGTAGCAGGCTTAACCATAACGGACGTAGAAGCGGTCGCAAACGATAGCTACAACCCAACCATATCCCACTTCACAGGAACAACTGGCGTGTACGGCCCTGCTCTACGCCTCACCGCATGGGACGACAATAAGCAGGTACTAATCGGCACGGCAGGTACAGAAAGAACACCAATAGTATTTAATAACGCGTCACTATTAGCAGGAAACACATGGCGGCCTGCATGGGACACAAGCATAAATCACGCCCCTGCGTTTCAAATAAGAGTGCCGACCTCTGGCTTCAAGGACTTACGCTTGTATACGTCACAAAAATCTACAGGAAGCGGCCCAGACGAGTTTGTTCTTGCGTACCGCGTAGGCAGTGAGGGCGAATTTACGCATATACCCGACTCTACGGTAAGACCGCACCGCATAGGCAACGACACCTATTCGGCGTTACAGTCCTCGTACTGGGATTTTGCACTGCCCGAGGAGCTGGATAATCAGCCGATAGTATATTTGCGTGCGGTATTTTCTGGTAGCGGCGAGCTAGAACGCGCAGGAAATACCTCGATTAACGATATTGTGATTCGCGGCACGGTCATGGACGATGTAAAGACCTTTATACTAAACCCAAACCCAGTAACCATAAATAACACCCATCTGTACGCAGAGGTGGAGGCGCTAGGCTCGGCTGTGGACGATATTTCTATAGGCGAATGGTCGCCGCCATTGCCCGAGGGCGTTACCGTAGACCTCATAGACGACGAATTGATTATTATTGAGGGCGTGCGACCCTTGGCAGGGCAGCCCGATATAATAGGCACGTATAGAAATACAGTTACCCGCGAGGGCTTGACCACCGAGCTTGTGGTAAACGTGAATCTTACCGCGCCGCCCGCAGGGATATTATTGGCGGAAATAGTAGAGCGTTCCTCACGCGCTACAGCCATAAACACAAATATACCCGAGGAATCCTATTTTGGGGCTACTGGCGGCTTTTATTGGAATACGGCGCGGCTTACCGCGTGGGACGATAATACGCAAATTCGCATAGGCACGACAGACAGGGACAGAACGCCCATAGTAATAGAAAATAATGCCATGCTAGGCACTAATGACTGGCGTACCGCTCGTGATGTCGGGCTTATGAACGCGCCCGCGTTTCAGCTACAGTTTTCTACAGAGGGCTTTACTAATGTGCGTTTTTACTCCTCGCAGAAGTCTACAAACAGTGGGCCGGACGAATTTATTCTCGCGTACCGTGTAGGCGATGTGGGCGATTTTATACCGCTTCCCGATTCCTCTATCCTTACCTACCGTGATGTCGCAGGCGACAACACATACGCGGCACTGGAAAGCTCGTATGACGATTACCTTCTGCCCGAGGATATGTTTGACAAGGAAACGGTTTACCTGCGCGTAATTTTTAACGGCGTGACAAGTCTAATACGTAACGGAAATACCTCGATTAACGATATAGCCCTTTACGGCGATTCCTTAGGCAAGGTGCTAATTCTTACGCCGAACCCCGCAACACTTACTGACGATAGCCCAAGTGCTACGGTAGAGGTAAGCGGCGTGGGCGATGCAGATATTACTATAGGCGAATGGTCGCCGCCGCTTCCTAGCGGAGTAACGGCGCAGGTCGTGGGCGGCTCGATTGTCATAAACGGCATACGCCCTGTCAAAGGCGAGCCGAATATTTTGGACACCTTTACTACTACGGTTACATGTGACGATATAACCGCGCCGCTTACGCTTCATGTTAATCTTACCTCGCCGCCCACTGGTTTGATTTTGGCTTCGCTGACAGAAACGTCACAGACTGCTACGGCGGTAAATAATTCTACGCCTGCGGAATCCCATTTTGTGGGTAACGGCGGATTGTTTGGCAGTGACTTTAGGCTTACGGCGTGGGACAATAATACCCAAAGGCTAATCGGCTTTGCGGGTACGGCAAGAACGCCGATTGTGTACAATAACGCCTCACTGGCAAGCACGAATCCATGGCGTACCGCGCGTAATATCGGCATACTAAACGCGCCCGCGTTCCAAATGAGCTTTAAGACAACTGGCTACGAAAATATCCGCTTCTCCGCTTCCCAAAAGTCTACGGGCAGCGGGCCTGACGAGTTTATTCTTGCGTACCGCATAGGCGATACTGGCCCATTCACAGAAATTCAAAATTCTACCATGCGGCCTGTGCGTGTTACCAACGACACCTACGGCGCGTTACGGCCGACCTATACCAATTTTGCGTTGCCAGTCGAAGCAACCGACAAGGAAACCGTTCAGCTACGCGTAATTTTCAACGGCCCAAGCAACCTAGCGCGCGGCGGTAATACGTCTATTAACGATATTATTATTTACGGCGACGAAATTTCCCAAAGATTTAGCCTAACTGCGGTGGGTACGGCGGCGGCGCAAACCGCCTTTTACCCCACCACGCCGCAGTCCGCAAACATGCCCACCACCATTACCGTAACCGCGCCAGTGGGCAAACGCTTTGCTTCAAGTGACCCAATCGCGGTAACAGGGGCGGTGTCCGCCGCTTTGCAAGTAGCGGCCAACCGCCGTACGGCTACTGCAACCGTGCCTATGCCTATAGGCGGCGGAAGCGTCACCGTAAACGCCGACTTTGAGGACTTAGAGGGCTTGGTGATTAACCAAATTTACAGCCGCGCGTTTAGTGCGGAGGGCGCGTTCTCGCACGGCTTTGTGGAGCTTTACAACGCTTCTGATACGGATTTTTCACTAGCTGGTAAATCCTTGCAGGTGCAAAACGTATCGGACGGCGCAGGGCATATCGCCGACCCATGGTTTGTGTTTGACTTTAGTGCGGAAATAGCCACGGATAAGCTAATAATGCCGCCAAAGACCTCGTTCCTTATTGCTACCTCTCAGTCTGCGTACGGCACACGCCACAATATTACTGACGTAGACGGCGTAATCGACCTAGTCTTTAGCAACCGTAATATAAGCGTGGCGCTCGTAAACGGCACGGCACAGCTCTCGGAGCTAATAACCGCATCGGAAATGGACTATGTAATCGACCTAGTAGGCGCGTGGAACAACAACAATAACGAGCGTGACAGAGTATACAGCTTTTGGGGCGAAGCGCCCGCGAGCCGTATTTCTAACCAGGAGGCCGCAAGGCGTATATGGGTTAGTGACGGCGCAGGCGGCCTTATGCCGCAAAACACAGGAAGCAACGTGGACGACTTCCACGGCGTACGCTACGGCAATACCGACCCCACACAGCCAGGCATATCGGACGAGGACTTCGCGATAATGAAGCCGCGTTCTAGTGCAGAGGGCGCGTTGATGTTTGGGTTTGGTATGGGTGAGGTGGGGGAATTGGAGGAATTGGAAATGACCTCGCCTGGGGCTTTGGTTGTGGGTATGTCGGAGGGGGTAGAGGGTGTGGACGGTGTAGAGGGTGAGGGTGGTAGTGCGGACGGTGATGTGATGGAGGGGGTAGAGGTGGTTGCTGTGGATAATCGGGAGGATAGGCGTAGGAGGGGTATGGTAAGGTAGGTGCGGATTTAATGAATTTATACGGATTATTATTAAACATAAACACGGATTTAACGGATTTTCACGGATTACGCGGATTCGTTCGTACGAAAATCCGCTTGTGCGAAATCCACGAAAATCCGACAGGCACGATAAAATCCGCGTAAATCTGCGTAAATCCGCATAATCCGTGTTTAACAATCACTTGTTAAACCAACCAATGCCAACAAATTAGTGACGGTTAATTGTAGGGGACGGATTTATCCGTCCCGAGGTATGCACGCTCGTCAATTCGAGGACGGATAACGTCCAGTAACACAGAGCGCGGTAATCTCGGGACGGATAAATCCGTCCCCTACAAAAAACCGCCACCAATCCCAAGTCTTAACCTACTGGCATTTGTAGGGGACGGATTTATCCGTCCCGAGGTATGCACGCTCGTCAATTCGAGGACGGATAACGTCCAGTAACGCAGAACGCGGTAATCTCGGGACGGATAAATCCGTCCCCTACAAAAAACCGCTACCAAGCCTAAATCTTAACCTACTTGCATTTGTAGGGGACGGATTTATCCGTCCCGACCCCCGCACGTTCTGACAGAATTTGCTCGCTCTAAAATGATAAACGTACGCATATCGGGGCGGACAAGTCCGCCCCCTACAAAAACCTTGCCATTGGCAGTCACACACCAAAAGCAGATTTTTAGAAACATAAAACACGGATTTAACGGATTTTCACGGATTACGCGGATTCGTTCGTGCGAAAATTCGCTTGTGCGAAATCCACGAAAATTCGATAAGCACGATAAAATCCGCGTAAATCTGCGTAAATCCGCATAATCCGTGTTTAATTCTTCACAAAGCAGGTAGATGTGTATCGTTTGTGTGGGAATTTTTATGATAAGGAGTAAGCAAGCATGTTGAATAATATGCACTCATTGCCTTTGTTAATAAGAAATAACATTATTTCAATTGTTGCACATTCTTGTATATGCTTTATATCGCTACCATTTTTTCTTCTTATTCGGAATAAATTGATTCCGAGTATGTCATCAGATTTAATATTTTTATTATATGATTCTATAGTGGCAGCGATTAGTATTATTATCTTTATTTTTTTGTATTTTTGGGTAGGCAGGAAGTTTTTAACAAGCACACATAATATTTTAACAGATGGATTGTCTGTAATAGGATTGTTAATTTTGCTTATTATTTGTGCAATTGCATATTTCATATGTGAAGCATATGTGATAATGATGTTTTTGATGCCAATCGGTCTAATTAGTGGTGCTATAGCACACCTTCTTCATGTTAATGCAATGTATGTCTGCTTTATAATGTCAATACTGCCATCTTTATGTATGTGGACGGGAATGATTTTAAAAAACAAGGCTTAAAAGATTGCACACCCTGTCATTTTAATCGGGATAAATAAGCAATAATCTTGATTTGCATGGTTAATATGATATAAACAACCGTTTAACCGCCGTAACTGATACTATGCCTACCTCACCCGCAACTCCACCCCAACCCCCTCCCATGCCTATCCTCCAACCACCCCATAAAACCCCAGCTTGGCCGAAAGCTGTCTGTCAAACATCAGCGGGAAGCCCCACGACCGCCAGTTTGTGGCATCGTCTAGCCCCCATAAAGTTACGCGGTCTATCACATCGGCGTGCTTCTTAAAAATTTCAAACAAGCTAGAATATAACTCCGATTGTGCTATTTCTAGCTCTGGCGGCATTTTGTGTGATAATTCGACGGAAAGGGGCAACGCCCCCGTCACCACATCTAGCTCCGTTATACTTACAGATATTCCCAGCTCCGCAAACCGCTCAATCGAAGCCTCCACATCGCTAGGCATTGTGTCCAAGCTGTAATGCGCCTGCATACCTACGCCGTGTATGGGTACGCCCTTTTCGAGCAATTCCTGTATCATATAAAAAACCGCTTCCCGCTTGCCTACGCCGTCTAGGTTGTAATCGTTGTAAATTAGCCTCGCGCTTGGGTCGGCTTCGTGTGCCGCGCGGAACGCAAGCTCGATATAGTCACTGCCAAGCGCGGCAAGCCACGGCGTTTGGCGAAGCAGCTCGCGCCAGTTGGCGTGGTCTGCGTTCTCGGGTACATAGCTCGGAAATGCCTCGTTTACTACGTCCCAGGCCACGAGCCTGCCCTTGTAATACGTCACGACCTCGCCGATATGTGTCCGCATGTTCTGCAAGGCCTCCTCGGGGCTTATGCCTTCGCGGTTTAGCCACTCGGGCGACTGCTCGTGCCAGACTAGCGTATGCCCGATTAGGCTCATGCCGTCAAGCGCGTTTACGATTTCGTCGGCCGCGCTAAATGTAAAAATTCCGCGCCTGTTTTGCAATGCGTCGGGCTTCATGTCGTTTCCTGCGGTTATTGCGTTAAAATGGTGGCGTACAAATTCCAAGCGCGTGCCATGCAAATCTCGCCGCGAAACAGCCGTGCCAACCAAAAAATAGTCCTCGAAAACCTCGCAAAGCCGCGGAAGCGAGGCATCAAACGAATAATCAATAGCCATAAGGCTAAAAAACACGTCGTCGATAAAAAAATCCGTGTCCTTGCCCGCTAGGTTTGTTTCGATATAGACATTAACTGTATCAAAATCATAGAAACTTAATGTGCCGCCAATAAACGACCATTCGCCCGCCCGCGCCGTGACGCTTGCGCCGCCGAAGTTACGCCAGAAAGGCTCTCCGTCCTTGATAAACTCCGCCGAAAGCACAAAGCTCGTGTCCTCGTCCACAGGCATGACCCACATAGAAAACGCGTGTTCCTCAAAGGCAACGGCCTGCTCCGTCACATTAACCGCAATTCCGTTCCACGGCTCGTTTCGCCCCGTGACCTTCAGCGAAAATTCGCCAGTATGCGAAGCCTCGCTCGTACGCGATAGCTGCTCGAAGCCGCGTGCGAAAAAGCCGTAATCGCCCGATTCAAATGAAATTATGTCGTGGTTTTGCGGCGTTTCCGTAAAGGCTACGATTGGCTCGGGGGTGGTTTGGGTTTGGGCTTGTTGGTGGAGTTCGGGCTGGGATTCTTGTTGCGCTTCTAGTTGTGTTTCAAGGGGCATACTATCTGTACACGCAGAAAAGGCTAGTAGCAGGATAAGGATTAGGAACTTTTTCATAATTAAATACCTCCGAATTTTTTTCGTATGACGGAACGCGGATTTTCGCGGAGTTGGCGGATTTTAAAGGCATGGAACGCGGATTTTCGCGGATTTAACGGATTTTCGCGGATTTTTTCTCGCGTTCATTAAAAGCTAACGGAACACGCACCTTACTACGCAGATTTAATGGATTCAAGGGCTTCACACGGATTTAACGGATTTTCACGGATTACGCGGATTGGCTCGTGGGAAAGTCCACGAAAATCCGATAAGCCCGATAAAATCCGCATAATCTGCGTAAATCCGCGTTTTGTGGTTTTAAAATCCGCGAGAATCCGCCAAATCCGCGGAAATCCGCGTTCCATTATCTTTAAAATCCGCATTCCATGCCTTTAAAAGAGGAAACGCCCCCCATACCCCCACCCTAAAGGCTTCGAGGCGACATTCCCACCAAGCACCAGTCGGAGAAAAGGGGCAACGCCCCCCCCCCTCACTTCCACGGCAAGCTCCCCCAAAGCGGCAGCCCTGGAAATTCCTCACGCGTTCTACTTCGCGTTATTTCATATTCGTGTAGCATTTCCCTCAGCGGTTCGCCTGAAAACATATGGGTCACGTCGCGGTGTACCTCCTGCAAGCGCGAGGTGTACTGGATATAGTCGTCCTGCTCCGCGGTAAGCAACGCTTCTGTCACGGGCAGGACGGTAAACGTCTGCGGCTGTACCCAAATCGGCGCGTAGGAAGCCGCCGCGATATACGCCGCGCCGTTTTCGTCACGCGCGAGGTCTACGTAAATAATCGCGCTCGTTTCTCGCGGAGCGGTACGCTGTCCCGATATAAAGTTGGCGAGCGAATACGCCATAAATCCGCGGCGGGTGCGTTCGCCGTCGTTTACATAAACAAATTCCGCAGGCAAAAGCGTGTGGGGGTGGTGGTTCAAAACCATGTCCGCGCCCTCGTCCAAGAACAAATGAAGCGTACGCATCCAGTTGACCCAGCGCGTGTCGCTTGTGTCGAAATTGTCCCAGCGATGCCCCGCCCCGCGGTTCATTGTGCCGTAATATTCTATGCCAATGTGCGGCAAAACGACAATAAAATCGGTGTTTAGCTCGCGTGCGCGCGCCATGCTCGCGCGAATCATGTCGTAATCAATCGTGGCTTGTTCCACAAGGTCGTGATAGATAATTTTTACCATATAATTATGCTCGCCTAGGTCAATGCCGTTGGTGTGCATTGTGAAGCTCAAGACGGCAATCGAAAATCCATTTACTTCCACCACGGCGATTTCGTCGCGCGCCTCGGGCGTGAGGTACGTGCCGGTAAACATCAGCCCCACCTCGTCCAAGATTTCCATAGTGGAACGCACGCCTGCCGCGCCCGCGTCAAAGCTGTGGTTGTTGCCCGTAGTCACCATGTCGAAGCCTGCGTTTACGAGAGCCTCCGCAAACGCCTTGGGCGAGCGGAACAAAGGCCAGCCAGCGTAGCCCTCGCGGACAAGGGTGGTTTCCAAGTTGCCGATTGCGAAGTCTGCCGCCTGTATGTACGGCGCGATGTAGCGGAATGCGTAGTTGAAGTTGTATTCGTCTTGTGCTTGGGAATGGGCTTGTGCTTCGGTTTGGGCTTGTGCTTGAGAATGGGAAACACGAGCCGCATTAAGTTGGTCGGCATGGCACATAATATCGCCCACGAAAGCAAGTCGTGCCGAGGGCATGGGAATTTCGTCCGTGGTGGGGTTTTCTGATGTGGGTTCGCCTGTGGCGGTGTTCGTTCCGTCCGCAGGTTCGCCTGTGTTGGTATTCATTTCGTCCGTGGCGTGGTTTTCTGATGTTCCGTGTGCTTCGAGGTTTCCGCGTTCCGATTGCCCCACTCGTTCGTCCCCTGCTTCGGGAACAACAGCCAACACATCTTGAGTGTCACGCCCACGCCCATCAGAAAAAATAATAGCCGCCAAAATCGCCACAATAAAAAGAGTAGCCACTGAAGCAAACAGCACCCACAAATAATATGTTTTTTTTGACATGGTAGCCCCCTTGTGGTTGTTTTTTGTATGGGACGGATTTATCCGTCCCATACAAAAAACTTGCAATCATTTTTTACACGGTCGTGTATCGTAGGGGACGGATTTATCCGTCCCGAGATTACCTCGCTCTGCGTTAATGGACGTTACCTGCCCCGAAATGACGAGCGTGCGTATCTCGGGACGGATAAATCCGTCCCCTACAAAAAACCTGCAATTCCCTTAACTTGACAGTGGATTTCAAGTGATTAAAACACGGATTTAACGGATTTACGCGGATTCGGCGGATATAGCGGACGTAGCGAATTTTCCCACGAACGAATCCGCATAATCCGCGAAAATCCGTTAAATCCGTGTTTAATAATACTTTAAATCCGCACTCCATTTAATAATCCGTCAAATCCGTGTTTGATAAACAATAATCTACGCAGACGTGAAAATCATTCACGGAGCAAACGCCTGCAATTGCCTTTTAATTACGCAGACGTGAAAATCATTCACGGAGCGAACGCCCGCAATTGCCTTTTTATGAAATACCCCCACGCCACTATTGAAGCGGTTAAGAATACAATCATCAACACGGTCAAAGGCGTTCTGTCCCCAACCCCAGTAACAGGAAAGCAAGTATGAGGATAGCGTCCGCACCATTCACAAAAATACTTCGCCCATATCCATTGCTCGGCGGCGTTTCTGCTGTCATTAGTCCGCAGATAATCCCACAGCTCGGCAGACGTAAGCGTGTCGTCATTACCCACGGTACGCCAATCGCCGCCGTTTTCCTCGGAAACCTCGGGCAGGGAATTATCGTCACGACTTATAAATTTTTCGCCAAAGGTAATGCTTTTTAAGTCGCTCGTACCTAAAAACATCATATCCATACTCATAACATTGCCTGTGTCGAAGCCCGATAAGTCAAGGGAGGTTAGCCCGCTCGCACCGTAAAACATACCCGACATATCCATAACATTGCCTGTGTCAAAGCCCGACAAGTCAAGGGCGGTTAGACCTCTCGTAGCACTAAACATACCCCTCATCCTCGCAACATTGCTTGTGTCAAAGCCCGATACGTCAAGGGTGGTTAGACCGCTCGCACCGCTAAACATACCAAACATATCCGTAACCTTGCTTGTGTCAAAGCCCGACACATCAAGGGAGGTTAGACCGCTCGCACCGCCAAACATACCATACATACTCGTAACATTGCTTGTGTCAAAGCCCGACACATCAAGGGTGGTTAGACCGCTCGCACCGCTAAACATACCAAACATATCCGTAACCTTGCTTGTGTCAAAGCCCGACACATCAAGGGAGGTTAGACCGCTCGCACCGCCAAACATGTTAACCATATCCATAACCTTGCTTGTGTCAAAGCCCGACACATCAAGGGAGGTTAGACCGCTCGCACCGTAAAACATGTGATCCATATCCGTAACATTGCTTGTGTTCCAACCAGATACGTCAAGAGCGGTTAAACCGCTCGCGCCTTCAAACATCCTCTCCATATTCGTAACCTTGCTTGTGTCAAAGCCTAACAAGTCAAGGGTGGTTAGACCGCTTGCACCGAAAAACATGTTACTCATATTCGTAACATTGCTTGTGTCGAAGTCTGACACATCAAGGGTGGTTAGACCGCTCGCACCGCGAAACATCCACGACATATTCGTAACCTTGCTAGTGTCAAAGCCCGACACATCAAGGGTGGTTAGCCCGCTCGCACCGTAAAACATACCCGACATATCCATAACATTGCCTGTGTCAAAGCCCGATAAGTCAAGGGTTGTTAATTTATTAGAACTAAACATACGCTCCATATTCGTAACCTTGCTTGTGTCCCAACCCGATAAGTCAAGGGTGGTTACGCTCAATACATAGTTAAACATGCCTGCCATATTCGTAACATTGCTTGTGTCCCAACCCGATAAGTCAAGGGTGGTTACGCTCACTACATAGTTAAACATGCCTGCCATATTCGTAACATAGCTTGTGTCAAGAAAGCCCAAGCCCTCAATTTCTGTTACATTAAACAAGTAAGAGAATAGGTACATTAGGCTTTCCCCCGCAGTAATCGGGGCAGTGAAGCTAATACGTGTAATGCTGTCTGCGTAATCGCCCCACGGACTGTCCCAGTCGGTATTATTGATATACCCACCGCCGACCACTAGCTCCCCGCACTCGAATAACTGCCATTCCGCGCCTGTGCCTAGTGTCGAGTGGTCGAGGAATTTGTCGTTAGCCGTGACGGAGTGCGGAACGTCACAGGAGCAGGGCGTGCTTGCGTAGACCGCGGTGGTAAGTACCACCACGCAGAGTGCCATAAGTAATACTAAACCGAATACTTTAACTAATCCTAAGCGTTCTTGAGTTTTTCTAATTTCCATTTTCATAACCCCTCTTTTTTTGACTCGCCTTCGGCGATTTTTCATGTGCGACTTTACACTATCTATTTTATCGTAAAGCTCCACACAGATTTTACCCCCTCCCACAAAAAAATGCAAACACATAAGAGTTGCCTTTCCAAGCCCTCTTATTATACAATATCCTATAAAATCTCAAAGGAAGTGCAAACGCGGTGAAAAAAATTATTCTTACAGGCGGCGGAACGGCAGGGCATGTAATCCCGAACCTTGCCTTGCTTGCATCTTTACGCAAGGCAGGCTGGGAAGCGTATTATATCGGCAGTAGCGAGGGGCTGGAACGAGGGCTTGCCGAGGGCGCAGGGTTGCCATATTATGGAATTTCGTCGGGCAAGCTGCGGCGATACTTTGATATGAAAAACGTGACGGATATTTTCCGCGTGGCAAAGGGCTTTGGCGAAGCGCGAAAAATTATCAAGGAAATACAGCCCGATTTGGTTTTTTCCAAGGGCGGCTTTGTGGTTGTGCCTGTGCTTGCGGCGGCGCGGACATGCGGCGTGCGTTCGATTATCCACGAGTCGGACATCTCGCCTGGGCTTGCCAACCGCTTGGTTATGCCATTTGCCGACAAAATCTGCGTGTCGTTTCCCGAAACGCTGGAATATTTACAGCCAAAAATGCGGAAAAAAGCCGCGCTTACAGGCACGCCCATACGGCAAAGCATACTAAACGGCGACCGCCTAAGCGGCTTTAAGTACGTGAATTTCGAGGTCGGCGGAAAGCCCATACTGCTAGTAACAGGCGGAAGCCAAGGCGCGGCGGCAATCAACGCCGCGGTACGCGGAGCGTTGCCCGAATTGTTGAAAAAATTCCGCGTAATCCATTTGTGCGGCAAGGGTCATCTTTCGGGCATAAACGACAAGGGCTACGCGGAATTTGAATATATTTCCAGTCAAATGCCCGACATTTTTGCGATTGCGGACATTGTAATTTCACGCGCGGGCGCAAACACCATTTTCGAGCTGCTCGCGTTAAAAAAGCCGAGCCTGCTTATTCCCCTGCCGCTGGAAAAAAGCCGCGGCGACCAGATTTTGAACGCCGAATCCTTTAAAAAGCAGGGCTTCGCGGCGGTTTTGTATGAGAAAGAAATGGCAAACTTACTAAATGAAGTAAATTTATTGTACGATTCGCGTCAGCAATTTGTCGAAAAAATGAACGCGCATAAATTATCTGACGGAGTTTTGGAAATTATGAAAGTAATTCAAATGTAATATATTTTTTGTCGTAGGTTGGTATAATAGAGCTATCATGGAATCTTTAAAGATTATGGAATGCGAATTTTAAAGGCATGGAACGCGGATTTTCGCGGATTTGGCGGATTCTCGCGGATTCTGTCTGGCGTAAATTCATAAAATCCACACAATTAAAAACCCACGCAATTCCGTGTTCCGTTAGTTCTTAATGGAAGCACGAAAAAATCCGCGAAAATCCGTTAAATCCGCGTAAATCCGCGTTCCATGCCCTTTAATCCTTAAAAACCTGCCGAAAAGAGGGACTGTTCATGCAATATCTTATTGCTTTTATCGCGGTGTTTGCATTTGTTGTGGTGCTAATGCCCAAGGCTGCAAGGCTCGCGTCCAAGGTCGATTTTACCGACAAGCCCACGGAACGCAAAAAGCACGCTTCGCCCATTCCCCTATCGGGCGGAGTGGTTATGTTTCTTGCCATGGCGTTGGGCTTTCTTGTGTTTGTTTTGTTCGCCGAGGGGGCGGACTCCTCGCTGTGGGCGGTGCTTGCAGGCGCGGCGTTGATTGTTTTCGTTGGGCTTATTGACGATTACGCAAAGGCGCAGTTCAAGGAGTTTCCTGTTTCTCCGCGGCTTCTTGTGCAAATCGGCGCGGCTTCGCTTGCTTTTGCGGCAGGAATCCGCTTCACTGGCTTTACTAATCCGTTTTCCGACCAGTACATTTTGTTACCAATTGCTGTACAATTTGTGCTAACGGTGCTTTGGTTTGTCGGTCTAATCACCGCGTTTAATTTTATGGACGGGTTGGACGGGCTTTCGGGCCTGTTGGCGCTAGGCTCTGGCTCTACCTTTTTTGTGGTAGCTCTAGTCATGGGTCAGCCCGAATCGGCGTTCCTGTCGGCTATTTTTGTAGCGGCCGTGGCAGGCTTCCTGCGTTACAATTTGCCGCCTGCCAAGGTGTACATGGGCGATTCTGGCGCGTATTTGTTGGGCTATATGCTTGCCGCCATTTCCCTGCACGGCGTGTTCAAGCAAGCCACGATTATCTCGCTTGCCATTCCCATGCTCGCCATGGGCGTGCCTATTTTTGACAGCATTTTGGTGGTCGTACGCCGCCTCATGGCACACAAGCCCGCACATATAGCCGATTCCACGAATATAACGCATTTACATTTTAGGCTACTAAAAAACGGCATGAAGCCGTCACATGCCGTTATGTTGATTTTTTTGCTGAGTGTGTGCTTGAATCTTACTTCTATTATTTTGATTTTTGCGTTTTAGTGTGAATATTAAAATGCTCGTCACCGACCTAGACGATACCTTGCTGCGCCGTGACAAAACAATCAGCGGCTACACGCTGGCTGTTTTACGCCGTTGTCGGGAGGCGGGCATTAAAACGGTGATTGCCACAGGGCGAGGACACCCCGAAGTGGTTGCGCCGCTAGAGCTTTTTGACGGCGTGATTGCAAACAATGGCGCGAACATAACGGACGGCGATTTTAAGTCGCAGAGGTATATACCATATGCGGAGGCTCGTCCGCTTTTGTTGGCTTGCCATAAACACGGCCTGCGGATTGCGTTAAATTTTAAGGGTACGCACTACACAAATTTTGATTGTTCGCAGGTGTGGCCGCATATCACGGACTTTGAGCTTGTTGACCTTGCTTCTCACGCCTTAGATTCCGAGAAAATTTGCTTTGAGGGGCTTACGCCAAGGGACGCGGAGTTTGTCGAACAGCACCTCGCGGACAACATGTATCTGAAAGTAGCGCGTGACGGCTTGGGTATGGTTATGCACAAAAAAGCGACAAAATCCGCCGCTATAGCGGAGCTAGCGGAACGGTGGGGCATAACAAGGGACGAAATCGTGGCGTTTGGCGATGATTTGAATGATATAGATATGTTGAGCTTTGTGGGGATAGGCGTAGCTGTGGAGAACGCGCTAGACGAGGTTAAGGCTGTTGCGGATTGTATTTGTGGGGATTGTGATGATGATGGTGTGGCTCGGTGGGTGGAAAATTTATATTTGTGGAGAGTGGAATAATGCTTGCTTTAGACCATATAGCCGATATATTAAAACCAGTATTAGAAAAGCAAGGGATTTATAAGGCTACTGTTTTTGGTTCGTATGCTAGGGGCAACGCTACGCCCGCAAGCGATATTGATTTAGTAGTTGACAGCAAAGGCGGCTTGAAAGGCATTGCGTTTTTTATTGCCAGTGACGAAATATCCAAAGCCTTGCCGATAAAGTCAGATATTTATGAGCAACGTGAAATTAAAGAGGGTTCGGCATTGTATAACGAAATATTGAGGGAGGGCGTTACAATATATGACAAGTAAGATATGGTACTGTACGCTATGGGGCAAATCGGGGAAAATGCGAACGCTGTTAGTGAAGCGTCACGTAATAAGTACCATAGGGTTTTATGGAATCCTATAATAGGTATACGCAATCGGGTGTTTCATTCTTATGGGGCTGTAGACATGTCAATTGTCTATGAAACCGCAATAGATTATATGTCTGAGCTTATCAATGAGCTGTCGGAGATTATTGTTGAAAATTAACCAGCTTCCCAGTCCGAGCAGACTCATAAATCGCCTCAAGAATTTCCGTAACAACACATGCTTCTTCCGGCAAAACAACTAGCGGAGTGCCTTTTTGGATTGCGTTGATGAAAGAAAGCTGTTCGAGTACGGCTGGCTCGGCTGTTTCGCCTGTAAAAAAGTCTACGCCCTCCTTGCCTAGTGCGGGCGATTTTTCGTATAATTTGCCGAAATCGTCGCCGTTTATGCGTACCTTGTCCCACATATCCGCGCCGCCCTTTGTGCCGCAAATTGTCGCCTTGGCTTCGCCGAAATTTAAGATATTTAACGCCCAGCTTGATTCTAATACAATGGTCGAGCCGTCCTGCATGGTGATAAAGCCAAAGGCGGAGTCCTCTACCTTAAATTCCTCGGGCTTCCACGCCCCGAAGGCGTTTCCGCAATCGCCGTTGGCGTTTAGCTTGTGGTAAACGCTTCCCATCACTGACCTGGGCTTGTATTTGCCCATAAACCACAACGCCAAGTCTAGCGCGTGCGTGCCTATGTCAATGAGCGGCCCGCCGCCCTGTTCTTCCTCGTTTAGAAACACGCCCCATGTGGGAACGGCGCGGCGGCGAAGCGCGTGAGCCTTGGCAAAATAAATGTCGCCTAGGTCGCCGCGTTCTACGGTTTTTTTGATGTATTGCGCCTCGGCGCGGAAGCGGTTTTGATACGCAATCGTGAGCAGCTTGCCTGCTTTTTTAGACGCGGCGACCATTGCTCGGGCTTCGGCGGAGGTTTTCGCCATGGGCTTTTCGCACATTACGTGCTTGCCTGCTTCCAACGCGGCAATCGTGATTTCCGCATGGGATTTATTGGGCGTAAGTACATAAACCATATCAATGGTCGGGTCTGCCAGAATTTGGGTGTAGTCGGTGTACGCCTTTGCGTTTTCCGCGCCAAACTCCTTTGCCGCCTTGGGCGAACGCTCGCCCTTTTCGTCACAAAACGCCACCATGTCTACAAGCCCTGTTTTTTTAATGCTTGGCATATGCTTTTGGTTGGCTATTCCGCCGCAGCCGATGATTCCTGCTCTTAGTTTTTCCATGATTTTCCTCCTTGAATTACTAAATCTGCCTTAGCCTTTATATCGTACTTCCCAAAATATTCTTCTTCCATAGGAATCCACTTGTTAGCAAACTCCGCCGCCTTTTCCTTGCCGTTTCGGGCTTCTATTCGCTTGATTTGCAAGTCTGCGTCAATGTCGCAGAAAATACGAAAATCCATGTAATCGCCTAGAATTGGGTGACAGCTGTACGCGCCCTCGACTATATAAAACGGCGAGGCGGTGACTTGCCTTACGCCCGAAAAATCGCCCAAGGTGCAGTTGTAGATTCTGTAAGTGAAAGGGGCATAGCCCCTTTTCTCCGACTGGTATATATTGGGAATATCGCCTCGAAGCCTTACGTTGCGAGGTGGCAGAAACGGCAAAACTTCCTCCATAAAACGCTCATAGTCAAATGGGACTTCGCTCGGTTTTTCCAATTTTTTACTAGCGGGCAAAAAAAAGTCGTCCATATGTATAACCGCCGCGCCTTTTTTTGTATGCTCGGAAGCTGTTAAGGCTTCGAGATGTTTTTCCCACCAAGCAGACAGTAAGGCGTTGTCGCAGACAACACCGCACGCCGACCATAGACCAGTCAGAAAAGAGGAGCAATGCCCTTTTTCTGCTAACGCCGTAGCCAACGTAGTCTTACCTGCACCCGACCGCCCATCAATCGCCACAACGAGAGTGTCCCTACCCTCAAGCAGGCTATGAACACAGCTTTTAAGCATTTATCGGATAACGCAACGGAATAACCCGCTCGCGTTCGAGCGCCATAACCACACTAGGCACAAACATAAACTGAATAACCAAGCCAGGCAGCCCAGTCACAAAATACGCCGCAACCCAAGCCCCAACAGAATAATCTCCGCCAGAAAAATAAACAAACTGCGCGATTCCTGCCACAATCCGTCCTGCAAGCATAGCGACAACTAGCGCGATATACAAATCAAAGGAAGCGCGCTTTGTGCGTATATATTCGAGTGCAAGCCCCGAAGCAAGCCCATAAACGCCAAGCTCCAACATCATAGGCGGTACATTTGCCCATGACGGCATACCAGTAAAACTAGCGGAAACCAACGGCGCAATCAGCCCTGTAACTAGCCCGAATTTCCAACCGCAAGCCAAACCAGCAAGCAACACAGGAATGTGCATAGGCAAAAAAACAAAGCCAGCCATCTGAATCGCATGAAACCCAATAGGCAGGAGTACGGATAACGCGATAAATAACGCGGTCAAGACCATATTTTTTGTATTAGTCATATTGAAACCCCCGAGCCTTCCAAAACATCAATCATAGAATAAAGCCCCGCTGGCTTACCGCGTAAAAACTCGGCGGCCTTTAACGCGCCTACCGCAAAAAGCTCACGCGACTGGGCGGAGTGCTTAAACTCGACAACCTCGTTATACCCTGCAAAAACCACGCTATGCTCGCCGATAATCGTGCCGCCGCGTAGTGCGTGCAGGCCTATTTCGTCGCGAGTACGCGCCTCATGCGACTGGCTTCGGTCGTTTACGTAGCGTAGTCCGCCCGAAAACGGCTCGTTTACAGCGTCCGCCAATAATAAAGCCGTGCCGCTCGGCGCGTCTAGCTTTTGATTATGGTGGCGTTCCGTAATTTCTATGTCAAAGCCCGAATCATGCAAAACCTTAGACACGCGCTTCAATAGCATTGCCAACAAATTGATACCCAGCGACATATTTCCCGAACGCAAAATAGCCACTTTTTCGGCGGCTATTTTGATTTCGGGTTCAAGTTTTTCTATTCCAGTGGTACAAAGCACAAGGGGAATAGCCCTCGTTGCACAGAATTTTAACATAGCCAAATTAAGCGCTTCTGCCGTAGGCGAAAGAAAGCTAATGACAACATCGGCAGACATTGTACATTCGTTTATATCGGCAAAAACTGGAAACGCCGAGCCGTGCGAAGCGAGGTCTACCCCTGCGACTACCTCCATGCTTGGGTTTTCCGCCGCCAGTCTGCACACAAATGTTCCCATTCTGCCGTTACTTCCGCATACGATTAGCTTCATATCAGTTTAAACCGTTCCATTTCGCTTTTTAATTTTGTGTGCAGAGTGTCGTCAATCGCCACGAGCGGTAAACGGCACTCGCCCATGTCAAAGCCCATTAAATTGAGCGCGGCCTTGACTGGCGTGGGGTTTACGTCTGCAAACATTAGTTCCACCATGGGCAAAATGTCTAGCTGTAGCTTTAAGCTGCCTGCGAAATCGCCTGCAAGATATTTGGCTACCATGTCGTGCATTTGCCGCGGCAAAATGTTGCCTGTGGTGGAAATTACGCCCTTTCCGCCTAGGCTTAGTATCGGCAGAATATAGTCGTCGTTGCCGCTTAGAATAGTAAGCCTATCGCCGCAAGCCGCCGCAATATGGGCTACCTGCCCAAAATCGCCGCTGGCTTCCTTTATGGCTACGATATTTGGTATTTTGCTAAGTTCTTCCAGTGTTGACACCTGTATATTTATTCCTGTTCTGCCTGGGATATTGTATAGCACGATTGGCAGGTCGGTATCGCTGGCGAGCTTTGTATAGTGTGCGAGCAAGCCGCGCTGTGAGGGCTTGTTGTAATAAGGCGCGACATACATAAGCGCGTCTGCACCTGCCCCACGGCAGGCTCTGCCTAACGCACAACAATCCAAGGTGTCGTTGCCGCCTGCGCCTGCTACGACTGGCACCTTTCTGCCTGCTTTTTCCCCCGCTTTTTTAGAAATTTCTACAGCGGCGCGTACTACCTCTACATGCTCCTCTAGCGAAATAGTTGACGCTTCGCCTGTTGTACCGCACGCGACAATCGCATCTGCACCATTTTCCACTTGGAAATTGATTAGCTTCTCGTATGATGCGTAGCTAAACGCACCAGAATCATCAAAGGGTGTACATACTGCCGTTCCCAAACCCGTGAAAGGCATAATTACCTCCATTAAAATAGCGATATAACCTATATTACTCCGAAATTCCAAGAAAGTGCTTTATGGCGTGCGGATTTTAAAAGAAATGGCACGCGGATTCTTAGAGATTATGGCACGCGGATTTACGCGGATTTAACGGATTTTCGCGGATTCTGTCTGGCGCGTTTTTTAAAATCCGTGTAATCCGTGAAAATCCGTATTGCCATTTAATGCCTTAATTCTTTTAAATCCATGTTGCCATTTAATGCCTTATTCCCTTAAATCCACGTTTCCATTTAATACCCTATTCTTATTATTCCACGCCAATCCGCATTTCGTTACTCTCTAATAAAAGCGAGAAAAAATCCGCGTAAATCCGCCAAATCCGCGAAAATCCGCGTTCCATGCCCTTAAAAACATGTGCGTAAGCCCCTAATACGGACTATTCACTTGCTCCGCCTTTTTCACAGCATCATCTAGGCTCATACCTGCATATTCCTGTGCGGAAAAAATCCGTCCGCTTTTTTTGTCATTGACAAAAACACCCATGAGAATACCAGGTATTACGCTCTCTGGGGCATTAGGTGCGTTAGGGCCGCCTAGGTCTGTACGACACCAGCCTGGGTCGGCGAGGTTTAGCAAGACATCTGTACCTTGTAGCTTAGTGCCAAGGTCAACTGTCACCTTGTCAAGTGCCGCCTTGCTTGCGGAATAGCCTGCTTGCTGTGGGTCGAGATTGATACCGCTTGTGGTATTCACAATACGCCCAAAGCCGCGCTCTACCATTTTTGGCAGATAGTGGTAGCATATTACCATTGGCGAAATTGTATTGATTACAAAGCTGTCAGTAAAATCCTGTATGGGCGTTTTCAGATAATCGACTCTGTAGGCAATTTGCACACCTGCATTGTTTAAAACAATGTCCACCTGTGTGCCGTTGTCGTCGATTTCTTTAAGCATGGCATGTACGCTCGCGAGGTCGAGCAAATCGGCCGCCACCGCATACGCACTAACGCCGAGATTTTTAACCTCGGCGAGTACGCTCTCTGTATGAGAAGCATTTCTGCTATGCAATATTAAGTTACAGCCCTGCTTTGCCATAAATAGGGCGGCTTGCTTGCCTAGCCCCCTGCTTGCTCCCGTGACGAGAGCCCATTTACCTCTTACGTCTGTAGGCATTAAGCGTAATCTCCAGTGTATTCTACCATTACCACGTTATCTACGTAGCGTATTTGCTTTAATGGCTCGATAAAGCTCGTGTCGTTGTTTTTAGCTTTTAATTCTAGGGTAAGCTCGGTAAAGCCCGCGCCTACTGTTTTATTTTTTAGCTTGTATTTGATTTTTGCCAAATGTGCGTTTACTGCTTCCTCAGCGTCGTTGCCGTGGCGGATAATCATAAGATAGGCTTTTTTGTCGAATTTGAGGATTGTAAAGAGAATGTATAGCGCGGCGATAAAAATTGTACATACAATTGACACAATGTACAGTCTTGCGCCTGCCGTAATACCTACGGCTACCGACCAGAAAAGGAAGCCAACGTCAAGCGGGTCTTTTACCGCGGCGCGGAAACGCACGATACTCAAGCCGCCGACCATACCCAGCGCCAGCACCACATTTGTACCCACGGTTATGATAATAAACGAGGTGACGACTGCGAGCATAAGGATAAGCAGGTTGAAGTTTTCGCTATATAACACGCTTCGGTTAAAATAGCGATAGGTTAAAAAGATGACAAAGCTGCAAATAGACGATACTAGAAGCACTAGCACAATGTCTATAGGCTCGATTCTTGATACAATTTCCATGTCGGGATTTTGTAAAAGTCTTTCTAAGAACCCCGTTCTATTCATTGCCTGAAGTAGACTAACATTCGTCATAAGGCAGAACTCCTCTCTCTCTTGCCATTCCGTATTTAGAAATGCTTGTGTAAAATAGTGGTAAGCCGTGCAACATTCTTCTCATTATTTCGGGTAAAAACCTGTTGTACTTCACCTCCAACAGTATAGGCCAGTAGTCTGGCTTGCCAAAATTCATAATGTGGGGCTGCTGCTGAATGGGTAATGGCGGCAAACCGTCGTCGGTTTGGAAAGGCGGTCGGTCAAAGGTAAACCGAACATTGCCTGGTTTGTACACATACGCATCGCGCTTGTACGAGTATAAACATGTCGGACGCATTCCTCCCTTTAATCGGTGAAGCATAGCAAGTGTCTTAAACAGCGGTGCTTCTTCTTTTAATATGAAGTCCATGTCGCCTGCTCGTATCATTTTGTACTGCTCCTCGGAGATTGGTACAGTGTCCTTCCAAACGTAAACGCCCTCCTTGTGCTTACGCTCCAGCCGTATAAAGGACAAATCGTTGTTGTAGTGCCGTATTCTGTACTTGTCCCTTACATTTCGACCCAAGACCCTGCCGTGGTACGCGCTGTCGTATTTGTCGTCGAGATACATATTGTGAATAACGTACGAACCGCCATTTTCGTCAGGCTTCATAGTCTGCTCTATGCGGGCCTTCAAGATGGCAGCGACCTCTTCGGTTACTATGTATTTATTTTCGTAACGAAACCGCACATTGCCCACCCTTTCATTTTTTGTGCAAATGGAGGAACTACAAACTAAAATTTATTATACAACAGTGCGAAAAAACTGCAAGCTATTTTTTATTTTTTTTGTAAAAAGAGATGTGAGATGTGGATTTGGGAGATTATGGTAGGAGGATTTAAGGGCAATGGAACGCGGATTTTCGCGGATTTGGCGGATTTTCGCGGATTTTTTCGGGCGTTCACTTAGAAAGTAACGGAACGCGGATTGCGTTGGTTTTTATTTGTGCGGATTTTAAAGTCAATGGAACGCGGATTTACGCGGATTACGCGGATTTTGTCCGCGTAAATTATTAAACGGCGAAATATTTTCCCACGAGCCAATCCGTTAAATCCGTGAAAATCCGTTAAATCCGCGTTCCGCTACCTTTAATTTACATGGATAAAATTTCTATCCCATTGCCGTCAATTTACACGGAAAAAATCCGCGTAAATCCGCCAAATCCGTGAAAATCCGCGTTCCATGCCTTTAAAAATCCAATCCGCGTTCCATAAATCTTTACGAAAATCGCATTGTATGGTAAAGTATACACAGTAAGTATTGTATACATGCAAGTATTTCACCATTCGGAGTTGAAAATATGCTTGATATTGCTCTAGTGGGGACGGGCGGAATGATGCCCCTGCCTGGGAGATTTCTTTCGTCTATGCTATGCAGAATAAACGGAAGTATGATTTTGTTCGATTGCGGCGAGGGTACACAGGTTAGTCTGCGGCTTCTCGGGTGGGGCTTCAAGCAAATTGACATTATTTGCTTTACACATTTTCATGGCGACCATGTTTCGGGCTTGCCGGGGCTTTTGCTTACCATGGCACACGCCGACCGCACCGAGCCGCTTACGCTAATCGGCCCCTCGGGGCTTAATTATATCGTAAATAGTCTGTGTGTAATAGCCAAGGATTTACCCTTTCCTGTAAATTTTTTGGAATGGGACGCAAAAACGCAACATTTTTATTCCCCCGCCCATGACGACAAAATAATTCTGCGCGCATTGCCTGTACACCACAGAACGCCCTGCTTTGCGTACTCGGTAGAGCTTTTACGCCGCGGCAAGTTTGACCCCGCTCGTGCAAAAGAGCTGGACATTCCGCTAAAATTTTGGAGCGCGTTACAAAAACAAATGGACGCAAGCATCGTATATAATGAAAGAACATTTACAAGCGACATGGTTCTCGGCCCGCCGCGAAAGGGCTTGAAGGTCGTTTTTTGTACCGACACACGCCCAGTGGCAGGGCTTGCCCCCTTTGCCCAAGGCGCGGATTTGTTTATTTGCGAGGGCTTGTACGGCGACAACGACTTATTGGAAAAGGCGGCAAAGCGTAAGCACATGATTTTCAGCGAGGCCGCCGCAATAGCAAAATCCGCAGACGTAAAGGAGCTGTGGCTAACACATTTTAGCCCGTCCCTGCCCGACCCGTATAATTATCTAGGAAACGCAGAGGTAATTTTTGGGAATGTTAAGGCGGGTAAAGACCGTATGAGTCGGAGTTTGAGGTTTGAGGAATGAGCATTATGAAAAAATTTATTATTAGCTGCTATATTATTCATGCGACAGCAGCAATACTACTGCTAACAAGCCTAGCGACAGGTATCTCTTTGCAATTAAATATGTGGCAAGCGTTACTATTTTATGTTGTAGCGGGTATGCTGTGGGGCTGGTGCTTCCCTGCAATCTTTAAAATAATCCTTAAAAGGGTGTGTTGCAAAACACATGACATATATAAAAAGCTGTACACCGATATGAGAACGAAAAAGTCGAGGGGGCTTTACAGGGTTTTTTATTCGAGCCATGTATCAGACAAGGAAGAAGCAAGTGCTTTGAATTTCCCACACATAGGCTTTCCATTTGCGGCAGATGAACATGATGATGTGGAATTAAAAAACGCTAAGAGCTATGTTAGGCATACTATTGTTATAAGTATAGTAGGTATATTCCAAGCACTTCTTTTTATAATACTACGCTCATAGATACTGCTCCGTGGGCGGAAAGTATTTATCATGCGTTTGATTTTAGGCTTGAAAGGACGTGAATAGGTGTCGATTGACCCATTTTACAGCGACAAAAACATTGCGGCTATTAACGAAGCCGTAAAACAGCTTGAACGCGGGCAGGTTGTGGTTAAAACCATGGAAGAATTAGAGGCAATGGAAGATTGATACTGTTTCTAGGACGTGTAAAATGAATTATATTTTAATGCACAGAAAAAAGCCAGTCGCGGAACTGGAAATAAGCGGAAAACGGGCGAGAATATCCGCGGTCGGCGAGCTTTACGACCGCGAGCATTTACCCATTGGCGTATCTGCAAGCAGTGACGGCGTTGACATAGACGATTTAAACGACTGGTGGCAGGCGCGCTCTATTCCTGCCAGTAGGCAAAATCTGCTTGATGCGTTAGAGGAATTGAAAATGTCCTCGTCCTCTGAATTGTTGACAAAGTGCTTCGGGCTTTCCCTTTCTGACCATTACTGGATAAGCCCTACGGAAAGCCCATTAAAATGGCAGGACGTAAACTTTTTTGACAATACCTTTTCTGACGATGTGGGTAACGCATTATTTGGAAATGCGGCATATAAAAAACAGCTTAACCTAGTAGCCCCCGAAAACACCTCCGACGGCGTATTAAAAAAGCGGTGGAAAATCATAAACGGCAAACGCTGTTTAATCAAGGGCGGCAGCGACCCCTTTCAACAAGAGCCTTGCAATGAAGCGATTGCAACCGCTATTATGGAACGCCTTAGCATTGAGCATGTGGTATATAATGTTAAACTAGACGAGGGCTTGCCATACAGCGTGTGCGAAAATTTCTTGACACCAGAAACCGAGCTAGTGAGCGGTTTTTATATTCATAATACGCAAAAAATGAAAACCGACAATTTTTACAAACATTTTTTAGACTGCTGTTTGGCGTTAGGCATTCCAAACGCACAGGAAAATTTTGACAAAATGCTGGTGCTGGATTATTTAATAGCCAACAAAGACCGCCATATGAACAATTTCGGGGCGGTAAGAAATGCGGAAACGCTCGAATGGCTAGGGCTTGCGCCTGTTTATGACAGCGGCGCTTGCCTGTGGTATAATCAGCTTCAGGCTAATGCGGAAAACGCGCCATGCAGCAAGCCCTTTCTCGATACGCACGAGGAACAAATTAAACTTGTTAGAAATTTTTCGTGGCTTGATTTGTCTGCACTTAATGGAATGAAAGACGAAATTATGAGTACGCTTTTGCTTTCCCCTTATATTGACGAACAGCGGGCGGAGAGTATTTATTATGCGTTTGATTTGAGAGTTAGAAACCTGTTAAATCATGTTCGCACATGAAAAATCGCCGAAGGCGAGTCAAAACGAGGTGATTATTTGACCGACTACGAACTAATAACCGCCGTACTAGCGGGCGAGCAGGAATTTTTTGGCGAGCTTGTAAACCGCTACAAAAACCTTGTTTATTCGATAATAATCAAGCAAATACGCGACCGCGAGGAGGCGCATGACCTTTCGCAGGACGTGTTTATTAAGGTATATAAAAATTTGGGGAAATACACGCCCGAATATAAATTTAGTACGTGGATTATGCGAATCACGAGCAACCACCTCATAGATATGCACCGCAAGCGGAAAATTGAAACGATTTCGTACGAGGAATACACGCTAAACGGCGCGAGCCTAGCGGGCGTACATTCGCCCGAGGCGGAAATAATCAAGCGCGAGCAGAGCGAAAGAATAGAAAAAATCGTGTCGGCGTTGCCCGAGGTTTACAAAACGCCCATAAGCCTTTACCACGACGAGGGGCTAAGCTATCAGGAAATAGCCGACAAAATAAACGAGCCGTTGTCCAAAATCAAGAACCGAATTTTTAGAGGTCGCAAAATATTAAAATCGCTGTTGGCGGAATCGGAGGTGTAGCATGAGAGGGATAAATTGTTCTCGTGCGGAGAGCTATATAATGAAGCAATTTGATTCCGACCCACCCAAGGTGGGAATGTCGCCTCGAAGCCTTAACAGCTTCCGAGCAGACACCATTCATAAGAACGCGCAGCAGCTGGCAAAGCATGTACTAGCCTGCGAAAAATGCCGCGCCCTGTACCTTGCCATGGACGAGGCCGCCGAGGTCGCGCAAGCCGATTTGACGGACGCGCCGCCCAATTTTACGGAAGCGGTAATGCGAACCGTTCGCGGACTGCCGAAAAAGGAGGCGGGCGTATATTTCCCTATGCGCCTTGTTTGGGGCGTGAGTATGCTTGTTTTTGCGGCCGCGCTGTTTTTTGTGGAGCAAGTGAGCCATGCCGCAAATATTCTTATTGCCGCGGTCGGCGAGGTGCTGGGAGATGTTTCCAGTATTTCGGGAACGATGAACGGCTTGGGCGTGACTGCGTTGTTGCTTGTGGCGTTTATGAGCGTTTTATTGTACGTACTTCACAATGACGAGCATGTGAAAATATGATTGTCCTAGGCATAGAAACAAGCTGTGACGAAACCTCGGCGGCGGTGGTAAAAAATGGCCGAGAGGTGCTTTCTAATATAATCGCGTCACAGGTGGAAATCCACGCGGAATTTGGCGGCGTTGTGCCAGAAATAGCGGCGCGCAAGCATATAGAATGTATCGGCTATATCGTGACCCAAGCACTAGAACAAGCGGGCGTGCGCCTAGAAGAAATAGATGCGTACGCCGTGGCGAACGGGCCGGGGCTGGCGGGCGCATTGCTTGTGGGGTTGAATTATGCCAAGGGTCTGGCGTTTGTACACAAAAAGCCGATTGTTGGGGTTAATCATATTGAAGGGCATGTTTGTGCTAATTTTTTGAGCGAGGGCGAAGCCTCAAGGCTTCGAGGCGATATTCCCACCATAGGGCAGTCGGAGGAAAGCAACGAAGCCCCGAGGCTTCGAGGCGACATTCCCACCATAAATCAGTCGGAGAAAAGGGGCAACGCCCCCCCACCGCCGTTTATGGCTTTGGTTGTTAGCGGCGGTCATACACTGCTTATAGCTGTGGACGATTATAATTCCTATCGGGTAGTGGCTTCCACTCGGGACGATGCCGCAGGCGAAGCCTTTGACAAGGTTGCGCGCGTGTTGGGTCTGCCGTACCCAGGCGGCCCGGAAATAGACAAAGCCGCGCGTGCGGGTACGCCGTCTATTTCGTTCCCACGAGCAAAAATCGAGGGCTATGACTTTAGCTTTAGTGGGCTAAAAACGGCAGTTATGCAGTATGTTAGAAAGGCGGCTTCGCCGAATTTTTCTATCCCCGATGTCGCCGCTTCTTTCCAGAAAGCCGTCGTTGATGTCTTGGCAGATAACGCCGTAAAGGCCTGCCTGCACGCAGGCTACACAAAAATCGCCCTAGCGGGCGGCGTGGCGTGCAACTCGGCACTGCGGCAGGCCATGACAGAACGCTGTGCGGAGAACGGCTTGCAGTTGTTTATGCCTGCGCCTATTTTTTGTACCGACAATGCCGCCATGATTGCCTCGCGTGGGTATTATCGCGTGTTGGAGAACGGCGGGGACGGCTTGGGGTTGAATGCGTTTCCTGGGAGGATGGGTAATGCTTGATAAAGATGTGCTATGCGGATAGATAATGGGGCTGTAACTACAACTGAGCAGCTAGCCAGTTATCAAAGTCGGCGGAGCTGCCGTGTAGGGCGGTGTAGGTGAAGCGTACGCCGTCCTTGGTTTCTTCTGTGACTATGTGATTTTCGCCGAATACTTTGAGGTAAATGCGGTAGGCTTGAGTAACTAGCGATAGGGCTTTGGCATAGTTGCCTTGGCTGTAATATACGAGCGCAAGGTTGTTGTAGGTGGTGGCGGTGTAGGGGTGGTCTGTGCCGAGGGCTTTTTCCTTGCTTTTGAGCGATTTCTCATACCAGTGTAAGGCTTCGGCATAGTTGCCTTGGTTTTTGTATATTAGGGCAATATTGTTGTAGGTGGTAGCGGTGTCGGGGTGGTTTGTGCCGAGGACTTTTTCCTTGATTTTTCGGGCTTTTTCGTACAAATGTAAGGCTTCGGCGTAGTTGCCTTGGTCGTCATATACTGTCGCAAGGTTATTGTAGGTAATTGCGGTTTCGTGGTGGTCTGTGCCGAGGGCTTTTTCGCGGATTTTTAGGGCTTTTTCGTACCAGTGCAAGGCTTCGGCGTAGTTGCCTTGGGCTTTGTATACTCCTGCGGTATTGTCGTAGATGGTGGCGGTGTTTGGGTGGTCTGTGCCGTAGACTTTTTCGGCGATTTTTCGGGCTTTTTCAAACCAGTGCAAGGCTTCGTCATAGTTGCCTTGGTCGTCGCATACTCTCGCAATGTTGTTGTAGGCGGCGGCGGTGTCGGGGTGGTCTACGCCGAGGGTCTTTTCGGCGATTTCTCGGACTTTTTCGTACCAGTGTAAGGCTTCGGTATAGTTGCCCTGGCTGTCATATACTAGCGCGATACGGTTATAGGCTTGGGCGGTGTCGGGGTGGTCTGTGCCGAGGGTCTTTTCGGCGATTTCTCGGGCTTTTTCGTACAAGTCTAATGCTTCGGTATAGTTGCCTTGGCTGTAATGCTCTCGTGCCGTGTTGGTATATTGTTCCATTAAATTCTCATTTGAAATATTTGGAAAATCCAATTTGTCACACTCCTGTCTGTTATTTTTAAGGCTTCGGGACGACATTCCCACCAACCTACAGTCGGCGAAAAGGGGCTATGCCCCTATTCCTCCACCCCAAACCCCACCCGAGCCACCCCAGGCACAACAACACAAGTAACAAAAACAAACACCGCAAGCATAAGAAACACATTGCTAATCCCTACCTGCTCCGCCACGCCGCCGCCTAGCCCAGAGCCGAGCAACGCCGCAAACGCGCGCATTACGGCGTGTATACATTGCACGGTAGACTTCATGTGCGTGGGCGCGTGGGTATTGAGCAGCGTTACCGTAAAATAAAAATGCACCATGAACGTAAAGCCGTGCAAAAGCTGCGAAGCGTAGACAATCGCTAGGCTGTCCAGCTGTCCTGCGGTGAAAAGAAGCGTGAGCCGAATCGCCATTAGCGAGCCGACAATCATTAGAATGGTGGACGGCTTTTTTTTGCCGAAAATTTTGTTTATTAGCAGAAGTACAGGCACCTCGCTTGCCGCCGACAGTGCCATTGCCCTGCCCACCATTACGTCAGTCGCGCCTAGGCTTCGCATTTGTATGCCGATAAAGGAATGATAAAACGTCATAGCAAGCCCAAAAACTAAGGAAGATGCCAAAATGCACAAGACCATTTTGTTTTTAAACAGCTCCAACAGGCTTTCCTTTAGCGGTGGAACGGCGACCTTTACCTTTTCCGATTTCTGGAAATTGGGCATAAAAAACGCCGCAAACAGAGTAGTTCCCATGCAAATCGCCAAAATATAGAAAATTCTTGTAAAATTGCCAGATACTAGACTGCCGATAAACATTGCCATGGTCGCATAACTAATTGTACCCATGGCGCGTACCGTATTGTATTTTATTTTTCTATTTTCTGTAAATTGTAACGCAATCGCGTCGCCCAACGGCACAATCGAGTTGTTAAAAAGCGCGTAAACCGTAGCGATTACGGCTATGTACGCAAAGGCGTTGTGCAGTGGAAACAGCAACGCGGCGACCAGCGCGCCGAAAATAAGGAGCATAAGCACCGAGCGTTTGTTTGTGCGGTCGCTCAAAATGCCCCACAGCGGCTGCGCGATAATGCTAACAAGCGGCCCTATGGTGGAAATTATTCCTATTTGTGCCAAGGAAAGCCCGATTTCCTCCTTAAAATACACATTCATAAACGTGCCGACAACCGCCGCACCCATAAAAAAAGTACCATAATAAATAAAAAACGGCAATAGCTCTAAAACGGCGTAGTTTTTGAGTTTCATATTAGGCTTCATATTTGGTTTCATATAGTGACCTCCGAAAGTCCGTCTTGGTATCTGCACACGCAGAGGAAATTACTATATGCTTATTGTGGTGAAACGTCAAATAAATGTGGGAACGAAGCACAGAACGAGGCACAGCAGACGATAGAATGTAGATTTAAGGGAGTATTATACACGGATTTGTGCGGATTTACGCAGATTTACGCGGATTTTATCGGGGTTGTCGGATTTTCGTGGATTTTGCACGAGCGGATTTCCGCACGAACGAATCCGCGTAATCCGCGAAAATCCGTGTTTTATGTTTCTAAAAACTCGCTTTTGGTGTGTGAATACCAAGGTCAAGGTTTTCGTAGGGGGCGGATTTATCCGCCCCGAGGTTACCTCGTTCTGCGTTAATAGACGTTGCCGTCCCGAATTGACGAGCGTGCGTACCTCGGGGCGGATAAATCCGCCCCCTACACTTGACCGCCACGGCAAACGCATGAACGACCAACGCAAAGCGAGGTAATCTCGGGACGGATAAATCCGCCCCCTACAAAAAACCTGCGTTCGTGCGGTTGTCGTGGCAAGGCTAGTTTTCTTTTTTCCTCCGACAAAATTATTTGCGTTTTCATGTGTAAGAGGTTAAAATCTATGCAGAGCTTTACAATAAAATATGAGGGGTTATGAAAATGGAAATGAGAAAAACTCAAGCACGCTTAGGCTTAGTGAAAGTATTCACGGCATTTAGTTTTGCATTACTTATGGCACTCTGCGTGGCGGTGCTTACCGACACCGCCTACGCAAGCGCGCCCTGCTCCTGTGACGTTCCGCACTCTGTCATGGCTAACGGTAAATTTGACGATTCCGAGGACAGCATAACAGGCGCGGAGTGGTGGTTATACGAGTGTGGGGAGCTAGTGGTGGGCGGTGGGTATATCAATAATACCGCGTGGTGGGGCAGTCCGTGGGGCGATTACGCATACGACATCACACATATTAGCTTCACTGCCCCGATTACTGCGGGGGAAAGCCTAAGGTATCTATTCGATAGCTTATATAATGTAACAGAAATTGAGGGCTTGGGCTTTTTTAATACAAGCAGGGTTACGGATATGGGGGATATGTTTTACGGTGCGAGCGGTCTAACCGCCCTTGACTTGTCGAGCTTTGACACAAGCAATGTTATGCACATGGATAGCATGTTTAACGGTGCGAGCGGACTAACCACCCTTGACTTGTCGAGCTTTGACACAAGCAATGTTACGAGTATGTATGGTATGTTTGGCGGTGCGAGCGGTCTAACCGCCCTTGACTTATCAGACTTTGACACAAGCAAGGTTACGGATATGTTTGGTATGTTTTTCGATGCAAGCGGTCTAACCACCCTTGACTTATCTAAATGGAACACAAGCAATGTTACGGATATGTCGGTCATGTTTAGCGGTGCGAGCGGATTAACCACTCTTGATGTGTCGGGCTTTGACACAAGCAATGTTACGGATATGATGGCTATGTTTTTCGGTGCGAGCGGTCTAACGTCCCTTGACTTGTCAGACTTCGACACACGCAATGTTACGGATATGTCGGGTATGTTTTTCGGTGCGAGCGGTCTAACCACCCTTGACTTATCTAAATGGAACACAAGCAAGGTTACGGCTATGAATGGTATGTTTTTCGATGCAAGCGGTCTAACCACCCTTGATTTATCAGGCTTAGACACAAGCAAGGTTACGGATATGATGGCTATGTTTCTCGGTGCGAGCGGTCTAACCTCCCTTGACTTGTCAGACTTCGACACACGCAATGTTACGGATATGATGGGTATGTTTTACGATGCAAGCGGTCTAACGTCCCTTGACTTATCGGGCTTCGACACAGGCAATGTTATGTACATGGATATGATGTTTTTAGGTACGAGCGACTTAAAAAGCATTACCTTTGGTGAAAAATTTATAACTCGCGGCTATAATTCCCTGCCCGAGGTTTCCGAGGAAAACGGCAACGGCTGGCGTACGGTGGGAAACTCCGCCACGCTACAGTCTGACGAGCTATGGGAATATTTGCGTACAAACGATAGCAGAAACACCGCCGAGCAATGGGCATGGGCGGCTGCCCTTTGCCCCGAGTGCGAGCAATTCCCCTGTATCTGCCCTACTCCCGAGCCATGCCTCGTGTGCGAACTAGACCCATGCGAATGTTGCCCCGAGTGCGAGCAATACCCATGTATCTGCCCCGACGAGCCATGCGACATCTGCCAACAATTTCCATGCGAATGTTGCCCCGAGTGCGAAAAATACCCCTGCGAGTGCGTAAACACATGCCCCTACTGCGGCGCGGAGCTTTCGGCTAACGACAAATTTCCCGACCATGCGACACTAGGCACAGGCGCGGAATGGTGGTTATACGAGTGTGGGGAGCTAGTGGTCGGCGGTGGATATATTAACAATTACGACTGGAGCAGTCCGTGGGGCGATTACGCAGACAACATCACACGTATTAGCTTCACTGCCCCGATTACTGCGGGGGAAACCCTACAGTATCTATTCAGCAACTTATATAATGTAACAGAAATTGAGGGCTTGGGCTTTTTTGACACAAGCAAGGTTATGAATATGTTTGGTATGTTTTACGGTGCGAGCGGTCTAACCTCCCTTGACTTGTCGAGCTTTGACACAAGCAAGGTTATGTACATGGATAGCATGTTTAGCGGTGCGAGCGGTCTAACCACCCTTGACTTGTCGAGCTTTGACACAAGCAATGTTACGAGTATGTATGGTATGTTTGGCGGTGCGAGCGGTCTAACCGCCCTTGACTTATCAGACTTTGACACAAGGA
>WRLD01000002.1 GCA_009777845.1 Defluviitaleaceae bacterium
TTGACGGACAGGAAATCGAAATCCGATTTAGACCCATAGACGGCGAGGAAAGACCGTATATCTATGCGTATTCTAACCCCACTATGGTGGATTCGGACGGTGACGGTATACCCGATAACCTAGACCCCGAGCCGTTAAAACCGCATGACGATAGGTTTATAATAGTTACCGACCCTAATTACAGACCACCGAATAGTGAAGTAGACCAATCGGAGAAAGAAAGCAACGAAAGCCACGGAAACAAAACGCCTGACGAGCTTGATTCCTTAGCTACTTCCGAACTTAAAGAGTTTGAAAAAAATGCACAAACCAATGTAATTGGCGGTGCTTTACTTGCTTTGCCGAACGCAAAGAGAGGAATGGCTCACTTTTTGTCAAACACTGGCGAAACATTAAGCGTTTCGATTCGCAATCTGTTAAATACACAAAATGGAGAAACTCATTTCCACAGAAACATGGACTTTTTCCTAAATGCTGCCGAGCAGATGGTTATGGACGGTGGGGCTACTATTATTGCGACCGTAGACCCAGGTCCCTCACCTACTAATAACCGCTTTTGGGCATCGGGATATACACCATCGGGGATAATAATGGAAAACGGAGGTACTATACAAGTTAAGTGGCCTCCTGACCCAGTTCTGTGGTTTGGGGCAGTAAGCGATTATGACTGGAAATATTTTGTCGGCAACTCGACATCTTCTATCGTGGGCACTGTACGTAGGAATGGAGATGATTTTTTCGCCACAATCAGCTACTATTTGGACGACCAGTACAATTGGAAGCTCCAATTTGATGATGGGGGCGGGCTTGCTAAAGATGGGGAAATGCGAGAATTGCATTTGCACGGGCGGGCGCGAGAATATCGTGTTGACGGCTCTGTCCATGAGATAGAAATTACTTGGAGCAAGGGGCAACGCTTTACGAGCGAGAACGAGCCAGAGGTGACCCTGCCATGATTTCTATGATTACAAGCCCACTAGGTATTCTTAGTATAATCTTCTTGATTTCATTTATAGCATTTTTAGTGACAAAAAACCCACGCAAAAAAGAGATGTTTGGCATGGGTATGGTTCTCACGCTTGGCATGTATTTACTCCTTATTGTCATAGTTTTGGGTACATTTCCACAGCCAATAAAAATTCGGCGTTTTAAGAGTGAACAGCACATTGAGGCGATTACATCAGCATTTCGATTCCATTTATTGCCCGAGGAAACGCTTTCTGTGACAAACTATACGCCCAGTTTTATGCAAGCCTCTGCGAGATTGAATATTGTGGTCGAGGGCATAAAATCGGAAGAATCCCTTTTGTCACGATTAAATGGCGATTATGAGAGGTGGCATGACAATGAAATAACAAGGTATGAGAGGGAAGCCCCGCATTGGTGGCAGTCTGGTACTTTTAGTGCGTATTCTATTGCTTTAGACGGTCGAGATATTGATTCTACTGGATTTGGCTGTACTATGCTTTTGTTCCACTCAAAGGGGGCTATAAGTGCGGAGCTTTCCATTGCAGGGGAACGCTATACCCAAGAGTTTCGAGATGTGCTTGGTATTCTGAACACGCATTATCCGCTAGGTGTTAAAAAGTGGCTTAATCCTGTGTTTTCTGTGCCTGCAATTGTTGAAATAGCCTTGATTGTTTTCTTGAATCGCCGCAAAGCTGGGAAATGTTTCCATGAAAAAGCTAGGTAAAGCACTAGACAACCTCGCCTATTTCTTCGCTATTATGCTTGGCGTGTTTATACTGCAAACAGCCTTCGATTCAATAGTAATGCCATTTCCTATTGAAAATCGTCAAATTAAAAACGCTCGGCATATTCGGGAATTTGAAAAAGCGTTTCAATTTGAGTTGGCAGAGTGGGAAGCCCTCTACGTGTCGAATTACAACTCTGGACATTTGCAGGCTTATGTTTCGCTAAAGGTTGAGATTAAGGGGCTAAAATCGGAAGCGGATTTTCTCACGCGATTTTATGGGAGCTACGAGCCTTCCTCTGATTTTATGTACGAGGACGAGCAAGGCTCTGATTTTAAAGCATATAAAATTGATGTAGTCCAGCTCAATTTACTCTCACGACCCGAGGACTTTTTCAGCTTTATGCTCTTTAGTAGCACAGGGGAAGATATTAGCGTAGAGCTTTCGATGTTGCCACTCAAAAATAGCGTTCCCGAGGAATTTCGGGACGTAATTCAGCTTTTAAATAAGCGTTATATGCGAGGATTTCGGAAATGGCTACAGCCGATTTTTGTCGTGCCTACGCTTATTCAGTGGGGGTTGATTGCTTTTATTATTATTCGCAGACATACCCACAAAACCCCACCACAAAAAACCAATTAAAGGACTGATTTCAATGAAAACCAAAACCCTATCCGAACTAAAACCAATCTACGACACGCACATCTCCGCCACCTACCTCCGCTATCCTGTCGCTTTTCACAGGGGCGGCGGCTGTCGGCTGTATTCGCCTGAGGGCAAGGAATATATCGACTTTGCCTCGGGTATCGGGGTAAGCTCGGTCGGCCATTCTCACCCAAAATGGCTTAACGCCGTCAATCAGCAGGCCGCGTTGCTTACGCATGTTTCAAACCTGTACTACACCGAGCCAGGCGCGGTTTTGGCGGAGAAGCTGTGCCAAATTTCTGGCATGAAGGGCGTTTTCTTTAGCAATTCAGGCGCGGAATCCGTGGAGGGCGCAATCAAGGTGGCGCGGAAGTACAGCCACGACAAATACGGCGGCGGCCGCCACACCATTCTCACTCTGCAAAATTCGTTCCACGGGCGTACAATGGCGGCACTCACGGCTACAGGTCAGCCCGAGAAATTTCACAAGGACTACTTTTACCCATTCGTGCAGGGCTTCGAGTACGTTCCCGCCAATGATTTTGCCGCAATGGAAGCGTATGACAAAGGCACGGTTTGCGCGGTTATTATCGAGCTTGTACAGGGCGAGGGCGGCGTGCTTCCGCTATGCGGCGAGTATGTGAAAAATGTCGCCGCGCTTTGCCAAAAAAACGACTGGCTGCTCATAGCGGACGAGGTGCAAACAGGAATAGGACGTGTCGGCCACTGGTTTGCATACCAAAATTATGGTATTATGCCAGATGTAGTGCCTTTTGCTAAGGGAATTGCAGGGGGCTTGCCATTCGGCGGATTTTTGTTAGGCGAAAAGGTACGCAACACGCTCGGCGCGGGCGACCATGGCACAACCTACGGCGCGAATTTAGTTTGTGCCGCCGCCGCGCTTGCCGTGCTGGAAATTCTCGAACCAATCCTACCCTCCATAAAGGAAAAGGGCGAGTACATTTGCGAAAAAATACAAGCCATGAATTTGCCATGCGTAAAAGAAATACGTGCAAAGGGGCTTATGCTTGGTGTACAATTGCATGGCATAACGCCCGCCCATGCGGTGACGGCGCTCTTGGAAAACGGACTTGTTGCGTTGTCTGCGGGCGCAGACGTTCTGCGGTTTTTGCCGCCGCTTGTTATTGAGAAAAAGGACATTGATGATGGGCTTGCGATAATGGAAAAGACGCTAGACAAACTACAAAAATAACGAGCCTTAAATACGTTAAGGCATGGAACGCGGATTTTCGCGGATTTAACGGATTTTCGCGGATTTTTTCGGACGTTAATTAAAAATTAACGTGCCGTCCGTATTTCTGCTGTGCCTCATTCCCTCTGTGCCTCTGTGCCTCTGTGTGAAAAAATCTTTTAAACTAAAGGACGAGGCTTTACACTTTACCTAAGTTTTTTATTTATCAAAAAGATTTTTTCACACAGGAGTTCGCACAGAGGCACAAAGCAGAGGGAGCGTGGCACAGCAGGCAACGAAACGCAGATTTAATGGATTAAAAAAAACACGCCAGATAGAATCCGCGTAAATCCGCCAAATCCGCGAAAATCCGCGTTCCATGCCTTTAAAATCCGCCAAATCCACGAAAATCCGCATTCCATAAATTTATAAAAAAAAATGGGGGTAACAAAATGGACCCAAAATTAGTAGCAGTAGTTAAAGCGCTCTTACCCGACGGCACAGAGGTAACAAAAATTTACAAAGATGCCAGCGGAGAAATCAAGGTAGACATAATAATGCCAGGTATGGGCAATATGTCTGTTTCGCTTAAAAAAAATCATACGGGGTCATTGTATATTGAATAAAGTCGCCCCCAAGAAAGGACACCACCATGAAAAAAAACCTATTAAAGCTCCTCGACCTCACCAAGGAGGAAATCCTAGAAATCCTAAGCCTTGCCGACCAAATGAAGTATAACCTGCGGCACGGCATAGCCCACCGCGAGCTAGAGGGCAAGACGCTTGCCATGATTTTTGAGAAAGCGTCCACGCGTACGCGCGTTTCGTTTGAAACAGGCATGTACCAGCTTGGGGGCTACGCGCTGTTTCTTTCCAGTGCAGATTTGCAAATAGGGCGCGGCGAGCCGATACAAGACACGGCGCGGGTTCTCGCTCGCTATGCGGACGGCATAATGATGCGTACCTTCGGGCAGAGCATAGTGGAAGATTTTGCCAAATGGGCGGACATTCCCGTCATAAACGGGCTTACCGACTTTGAACACCCATGCCAAATTTTGGCTGACCTTATGACAATACGCGAATATCACGGCACGCTAGAGGGCTTAAAGGTCGCGTATATCGGCGACGGAAACAATGTGTGCAACTCGCTGATTGTAGGCTCGCTGATTTGCGGCATGAAAATAAGCGTAGCCACGCCTAAGGGCTACGAGCCGCACAAGGATATTTTGGAATTTGCGAAAAAGTATGATACATTTGAGCTTGTAAATTGTCCTACCCAAGCGGCGCAAAAGGCGGACGCTGTTTACACGGACGTGTGGGCGAGCATGGGAATGGAGGACGAAGCAAATAAACGCATAAAGGACTTTGACGGCTTCCAAGTAAACGCCGAGCTTATGAAGCAAACCAACGCCAATTCTATAGTGCTTCATTGCTTGCCCGCACACCGCGAGGAGGAAATAACCGCCGAGGTCTTTGAACAGCACGCAAGCTCCATTTTTGACGAAGCGGAAAACAGACTGCACGCACAAAAGGCAGTCATGGCGTTGTTAATGAGAGGGGAAAAATAAATGCCGCACAGAACAGACATAAAAAAAGTTCTAATTATCGGCTCGGGGCCTATTGTAATCGGGCAGGCCTGCGAATTTGACTACTCTGGTACACAGGCTTGTCAAGCGTTAAAGAGCCTAGGCTACACGGTGGTGCTGGTAAATTCCAACCCTGCCACCATAATGACCGACCCCGACATAGCGCATATTACCTATATCGAGCCGCTTAACGTAAAACGCCTCACAGAAATTATTGCGAAGGAACGCCCTGACGCGCTGTTGCCTAACTGCGGAGGGCAGACCGCGTTAAACCTCGCAATAGAGCTGGAACGCGCAGGCGTTTTTGCGCAGTACAAGGTCGAGGTAATAGGCGTAAACTTTGCCGCGATTGAACGCGGCGAGGACAGAATCGCCTTTAAGGAAATGATGACGGAATTAAATATAGAAATGCCGCGCTCCTCGCCTGCGTATTCCGTTGACGAGGCGGCAAGCATTGCCAAGCAGCTAGGCTATCCCTGCGTTGTACGTCCTGCGTATACCATGGGCGGCGCGGGCGGCGGAATTTGCCGTACGGAGGCGGAGCTTAGGGAGGTCGCTTCACGCGGCATAAACGCAAGCATTATCAACCAAGTCTTAATCGAGGAAAGCGTTCTCGGGTGGGAAGAATTGGAGGTAGAGGTCGTTAGGGACGCTACTGGGCATTGTATCGCCATTTGCTTCATAGAAAATATTGACCCAATGGGTGTGCATACAGGCGATTCTATTTGCTGCGCGCCTATGCTTAACGTGAGTGACGAGGTCACGGCGCGGCTAAAGGACGCGGCGTTTAGAATAGTAAGCAAGGTGGGCGTAATCGGCGGCTGTAACTGCCAATTCTGCTACAATCCCAAGGACGGCCGTATCTGCGTAATAGAAATAAATCCGCGTACCTCTCGCTCGTCCGCGCTGGCTTCCAAGGCGACAGGCTTCCCGATTGCGCGTGTTTCCGCGCTTCTTGCGGCAGGGCTAAACCTACAGGACTTGCCCTACTGGCGCGGCGGCACTTTGGACAAGTACGAGTTTTTCGGTGATTACGTTGTGGTAAAATTTCCGCGCTGGGCGTTTGAAAAATTCCCAGGGGCTAAGGACATTTTAGGTACACAAATGAAAGCCGTGGGCGAGGTAATGAGTATCGGCAAAAACTACAAGGAAGCCATACAAAAGGCAGTACGCTCCTTGGAAACAGGGCGTTCTGGGCTTGGCTTCGCCAAAAATTACTATTCGCTCACTAAGGAACAGCTTTTGGAAAAATTGCAATTCCCTACGGACGAAAGATTTTTTATGATTTACGAAGCGTTACGCAAGGGCGCGACAGTGGACGAGCTTTTCGCGCTTACCGCTATTAAGCCGTTCTTTTTGAACCCCATGAAAGAGCTTGTAGAGCTAGAGGAAGAAATTCTCAAATACCGCACAAAGCCCCTGCCTAACGGCAAGCCAGTGGAACAGCCCAAGACACCGCCAGCGGGTAAATTTTTGCCCGATGATTTGCTTGTACAAGCCAAAAAAGACGGCTTTTCCGACAAATATATTGCGTGGCTCTTGTATATCCCCGAAGCAGAACTCGCCGCACAGAGAGCCGCGCTTATTAACAAGGGCTGGGAAGCTATACAGGTTTCTGGCGCGGAGGACGAGTTCTACTACTTTTCCACCTATTTGGCGGACAAGCCCCTACCCCACCCTGCAAGTATCAACAATAAGAAAGTAATGATACTCGGCGGCGGCCCAAACAGAATTGGACAGGGCATAGAGTTTGACTATTGCTGTGTACACGCCACATACGCATTGCGTGATATAGGCTACGAAACGGTAATGGTAAACTGCAACCCCGAAACAGTTAGTACCGATTATGATACAGCAAATAGACTATATTTTGAACCGCTTACCGTAGAAGATGTACTCGCGATTGTAAAATACGAGAAGCCCATGGGCGTGGTCGTACAGTTCGGCGGCCAAACGCCGCTAAATATCGCGCAACAGCTAAAATCCCTCGGCGTTCCCATTTTAGGCACTTCGCCCGAAATAATAGCCACCGCCGAGGACCGCGACTTGTTCCGCGCTATGATGGAAAAATTAAACATACCCATGCCAGAGAGCGGAATGGCAAAAACCGTGCAGGAAGCAGTGGATATAGCCAGCAAAATAGGCTTTCCGCTGATTGTACGCCCCTCGTACGTACTGGGCGGACAGGGCATGGCGATTGTTTATAGGCTGGACGAATTAAAGGCATACATGGAGAACGCAATCGCCACCGCGGACGAGGAAATGGCACCTATTCTCATAGACCGTTTTCTCGAACGTGCCTTGGAATGTGAAGCGGACGCAATAAGTGACGGCGTAAATGTTTTTGTACCCGAAATAATCGAACACATAGAGTGTACTGGCGTTCATTCGGGCGACAGCGCGTGTACTATTCCGCATAATTCCATTTCACATGAGGCGTGTGCCACTATTTACGAATATACGCAAAAAATAGCGCAGGAGCTAGGCGTAGTGGGCTTAATGAACATTCAGTACGCCATAGAACACGGCAAGGTGTATATAATAGAAGCAAACCCTCGCGCTTCACGCACTGTGCCGCTTATTTCCAAGGTTTGCAACATACAAATGGCAAAGCTCGCCACGCGCGTAATGCTACAAGCGGCTACAGGCGAGGGCGGCTTAGATTTAAGCGCGTTAAAGCCGACTAAGGTGAATTTTTTCGGCGTAAAGGAGTCCGTGTTTCCGTTTAATATGTTCCACGAGGTTGACCCTGTTCTCGGGCCGGAAATGCGTTCCACAGGCGAGGTCTTAGGCATGGCGAGTACGTTCGAGGCGGCGTTTGCCCTAGCGCAGGAAGCCGCAAAATGCCCCATTCCCAAGGTCGGCACGGTTCTTATTTCTTTCTCGGAAGCGTATATGCCCGAGCTGCCGAAAATCGCGCGCGACTTGCAGAGCCTAGGCTTTGGTCTAGTAGCCACAGAAAATACGCACGCCGAGCTACAGGCGGCAAGAATACCGTCGCGCCCCTTGCGTGAGCTGTTGGACATGGAAACCAACCAGCCCATAGCCGATTTAGTGATGGACGGCACAATTAACATGGTTGTCACCACGCCAGGCGGCTCTGTACACGGCATGGGGCCGAGCATACGCCGCGCCGCCATTCGTAAGTCTATACCGATGTATACCACACCAGAAATGGCATATTGTGCCATTAAGGCGAATAGGGAACGGAGCAAGCAGGTGGCTAAGGTGAGGAGCTTGCAGGATTATCATGCGGGTGTGTAGGGGTTAAAAAGAAATGGAACGCGGATTTTCGCGGATTTAACGGATTTTCGCGGATTTTTTCTTGCTTTTATTCAAAACTAACGATATGCGGATTACGTAGGTTTTTAAAGGCAATTAAACGCGGATTTTAACGGATTTACGCAGATTTACGCGGATTTTATCCACGCAAATTATTAAACGGCGATATATTTTCCCACGAGCCAATCCGCGAAATCCGCGTAAATCCGTTAAATCCGTGTCCTATTACCTTTAACCTACATGGATAAAATCTGTATTCCACTGCCGTCAATTCACACGGAAAAAATCCGCGAAAATCCGCCAAATCCGCGAAAATCCGCGTTCCATGCCTTTAAAATCCGCGTTCCATGCTTGTAAAAAATTATTTGCACCAGTTCCAAAATCGCTATTCCCAACTTGACACGACTATGCTATACTCACTCTAATTGTAAAACTACATCAAATTACAAGCACCAAAAATAAAAATCCGAAATGGAGGCTTCAGTTATGCAGTATGGGCATTTTGATTCTCAAAACAGAGAGTACGTAATCACAAAACCCAACACGCCCGCCCCTTGGGCAAACTACCTCGGCTCGCCGGCATACGGCGCGATTATCACAAACAACGCAGGTGGTTACAGCTTTGTGAAAAGCGGAGCGGCGGGGCGCGTGCTTCGTTACCGCTTTAACGAATCTGACAAACCTGGGCGTTACGTCTACTTGCGCGACGAAAAGGACGGCGATTATTGGTCGGCATCATGGCAGCCAGTAGGCAAGCCGTTAGACCAGTACAAGTCCGAGTGCCGTCACGGCATGGGCTACACAGAAATGAAAGCAGAGTACAAAAGCATAGCCTCCAAGGTAAAATATTACGTTCCCCAAGGCGTGGAATACGAGGTTTGGAACGTAACCGTTACCAACAACGACAGCAAGCCGCGCGAAATTTCCGCGTACGGCTATGCTGAGTTTACATGCAGCGGCGAATACGAGCAAGACCAAGTAAACCTGCAATATTCGCAGTTTATAACGCGTACGCATTTCAAAGACCCGCTCATACTGCAAACGCTTAATGAGAATTTTGCTACGTTTAACGGCTACAGCCCCGTTACGCGTTTCTTTGGGCTTGCAGGCGCGCGCGTGGCGAGCCATTGCGGCGACAAGGCGGCGTTTTTGGGCAAATACCGCGATTACAGCAATCCGCAGGGAATCGAAAACGGCAAGCTATGCGGCACATTAAACTACAATTTGAACTCCTGCGGCGCGTTACAAACTGTACTAAAGCTCGCGGCTGGCGAAACCAAGTCGTTCTCGTTTATTCTCGGGCAAAAGGTAGAGCAGGAAGCGCGTGACGTGCTTGCGCGTTACGAAAATAACGCCACCGTAGATGCGGAAATTTCCGTACTTAAAAAATACTGGCACGGCAAAATAGACAACCTCAAGGTGCAAACGCCGAACGAGCATTTCAATAACATGCTTAATTCTTGGCATTCGTATCAGTGCTTTATCACGTTTATCTGGTCGCGCGCGGCGAGTCTGTCCTACTGCGGGCTTCGCAACGGCTACGGCTACCGCGACACCGTGCAAGACATACAGGGCATTATTCACCTCGACCCAGACGCGGCTCTCGACAAAATCAAATTCATGCTTTCGGCGCAGGTTCACCACGGCGGAGGCTTACCGCTTGTCAAATTTACCCACAACCCTGGGCATGAGGACAAACCCGAGGACGCAAGCTACGGCACGGCTACAGGCCACCCATCGTACCGCGCGGACGACATGCTGTGGATTTATCCCACTATTTGGAAATATATTTCGGAAACAGGCAATCTTGCATTGCTTGACGAGGTTGTACCCTATGCAGACCACGGCGAAGCCACCGTTTACATTCACCTCAAAAAAGCAATCGACTTTACCCTAAACCATTTGGCAATCCACGATTTACCAGCAGGGCTTCACGCAGACTGGAACGATTGCTTGCGTATGGGCGCTAACGGCGTTTCGGTGTTTGTGGCGTTGCAGTTCTACTATGCGTTTGAAATTATGCTGCGCTTTGCGGAACAAAGGAACGACAAGGAAACGCTCGCAGAGATGGGCGAATTAAAGGAACGCTACGGCAAAATTATAGAAGAAAAATGCTGGGATACCGACCGTTTTGTTCGCGGAATAGCGGAAAACGGAAGCATTATCGGCGCGAGAAAAGACCCCGAAGCCAATTTGTGGCTTAATCCGCAAACATGGGCGGTGCTTTCGGGCTTTGCGGACGAGGAACGCGGAAAAGCCATTCTCGACCTTGTTTACAAGGAGCTTAACACAAAATACGGCGCGCGCCTTATGACACCGTCCTACGAAAAACACGCCTTTGACGGCGCGCTGGCGTTATTGTTCCCGCCCGCGACAAAGGAAAACGGCGCGATTTTCCTACAAACACAGGGCTGGCTAGTCTTGGCGGAAGCATTGCTCGGTCGCGGCGACCGCGCGTTTGAATACTATCTCGAATCCTGCCCCTCCGCACAAAACGACATAACCGACATTCGCCTAATGGAACCATACGCATATTCGCAATTCACAGAAAGCACAGGCAGTCCTTTCGAGGGGCGTTCCCATGTTCACTGGCTTACAGGCACGGCAAGCACTGTAATGGTAGGCTGTGTCGAGGGTATTTTGGGGCTTCGTCCAGACCTAAACGGCATAAAAATTTCGCCGTCGATTCCTGCCGAATGGACAGGGTTTACCATGCAAAAGGTTTTCCGCGGCAAAAACTTAAACATCACCGTCAAAAATCCAAACGGAAAACAAGCAGGCTGTGTAAAACTTACGCTAAACGGCAAGGAAATGGACGGCGGGTATATTCCTGCTGATGCGTTGCAGGGGGATAATGAGGTTGTTTTGGAGATGTAACAAATGCTCCAGTTGCAATAATGATAAGACCGCCGACTGGTATTGACAGTCGGCGGTTTGAGAAGCTGTGTTCATAGCCGAACACAGCTGAATGTGTCCGTAGCTCAGGGGATAGAGCGTTCGCCTCCGGAGCGAAAGGTCGCGCGTTCGATTCGCGCCGGACACGTACATAAATTCTCAAAAACAGGGGGAAATATGAAACGCATACGAGTACGAACAAAACTTCCTAGGCTGCCCAAGCTACCCAACCGCAAAACAAAAAAAGCCCGCCAGCAAATTTGGATTTATAACAATGGCAAGCTCGAAATGGAGCAAATTTGCCCCGAGCGGCTAATGCGGCTTATTTACGAAAACCCCGTGGGCGGCGCGTCCTTGCTGTGGCTGGTCAAACGCAAGGCAGTAAGCAGGCTCTATGGGCTGTATTGCAAAACGCCGCTTTCCGCCAGAGGAATACAACGGTTCATAGCAAAATATGATATTGATATGACTGGCTGTGACGGCCAGTACAAGAACTTTTCGCAGTTTTTCGCGCGGGAAAAAGAGGGCGTTACGTTTCCGTCACAGGCGGCGTTGCTTGGCTCGCCCTGCGAGGGGCTGGTGAGCGTTGTTTCGGACATTCACCCCACGCAGATTATCACCGCCAAGGGCGCGAAATTTTCGTTGGAGGAATTGTTCGCGGACACCGCGCTTGCACAGGAATATTCTGGTGGTACAATGGTGAGCATAAGGCTTACGCCGTCCAATTATCACAGAATGCACTTTTTTGATGCGGGCGTTGTCACCGCCTCGCGGAAAATAAAGGGCGACCTATATTCGGTTAGCCCGCTCGCGCTTAACCGTGTCGTGCGGCTATATTGCCGCAACAAACGCGCCCTAATCAAGTTTTCCACGGAAAATTTCGGCGATGCGGTCATAGTGGAGGTAGGCGCGACATTTGTGGGAAGTATCGTGCATTGCTTCCAAGAGGGGCAGTATGTACAGCGCGGCGAAATAGCCAGCTATTTCAAGCCTGGCGGCTCGCTTGTGCTTGTGTTCTTTAAGAAAAACATGCTTGCGCCCGATGTCGATTTGCTTACGCGTACTACAGATAGTATCGAAACAAAAGTACCTATTGCAACTGTTCTAGGGAAGGCGAAGGCGAAATCATAAGGAGCTATAAATGAGAAAAAAATTCGTGCGGGCGTTTCCCGCTTTACAGCATATAAATATCCCCAACACGATTACGTCCTTGGGCTTTGTGTTTGGTATTATTGCTTGCTATTTTCTTACACAAGCTAGATTACGCGAGGCGATTATTTTCCTCGCCCTAGCAAGCACTATGGACGGCATAGACGGCTTTGTCGCAACCAAGCTAAACCAACAAACCATCTTTGGGCAATACGTAGACACCTTGGTTGACTTTTTTACATGCGGAATTGTGCCTATTTGGATGGTCTTTGATTTGCTAGTAGGCGACGCATTTTTTGACAATATTTTTATCGTGCTTGCGCTTATTTTTTATTGCCTGTGCGCCTTGTGGCGGCTTGCCTACTATAATATTATCGAAAACCACGCCCATTTTACAGGCTTGCCAGTGCCTGGCTCTATGATGATTGTCACCATGTCTATTTGGGGCGTGGTTACTTTTGAGCTGTCTGTATGGCCTAGCGTTGTTGCGTTTGTGGTGATTGGCGTGCTTATGATTTCGGGCATTACATTGGAAAAATACGGCCTATGGCAAAAAGCCCTTAGCGTAATGGGGCTTGTGTTTGTGGGGCTTGTGTTGTTTTTTACGCCTTAGGAAACGAAAACCTAAACCCCCATTCCCTGCCCCACCCTAGCGGCTTCTTCCGCGCCCTTTAATATACGCAAAATCTCCAGAGCGAACCCAAACGACGAAGCGGGACACTTAGATGTAGTTATATTGCCGTCCGTAACTGTCGCGCTTCCGCCGACCCTTGCGGAGCGTAGCTCCGCCTCCAGTGTGGGGTAGCACACGGCTGTCTTGTCCGCCAAAAGCCCCAACATGCCAAGCACCGTAGGCGCGGCACAAATAGCGGCGATTTTGCCGCCGTTCGCATTATGCTTTTTAAGCAACTCCAAAAGCTCGTTATGCTCCTTGTAATTCCCAGTACCAGGCCCGCCTGGCAAAATCAACATCTCGTTTCCAAAGTCTACCTCGTCAAAAAGCAAATCCGCCGTCACAGTAATTTGCCGCGACCCAGTAACCTGCCTTTCGCCAGTAAGCGAAACGCTCGCGACATTCACACCGCCCCGCCGTAAAATATCAATTGTGGAAACCGCTTCTATTTCCTCAAATCCTGTGGTTAGAAAAACAATGGCTTCATACATATTTAACACTCCTTTATGACATCTCACAAAAAGACCGCCGCTTTTTTGACAAAACCGCTAATGCTTTTTTGCTATTTTTATTATATTATAACAGACGTATCATAATAAAACTATCTCTGGAGGTAAATATGGCAGGCTTAGAGCTAAAAAACATTGTAAAAAAATATCCCAACGGGTTTGTTGCGGTTAAAGACTTTAATATGAAAATCGCAGACAAGGAATTTATTATTTTCGTAGGGCCCTCGGGCTGCGGAAAAACCACCACGCTACGCATGATTGCAGGACTGGAAGAAATTACCGAGGGCGAGCTATACATAGGCGATAGGCTTATGAATGATGTCGCGCCCAAGGACCGCGATATTGCCATGGTTTTCCAAAACTACGCGCTGTACCCTCACATGAGCGTACGCGACAATATGGCGTTTGGCTTAAAGCTCCGCAAAACCCCTAAGGCAGAAATCGACAAAAGAGTTCACGAGGCCGCTCGTATTCTCGATATTGAACATCTTCTCGACCGCAAGCCCAAGGCATTATCGGGCGGACAACGCCAGCGCGTGGCTATGGGACGCGCGATTGTACGCGAGCCTAAGGTTTTCCTCATGGACGAACCGCTCTCAAACCTTGATGCGAAGCTACGCGTACAAATGCGTATCGAAATCACCAAGCTGCACCAAAGACTGCAAACAACCTTTGTTTACGTAACCCACGACCAAACCGAAGCTATGACACTAGGCACGCGCATTGTTGTAATGAAGGACGGCATCGCACAGCAGGTAGATTCGCCTGTAAACCTTTACAATAAGCCCAAAAATATATTTGTGGCAGGCTTTATCGGCTCGCCGCAAATGAATATAGTGGAAGTAACCGTTGACCAACGCGGAAACGACGTATATCTCCTATTCGGCGACCACCCAATAAAGCTGCCCGAGGCGAAAGCACGCGCGGTTTCCGAGGGCAATTATCACGGAAAAACCGTGATGATGGGTATACGCCCCGAGGATATTAAGGACGAGGAAAACTTTATAAGCATGTCCAGCGATTCGCTTATTAAGGCGGACGTAGAAGTAACTGAGCTTCTCGGCGCGGAAATAAACCTGTATCTAATTTGTGCAGGGCAACGCATGACCGCTAGTGTAAACCCACGCAGTACCGCCAAGGCAGGCGACACGATTACTCTCGCGCTAGATACACAGCGTATTCATGTGTTTGATAAGGATACCGAGCAGACTATTACTAATTAGTGGAGTTGCGTATGGGAAAAATAATCGGAAACGGTCTTACATTCGATGATGTTTTAATCGTGCCGGAGTTTTCTGACGTATCGCCTGCGATTGTAGACACTACTGTCAAGCTCGCCAAGGATATTGTCTTGAAAATTCCGTTCCTTTCGTCTGGAATGGACACGGTTACGGAAAGTAAAATGGCTATAGCTATGGCGCGTTGCGGCGGACTTGGAATTATTCATAGGCATATGCCAATCAACGCGCAGGCAAGCGAGGTAGACCGCGTAAAACGTAGCGAACACGGCGTTATTAGCGACCCGTTTTCTTTGTCGCCCAATCACTATGTTTACGAAGCCGATAAGCTAATGGGGAAATACCGTATTTCCGGCGTGCCAATCATAGAGCACGACAAGCTAGTGGGAATAATAACCAACCGCGACCTGCGCTTTGAAACAGATTACGGCAAAAAAATCTACGAAGTGATGACCCGCGACAATTTAATCACTGCTCCCGTGGGTACAACGCTCGAAGAAGCCAAGCAAATTTTGACAAAGCACAAGGTAGAAAAGCTACCCATAGTGGACGAAAACGGCAACCTAAAAGGGCTAATAACCATTAAGGATTTGAAAAAATCTATAAAATATCCAAATTCCGCAAAGGACAGCCAGGGGCGCTTGCTCGTGGGCGCGGCGGTGGGAATCAAGGACGACTTTATGGAGCGCGTCCACGCGTTAGCCAAGCGTAAGGTAGACGTACTCGCGCTGGAGGTCTTTCACGGCCACGCCAAGGACGTGCTTTCCGCCATACGCGAAATCAAAAACGATTTTCCCGAAATCGCGCTCATTGTCGGCAATGTGACTACGCCCGATGCCACGCTCAAGCTGATTGAGGCGGGCGCGGACATTGTCAAGGTGGGAATCGGCTCGTCCTCTGTTTCTACCAAGCGAATGATTGCAGGCATAGGCGTACCCCAAATAAGCGCGATTTTGCAATGCGCCGAGGCCGCCGCCACGAAGGGAATACCAATTATCGCAGACGGCGGTATCCGCTTTAGCGGCGATATAGCCAAGGCGCTTGCGGCAGGCGCGAGCGCGTGCATGATGGGAAATCTTTTCGCTGGCTGTGAAGAAAGCCCAGGCGTTACGGAGCTGTTCCACGGCAGGAAATATAAGGTATATCGCGGCGCGGAGTCCTCTATTTACGAAGAACCCGAATTTAGCCTTTTGGAGAACGAGGGCGAAAGCTCGGCCTCTACCAGTATAATAATCTCGCGCGGCGTAGAGGGGCGGATTACCTACAAGGGCAATCTCTCGGACGTTTTGCAGCAGCTTCTAGGCGGTCTTGCCGTAGGCATGAGCTATGCAGGCTGTGCCAACCTAGCGGAGCTGCACGAAAAGGCTCGCTTTGTGCAGGTTACACAGGCAGGTCTAAACGAAAGCCACCCGCACGATATACAAATAACTAGAGAATCGCCTAATTACACGTTGATGTGAGGGCGGAGCTTTTTCGTGTGTGATTCTAAGACATCAAAGGCGGAGCTTTTAGCTCCGTGCGGCAATTTTAAGACATTAAAGGCGGCTGTGCAATCGGGGGCGGACGCTATTTATCTTGGTGCATCAAAATTTTCCGCAAGAGCCTTTGCGGAGAATTTTGATGTGCGGAAACAGGAGCAAGGGCAGAAACAAGAACAAGGGCAAGAGCAAAAACAAGGCTTGGCGGAAGCCATCAGCTTTGCAAACAGCCACGGCGTGAGGGCGTATGTGGCGATTAACACCTTAGTCACCGACCGCGAAATGTCGGAGGCTATGTACATAGTAGAACACGCCTACGAAGCAGGCGCGGCGGCGTTTATTTTGCAGGATATAGGACTAGCCGCCGCTATGAAAAAACGCTACGGCAACATTGCCTTGCACGCAAGCACACAAACCACCGCAAAAACGCTAGACGATGTAAACGCATTACACCGCATGGGGTTTAGCCGAGTTGTGCTTGCGCGTGAGCTTTCACGAGAACAAATAAAAGAGATAGCCCGAAGCTGTCAAGCCGAGTTGGAAGTCTTTGTGCATGGCGCGTTGTGTTCCTCGTATTCGGGGCAATGTCTTATGAGTAGCTTTATAGGCGGTCGCAGCGCGAACCGCGGCAAATGCGCCCAGCCGTGCCGCTTGCCTTATGCGGCGGCGGCTGCGCAAAAAAAGGGCGTTCTTCTTAGCCTAAAGGACTTATGCCTAATTGACCACGTTGCCGAGCTTTCGCAAATGGTCGCTTCCCTAAAAATCGAAGGCCGCATGAAGGGCGAGGACTACGTCCGCACAGTTGTCGGCGCGTACCGTGCCGTGTTGGACGGCAAGCAACTAAGCGAAAAACAAAGGGCGAAGCTGTTTAATATTTTTAACCGCGGCGGATATACGGACGGGTATTATACTGGCGAGCGTGACGAGATGTATATGGACGTACTGAAAAATCCGTATAAGAAACACGAAAGGAAATAACCATGTCAATTAAATTTGTCGCGACATGCCTAACCCACAAGCAAAAAATAACCTGCCAAAATATGGACATAGAAACCCCACAAAACTACGCTCGTTCTTACAGCGAAATTGCGGCGGGCTGTGTTACAGACTTTTCTGTGCATTGCTTCAATTCTGCCGCGCTTTTGGCACTAAAGGAGCTAGGCGTAAGCCGCGCCACCCTGCACCCCGAGCTTAACCTTGCACAAATCCGTGACATAAAAAAATGTATACCCACGGAAGTGGTAATTTACGGAAAAATACCCATGATGTACCTAGGCAATCCGCTTAAAGCAATTAAGCCGCCGCGGCACACGAACAGCCTATTCAGCGGCATAATAACCGACCGAAAGGGCGCGAAATTCTACGTAAACAACGGCATAGTATACAACTCTGTGCCTATTTTTGCCGCAGACAAATTAAACCAAATCGAGAAAACAGGAATAACCCATGGGCGGTTTATTTTTACTACGGAAAGCGACGAGGAAGTGCGAGCGGTCGTCGGGGCGTATATGGCACAAAAGCCGTTGAAAATTCCGTTTACTCGGGGGTATTTGTAGACAACCGCAAATAACCTACAGCTCCACGACAAACGCACGAAGCCAAAATCTGTAAATTAAGCACGGATTTAAAGGCAATAGAACGCCAATTTAAGGGATTCAAGGGCTTCACACGGATTTAACGGATTTCCACGGATTCAGCGGATTGGCTCGTAGTAAAATCCACGAAAACCCGCTCCGTCCGATAAAATCCGCGTAAATCTGCGTGAATCCGCTAAATCCGCGTTTAATCGCCTTTAAAATCGAAGAAACTACACACTTCTGCCATTCGTGCGTTTGTCGTGGGGGTATCTATACTCCCCATAGCTCTAATTCCTCATTCGGCAATGGCTCAAAAAAACTTTCGGGCAATAGCGGTACATCAACAAAGCCAAGTGTGCGTTTTGTTTTTGTGTCCTCTGCCTGTTTTTGGGAATCCGTATCCTGTGTATTTTCTAGCATAATCGCCTACCCCCCAAACAAAACCCCCAAATACCACCCCAACACAGCCTCACCAAACCAAAACGCCGCAAGCGTACCCACGCACAAAAACGGCCCAAAAGCCATGTACGAGCCGCGTTTTGACTTGCCCGAGGCGATTAAATACACCGCAAACGCCGCGCCGGAAAGGAACGCGAAAAAGTACGCCAACAGCATTAGCTCCCAGCCGATAAACAAGCCGACCATCGCCATTAGCTTCACGTCGCCGTAGCCGAAGCCGTCTTTTTTTAGTATAAGCAGGGAAAGCCTGTCGAATACCAAGAGCGGCAGACCGCCTGCCACAACGCCGAGCAGCGCGTTTTGCCAGGTTTGGGCAAGCGGAAAAAGCTCGGGGAAAAAATGACCGCCCGCTACCCAAACGACACCTGCTACCGCGCCCGCAAACACAAGCCCGTCTGGTATTTCCTGTATGTCTATGTCGATAAATGTAATCGCTAGCAGTATAAACATAAGAAACGCAACAGGAAAAGCCGTATAAGTGGCAGAAAAATGCACCGCCGACACAAAAAGCAGGCCGCAGACCAATTCCACAAAAAGGTAACGAGGGCTTATCTTCTTTTTGCACGAACGGCATTTGCCGAACAAAAACAGCCAGCTAAAAATTGGAAACAGCTCCAAAACGCCTAGCCTTTTGTTGCAATAAGGGCAATGCGAGGGCGGGTCGATAATGGACAGCTTCTTGGGTACGCGGTAAATAATGACGTTCGCGAACGAGCCAAAGCACAGCCCTGTCAAGAAGGCAATCACCATAAATGCAATTTGAACAATGTCGGGCATAAAAACAACTCCTTATTTCAAGTTTATTTTATGGAACGCGGATTTTTGCGGATTTTTGCGGATTTGGCGGATTTTAAAGGCATGGAACGCGGATTTTCGCGGATTTAACGGATTTTCGCGGATTCTATCTGGCGTGTTTATTAAAATCCGTTAAATTTGCGTTTCATTGCCTGCTATGCCACGCTCCCTCTGTGCCTCTGTGTGAAAATCTTTTTGACAAATAATGAACGCAGGTAAAGCGTATAACTTCCGCATCTTTAGTTAAAAGATTTTTTCACACAGAGGCACAGAGGCACAGAGGGCGAGAGGCACAGCAGACACGAAACGCGGATTAAAATATTGCGTTTGCTATGGGATATTTGCAGGTTTTTTGTAGGGGACGGATTTATCCGTCCCGAGGTACGCACGTTCTATAATTCGGGAAAGGTAACGTCCACCAAGCAGGCAGTAAGGTGTTGTCTAAGTGGTTTTCTTAGACAACACCGCACGCCGACCAACGCAGAGCGAGGTAATCTCGGGACGGATAAATCCGTCCCCTACAAAAACCGTTACCGTGTATTTTCCCACGAGCCAATCCGCCAAATCCGCGGAAATCCGTCAAATCCGTGTTCCGCTACCTTTAATTACATGGATAAAATTTCTATCCCACTGCCGTCAATTTACATGGAAAGAATCCGCGAAAATCCGCCAAATCCGCGAAAATCCGCGTTCCATTTCTTTTTGCATAACGAATAAATCCGCACCCCACGCCTTACACCTATCTATTATTCACATTCTCAAAAAACAAATCATGGTTCTTCAACCGAAAATCCGCAAGCTCCGCATACCGCGTATCTGGAATACCCCAACAGGTATACGGGTCAATGCTTATTCCGCCGCGCGGCGTAAACTTGCCCTGCACCTCAATAAATTTTGGCTTCATTAGCTCGCGCAGGTCTTTCAAAATTGTGTTTACGCAATTTTCGTGAAAATCGCCGTGGTTGCGGAAGCCGAATAGATACATTTTCAGCGATTTACTCTCCACCATTAGCTCGCTGGGAATGTAATTTATATAAATCGCGGCGTAGTCTGGCTGGTTTGTAATCGGGCATAGGCTCGTAAACTCGGGGCAGTTAAATTTTACCATATAGTCAATGTCCATATGGCGGTTTTGGAACACCTCAAGTATTTCAGGGCAATATTGTGTGGGGTATTCGTTGTTTTTGCCTAAAAGCGATAAATTGTCCATGCTAATTTCCCCTTTCATGGGTCGCGCCTATTTTGCAGTACCAAACGCCCAGGTACACCAAGGGCGTTTTCAGTAAATCCAACAGCATTTTAATACAAAATGTGGTGAGAATCATAGTGGCAAGCTCGCCTATTTCGTACACGCCAAAAAACGCAAGAAGCTGAAACATAGCGGTATCTACAAGCTGTGCGACAAAGGACGAGCCGTTGTTCCTTAGCCACAAATGCTTTTCGCCTGTTTTTTTGCGTATTTGTTCAAATACGTAAATATTTAGGGTCTTGGAAACAAGAGATGTTACCATTCCTGCGACAATAATACGCGGCACAGAGCCAATAACAAGCCCGAACGCCTCTTGATGTGTCCAAAAATCCGCAGGGGGCAGAGCAATGGCAAACCGTATCAGCAAAACAGCCGTCACGTTTGCCGCAAAGCCGCCAAAAACAAGGGTTTGCGCCGCCTTTGGCCCCCATACCTCCGTCACCACATCTGTGATACAAAACGCAAGTAAAAACGCAAAAACAGCCACGGGGAATACAAAACCAAAAATAGCCACGAGCTTAAACGCCAAAATATTTGCGACAACAAAGCATGTGGTAAATAGCATTGCCATTAACGTATATTTTCTGTCCATAGTAGCTCCTTATAGGCTCTCGCCGAAATCCGCGCGGAATTTTTTAATCAGCTTCTCGGGCCAGTTGCCGTCAGTTTTCAAGCGCCCGAAGAAAAAGCGAAGCACGCGCGGTTCTTCTTCAAAGATTAGGCCGCCGATTAGCTCTCGATTCTCATATAGCCATGCCAAGCGGTCGGCTACATATCGCACCTGCGAAAGCGTAAACACGCGCTTGGGGAACGCAAGCCGCAACAGCTCCATATGCGCCAGTGTTTCACTGCCGTCTGGGTTGCGTTGCTCGGATAGCGTACCGCGTTCCATGCCGCGTACGCCGCTCGCCAAGAAAAACGCCGCCGCCAACGCGCCCGCAGGGTATTGCTCCTGCGACAAATGACTACAAAATGCGCGCGCATCTATGTGACAGCCCAAGCCGCCAGGCGGCGTAACCACTGGCACGCCCTTTGTCAAAAGCTCGCGGCACAGCACCTCCACAAAAATAGGCGTTTGGCTAATAATATCTATATCCAGCGATTCCTGCAAGCCTATTGCCATGGCTTCCATTTCTCGCACGGACATACCGCCGTAGGTCAAAAAGCCCTCGTACAGCGGCACCATTTCGCGCATTTGCAAAAACATTTCCTTGTTGCTCGTTAAAATTCCGCCGCCTCGTGCCGCGCCTAGCTTACGCGCCGAAAAGTAAATTATATCCATAAGCGAGCCTATTTCGCGCGTAATGTCAATAATTTCCTTGTCCTTAAATTCGCCGTCACGCTTTTTAATGAAATATAAATTGTCGGAAAGCAGGCTGGCATCGTACACTAGGGTAAGCCCCTCCGCGCGGCAAATTTTGGAAACCTCGCGCATGTTCTGCATAGAAACAGGCTGGCCGCCTACTAGGTTTGTCCCTGCTTCTATTCGCACAAAGCAAATATTTTCCCTGCCAAGCCGCGCGATTGCTTCGTTTAGCTTGTTTATATCCAAATTTCCCTTGAACGCAAGCTCGCTGTTTATTTCCAAGCCCTCGTCAATAATAATTTCCTCTATTTGTCCGCCAAGCGTACAAATATGCGCCTTTGTCGTAGTAAAGTGGTAGTTCATAATCGCGGTCGAGCCGGGCGTAACCAGCAAGCGCGAAAGTATATGCTCGCACGCGCGCCCTTGGTGTGCAGGCAGGAAATATTCCATATTAAACATGTCCTGCAAAACGCTTTCGAGCCGATAAAAGGTTTCACTGCCTGCGTAGCTGTCGTCCGCCTGTAGCATAGCCGCGTACTGGTTCTCGCTCATTGCGTTCACGCCGCTGTCCGTTAGCATGTCGAGGAATATGTCCTTGTTGCGTAGCAAGAATGTGTTGTACCCTGCTTCCGCCATGCGCTTGGCGCGTTCCTCGATAGGAAGCAGGTACACGCGCTGTACCATGCGTACCTTGTGCATTTCTAGCGGAATGTTCTCACCTGAAAAAAATTTTACATCTGACATGGGGATTCTCCTTTATGTTTTGGATTAAGAATATCTATAGGAAATCGTTTTTCGATTTCCCTTATTCTCGAATTTAAAGTATCCTCGATTATAGCTAAGCCTATATCATGCAAGAAACATAGTCTTAACAAGAACTCAATCTTCTTAAATGCCAAGCCATTTTCTTCATGGTTAAAATAATCTTCTGTCATAAATAAATGGGATATGAAATTTCTGTGTCTTACAGCTTTTTGGACAAATTTTTTTAGGTATGTTTGATTTTTTGATAACTTCACGTCATTTTCACGGGCAAAAATCTTTTGTGTGTAACAATTAAGGTTAATAGCAGAGAATATTTTTCTTTCAAGTGTCACTTTTCCTTTGGATTTTACCTTTTTCTTGTAGTGCGTGCCAATATACCCCTCCAAGCATTGAATAAGTATATTTACTCTCAATTCTTCAAACATATCACGTCCATCCAACGCCAACCTAAACATATTGAACACGTACGGATTTTTATTTTGCATAGCATACCATTTGTCATATGCACTAGAAAAGTCGTTAGAATTAGACAACTCCAAGTATTTCGGATATCCACGCTTAGAATGTGACGAAAACAGAATATCGTGATGCGTAGCGTATATAAATTCAGTATCTTCACCGCAAAAAACTCTCATTTCCTTTATTTGGGGAATGTGTCCTATCCACAAAGAATACATTTCGAGAAGGCTGTTAAAATGCTTTTTCATTTCACTAAAAGAGAGAGGGGCTGCAGACGTTATTTCAAAAATATCCCTGAGGGAGGTCTTAACGGTGATTGTGTCTGACATAATTTTATATTCGCGTACACCTGCACCAGCTCTGTATGTCCATACGGAGTTGTCGATTACACATGAAAGTTTATCAACCATACAAGTATCTTTATCGAGAATATGCACTCCTATGATTATATTGCTCCACCAAATGCTTATTTTGTTCAAGGATAAAGATAAATGTACACGACAATCAAAAAGCGTAAACGGAATATTGTTGTTATCTATGCAATAAATGTACTCGGATTTGCGTGCGTCCCCTAACCAAAAGTAGCGTGCAAAGCAAAGTCGAGATGTATCATCGAGATTTTCAATACTAACGTCAAAGCTGCTGGTTTTCAAGTCAATTTTGAAGTCAGCATCCAACCTGACATTCTTATTACTCACAATATTAAGAAGCGTACACCCTTGTATTTCTGTCAAATGGTTATATTCCGATAAACTCATTAAATCCTCACTCCTTAATTCATGCCGTCTATAGCATCGGCACTATCGGTTGGTACAAAAAATCCGCTTCGCGTATTCTTCACACTTGTAACTTCAAAAACTCATCATAATCACTCATAAAAAGCCTATCCTGTATTACCCTATACTTCTCAAATTCATTCTCGGCGTGTGCTTTTGCGATTTCGGCAGTGATTGTTCCCAAATTGTCTAAAATTTCGTACTTGCTCGCTTTCAGTACCATGTCCAGTTGCTCCGCCCAGTCGGACATTGCCATAGGTATTTTACGCCTTGCCATGCCCTCTGCCAAGTCTAAATATCCCGAAACAATCAATTCTAGCTCGTGCATTTCTTGCTCCGTTAAATAATTCTTAGCGACAGAAACATCACTCTTTACGATTTTTCCCTCAGGGGCTTTTTCCCATGTGCTAAGCCCCATGTGCTTCTTAGTGCTATCCGCACGCTTGTAAATCAGCTCCGCCGCCGTATGCTGATGCACAGCCCAATGCAGCTTATTTTGAACCCTTGCGAAAAAACGCTTTGTGGTTTCGGCAGATTTATCATAATCCATTGAGGTCGCATAAATGTCAGTAATTTTCTGATAAAAACGCCGCTCCGACAAGCGAATTTCACGAATTTCTTCGAGCAGGCGTTCAAAATAATCGTCGTCTAGGAACATGCCGTTTTCCATGCGCTTTTTGTCTACCAAATAGCCGCGCAACGCAAACTCACGCAAAACAATAGTAGCCCAACGCCTAAATTCGGTCGCTTTAGCGGAATTAACGCGATAACCAACGGCAATAATCATATCAAGATTATAATGCTTAATGCTACGATTGACCGAACGGCTGCCCTCGGATTGAACTACTAAAAATTCCTTAGTAGTTGCCATTTCGTCTATTTCTGATTCGTCCACTATTTTTTTTATGTGGGTAATAACATTTTCTGTGCTTGTGCCAAAAAGCCTTGCTATCAGCTTTTGCGAGAGCCAGACCATGCCGTCCTGTACCCGCACCTCTATGCCGTCGCCGCCCGTTTGGTATGCGAATGTCAAAAATTCGGCAGTCGTATTGCGAATTATTATTTCCTTTTTACTCATGCAAGCCCACACACCCCACCAAATCATAATCCACAGTATCACTAATCCGTACATCACAAATCTGCCCCACAGCCAAAGGCACTACCGAGGAAAAGCTAACGACCGCGTCCGCCTCGTAGGCATCATACTGTGTACGCCCTATATACTCACCCTGCACACAGCCGTCTACGATTACGGACAAAGTCTTACCCACGTATTTGCGTTGCTTTTTGAAATGGATTTTTTGCTGTAGCTGCATTATTTTATTTAGGCGTTTTTGCTTTATTTCGTCACTTATTTGGTCGGGCATAAGCGCGGCGCGTGTTCCCTCCTCCTGCGAATACGGAAACGCGCCCATTCTGTCAAATTTCATTTCCTGTACAAAGTCGCACAGATTCTTGAAATCCTCCGCTGTTTCGCCTGGGAAGCCCACCATTACGGTGGTGCGAAGGGCTATGCCTGGCACTCTGTCGCGTAGCACGCGTATTAGCTGTTCCAGCTCGCGCCTTGCGCCCCTGCGCCCCATGCGGGAAAGAACGCTCGCCTCGCTATGCTGAATGGGCATGTCGAGGTATTTACACATTTGCGGAATTTCCGCCAACGCACTTATCAACGAGGGCGTTATATGCTCGGGGTATGCGTACATTAGGCGAATCCACTTCGCGCCAGAGGTGGCGGCAATGTCACGCAAAAGCTGTGGCAGATTTTCGTACCGTGCCGTGTCCTGTGCTACTAGAACAAGCTCGACCGCGCCTGCTTCTACCAGCAAGCGGCACTCGTCCAAGATTTCCTGCGAAGGGCGCGCCTTATACGCGCCGCGAATTGCGGGGATTGTGCAATAGGCGCAATGGTTGTCACAGCCGTCAGAAATTTTCACGTACGCTATATGCGGCACGTCCGAATCGTCACGCGCCATCAAACGCGGCAAGCCCACGTTTTTTGCCGTATTTTCGGGCTTGCCGACCAATCGCTCTATAATAGCCGCTATTTTTTCATATTCGCCCACGCCCACAAATGCGTCAGCCTCGGGAATGGTTTCCTTTATTTCGTCCTTGTAGCGTTCCGCCATACAGCCCACAATTACCAAGGCGCGGCAAGCACCGCTTTTTTTGTACTCGGCTAATTCAAAAATAGTGTCTATGCTTTCCTGTACCGCGTCTTTAATAAAGCCGCATGTATTTATAATAATTACAGCGGCTTGCTCTGGGTTGTTTATTACCTCGTAGCCCTTGGCACGCAACGCGCCGACCATTGTTTCGCCGTCTACACGGTTTTTGTCACAGCCCAAGGAAAGTAAATAAATTTTAGCCATGTGTAAGCTCCCACGCTTTCAAACAATTTTCTATAAGAACGGCTACCGTCATAGGACCTACGCCGCCAGGCACAGGCGTAATATACGAGGCTATTTTGCTTACGCTTTCGTAGTCTACGTCGCCGCAGACCTTTTTCCCTGCCAAGCGCGACACGCCTACGTCTAGCACTACCGCGCCGCGCTTCACCATATCCGCCGTAATAAATTTCGGGCTGCCGATTGCCGCCACCAGAATATCCGCGTTGCGGCATTCCTCAGCTAGATTTTCTGTACGGCTATGACAAATTGTCACTGTCGCATGTTCCGCCAAAAGCATAAGTGCAAGCGGCTTGCCTACTATATCGCTACGCCCCACGACCACGGCGCGCTTGCCTGCTATGCTTATTCCCTCACGCTTTAACAGCTTTATACAGCCCGCGGGCGTGCATGGCAGTATACGCCCAGTGCCGCTTACCGCCAAGCCTACATTTTGCGGGTGCAGGCAGTCCACGTCCTTTTTCGGTGAAAGCCGCTCCAAGATTTCGCCCTTGTTCAAATGTGCAGGAAAGGGCTGTTGGATAATCGCGCCTGTTATGCCGTCGTCGTCATTTATTTTGTCGATTAGGGCTAAAACCTCGCTTTGCGGCGAATCCTCGGGCAATTTAAACAGCTCAAAATCGAAGCCTACTTGCTCGCACGCCTTTTTTTTCATATTTATATACACAATAGAAGCGGGATTGTCGCCGACTAATACTACCGCCAATTTACATTTTTTACCCGCGGCTCTGACCTCGTCAAGAATAGCCTGTGCGTGCATTTTTCCATTTATATCAGCCATATAATTCTCTAAATTCCTCTCTTGTTATAGTCACCTTACGCGGCTTTACGCCGTCCTCTGGCCCTACTATTCCTCGCGCTTCCAGGTCGTCCATTAGGCGCGAGGCGCGGTTATAGCCTATTCTAAACTGCCGCTGTAGCATACTTGTGGAGCCTTTTCCCTTTGCCAGTAAAAAGTCTACTGCATCGTGGAAAAATTCGTCCAGCTCGCCCTCTAGCACGACCTTGCCTGGCATAGTAACGCGCTGTATCTCCTCGACAGAATGAACAACTGGCGCTTGCGCCTTTAAAAACGCTACAAGATTTTCTACTTCCTTATCGGAAATAAAGCCGCCCTGTACTCTAAGGGGCTTGCTTTGCCCCATGGGAAGAAAGAGCATGTCGCCCTTGCCGAGTAGCTTTTCCGCGCCGTACATGTCCAAGACCGTGCGGCTATCCGTGCCGCTGCTTACCGCAAACGCAAGCCGCGACGGAATATTCGCTTTAATCAGCCCTGTGATAACGTCTACGGACGGCCGCTGTGTCGCTAGAATTAAATGGATTCCTGCCGCGCGCGCCTTTTGTGCAAGCCGACAAATGGATTCCTCCACCTCGCCCTTACACGTCATCATCAAGTCCGCAAGCTCGTCAATTATTATTACAATTAGCGGCAACTCCTCCGATTCCTCGTCCGCCATAACCTTATTGTAGCCCTTTAAGTCGCGGCAGCCAGTTTCCGCAAACATATTGTATCTATTTTCCATTTCGTTTACCGCCCAGCTCAAAGCGCCCGATGCCTTTTTTGGGTCGGTCACTACGGGAATAAGCAGGTGCGGTATTCCGTTGTATACGTTTAATTCCACGACCTTGGGGTCAATCATTAGCAGCTTTACCTCGTCTGGGCGCGCCTTGTAGAGCAAGCTCGCAATGAGGGTATTTATGCAAACGCTTTTACCGCTGCCAGTAGCCCCTGCGATTAGCAGGTGGGGCATACGCGCCACATCAGTAATAATGGGGCTTCCTGCTATGTCCTTGCCCACCGCAAACGCCAGCTTGGACGGATAATTTATAAAACGCTCGTCCTCCAGTATTTCTCGTAAAAAAACGCCCTGCGGTTCTTTGTTTGGTATTTCTATGCCTACGGCAGACTTGCCTGGGACTGGGGCTTCAATCCGCAAGCCCTGCGCCGCAAGGCTTAACGCCAAATCGTTGCTTAAATTAGAAATGGAGCTGACCTTTACGCCAGGGCCTGGCGAAAGGTCGTACCGCGTAACCGTCGGGCCTACGCTTACCTCTATTACTCGTGCTTCTATACGGAAGCTACGCAAGGTTTCTTCGAGTATTCGTGAGTTTTCCAGTACATGCGTGCGTGATTCCGCGCTTATTATTGCGCGCTCGTTTTTGGCGAGCAGGTTAATGGACGGCATTTGATAATTTTCATAGGTTATGCCAAAGGAAATAGGCGCGACATTACGAGCAGGGGCAGGCGCAGGGGTATATTCCTCGTCGTCAATTTCGTCCTCGTAAAGCGGCTCGGTTTCCTGTGAATTTTCCACCAAGCCCCTTACCACTGGCTCGACAAAGTCGTTTTGCTGTAGCGGCAAAATAACTGGCTCGTCCTCGTAGGGTTCTTCGTAGCCGTCCTCGTAGGGCGGTTCATTGTAATATGGGGCTTCGTGGGGCTGTTCCTCGTGGGCTGGTTCTTCGTATTCGTCCTGCTTAGCAACACTCGCGCGCGGCGTAATAAGCGGAAGCGAGGTCTGCCGCCCTACCGCCTCGGAAACAGGCATACGCTCGGCAAACAGCGGACTTTCACGCCTTTTGCTAGGCTTGCCGTCCGCGCTTTCGCCCACGAGGAGAATACCCACCGCAGGCTTTGGCTTTTCTTTCATAGGAACAATATCTATGCTGTCGCTTCTATTTTGTTCTCGCAGGACAATTACATTGTCGCGCGGCTCGTAGCCTTCCTCGTCCTCGTAGTCATAGGACTGCTCGTAGGACTGCTCGTACTGGCGCGAATCCTCGTAATAGTGGTGTACACGCTTGGCAAATGTACCTACGAATTGCACAAACGAACGGCGCGAAATAAGCGTAACCAGAATAATCAACGCCGCAATCAACGCGATAATCGCGCCAAAGCCAAAGAGCGAGTACGTAGAGCCGCCAATAATCAGACCAAAAACACCGCCGCCTGTTTTCGCCTCATAAACGTCCTTGAAAATGTTAATACTGTTGTCGCGCCTGCCTGGAATCGCGAAAATAAAAATATGTAGCAGGGATAAACTAACCCAGTACGCGGCAACTATTTTAACAACAGGTACACGAAATTCACGCAAAATGAGCTTGCACACTGCCACCGCCAAAATAACGACAGGCAACGCAAACGCGCCCACGCCAAAAAAGCCAACCAGCAGGCTTCGCAGCGTTCCGCCGACCGGCCCCATAGAGTCGTTCAAAAAGATGGCAAGAAGTAGCAAAATGCCAACAGCGGCAACTGCGAGATATTTTACCTCGTTGTATAGGGAATCGTCCTGTGGTGGGGGTGGTGGTGGTTCGGTAGGTTTTTTGGGTCTTGGGGCGGGCTTTGGGGTGGGCTTTTTGTCGGTGGAGGTTTTTCTTGGCATGGGTTCACGACCTTTTTTTGGTGGTTTTTGGGTGGTTTTTGGTGATGTATTTAAGACTGCCGAATTATAGCATTAAGTGGATTAAGTTTCAACTAACGAAATGCGGATTTAAAAGAAATGGAACGCGGATTTTCGCGGATTTGGCGGATTTTCGCGGATTTTTTCCGTGTGAATTGACGGTAGTGGGATAGAAGTTTTATCCATGTAAATTAAAGGTAGTGGAACACGGATTTGGCGGATTTTCGCGGATTCGGCGGATTGGCTCGTGGGAAAATACACGGTAACGGTTTTTGTAGGGGACGGATTTATCCGTCCCGAGATTACCTCGCTCTGCGTTAATGCACGTTACCCGCCCCAAATTGACGAACGTGCGTACCTCGGGACGGATAAATCCGTCCCCTACAAAAAACCTGCAAATTCCCACAACAACCGCAATATTTAAATCCGCGTTCCGTGTCTGCTGTGCCACGTTCCCTCTGCTTTGTGCCTCTGTGCGAATTACTGTGTGAAAAAATCTTTTAACTGAGGAATGGAAGTTATACGCTTTACCTACGTTCATTATTTGTCAAAAAGATTTTTCACACAGAGGCACAGAGGCACAGAGGGCGAGAGGCACAGCAGAAATACGGACGGCACGTTAATTTTTAATTACACGGATTTAAAAACACGTCCGAAAAAATCCGCGAAAATCCGTTAAATCCACGCTCCATTTCCTTTTAAACACCACCCATGTATACTATTTGTACCATTTTATGAAATCTTTCGGTTGCTTCCGCAAAAAAGGTTCTAATAGTATTATTTTTGGAGTACAAAATACAAAATAGACTTGATTTACAAGTCTAACACAAGGGGAATTTTTATGGACAGAGCAAAAACCAAAAGCCGCAAAAACGAGCTAGACAAAATTATTGGGAAAAACATTCGCGCCGAACGCGAAAAGCGAAGCATGTCGCGAGAGGAGCTTGCGGAAACCCTAGACCTCACCATTTCGCACATGGGGCTTATCGAAAGGGGCGAGCGCGGCGCAACAGCCGTAACGCTAGAAAAACTTTCAAATACGTTCAATATACAAATAGACGGCTTGTTTAAAGCAAAAGACCGCACCTCAGAAAGAGCAAGCACCGCCCTTGGCGGCAGAGAAAAGGACGACTCCGCCGCCATAAGCCGAAGCAAAATCGCGGCAATGACAGCAAACCTAACCAAGGAACAGCTCGATTTAGTTATTCAACTAATCAAGGGCTTGTCGCGTTTACGCGATTAGGCGTACGCCTATTGAACCTATTCGTATATTCATTTATAATAAAAAAGGCAGGGGGGCGTTAGGCTAATGTTAGATACAAGGGCTAGAAACAAAGGAAAAAAACTTGAATATACATTCAAAAGCGACGTGTTGTTCAAAATGCTGTTTGTAAAGCACCCTCATTTGCTTAAAAGACTGGTCGCCGTATTGCTCACAATTCCAGTCGATACAATCAGCGAATTTATTATCACCAATACCGACATGCCGCCCGAGGAAATAGGCAAAAAATTCTGTCGGCTTGATATAAATATGATTGTTGACGGAAAAAGGGTAAACCTTGAAATCCAGGTCGAGGACGAGGGCAATTACCCCGAGCGCGCATTGTTCCATTTCGCAAGGATTTATTCGTCCGCCTTGCCCGCTGGTGATAACTATTCATTGCTTCCGCGTACAATAATAATTAGCATACTCGATTTTTCACTGTTTGCTTGCGAGGACGTTCATTCGGAGTTTCAAGTGCTTGAGGTCAACCGCCATACACCGCTTACCGACAAGCTGAGCTTGCATTTTTTCGAGCTGCCAAAAATGCCGGAGCTTAGCTCCGTAAATCTCAACAGCGAAAAGGATTTATGGCTTGCCTTATTTAACGCCGAAACGGAAGAAGAACTCGAAGAATTATCAAAAACAGGAGGTGCGGTAATGAGTGAAGCAGTGCAAGCGTACCACGGTATTACTGACACAGAGGAATTTAGAAATCGGGAATGGATGAGGGTAAAAATTCAGCATGATACGGCGCAGGCTTTATATAACGCCACACGAAAGGGCGTGGAAGCAATGCTATTGTCTGCTATAAAGAACAATGTCCCTGCCGAGGCTATTGAGGCTATGCGTAAAAGCTCGGGAATCATCACCGAGGCTCGGCTTGCCGAATTGCAGGAGCAGGTGCAGGGATAACCTCCAAAACCGTAACCCCCTCCGCACGCGGCACGACCGCCAGCTCGCCCATGCCTGCGGGGATAAACACTGCGCGCGGCGCGGCAATTTGCAGGTCGCTTGCCGCAGTTTTAAACGAGGCAGAGCCATCTACGCACACAAAAACCGAAAACGCGCGAGGATTAGCCGTAAAATTCTTAGGCTCGCTAAGGGTGTGCTTTTCTACTGAAAAATGCTCCAAGCAATCGCCGAAAACCCCATTTTTGGGGTTTTTTATTACTGCTAGCGCGTCCTCTATATGAAGCTGGCGCGGCTTGCCCTCTGTGTCGAGCCGTCCGAAGTCGTACAGGCGGTAGGTTATGTCGGAATTTTGCTGTATTTCTGCCACTACTGTACCTGCCGTAAGCGCGTGAACTAGCCCTGCGGGGATATTTACAATATCGCCGCGCTGTACCCTTAGGCGGTTTAGGCGGCTTTCGATTTCGCCGCCTAGATTATGGGCGTTCAAGCCCTGCAAATCCCCTACCCCCACAATCAAATGCCCGTCATGCGGCGGCTCGATAATATACCAACACTCGCTCTTTCCTGTATCGCCGCCGCCCTTTTTGGCGGCGTAGTCGTCGTCGGGGTGTACTTGCACGGATAGCGTGTCCCGCGCCTCGATAAATTTTACAAGCAAAGGCAATTTACTTGGGGCTTCCGCAAAATCCGTGCCCAAAACAGCGGCAGGGTCTTTTGTTATAAATTCGTCAAACGCCATTCCCGAAAACGCCCCATTGTCAATAATTCCCATTTCGTTGGGACGGCAGGTTATTTCCCACACCTCGCGCCCCCATAGCATGGTCTTGACAATCGGGCGGAATGTAATCGGCTCTAGCTTCATAGCTTCAATTTCTCTTGAATTTCCAAAAATTGCTCGTGGGGCGGGTCGGTGGACGGAAAGCTCATTTTTACGCTATCGCCCTCAAAGCGCGGAATAATATGAAGATGATAATGGAAAATTTCCTGCCCTGCGGTCTTGCCATTGTTTTGCAAAAAATTTATGCCGTCTGGGCGTAGCGTTTTTTGCATTTTTTCCGCAATTTTTTTGGCGAGCGGCATTAGCTCTTTAAGCTCTTGTTCGCACACGCCGAAAATATTTTCGGCGTGTGATTTGGTTAGCAAAAGAACCGAGCCTTGTACCGCAGGAAAGCGATTTAGAATGGCGATAAAGCGGTCGTCCTCGTATATTTTGTATGACGGAATTTCGCCTGCTATAATCTTGCAAAAAAGGCAATCACTCATACCCTGCCCTCGCTCCAGTCCTTCGCAAATGTTATCACCTGGTCGAAGGTGGGGCTTTTGGCGTTGCGTACATAGTAGCCCGAGGTGCAAACGCCTAGGGTAAGCGAGGCGAGCGGGTCTAAGCCCAGTGCCTGTGCAAGGCAGAAGCCTGCGTTGAGATTGTCGCCTGCGCCTGTGGTGAGTACGGGCTTTTGACAAAATGGGCCGTCCGTGTAAAAATATTCGCCGCCAATCGCACAGCACGCGCTACGCACAGGGTGAACCATAAGGCAATAAATACCAAGCGCGCCATACACCGCCATAACAACGGCTTGCAAGTCGCCCTTGGCGTACTCAACGCCCAAAACGTCCGCTATTTCGTATACTTCCTTTTCGTTAAGCCCTAGAATTGTGCGGAATTTCTTCTCAAAGCCGCCGATTAGCTTCATGGCGCGCGAAATGTCCTCCTTGGTGCGTTTTTCGGGGTCGGCGAGGTCAAAAAATGCGAGCGGCTTTTCTGCTTTTTCGGGCAACAAGGGGAACACCTCGTCTATAATTCCCTGCCAAATTTCGCTCATATGAGGAAGCATAGTCCAGTTTTCCATGCCAAAAAGCTGACATTCCGCCACTAGCTCCGCTATTTTTTCCGCACCGCCCATGCCCTTCTTGAACACGTCCCAGGTCAAGCACGACAAGCAAGCGTGCTTGCCGAGCATGATTTTTCCGTCCTCAAATTCCATTGCATCCGTATGCCCTGCATCACACAGGCTGTATACGACCTCGGCTTTTTCCGCCATGGGGCGAAAAACAGGGTGAATGTCAGGCACGCCGAGTGCGCCCACGTACGACAGCCTTACGCCGTATTCCAATAGCGCGTTGGACAAAATCGGCCCGTTGCCGCCTAGCTTTGTTTGAACTGTAACCATTTCCACGTTGGTGCTAAGCCCTGCCGCCTTGGACATTCTTTCGCCGTACTCGCCTATTGTGCGTATACGCGAAAAGCTGGCGAAGTCCTGCCGCTTGTCTACGAGATGTACAATTTCGTCAACAAAGCCGTCTAGCCCCACGAGCATTTTTAGGCTAAAGCCCCTTTTTTGTTCTAGCTTTGCGGATAATTCCTTTACATGCTGCATGTTTTACACGCTCCTTAATTTATCTTTTCTAGCATTTCCTTTTTTAGCCTATACAGCTTCTGCGAAAGGTCAATGGGCATAATTTGCGGATTGACTAGCCGCTTATGCTCGTCCCAGAGTGTGCCGCGCTCCTTGGCGGCGTATTCGCAAATTTCCTTTATGGTTAGTGCTTTGTGTACGCATTTGCCGTTCACAAAAACTGGCTGTAACAGCTCGCGTATGGTATAATCACCTGCGTAAAGCTGCATTTTTTTCCATGTGGCAATCGGGTCGAAAATTGTCAAATGCTCCTTTTCGTCAAAAAACTCGTTCGCTAGAGTAATTAAATCGGCTTTCATTTTTCCCGAGGCGACATCATACAGCCGCAGTAGCTTTTTTATGCCTGGGTTGGTAATTTTCAAGGGGTCCTCGGAAATTTTTATTTTGTTTAGCCATTCGCCGCCTCTTTTTAAGGCGCATAGCTTATAAACGCCGCCAAATGCGGGCGTTTCCTTGGACGTAATCAAATGCGTTCCCACGCCCCAGTGCGAAATTTCCGCGCCTTGGGCTTTCAGCTCGGAAATCAAATGCTCGTCCAGGTCGTTTGTCGCGCTTATGCCTGCGTCCGCAAAGCCCGCATCGTCAAGCATTTTCCTTGCGCGCTTGGATAAATAAGCCAAATCGCCGCTGTCTAGGCGTATGCCGTAATTTGTCAGCTCTACGCCGCTTTCGCGAAGCTCGCGGAAAACCGTAATCGCGTTGGGTACGCCCGAATTAAGCGTATCGTAGGTGTCCACAAGTAGCACACATGCTTTGGGGTACAAATTGGCATAATAACGAAAGGCCTCCAGCTCGGAATCGAAGCTCATTATCCACGAATGTGCGTGAGTGCCGCGCAGGGGAATGTCAAACAGCTGCCCCGCAAGCACATTGCTTGTACCGCAACAGCCGCCAATCATAGCGGCCCGCGCGCCGTAAAGCCCTGCATCTGGGCCTTGGGCGCGGCGCAGCCCAAACTCCAGCACGCTATCGCCCCTCGCCGCCCAACAAACACGCGCCGCCTTTGTCGCAATCAGACTTTGGTGGTTGATTATGTTAAGCAACGCGGTTTCGATTAGCTGTGCCTCGATAAGCGGCGCGATTACCTGCACGAGCGGCTCGCCCGGGAAAACGACCGTACCCTCCGCCACAGCGTTAATGCTTCCCGTGAATTTAAAGCGCTTTAAGTACGCCAAAAATTCCTCACTAAATGTATTTGTGGAACGCAGATACGAGATTGCCTCGTCGTCAAAAACAAGCTCGTTTATATAGTCCACAAGCTGTTCCAGCCCTGCAAAAACGGCATAGCCGTTGCCGCAAGGGTTTTCGCGGTAAAACATGTCAAACACAGCCTCTGGCCTTTGGGCTGTCTTAATTTCCGCGGTATAATACGCCTGCATCATTGTAAGCTCGTAAAAATCGGTTAAAAGGGTTAGATTACGCATTTTGGGTTCCTTTTTTGTCTTAATAATGGCTACGTTTGGTAGACTTATAGAATATATCATACTTGTGTGGATAGGGCAATCGGGTGAGGGATTTTCGTGGATTTGGTGGGTTTTAAGGGCATGGAACGCGGATTTTCGCGGATTTGGCGGATTTTCGCGGATTTTTTCGGGGTAAGTTGACGGCAGTGGGATAGAAGTTTTATCCATGTAAATTAAAGGTTGTGGAACGCGGATTTGGCGGATTTACGCGGATTGGGCGGATTGGCTCGTGGGAAAATATATTGCCGTTTAGTAAATTTACGTGGACAAAATCCGCGTAATCTGCGTAAATCCGCTTAAATCCGCGTTTAATTATCCTTTAAATCCGCGTTCATTGTCTGCCGTGCCTCGCTCCCTCTGTGCCTCTGTGCCTCTGTGCGAACTCCTGTGTGAAATGATTTTGACAAATAAATGAACGTGGGTAAAGTGTAGGGCTTCGTTTTTTAGGTTAAAAGATTTTTTTCACACAGAGGCACAGAGGGAGCGAGGCATAGCAGGAAAGAAACGTAGATTTAATGATATATAACACGGATTTGCACGGATTGGGCGGATTGGCTCGTGAGAAAATATATTGCCGTTTAGTAATTTACGTGGACAAAATCCGCGAAAATCCGTTAAATCCGCGAAAATCCGCGTTCCATTGCCTTTAAATCCGCGTTCTATTACCTTTTTTATAGTATGCAAAAGCAACAAGGAGGCACAAATGAAAAAGCTCGGGATTTTTATTTTTAATTTGGTTATAAAATGCAGTCACGACCAGGTCTTTGACAGGGCAGCTGGGCTTACGCTTAGGGTGTTGCTTGCGTTTTTCCCATTTTTGATTTTTTTGATGACACTTATGGGCTTTTTGGAAATAGCCGTCGAGCCGATTTTGGCGGCACTTTACGACACGTTTCCCGCCGAAATATCAAAAATGCTCGCCACCTTTATCATGGAAATTTCTGAAACACGGAGCGGCGGTTTGTTGTCGGCGGCTCTGTTTTTTAGCGTGTACAACACGCTAAACGGCTTTAGGGCGGTTGTTCGCTGTATAAATTTTGCTTACGGCATTAGGGAACGGCGCGGCGGGCTTTCGCAAATAGCGGTAAGCCTTATGCTTATGCTGATTTTTTCCGCCGCGCTTATTTTTATGCTTGCTATTTCTGTTTTTGGGAAGCAATACTCGGCGTTTTGGGTTTTCGCAAAGCAGGGCTTGGCGTTTGTGGTCTTGTTTCTTCTGACCTCGCTAATTTACAAGCTCGCCTGCGAAAAATCGCTCGGCGCGAGATATATTTTCCACGGCGCGGCATTCACCGTGACGGCGTGGCTCATTATCGGCACAACCTTTGGCTATTTTACGCGGAGCTTTACGCGCTTTCCTATGATTTACGGCAGTATCGCAGGCGTTTTTTTGCTGATTATTTGGCTTAACGCGGTGGGCGTTGTGCTGTTGATTGGTAATGAAATCAATGTAATGGTTGGTGAGTTTTCGGAGGGGGTTGGGAATGGAGATAAATAATGGTTGAATTTTTTTCGGTTTTGGGTATAGTTACGATAAGCTATAAACAACACGCCAAAAGGAGATGACCAAAATGGCAAATTATCAAGACCAGCTTTTGAGTGCAGTACGGAAGGACAGTATGCCTTGCACGATTTATCTTACCAGCGGCTTCCAGCTGCGGGGGATTATTCGCAATTTTGATGCGTATGTAATACTTTTGGAGAGCGACGGCAAGCAACAAATGGTATACAAGCACGCCATATCTACCATTGTTCCGCTCAAGTCTATTCCAAGCCCAAGCATGGATTGAGCCATGTACGAATATCTGACCAACCACATGGGAATAAAGCCCCATGTGGCTTCGCTTGTTGCGGAAACGGAAAAGGAGCTGTCGGCGGCGTTTGCGAGGGCGGACGAGGTTTGTGCCGTAAATCAAATGCGCGTGCTAAAAGCTATGCAGGAAGCGCGCCTAAGCGAGTCGCATTTTGGCGATTCTACTGGCTACGGCTACCATGACGAGGGGCGCGCCGTGTTGGAAAAAATTTACGCTAACCTTTTTCATGCCGAGGCCGCCCTTGTTCGTCCGCAGTTAATTTCTGGGACACACGCGCTTGCCGCCGCGCTTTTTGGCAATTTGCGACCGCGTGATGTGTTATATTCGCCTGCGGGCAAGCCGTACGATACCCTGGAATCGGTGATAGGAATACGTGCCGCTTCTGGTTCGCTTGCAGAATATGGAGTTTCCTATCGACAAACAGAGCTTATTGACGGCGAACGATTCGACTACGAAGCCATAGGCGCGGAGCTGGAAAACGCGCCGAAAATGGTAGCTCTGCAACGCTCCAAGGGCTATTCGTGGCGAAAATCCTTTACCGTCAAGGAGCTTGGCGAGCTGATTGCATTTATAAGGAAGAAATCGCCGCAGACAATCATTCTTGTTGACAATTGCTACGGCGAATTTGTGGACGAACACGAGCCGACCGAGGCGGATTTGCTCGCAGGCTCGCTTATAAAAAACCCAGGCGGCGGAATTTCGGCGGGCGGCGGCTATATCGTGGGCAAGCGCGAGCTTGTCGAGCGTTCCGCGGAACGGCTTACCGCGCCTGGGCTTGGCAGTGCGGTCGGCCCTGCGTTTGGCATGAGCCGCAATCTGTTACAGGGGCTTTTCCTCGCACCGCAAACCGTAGCCGCCGCCGTAAAGGGCGCGATTTTGGCGGCGGCGGTGTTTTCCAAGGCGGGCTTTGAAACAAATCCGCGTACATTTGACGAACGCTCCGACATTGTGCAGGCCATTAGGCTAAATACCGCCGAGAACGTACTTGCGTTCTGCAAGGGCGTACAAAAAGCCGCGCCAGTGGACTGCTTTGTTACGCCCGAGCCGTGGCAAATGCCTGGCTATTCCCACGGCGTAGTAATGGCTGGCGGCACGTTTATACAAGGCTCGTCTATCGAGCTAAGCGCGGACGCGCCGATGCGCGAGCCGTACATTGTGTATTTTCAGGGCGGACTAACCGCGGCACATTCGCGTGCGGGGGTTGTTTTTGCACTACAGGAGCTTGATAATGCAGTATAACTCGCCTTTGGGCAGGCTATTTATTTACGCGAATGGCGGTTTTATCACGCATATCGTTATGAGGTCGCTTCCTCTTGATTGCGGCGACACGAACGTCTTATTGCAATGCAAACAAGAGCTAAACGCATATTTTGCGAGGCAGCTACGCGAATTTACCGTACCAATCAAGGCGAGCGGCACGGCTTTTAGGGCGCGTTGCTGGCAAGAATTGCAAAAAATCCCTTACGGCGAAACAATTTCCTACGGCGAGCTAGCCAAAAGAATTTCACAGCCCACGGCGGCTCGCGCGGTAGGCGGCGCGATACATCATAATCCGATTAGCATAATTATTCCGTGCCACCGCGTTATCGGCGCGAGTGGCGGCTTGACTGGTTATGCGGGCGGGCTTGATATGAAGCGTGGGTTGTTGGATATTGAAAGGTAATATTTGCAACTTAGCTCTTACTATGTTAGACTTAACCTCGCATCTTTTTTTATATAAAAAAAACATAATATGGGAGTGCAAAATCTATGGCTAAAGCGAAAAAAGAAAAAACACCAATAGTGCCGTCAATTGTGACATCAATCACCACGGAACAGCTAGAAAACCGCAGGATTAAGCTAACAATAAAAACAAGCCCCGAGTCCTTTCGCGAGGGCTTGCAGCTGGCATATTCAAAAAACAAGCACCGCTTTAATGTGCCTGGCTTCCGCAAGGGCAAGGCTCCGCGTAAGGTAATCGAGCAGTCCTATGGGCGTGATGTTTTTTACGAGGACGCGGTGGATTATAATCTTAATGAGGTTTGCGAAACCGCGTTTGAACAGCAAGGCCTCGACCCTGCACATATGCCCAAAATCGAGCTAGGCGAATCTAGCGAGGCAGAGGGTGCTGTTGTTTACATGACTGTGACCCTGCGGCCAGAGGGCGAAATAAGCGACTACTACGGGCTTACTTGCCCCAAAAGCGATACCCAAGCCACAGAGGACGATATTCAAAACGCCCTGCAAGCCGAGCAGAAAAAAAACGCGCGTATGGAGAGCGTAGACCGCCCTGCGGAAATGGGAGATACTGCCATAATCAACTTTAAGGGCTATATAGACGGCGTAGCGTTTGACGGCGGCTCGGCAGAGGACCACTCGCTAAAGCTCGGCTCGGGGCAGTTTATCCCTGGCTTCGAGGAGCAAATCGTGGGGCATGTAGTGGGCGACGACATCAAGGTCGAGGTCACATTCCCCGAGGATTATCACAGCGAAAATTTTGCTGGAAAGGCCGCCACCTTTGAAGTAGAAATTTTGGACATACAAGCCACCGAGCTGCCCGAAATAAACGACCAATTCGCGGACGATGTTTCAGAATTTGAAACCTTGGCGGAATACCGCGAGGATTTAGCCAAAAAAATATCGGAATATAAAAAGAATACGGCGGATAGCCAAAAATCGGAATATTTGCTGAAAAAACTGCACGCCCTGTGCAAGGTGGACATTCCCGAAGAAATGTATGCCGAGCGTACGAACGACCTAATCCGCGACTTTACGCATAGCATGTCCTCGCGCGGTATCGACTTAAAAATGTACATGCAGTACACGGGCTTGACCCAGGAGCTAATAGTAAACGACCTGAAAGACCAAGCAAAAAAGGACGTACTCAACATGGTTGTACTTGAATCCATTGCGAAAAAGGAAAAAATGACCGCGACGGAGGAAGAACTAGAGAAAAAGGCATGTGACATTTTCGGCAAGGAAGCCGAGGAAGTAAAGGAAATACTCGGAAAAATGTCATATTCACGCAAAAATGAATTGAAACGCTTGGTTATCACCGAAAAGGCAATGGAGCTTGTTTTGGAGAAAGCGGTGGAAACTGATGATGAGCAGTATGAAATTGATTTAGATGAAAATATAGCCGATTTAGACGAGGAACAATAGTTGTTTAAGCTAAAAACGGCACTGTGCTTGCGGTCTTTTTGCCGCAATACTTCGTCGCAAAAAACCTTGCGTGCCGCTAGCACGCGGCGGTTTTTGCTCCTCGTCTTGCGACAAAAATCCTCGCAATCCCAGCACCGTTTTCAACTTAAACAACTATAGAAGAATAGGAGAATTTCTTATGGCAAACCTAGTACCGTATGTAATTGAACAAACAAGCAGGGGCGAACGCTCGTACGACATTTATTCGCGTCTGCTAAAGGACAGGATTATCTTTCTCGGAGATGAGGTTTCCGACGTAAGCGCAAGCCTTATTGTGGCACAGCTTTTGTTCCTAGAGTCGGAGGACCCCGACAAGGATATTAGCCTGTACATCAACAGCCCCGGCGGCTCGATTACCGCTGGCATGGCTATTTTTGACACTATGAACCATGTGAAATGTGATGTTTCCACCATTTGTGTGGGAATGGCGGCGAGCATGGGCGCGTTTTTGCTTGCGGGCGGCGAGAAGGGCAAGCGGTTTGCGCTTCCCAACGCGGAGGTAATGATACATCAGCCCTCTGGCGGCGCGAGAGGTCAAGCCACGGATATTCAAATTCACGCCGAGCGTATTATTCAAATGAAACGTAAGCTAAACCAAATTTTGGCGGCTAATACTGGTCAGCCAGTGGAAAAGGTTACCGCCGACTCGGAGCGCGACAATTTCCTAACAGCGGAAGAAGCGTTGGCGTATGGGCTAATAGACAAAATTATTGTCCGAAAGGAGCAATAAGCCATGGCGAGCAAATTTGATTCGAGGAACATCGCGAGATGTTCATTCTGCGGAAAGCTGCAAGACCAGGTAGGGAAAATTATCGCTGGCCCGAATGTATATATATGCGACCAGTGCGTGGACTCGTGCTGTGGAATTTTGGAAGAAAACACAGAGGAGCAGTCGCATTTTGACGAGGAATCCACACTGCCTAAGCCCAAGGAAATAAGGGCGTTCTTGGACGAATACGTCATAGGGCAGGACAGGGCAAAGGTCGCGCTAAGCGTAGCGGTGTACAACCACTACAAGCGCATAACTATGCAGCCGCTGGCGGGTGACGATACAGACGTAGAGGTACAAAAAAGCAACGTGCTTTTAATAGGGCCTACGGGCGTAGGCAAAACTCACCTTGCACAGACCCTAGCGCGTATTTTGAACGTACCCATTGCAATTGCGGACGCGACAAGCCTTACCGAGGCGGGCTACGTAGGCGAGGACGTAGAAAATATCCTGCTAAAGCTAATCCAAAACGCAGATTATGACATAGAACGCGCCCAGCAGGGCATAGTCTATATAGACGAAATGGACAAAATTTCACGCCGTTCCGACAACCCTTCTATTACAAGGGACGTAAGCGGCGAGGGCGTTCAGCAGGCATTGTTAAAAATTATCGAGGGCACAGTCGCTTCTGTACCGCCGCAGGGCGGACGAAAGCACCCCCACCAAGATTTTATCCAAATCGACACGACCAACATTCTTTTCATATGCGGCGGCGCGTTCAGCGGCTTGGAAAAAATCATAGAACAGCGCATGAACCAAAAGGTAATCGGCTTCGGCGCGGAAGTAAAAACGAAGTCGGAAAAAGTGCAGGAGGACATACTGCGGCATGTTCAGCCCAGCGACCTGCACCGCTACGGTCTTATTCCCGAGGTAATCGGGCGTTTGCCCGTAGTCGTTACGCTAAACAGCCTTGACGAGGACGCGCTGGTGTCCATTCTAAGCGAACCCAAAAACGCGCTTACCAAGCAATACCAATATTTGCTCGGGCTAGATAATGTAATCCTCGAATTTGAACAGGACGCACTCCGTGCAATCGCCGAAAAAGCCTTAAAACGCGAAACAGGCGCGAGGGGCTTGCGCGCGATTGTCGAAAACATGCTAACAAACACCATGTACGACGTACCCAGCGACGAAACAATCGAACGCTGCGTTATCACACGCGAAACGGTAGAGGACGACAAGCCGCCGCGGCTTGTTATCAATGCGGAACGCCAGCCGCTTTATCGTAAGCCGCGTAGGCGTAGGGCTAGTGGGAAAAGGGCTTCGGCGGGTTAGGGGCGTAGCCCCTTTTCTCCGACTGTGTTATGGTGGGAATGTCATCTCGAAGCCTTGAGAGCGTACTGGCACATAAAAAAAGGAGGATTCCCCATGCTACTTGTAACTACACCAACTATCCCGAACAAGGAATTTGAGGTATTGGGGCTTGTACAGGGCAACGTGGTACGAGCAAAACACATAGGAAGAGATATTGCCGCAGGGTTCAAGAATATAGTCGGCGGAGAAATACGCGGCTATACGGAGCTTATGAACGATGCGCGAAAGGTGGCTACCGAACGTATGATTAACGCCGCCGCCGCACTAAACGCCGATGCTATAGTGGCTGTACGCTATGAAACGTGTAGCATTATGGCGAGCTGTAGCGAGGTAATGGCGTATGGTACAGCGGTTAAGTTTATATAGGGGGCATTGCCCCTTTTCATTTCTGAAAGTTTAAAACACCCCTTTTGCGGAAATAATTCCGCAAAAGGGGTGTTTTTATGTTCAACCGAATGAAAACAAAAATTTTGGTAATCATAATTCTAATGGCTGTGGCGGTGACAATGGCTATTGCAATTTTTCTCTTTCTTCCGCAGAAAGAAGAACGAGAATTTGGCGGAATTTTTGTAAATAAGGAGGAAATCTGCCACCTATGACGATTTATATCAAGCCCAAAAAGAAAGCCATTCTGGCGGACAAGTTCCAGATTTTGATTAAGGACGTGGCTGATGTCGTCGCTAAGGGCGACGAGGGCGAAAAAATAGGGCAGTTAAAACTTGTTACTATTAAGCATGATGCCGAAAAAACCAAAAACTACGCCATAAGCGTGACCGACATAATAAAAAAAATCACACAGGCGTACCCCAACGCCGCGGTAAACAACGTGGGCGAGCTGGATACGTGGGTGCATTGCACGTTCGGCAAGGCTAAGGACAAGCCGCTGTTTATGTGGCTGCGCGTGTGCGTGGTTTCGCTTATTTTGATGGTCGGGGCGGCTACTGCGATTATGGCGTTTCACACGGACGGGCAAATCCCTAAGGTGTTTGAGCGGTACTACAGCATGTTATACGGCACGGAAAGCAAAAATCCGCCAATTATCGCCATTCCGTACTGTATCGGGCTTGCGTTGGGAATAGTTGTCTTTTACAACCATTTTATGGGAAAGAAAATATCGGACGACCCTACGCCTATTGAAGTAGAAATCGAGCAGTACAATACGCAGGTGACGGAGGCGGTAATAGAGATGATTGAGAAGCAGGAACAACAAAATGCCTGAGCTATTGGCGCATATTCTGTCGATTATTATCGGCTTAGCCTCGGGAATGATTATTTCGGGGGCGGTGTTTGCGTTTGTTACGGCGGTGGGCGTAGTGCCGCATTTGGCGCGAAAAACTCGCACGCACGACCATGTTAGGCTTTACGAATCGGCAATTTCCATAGGCGGCATTTTTGGAACAATCGGCGGCTTTGTCAAGCTGCGTATTCCGTTTGGAATGGTTTTCGCGCCGTTTATCGGCTTGTTCGCAGGCATTTTTTACGGCTGTCTGGCTATGGCGCTTGCGGAGGTTATCGGCGTTTTTCCTATTCTTACACGGCGCGGTCATTTGAAAAAGGGCGTTTTTGTGTTTGTTCTCGCCATTGCAGTGGGGAAATTGTGCGGTTCGCTTATGTATTTTTTGATTAAGGGGTTTTATGTCCCTAGTTAATTATTGTAGGGGACGGATTTATCCGTCCCGAGGTATGCACGTTCGTCAATTTGGGGTGGGTAACGTCCATTAACGCAGAGCGAGGTAACCTCGGGACGGATAAATCCGTCCCCTACGAAACCTTGCAAATTTTGCCGCTCGTGCGTTTGGCGTGACGGTTATTTGTAGGGGACGGATTTATCCGTCCCGAGGTATGCACGTTCGTCAATTTGAGGCGGATAACGTCCATTAGCGTAAAGCGAGGTAATCTCGGGACGGATAAATCCGTCCCCTACGAAACCTTGCAAATTTTGCCGCTTGTGCGTTTGGCGTGACGGTTATTTGTAGGGGACGGATTTATCCGTCCCGAGGTATGCACGTTCGTCAATTTGGGGTGGGTAACGTCCATTAACGCAGAGCGAGGTAGCCTCGGGACGGATAAATCCGTCCCCTACGAAACCTTGCAAATAAAGGGTTTTACACACCTAATTAAGAGAGGTAAATTATGGAAACATCAAAAAGTCAAGCAGTTCAAGACTACGAAAAATTAGTACGTGAAATTTCGCCTAAAAGCGCGGTTTTGTACAATAGCGTTAAGGCGTTTTTTGTGGGCGGCACTATTTGCGCCGCTGCACAGCTGCTTTACAATTTCTTTGAGGGTCGCGGATTTTCCCGTGACGATACAGGGCTTTTGGTGGCGGCGGTGTTGATTGCGGCGGCGGTGTTGCTTACCGCGTTGCGTATTTATGACAGGCTCGCCAAGTTTGCTGGCGCGGGTACGATTGTGCCGATTACTGGCTTCGCCAACTCCATAGCCGCGCCTGCGATTGAACACAAAAAAGAGGGCATGATTTTGGGGCTAGGCGCGAAAATGTTCGTAATCGCTGGGCCTGTTATTGTTTACGGAACGGTTACCTCGGTAATTGTTGGGCTAATATATTATTTTATGAAGTAGGTGCAGAATATGAAGCATTTCGGCGAATCAAGCGTAAAATTTGCGAATCCGCCCTCTATTTTGGGCGCGGCGGCAATCGTAGGCCCCAAGGAGGGCGAGGGGCCGTTGGCAAAATATTTTGACAAGGTGTCGCACGACATTTTGTTTGGCAAGGATACATGGGAACAGGCAGAAAGCGAGCTAATGCGACAAACCATAGAAACAGCTGTAAGAAAAGCGGGCTTGCCTATGAAAGCCATAAACTACATTTTAGCAGGCGATTTGCTCAACCAAAACAGCGGCTCGATTTACGGCGCGCGTTCGTTTGAACGCCCATTTTTCGGGCTTTTTGGTGCTTGCTCCGCCATGGGAATGGGCTTGACGCTCGGCGCAATGCTTATTGACGGCGGCTTTGCGGAAAACGTAGTAGCCAACGCTTCCAGTCATTTTTGCGGCGCGGAAAAGACGTTCCGTTTTCCGCTGGAGCTAGGCACACAGCGTACGCCGACCGCTTCGTGGACGGTGACGGGCGACGGCGCGGCGGTTATTTCCGCGAACGGAAAAGGCCCGTACATCACCGCCGCCACAACTGGCGCAATCGTAGACCTGGGGCAAAAGGACGTGAACAACATGGGCGCGGCAATGGCGCCCGCCGCCGCCGACGTAATCGCCAAGCATTTTGGCGACCTCAGCTTGGCGAATGACTACTATGACGTAATCGCCACAGGCGATTTGGGCAAATATGGAAACAAGCTGCTCGTACAGCTTTTGCAAAAACAGGGCTTGCATTTCGGCGATTCGCTCACCGACTGCGGTATGCTCATTTATGATGCCGAGCGGCAGGACGTACACGCAGGCGGCAGCGGTTGCGGCTGTTGCGCCGCCGTTTTGGCAGGTTATTTTCTAAATAAAATTCGCAGCGGAGAAATGAAAAAGCTACTATTTGTACCGACTGGGGCGTTGCATAGTGTGGTGACAATTCAACAAGGGGAAACCATTCCTGCGACTGCTCACGCTGTCGCAATAGAAGCGGCTTTGCCGCATTTCTCCGAGTAAGGGCTTGTTCGTCAATAGCTGTAAAACATGGTTAATGGATTTTAAAGGCATGGAACGCGGATTTTCGCGGATTTAACGGATTTTCGCGGATTTTTTCTTACGACAATTAACGGCACTGGAACGCACATTTTACGGATTTTATGAATTTCCGCCAGATAGAATCCGCGCAAATCCGCCAAATCCGCGCAAATCCGCGTTCCATGTACTAATTCATGCGTTTGTCGTAAAAGAAAGGAAGTACAATAATGAACATTATTTTCTGGTCATTTATAATAGGCGGCTTGATGTGTGTACTCGGGCAAATTCTAATAGACCTAACAAAGCTAAGCCCTGCGAAAATCCTTGTATTTTTTGTGGTAGCTGGCTGTATTTTGGGTGGTTTAGGAATTTACGAGCGTTTAGTAGACTTCGCAGGGGCAGGCGCAACAGTGCCTTTGCCTGGCTTCGGTAATCTGCTCGCCCGCGGCGTAAAACGCGCCGTAGACGAACGCGGCCTAATCGGCGTAATAACAGGCGGCTTTACCGCCATGGCAGGCGGCATGACCGTGGCTATTGTGTTTGGGTACTTGGCGGCGTTGGTTAGTTCTTCGGGTATGAAGGATTAGGGGAGCAAGCTCCCCCTACCCCACCCCATTCCCCACGACAGCCACACAAAGCCCAAAAGACATAAATAAAACACGGATTTAACGGATTCACGCAGATTTACGCGGATTCTCCCTCGAGCCAATCCGCGTAAATCCGTGAAAATCCGCCAAATCCGTGTTTAATTTACACATTTCGGCTTCGTCCGTTTGTCGTGCTATAGCTGTTTAAGCTAAAAACAACACCGTTTTCAACTTAAACAGCTATAGGTATTACATCAAGCTGTCAAGGCTTCGGGACGACATTCCCACGACAAACGCACGAATGGCAAAAGCGTGTAGCTTCTTCAGCTTTAAAAGCGATTAAACGCGGATTTAGCGGATTCACGCAGATTTACGCGGATTCTGTCGGACTTATCGGAATTGTCGGATTTTCGTGGATTTTACAACGAGCCAATCCGCGTAATCCGTGAAAATCCGTTAAATCCGTGTGAATCCCTTGAATCCCTTAAATCCGCATTCCATTGCCTTTAAATCCTTGTTTAATTTACACATTTTCGCTTCGTGCGTTTGTCGGGACGACATTCCCACAATCGCCCCGTCGGCGAAAAGGGGAAGCTACTCCCCTACCCCACCAACAACCAACAACCCCCATTCCCCAACCCTCTCATGCAGAATCTCCGCCGCTTCGCTAGAGATATACGGAGTCCTATACGAAAAATTGCGGCTCCATGTTTCCCTAAACCTCTCATTCATCGAATAAGAAAAATGCGCGTTCATAGGCTGTGCCGCCGCCGTGTTTGCCACCCAGTTCTTCTCCTCCTGCCCCGAAAGCATTCTATCCAAATTCGCGCGGCTGCCTCGCACCATTCCGTCGGCGATTATGTCCAACGCCTCGTTAATCTGCGCGCGCGAGGTAATCCTCGCTTCGGCGACATAGCTATTATTGTTATATCGCGAGCCGCCGATATAAAAAGTAAGACTTAGGCTGTCCACCGATTCGGGGAAGCCAAGAATAAGAAACGGCGCGGTTACGACCTCCTTACGTCCAAAAAATTCCTTCATGCCCGAGCTTTTTACAAAGTCGCTGGGCATCTCATATTGCCGCGATACAATGCTTCCGTTTTGCAGGATATAGTTGATATACAAGGTGTGGCTCTGCCAATATCTTCCTTGTATTGTCCATTTTGAATACTTATGAAAATCTGGGCGCACTTGCAGTGTCGCTCTTTCCTGCAAAATAGAACGGTGGGCGGCTTGGGTAGCGGAGATAAATTCGGGCGAGCTTAACGCAAGCCGCTTCATTTCCTCGCTAGACTGCCATACACGCTCGCTAGTTACGTACACGCCTGCTATTTGGCTTTCGGACGGCACGCGGTTTATATAAAAGCCAAGCCCATAGCTTGTAATCAGCAATACGGCGGCATACAGCCCCAGAAGCACGGCGAAAAAGTGCGGAAGCTGTCTAATTTTCCCCAGTACCGTGAACGACTTTTCCGCAAGCATTTGTGCGATAAAGTAGCCGACAATAAAGCCCAGTGCCGCGCCTAAATGCAGCATAAACAGGTTGCCGTGCATGGCGTACAAAATCGCGGCAATAATCACGCCGCCTATACACGATACGACAAAAATAAGCACGTTTTTCACAGGGGTAAATATTACGGAATCGCCAGTAAGCTCGGGCTTACGTCTACAGCTTATGAGGAACGCGCCCGCGAGCATTAGCGCGCCGATAATGAGATAGGACACCACTGGGAAAAGCAGGGGAACAAAGGGAATACCGCTAATCAGCCCTTCCCCCCAAAGCGCAGGGTGGTGTGCAATCGCGAATTTTTCAAACACATTTTCCGAAAAAATTTCCCGTAGCCCAAATACATAGTTTCGCGCGATTAGCTCAACCGCGCCAAGCAGAATGACAGGCACAAACGGCAGAAGCGCGACAAGCAAAAGCCCAATCACGCCATGCCCCACCATAGCAAACCCAAGCCACGCCATAGCAAAATAGAACACGCTCGTTATTACCAGGCGAGCAAACAGTACCACAACGCCGATGAAAACATTAGCCGCAGTGATGTGAATTGTAAGCCCTTGAATTTCATCTGGCGATATACTGTTGGAGTTATAATTCGCAAGCACGCTATCCTTTAGTACCTCGATAGACGGAATTTGTATCGCAAACAAGATACAAAAGCACAGAATCGGAATTACGCTCAAGAGGATTCCTGCAAGCGCATTTGTACAAATAAGCCGTTTTTTGCTAATAGGCATGGAATAAAAGGACGTGGCGGTTCTCCTTTTGAAAAAACAGCCGAAGGTACAAAACGCCGCAATAATAGGAGTACCAACTGTAACAAATATCATGCCAACGTCACGCATAGTCATAATGCGCGTCATGTAGTGGTACGGATTGTTCCAGCTCCCAAAGCTATAGTTCATGTTCGTTACAGAGTTGCCAAACGGCAGAACAACGCACAAAACATACAATAATAACGACAAAGCGGGTACTGCCCAAAACCGCTTCAAATGCTCAATTAACAACGCTCTGCTAATCATTTATGCCTCCACCTTTCCTGTGTTTTCGTGCAAATGTATAAAAATTTCGTCAAGTGACGGCGGCGTATGCTCAAAAACTGACTTCATTTCTTCCTTTAGCGTGTCCAAGTCGCGCTCCAGTAGCATTCTGCCCTTTTTGATAATGCCCACCGTGTCACAAATTCCGTCCATTTCCTTCAAATTGTGACTGGAAATAAGTACCGTCATTTGTCGGTCTGCCACGTCCTCTATTATTCTGTTGAAAATACGCGAACGCACAATGGGGTCTAGCCCGTCGATAGGTTCGTCCAATAGCAGAACGTCTGGCATAGCCGAAAGCGTAAGCGCGAGCGCGGCCTGCTTCTGCATACCCTTGGAAAACCGCCCCACGCGCCGCTTTGTGTCAAGCTCCATAAGCCCTACAAGCTCGTTAAAGCGCGCCGTGTTCCAGTTTTTGTGCAGCCGTCTGTAAAATTTGCTTAGCATATTCAAATTGTACTGCGGAAAGAAGTACAAATCGTCCGCTACATAGCCGACACGCTCTTTTACTTTTTCGTTGTCGTAGGTTTCCTGCTCGTCTATTAAAATTTTTCCGCTGTCTACGCGAAAAATGCCCGCCAGAATTTTTATTAGCGTGGTTTTTCCTGCGCCGTTCAAGCCCACAAGCCCGTAAATCGAGCCGCGATTTACGTTCACGTTCAACTGATTAAGCGCGGCATAGTCGTCAAAGTTTTTTACCGCGTTTTCTACTCTAATCATATCATTTCCACCCTTTCGATAATTCTCGGCTTGCTTTCGCCGCGGAAAATAAGCTCTCGCACCGTACCCACTAACGAGTCATACAACGCGCCTATTTCCTTGCCTGTGTCGCTCTTTGGCGGCGCGGCGATAAAGCTGCCCTGCCCGATAATCGTGTAGAAGTAGCTCTGCTCCTCTAGCTCGCGGTACGCCTTTTGTACCGTGTTTGGGTTTACACCTAGCTCCTTAGCCATATCGCGTATGGACGGCACTCGCGATTCTTCCTTCAAATCGCCCGCGATTATTAGCCGCTTGAAGTTTTCGATAATTTGTTCGTAAATGGGCTTGCGGTTTTTAAAGTCCACATTGAACATTTGCATTTCCTGACCTCCTTGTTATAGCTGTGTTATGTGTATTATATGCTATAGTACGCAGTTGTCAAGAGTTTTTTACTTCTCCTTGCTTCCTACAAACCACTATTGTATAATTCACAAAGTCGAATAAACAACAACAAAGGAGTTTTTAATATGCACGAGAATGACCTAAACACATTAAGGCACACGACCTCACATATTCTTGCACAGGCGGTAAAACGGCTGTTTCCAAGCGTAAAGCTGGCAATCGGCCCCGCAATCGGCGACGGGTTTTATTATGATTTTGAAACGGAAACGCCCTTTACGCCCGCCGACCTGGAAGCGATTGAGAAAGAAATGAAAAAAATTATCAAGGAAAATCTGCCGATTGAGCGGTTTACGCTTCCGCGTGACGAGGCGCTGGCATACGTGGACAAGCAGGGCGAGCCTTACAAACGCGAGCTTTTGGCGGATATAGAGGACGCGTCCTTTTACAAGCAGGGCGAATTTGTTGACCTATGCGCAGGGCCGCATATGCCGCGTACGCGTGATGTTAAGGCGTTTAAGCTAACGTCCGTGGCGGGCGCGTACTGGCGCGGCGACGAAAAAAACAAAATGCTTTCGCGTATTTACGGCACGGCATTTTTTACCAAGGACGAGCTGGCACAGCATTTGGAACGCATAGAGGAAGCAAAAAAACGCGACCACCGCAAGCTAGGCAAGGAAATGAAGCTGTTCGCCTTTTTGGACGAGGGGCCGGGCTTTCCGTTTTATTACCCCAAGGGCATTTCGCTGAAAAACAGGCTGATTGAATACTGGCGGAAAATCCATAAACGCTACGGCTATCAGGAAATTTCTACGCCGATTATTCTCGATGCCGAGCTATGGAAGCGTTCGGGTCATTATGAAAAATACCGCGACAATATGTACAGCACCACCATGGACGAAATCGACTACTTTGTAAAGCCTATGAACTGCCCTGGCGGTATGCTTTTGTACGCCACAGAGCTGCACTCGTACAAGGAATTTCCGCTTAGAATGGCGGAGCTTGGAATTATTCACCGCGCGGAAAAATCTGGCGCGTTGCATGGGCTTGCGAGGGCGCGGCTTTTTACGCAGGACGATGCGCATATTTTTATGACGGCAGACCAAGCGCAGGACGAGATTATCAGCATAATCAAGCTGTACGAGGAAGTCTACGCGGCGTTTGGGCTTGACGATTTTACGTTCGAGCTGTCTACGCGCCCCGAAAACAGCATAGGCACGGCCGAGGACTGGGAAACGTCCACCAACGCGCTACGCCTTTCCCTAGAAAAGCTAGGCCGCGAATACCAATTGAACGAGGGCGACGGCGCGTTTTACGGCCCGAAAATAGACTTCCATATCAAGGACAGCATGGGGCGTAGCTTCCAGTGCGGAACAATACAATTTGATATGCAAATGCCAGAACGATTTGATTTAAGCTATGTCGGCGCGGACGGCGCGAAGCACCGCCCCGTAATGGTTCACCGCGCTTGCTTTGGCAGTATCGAGCGGTTTTTGGCTATTCTGATTGAGCATTGCGCAGGTTGGTTTCCGTTTTGGCTTACGCCCGTGCAAATTATGGTTATTCCCATAGCCGAACGCCATCACGAGGCCGCCAAAAGCCTGCTCGCACAGCTAGAGGCCGCCGACCTACGCGCCGAAGCCGATTTGCGTAACGAAAAAATGGGCTTCAAAATTCGCGAGGCACAGCTACAAAAAGTACCAGTAATGCTGATACTAGGCGACAACGAGGTCGCGGAAAACAAGGTGTCTGTGCGTAGCCGCGCGAACGGCGACGAGGGACAGCAGGATATAGCGGAGCTTATAGAGAAATTGAGAGCGGAGTCACAGATTTGAATTTGCCTGAGAGCTTTTTAGATAGCATGAGGGGAATGCTTAGTGCGGGGGAGTTTTTGGAGCTTTGTGGGGCTTATGAGAGGCCGTCTGTGCGTGGGTTGCGTGTGAATCTATTGAAAATTGGCGGTTGCACCGCTGGCATTTTCGGCGGCGGCTTCGCCGACCTTTCCCTCACGCCAGTACCTTGGTGTAAAACAGGCTTTATTTACGATTCGGGAATAAACGACAAGGGCGCTGCGGATTTTATTTCCAAAAAATCCCAAAGCCCTGCAAAAAGCGTAGACTACCATGCAGGGCTGTTTTACATTCAAGAGCCTAGCGCGATGTGTCCTGCCGAAGCGTTGGACGTACAACGCGGTCATAGGGTTTTAGACCTATGCGCCGCGCCAGGCGGAAAATCGGTACAAATTGCGGGGCATTTGCAGGGCGAGGGCTTGCTTGTGTCCAACGATTCCAGCCCGTCACGTTGCCGCGCCTTGGTGAAAAACCTAGAGCGCGCGGGCGTGACAAACGCGCTAGTCCTCACGGAACAGCCCATGAATTTGGGGCGATTTAGCGGATTTTTTGACAGAATTTTGGTGGATGCGCCGTGTTCTGGCGAGGGAATGTTTCGGCGCGAGCCTGACGCGATTAAGGCGTACACGTCAAACAAGCCAGAGGCCTGTGCCGCCGTGCAAAAGGAAATACTGCGGCACGCGGCGAAGCTACTGAAGCCAGACGGCAAAATGGTATATTCTACCTGCACATTTAATACTACCGAGAATGAGGACGTAATCGCGGATTTTTTGGAGAAGCATGGGGATTTTTCGCTTGTAGAGATAGGAAATTCGGTCACGGATTGTGTGGGGGTAAGGAATGGGCGTGGTGGGCTTTCGCGGGCTGTGAGAATTTTTCCGCATGAAAAGGGCGAGGGGCATTTTGTTGCGTTACTCTCTCGTGGGGCTTCGCCCCTTTTTTCTGACTGTTCCGTTGATGTTTTGCGTACAACGCAAAATATCAACTTGGTGGGAATATCGCCCCGAAGCCTTGACATCTCCCGAACACGCGAAAAATTCCCAGAATTTACCGCTTTCTGCGACGAATTTTTAAACCTAGATTTTCCAACACACGGCGAGTTTGTAAAAAACGGCGACTGTTTGTATTTTCAAGCTGTGCCGCTTGATTTGCGTGGGTTGCGTGTGGCACGTAGCGGTTGGTACTTGGGCGATTGCCTAAAGGGGCGTTTTGTGCCTAGCCAAGCCCTAGCCATGGGCTTGCGGAAGGAGCAAGCGCGGTTTTCTGTCGAGCTGTCCGAAGCCGAATCGCAAAAATATTTGCGTGGCGAGTCTTGGCTTGTCGGCGGCGAATATTCGGGCAAGCCGTGGATTTTGGTCTGCCACAAGGGCTTTCCCTTGGGCTGGGCAAGAATTGTACAACAACGGCTAAAAAATAATTTGCCAGTGGGCTGGGCGGTGAAGCACTAAGGTCAACATACCCTTGTAGGGGACGGATTTATCCGTCCCGAGGTCGCCGCGTTCGTTAATTAAGGACGGAAATGGCAGGACGGATTGTAGGGGACGGATTTATCCGTCCCGAGGTATGCACGTTCATCAATTCGGGGCGGGTAACGTCCATTAACGCAGAGCGAGGCAACCTCGGGACGGATAAATCCGTCCCCTACAAAAAACCTGCAAAGCCCCTACAACAAACGCAATATTTTAATCTACGTTTCGCTCCTGCTGTGCCTCGCTCCCTCTGTGCCTCTGTGCCTCTGTGTGAAAAAATCTTTTTGACAAATAATGAACGTAGGTAAAGCGTAAAGCCTCATTATTTAGTTTAAAAGAATTTTTCACACAGAGGCACAGAGGCACAGAGGGAGCGTGGCACAGCAGGCAATGAAACGCAGATTTAACGGATTCAAAAGCACGCCCGAAAAAATCCGCGAAAATCCGTTAAATCCGCGTAAATCCGCGTTCCATGCTTTTACTTTAATTCACGCTCAAGTTATAGTACAGGTCTGCTCTGAATATAACTAATTGACAGTGCAGATTCACACATGAAAAATCGCCGAAGGCGAGTCAAAAAAAGGTGGTACGACATGAACATTCTCGAAGCAATAATTCTAGGCATAGTACAGGGAATTGCGGAGTTTTTGCCCATAAGCTCATCGGGGCATCTTATTCTCATGCAGAACGTCCTAGGCATAAGCATAGACGAGGCGCATCTTTTTACGTTTGATATAGTTGTACATTTAGGCTCATTGGTGGCGATACTTGTTGTATTTTGGTCTGATATTTGGAAGCTAATCAAGAACCCTTTTTGCAAAATGACCGCGCTTTTAGCTATCGGCACTGTTCCTGCGGTTATTTCGGGGCTGTTTTTGCAAGACATAATCGTAAGCTATTTGCGTAGCGGTATCTGGCTCGCCGCCGCGTTTACGGTCACGGGCTTTCTTATGCTCCTTGCGGACAGCTTTCCGCAGGGTACAAAGTCGGAGGACGATATTTCCTATCTTGACGCGCTTTTTGTCGGCTTGTGTCAAGCGTTGGCGTTGCCGCCTGGGATTTCACGCTCGGGGACGACCATTACTGGCGCGCTTTCACGCAAAATCAACCGCGAAGCCGCGGCGCGGTATTCGTTTTTGCTGGCAATTATCGCGATTGGCGGCGCAGGGCTTTTGGACGGCATAAAATTTGTACGCGGCGGCGGAGCGGCACTTGAAACAATCGGCGCAGTGCCGTTGTTGATTGGGTTTATTACGTCGCTTGTTGTCGGTTTTTTGTCAATAAAACTCTTATTACAGCTTATTAAGGCTTGCAAACTCAAATATTTCGCGTACTATTTATGGGTTTTGGCAGGAATAATCACAGTGGATTATTTTATTTTGAAAATAATATTCTAGGTGGTAGTGTAAAGTCGCACACGAAAAATCGCCGAAGGCGAGCCAAAAAAATCGGAGGCAACAAAATGACAACACCAAGGTTTATTCAAAACATCACAGGTTTTACACTATTCGTTCCATCAGTCGAAGAAACAACTGAATGGTACGAGAAGCATTTAGGTTTTCAATGCGAGGGTTATGGCGAACATGCAATGATAAAGGTATCAGATACTAATTATATCTTTCACCTATTGCGTAGTGACGACAACGGCTTGTCAAGAATAACAGGAAATAACGCTACTTGTTTTCTTTTTGTTGAGGGTCTTGAAGCAATGCGTGAAAAAATATTAAATACAGGGTGGGATAAAGTGTCCGAAATAATAGAAGAAGGCTGGGGAACTAAATTGTTTTATGTTAATGATTTGAATGGGTTTGAGCTTCGTATTTGCGAATGGAATACCGATTCTAAAGGAGAGATTTAATGCTACGTATGTACGATTTACGCCAGAAAGAAATAGTAAACATCAACGACGGCGCGAGGTACGGCTTTGTTAGCGATTTGGAAATAGACACAACAGACGGCAAAACCGCCGCGCTGATTGTACCCGGCCCAGGGCGAGTGCTAGGCGTTTTCGGGCGTGACCAGGAGTACCGCATACCGTGGGAAAGCATAAACAAAATAGGCGAGGATATAATTCTCGTAGACTGCACTACCGAAAAAATTTTATCGAGCAGTGATACATAAGCGGCAAGCCACCAACGTATATATAAAAAAAAGAGGAGCAGAACATGTCTTTTTCAAAAACACAAATTAAACACCTATCCATAGGTGTCTTGATGGCATATGCCATTACGGGGATTGTTTTCCTCGGGTTCGCAATGCTTATTACATACACAAGCATGAGCGAACGTAGCCTGCCCACGATTGTGGCGGTTACAACTGTACTGTCGGTGATGGTCGCAGGGTTTGATGCGGCGCGCGGCGCGACAAGCCGCGGCTGGCTGTGGGGAATGGCGGCGGGCTTTGCTTATATTGCGATTATGGCGGTCGTCATGTTCGTGTTCCTGCCGACATTTTCGGTAGACGGCAGGACGCTAATCGTTAGCGTTTTGGGAATAATCGGCGGCGGCTTAGGCGGAGTTTTGGGGATAAATGTGAAGAAGTAAGGCGCGGCACGCGGATTTTAAAGGCATGGCACGCGGATTTTCGCGGATTTGGCGGATTTTCGCGGATTCGTTCGTACGTGTTTTTAAATCCGTCCGCCACGATATACGCGCGTTTGTCAATTTGGGGTGGGGTAAATGTCGGGACGAATTGTAGGGGACGGATTTATCCGTCCCGAGGTCGCCACGTTCGTTAATTAGGGACGGACAACGTCCAACCAATTTACAGCGTGCAAACCTCGGGACGGATAAATCCGTCCCCTACAAAAAACTGGTAACGGAGGAACACGGATTCAAAAACACGCCCGAAAAAATCCGCGAAAATCCGTTAAATCCGCGAAAATCCGCGTTCCATGCCTTTAAAAAAAATCCGCACTCTATCTTTTTAATGCCCTCAACATCTTCTCATTAGGCTCAATTATCACCAATATCCTCCTGCCGCCCTGTACGGCAACTAGCGCGTATGTGTCCGCGCCGTGTACGCCGCTGGAATAGTCGCGCCGTTCCTGTGCCGCGCCAAACGCCGCCGCGTGTTTGCTGTCGTTTAGCTGTGCCATTGCTTCTATTTGCCGCATGTTTACGCTAAACACACGCTTGCGGCGTAGCTGGTCGTAAATGATGTCAATGTCCAGCTCGCCATTAGTGAAGGCATACTCGTACTCCACGTTTAAATAGCCAATCAAAAACCTTGCGCCAAAAAACAACCCAAGCACCACGAGCATTGCGAAATGGCTAAGCACAACAAACGAAGCCGCGCCAATAACGCCCACGAGTACCCATATGCACGCCTTGATTATTGTGTCTTTTAGTGTCGGCACGCGCTTTACTATTTGTTCATTAAATACATCGCCCATGGCCGTCACCCTATATAGGTTACTTTGTTTTTGTCAAGCTCGTGCGGAGCCTTGCCAGTGTTGATTTGCCCTACGCCCACAGACATGCCGAAGCTGTAGCCGTCTGGGAATTTGAGCCGCTTGGCAAATTCTGGATTGTGGTCGATAGCGTAGCGCGCCATGCCGCAGATAACCGAGCCAAGCCCCATAGAATGTGCCGCCAACGCAATATTTTGGCTAACTATGCCGCAATCCAGCGGCGCGGCCTCGCTCTCGTCCTTGGCAATAAAAATCATGCACGGTGCATTGTAAAACACCCTGCCGCCCCTGTCGAGCATACGTTTGTGCCACTCCGCATCATGCTTAATAAACTCCATGACGGCCTCGTCCATTTCCATGATGAGGCTGTCGTCCGTCACCACGATTATATGCCACGGCTGCAAATTCATTGCGCTAGGCGCGGCAAGCGCGGCATTAACTAGCCGCTCTATTTGCGTGGGTTCGAGCGGTTCTGGCTTAAAATCGCGGCATGTGTTCCGTTCCATTATTGCTTTTAGGGTTTCGTTGCTCATAAGAAAGTCCTCCTTGGTTTGTTTTTTCGGTTTGTTTCATATGCGTGGCATTTTTGTGGCTCGATTTATGGAACGCGGATTTCCGCGGATTTGGCGGATTTTCGCGGATTCTTTCCCGCGTTCATTCAAAACTAACGAAATGTGAATTGCGTAGGTTTTTAATTACGCGGATTTTAAAGAACACGCCAGACAGAATCCGCGAAAATCCGTTAAATCCGCGTAAATCCGCGTTCCATGCCTTTTTTAACTTCTCACCGCCGCACAAAAAACCTGCACGGCTTGCTCCAGCTCCTCAAGCGAAAGATAACTCGGCGCGAAACGCAGGTTTGAATCCGCAGGCTCATTATTGTACGGAAAGGTCGCGCCCGCTTCCGTTAGCAAAACGCCCGCTTCCTTACATAGCTGTTGCACGCGCCTTGCGCGGTTGGGGATTTCTACAGATATAAAATATCCGCCCCTCGGCGCGACAAATGTCGCGTCAGTGCCTTTGAGCTTTTCGGTAAAATAGTCGATAGCAAGCTCGAATTTCGGGCGTAAAATATCGGCGTGTAACGCCATATGCGCTTCTATGCCTTTCAGGTCTTTGAAGTACCGCGCGTGCCTGAGCTGGTTTATTTTGTCGGGGCCTATGGTCTGCACGCCTAGCCGTTTACGCAGAATGGCTTGGTTTTCGCCAGCCGCCGCGACACAGGCTACACCGCCGCCCGCTATGCTTATTTTGGAAAAAGATGTAAACATGAACGGACGGGCTTCGTGACCGTTCTTTTTACATTCGTGCAAAATATTTAGAATTTTCGGGCGTTCCCCGCTAAATTGGTGAATGGTGTACGCATCGTCCCACATTATTTTAAACGCAGGGTTTGCCGTTTTCATTGCCGCCAAACGGCTTACGGTTTGGTCGCTGTAAATAAAGCCCTGCGGATTGGAAAACACTGGCACGCACCACATTCCCACCACATCTGGGTCGCGGACGAGTTCCTCCACCTCGTCCATGTCAATGCCGTGCGTGGGGTTCGTTTTTACGGTAAGCATTTTTATGCCAAAGTATTCACAAATAGCAAAATGGCGGTCGTAGCCTGGCGCGGGGCAAATAAATTTCGGATTGTTCCATTGCCTGGACAAAACCATTGTACTTATGCAGTCGAACATCATATTTAAGCTGGAATTTCCGCCTACGATTATTTCGCCTGCTTCTACATCTAAAAGCTCTGCGAAAATACGCTTCATTTCGGGCAAGCCGTCGTTGCCGCCATAGTTTCTTACGTCTGTTCCGTCCTCGGCGTAGGGGCTGGGGCTGAGCGGCATGTTAAATAATTTATTGCTAAGGGCGAGCTGCTCCGCGCAAGGCTTTCCGCGGGTTGCGTCTATGCTTAGGTTGCGTGCTTTAAGCAGCTCAAATTCCTCTTGTACGTTCACACATAATCACTCCGTATTTGTATTGTGTTAAATTTTCCGTTGAAAGTATATCATAAAACAAACAAGTCTGTTAGAATAAAATTCACAAAATTTTTGGAGGTTATTATCATGGTACGCACGAGATACGCACCAAGCCCCACAGGCTTTATGCACATAGGCAATTTACGCTCGGCTTTATTTGAATATCTAGCGGCGCGGAAAAACGGCGGCTCGTTTATTTTGCGGATAGAAGATACCGACCAAGAACGCCTTGTCGAGGGCGCGACCGAGGCGATTATCGAAACAATGAAAACCATGGGGCTTAGCTTTGACGAAGGGCCGACGATTGGCGGCGAGTACGGCCCGTATATCCAGAGCGAACGCAAGGCGGACTATTTGCCGCACGCCAAACGCTTGGTCGAGAAAGGACAAGCCTACTATTGCTTTTGCACAAAGGAACGGCTAGACACGCTCGCAGACAGCGGAGGATTCAAAAAATACGACAGACACTGCAAAAGCCTTACCGCACAGGAAATACAAGCCCGCCTAGACAACGGCGAGCCATACGTAATACGCCAGTTTATACCCGAGGGAAGCACCTCCTTTGTTGATGAGGTTTTCGGCGAAATTACTATAGAAAACAAGGAAATGGAGGACCAGGTTTTAATCAAATCTGACGGTATGCCTACCTACAATTTTGCTAATGTAATAGACGACCACGCCATGCACATAACGCACGTCATGCGCGGCAGTGAGTACCTCTCGTCTACGCCAAAGTACAAGCTATTGTACGAGGCGTTAGGCTGGGAAGTGCCACTATTTGTACACCTGCCCTTGCTGCAAAATGACAAGGGGCAGAAAATTTCCAAGCGTAACGGCGACGCTTCCGTTGCCCAGTTATTGGAAATGGGCTTCTTGCCGCGCGCTATAATAAACTACGCCGCGTTGCTTGGCTGGAGTCCGCCCGACAATAGAGAGGTTTACGAGCTTGCGGAAATAGAAAAAATATTCGACATAAAAAATATAAGCAAATCGCCGTCTGCCGTTGACCTAACTAAGCTAAAATGGTTCAACGCCGAGCATATCAAGGCCATGCCGTTTGACGAATATTACGAAATGGCGTTGCCGCATTTAAAAAACGCCGTAAAAACGGCGGGCGCGGACTATGCCCTGCTCGCGAAAATAACGCAATCTCGCGTAAGCGTGGTAAGCGAATGCGGCGAGCTGGTAGACTTTATTGACTGTCTGCCAGAATATGACATTGAGCTGTACACTCATAAAAAAATGAAAACCGATACCACCGTAGCCAAGCAAGCCCTACAGGCGGCAATCGGCGCGTTGGACGGGCTGGACGAATGGACACATGACGGGCTGTCCGCCGCTCTCGCACAGGCCGCCGAAGCAAACGGACTAACCAAGGGGCAGGTCTTGTGGTCGGTACGCACGGCTACATCTGGCAAAGCGACAACGCCCTGCGGAGCTACTGAGATATGCGAGATTTTAGGGAAACAAGAAACCCTGCGACGTTTGGACGTGGGGGTAAGTAAGGTTTCGTAGTTATTTTTTAAGGGCATGGAACGCGGATTTCCGCGGATTTGGCGGATTTTCGCGGATTTTTTCCGTGTAAATTGACGGCAGTGGAATACAGATTTTATCCATGTAATTAGAGGTAATGGGACACGGATTTGACGGATTTTCGCGGATTTGGCGGATTGGCTCGTGGGAAAATACACGGTAACGGTTTTTGTAGGGGGCGGATTTATCCGCCCCGAGGTTAGCACGCTCTGCGTTGGTCGGCGTGCGGTGTTGTCTAAGAAAACCGCTTAGACAACACCTTACTGCCTGCTTAATGGACGTTACCTGCCCCGAATTATAGAACGTGCGTACCTCGGGACGGATAAATCCGTCCCCTACAAAAACCTTGCAAATCCCCCACAACAAACGCAATGTTTAAACCTGCGTTTCGTGTCTGCTGTGTCACGCTCCCTCTGTGCCTCTGTGTGAAAATCTTTTTGACAAATAATGAACGTAGGTAAAGCGTATAACTTCCATATCTTTAGTTAAAAGATTTTTTCACACAGAGGCACAGAGGGAGCGTGGCACGACAGACAATAGAATTAGATTTTAAAGATAATTAAACACGGATTTACACGGATTACGCGGATTTTGTCCACGTAAACCACTAAACGGCGATATATTTTCCCACGAGCCAATCCGCGTAAATCTGCGTAAATCCGTTAAATCCGTGTCTACTGCCCTTAAAAAACCTACGTACTCCGCATTCCGTCAGCTCTGAATAAACGCACGAAAAAATCCGCGTAAATCCGCCAAATCCGCGAAAATCCGCGTTCCATTGCCTTCAAAATCCCCATTCTATCACAATTCACAAACCGAGGTGTCATAAATGAAATCCAAAAATACCATTTTTATTTTCCCACTACTACTCACAGGCTTCCTGCTCCGCTTGCTTGTGTTCCTCAAAATCGACTACTCCTTCGGCTTCGATGTGGGTACGTTTCAGTTTTGGGCTAGGGCGCTTGCCGCCGAGGGCTTTTCTGGCTTTTACAGCAACGATTATCTAACCGACTATCCGCCTGCATATCTATATGTTTTACGCATAATAGGCATTTTCGGCGAAAGCCGATGGTTTAATTTCCTTACGTTTTTACCCGCTATGTTGGCAGATTTAGGCATTGGCTACGCGCTTTACCGAATGGCGAGCAAGCGGTTTTCGCAGAAGGCCGCGCTATTTACCGCCGCCGCGTGGATTTTTAACCCCGCCATTATTCTCATTTCCAGCGTGTGGGGGCAGGTCGAGGCGGTTTATCTGCTCATTCTGCTAGTGTCGCTCGGCTTTTTACGCGAAAAAAAGCTACTGCCTGCGTACGTGCTTTATGGCTTGGCAATTTTAACCAAGCCGCAGTCGCTTTTTGTCGCGCCTGTTTACCTATATTCCGCCTACGAATATCTCGACATTGACTTTAACTGGAAAAAAGCGGCGCGGCTCGCCGCATATATAGGCGCGGCGGCGTTGGGCATGGTGCTTGTTGCTCTGCCGTTTGGGCTAATGACTACCATATCCGAAATGCGTAACGGAATGGCAATGTACAATCATTCCACGGTAAACGCGTTTAATTTTTGGGCGATTTTCGGCAATTTTCAGTCACTGGACACACGGCTGCTGGGCGTAAAACACGCCGTGTGGGGCATGGCGATTGTGGGCGCGATTGTTTGGGCTTCCATGGTGGCTCTGCATACCAACCGCACGCGGCACAACGGCAGATATTTTTATTTAATCGTCGCCGCGCTTTTTATTGTTATTTTTACATTTTCCATCAAAATGCACGAGCGTTATTTATTTCCCGGGCTATTGTTTATTTTGGCGTATTATGCGGACAACCGCGACCGCAGGGAGTTTATTTTGTACTGCTCGCTGTCGGCGGTGTTTTTTATCAACTGCTTGGAAATCTTGCGGTGGGCGAATATAGACGGCTTCGAGCTTGACAAGTGTTCAATCCAAGTAATTCCGTATGTTACGGTTGTTTTGGGGCTTGCGACAATCGGCTTGGTTATGCGTAGTCTGTTTTTTAATATGAAGAAAAAACGACCCAAACGCAAGCAAAATCTTGAGCTTGAGCCTAAGCCAAAGGATACGCTAAAAAATCCGCCGCCCATGAGAAAGCGCGACTACGCACTGCTCGGGCTGTTAATCGCGGTGTACAGCGTGCTTGCGTTTGTGCGGCTGGGCGATACGCAAGCCCCGCAGACTACGTGGCTTGCGGACGAAGGCACAGAGGCAGTCTTTTTTGACCTCGGCGAAAGCACGCAAATTTCCAAGGTACAATATTTGCTAGGTGCGGACACAAACAACTGGAACAGGCTTGAATTGTATTACGCCGCAGACAGCGGAGAATATGAGAGCTTTTATGAAATGGAGGGCAAATATCCGTTCGAGTGGCAATTTGAGGACGTGGACGTACGCGCGCAGAATATTAAGCTAGTGGCGAGCGTGAACACGCGCATACAGGAAATCGCGTTCCGTGGTGAGGGCGGCGAGGTTTTGCCAATTGTTTCCACTACGGCAAGCCCAAGGGACGGCGCGGCTATGCCAATTGCTTCCACCGCGTCAAAGCTAACGGACGAACAGCACCTTCTGCCCGAAATGCGTACCTTTATGAATAGCGTATATTTTGACGAGGTTTTTTACCCTCGCACAGGCTACGAGCTTCTGCACGGCTTGGAGCCTAACGAGAAAACGCACCCGCCCTTAGGCAAGCTCTTTATTGCGGCGAGTATTCGGCTTTTCGGAATGACACCGTTTGCGTGGCGGCTTCCAGGCACGCTGTTTGGCATTTTTATGCTGCCGCTATTGTACGCCCTTGCGCGAAAATTGCTTAAATCTAACAATTTTGCCTTTTTTGCGACATTTATATTTACCTTTGATTTTATGCTCTTTTCCCAAACGCGAATGACAACCATTGACAGCTATGTCACTTTTTTCATACTGGCGATGTACTTTCTTATGTATTGCTACATTAGCGGACTGGAAAAAAATTCCTTCGGCAGGTCTATTCTTATACTCACGCTTTGCGGCACGGCTATGGGGCTTGCGATTGCCTCAAAATGGCAGGGAATATACGGCGCGTTTGGCTTGCCTGTTTTGTTTTTCCCTGCGTTGTATAAGCTATATTTGCGTGACAAGAAGCCGGCGATTAAAACGCTTGCCCTGTGCTTTGTTATTTTTGTGGCGATGCCGCTCGCCATTTACGTATTGTCGTATATTCCGTATATAAGGGCTGTGGACGGCAATTTTTTGACTATTTGGGAAAATCAGAAATTCATGCTTACGTTCCATTCCCACGATGTGGTAAGCTCGACACACCCCTTTTCTTCGCCGTGGTGGGCGTGGCCGCTGATTATTACGCCGCTGTTCCAGTACCACGCCACGATTGCGGACGGCATAAAGCAGGGCATGAGCTCCATAGGAAGCCCCGCCGTGTGGTGGTTCGGTATTTTTGTCACTGGCTACACCATTTACAGTCTTAGGAAAAAGCAACGGCACGAGGCCGACATCTTTTTTGTACTAATCGCCTACGCCGCAAACTTTGTGCCATGGGTCTTTATCGAACGCACTACCTTTATTTACCATTATTTTCCGAGTGTGCCGTTTGTTGTGCTGTTGATTGCCATGTTTTTCAAAAACCACGTCAAGCACGAATACGTGTATTACGTATACGCAGGCATTGTTTTAGTGCTGTTTATTATATTTTTCCCTGTGCTTTCGGGCATGTCGGTGAGTGTGAATTATATCGAGAGCTTGAAATGGTTGCCTGAGTGGGTTTTGGCTTAATTATTCCTCCGCAATCCCCAACAAGCTCTCCCCGCCCGTATAAGTCTGCACCTCACGCAAGCTACGATTTATCGCATTTGTGCGTGTGCCGATAAGGTTCTCCAGCTCGTCGCCTGTTTGCGTTATTCGTTGATGCGCTTTTTTCAGAACGTCCTCGAATTTGCCGAACTCATTTTTGACCGCGCCGAGCGTTTTTTCTATATCTGCTGCGCCCTTTTGAATTTGCAAGGTTTTAAAGCCAAGCTGTAGCGAGTTTAGCATAGCGGAAAAGGTCGTTGGGCCTGTGATGATTATTCCGTCCTGCCGCAAGGCTTCAAAAAGCGCGGCTTCTCGTGCGATTTCGGCATAAAGCCCCTCTGTCGGCAAAAACATTACCGCAAAATGCGTAGTTTCTGGCGGAGAAATGTACTTGCTGCGAATATCCTTCGCAAACGCTTTAATCCGCGAAAATAATGCCTTTCGGGCGGCTTCCGTTTCCTCGGGGTCGCCTGTTTCGTAGCAATCCAACAAACGCTCGTACGTTTCCAGCGGAAATTTTGAATCAATTGGAAGATATACATACCGTCCGTCCTGCGTGCCTGGGAATTTTACGGCGTATTCTACGCGGCAGGACGAGCCTACCTTGGTAGAAACCTCCTTGTCGTACAGCTGTGACGGCAGCATGTCCTCTATGATATGCCCGAGGTGAACCTCGCCCAAAATTCCGCGCGTTTTTGTACCCGCGAGAATACGGTTTAGCGAGCCTACGGACTGCGCGACTGTTTTCATTTCACCAAGCCCGCGGTTTACGCTTTCCAGCTGACTGCTTACCGTTTCAAACGACTTTTGCAGGCGGTTTTCCAGTGTTTGCTCTAGCTTTTCGTTCACGACCATACGCATTTCGTCCAGCTTTTTCTCGTTGGAAATTTGTATGCCAGTTAGCTTTTCGTCCACGCTTCCGCGAATGGTGGCAAGCCCGTCCGTGGTGTGGCGTAGAAACTGGTGCAAGGTGTCGTGTATTTCCTGCGAAAGCGTGCCGATTGCCTTGCGATTGGATTCGCGGCCAGACTCGAACACCTGCATCATGCTGTCGCGAAGCCTGTCCAGCCGCGCGTCAAGCTCGTCACGCAGGAAGCGATTTTCGCCCGCGAGCTGATAATATATGTCCTCCTTTAGCTTGTTGAACAGCTCCTCATTTCGCCTTGCAGACCTAAAGCCCTGCAAAAACAACGCGACAATAAGCGCGATTGCCGCAATTACTAAGTACATTGTTATATTTCCTAGCATGGAGTGCCTCCCTTTTAGTGACGAAAGTTCGTGAAGTTTCGACATGTACTATTGTATATGTAAAAGTTGGATTTTACAAGATTTTTAGATTGAGAAATTTTTTAACGAAAGCAAGAAAAATTTTGACATTTAATAAAATATATGCTACCCTATACGGCGTTGTAGATTCATCACTACACACACGGCTGTATCCTCTATGCCGTGGAGGAAAACACAGGAGGTGCCTAAATGGCAGTTATTTCAATGAAACAGCTACTGGAAGCGGGCGTACACTTCGGTCACCAAACCAGACGCTGGAATCCAAAAATGAGCGAATTTATTTTCGCCGAACGCAACGGAATTTACATTATTGACCTGCAAAAAACCGTTCGCAAGGTAGACGAGGCGTACCGCGCCATAAGCGAAATCGTTTCCGATGGCGGCGAGGTTCTTTTTGTCGGCACAAAAAAGCAAGCGCAGGATTCCATCAAGGACGAAGCAATCCGCTGTGGCATGTACTATGTAAACGAGCGTTGGCTCGGTGGAATGTTGACCAACTTTAAGACAATGCAGCTTCGCGTGCAAAGATTAAAAGAACTGGAAAAAATGCAAGAGGACGGGCGCATGTCGCTTCTTCCCAAGAAAGAAATCGCAAAGCTCGAACACGAAATGGAAAAGCTGCAACGCAACCTCGGCGGCGTAAAGCAAATGAAGCGCGTGCCAGATGTGCTTTTTATCGTAGACTCGCGTAAGGAACGCATTGCAATCCAGGAAGCGCGCACGCTGGGAATACCCATTATCGCAATCGTGGATACAAACTGCGACCCAGACGAGGTAGACTACGTTATTCCTGGGAACGACGACGCAATTCGTGCAATAAAGCTAATAGCGGGCAGACTTGCGGACGCGGTAATCGAAGCGCGGCAGGGCGAGCAAACCAACGAGGAGCCAGTCGAGCAACCCCCTGTAGCAGAACAGCCTGCGGCAGTACAGCCTGCGGTTGAACCTGCGAGCGAGCCAGTTGCGGTTGAACCAGTAGCCGAGCAACCTGCGGTTGAAGCACCTGCAACCGAACAGCCCGAGGGCGAAAAGCCTAAAAGAACCACGAGGAAAAAGCCCGAGCAACCCGTAGAGGAAGCCGAGCCTACCTCTATTGAAGAAGTAGTTGCGAACGAGGAAGCCTAATAACTAACCTTTATAAAAGGAGCTTATACAATGCAAATATCAGCATCAATGGTAAAGGAATTACGCGAATTAACAGGCGCGGGCATGTCCGCGTGTAAAAACGCCCTAGTAGAAGCCGAGGGCAATATAAAACGCGCGTCAGAAATTCTACGCGAAAAAGGGCTTGCCGCCGCGGCAAAAAAAGCAGGGCGTGTAGCGGCAGAGGGTCTTGTGGCGGCGGCTGTCGCGCCCGACCGCAAGAGTGGCGCACTGGTAGAAGTAAACAGCGAAACCGACTTTGTGGCAAAAAACGACGATTTTATCACCTTTGTACAGCAAATGGCGAGCCAAGCACTAGGCTCTACAGCCGAAACCACGGACGCACTTTTGGCCGAGGCGTGGAAGCCCGACCCCTCGCAAACCGCGCAGGAAGTGCTTACACACAAAATTTCCATAATCGGCGAAAATATCGGCGTACGCCGCTTTGTTCGCTACACGGCTAACGCAAACCAAGCTGTAGTCGAATATATCCACGGCGGCAGAGTTGGCGTAATCTTGGTTGTGGAAGCGCCCGCAATCAACGACTCCGTACTCGAAGCAGGGCGTAACGTCTGTATGCAAATCGCAAACCTCGCGCCGCAATTTATCTCGCGTGCAGATGTTCCTGCGGAATATCTGGCAAGCGAAAAGGAAATCCTTACCAAGCAAGCGTTAGAAGAAAACAAAACCGCCGACAAGCCCAAGCCAGAGCAAGTAATAGAAAAAATGGTAGAGGGTCGCTTGGCAAAAACGCTAAAGGAAATATGCCTTTATGACCAAGAATACGTCCGCGAGGACGAACACACCGTAGCATCTTACCTGAAATCTGTAGGCGAGGGCGTAAAAATTGTTGCGTTCACACGCTACGAAAAGGGCGAGGGTATCGAGAAGAAAGAGGTCGATTTTGCCGCTGAGGTGGCGGAGGCGATGAACGGCTAGGGGCACAGCCCCTTTTCTCCGACTGGGGTGTGGTGGGAATATCGCCTCGGAGCCTTGAGAGCTTTAGTGGAAATAGAAAATAGCACAAATGAAAAAGCGGCGTGAGCCGCTTTTTTGTTTGTTGGAAAGATTTTCATACGGAGGGACGGAGGGACGGAGGGACGGAGGGACACAAAGGGACAGAGGGCAGAGGGACAGAGGGATAGAAGGAACGTGGCACAGGAGGAGTGCGGACTAAAAAAAGCGTGCTGAAACGCGGATTTTAGCGGATTTTAGCGGATTTACACGGATTACGCGGATTATACGTGCTTAGCGAATTTTCGCGGATAAAATCAGCAAAATCCGTTAAATTCACGTAAATCCGTTAAATCCGTGTTTAATACTCCTAAAATCCACCGCCAACACATTAAAGAAATTTGCAAGTTTTTTGTAGGGGACGGACTTGTCCGTCCCGAGGTTTGCACGTACAAAATTGATGGGAGCTTGCCCCTCCTGCGGCTACGTGCGTACCTCGGGAGGATGGTATTTTTTGTTGAATTTTCGTGGAGCTTGACCCGCCCACAGCTACGTGCGTACCTCGGGAGGGGTAAACCCCTCCCCTACGATAGAGCGTGGGCTTCCCACGAGCGAATCCGTGCAAATCCGTGTAAATCCGTTAAATCTGCGTGAATCCGCAAAATCCGTGTGAATCCGTTAAATCCGTGTTTAATAATTTTAAAATCCACCGCCAACACATTAAAGGAATTTGCAAGTTTTTTGTAGGGGACGGACTTGTCCGTCCCGAGGTTTGCACGTACCAAATTGATGGGAGCTTGCCTATCCCACGATTGCGTGCGTACCTCGGGAGGACGGTATTTTTTGTTAAATTTTCGTAGAGCTTGTCCCTCCCACAGCTACGTGCATACCTCGGGAGGGGTAAACCCCTCCCCTACGGTAGAGCGTAGGTTTTTCACGAGCGAATCCGTGCAAATCCGTTAAATCCGCGTGAATCCGCAAAATCCGTGTAAATCCGTGTTTAATAATTTTAAAATCCACCGCCAACAGATTAAAGGAATTTGCAAGTTTTTTGTAGGGGACGGACCTGTCCGTCCCGAGGGTTGCACGTACAAAATTGATGGGAGCTTGCCCCTCCTGCGGCTACGTGCGTACCTAGGGGGGACGGTATTTTTTGTTGAATTTTCGTGGAGCTTGCCTATCCCACGATTGCGTGTGTACCTCGGGAGGGGTAAACCCCTCCCCTACGATAGAGCGTACACTTCTCCCCCACCCCACCCCAAAACAAAAAGCAAGGCTTGCCCCGCCCACAGCTACGTGCATACCTCGGGAGGGGTAAACCCCTCCCCTACGGTAGAGCGTAGGTTTCCCACGAGCGAATCCGCAAAATCCGTATAAATCCGCGTAAATCCATGTTTAATAATTTTAAAATCCACTGCCAACACATTAAAGAAATTTGCAAGTTTTTTGTAGGGGACGGACTTGTCCGTCCCGAGGTTTGCACGTACCAAATTGATTGCGACTTGCCCCTCCCACAGCTACGTGCGTACCTCGGGAGGACGGTATTCTTTGTTAAATTTTCGTAGAGCTTGCCCCTTCCCACAGCTACGTGCATACCTCGGGAGGGGTAAACCCCTCCCCTACAATAAAACGTACACTCCTCCCCCACCCCACCCCAAAAACAAAAAGCAAGGCAACGGAAAACGCAGTTTTCCGTTGCCTTGCTTTCATTTACTCACTTATTTACTCACTTACTCACTCACTAACTAACTAATCCCCAACCGCCAAATCCTCCAACCGATACCCAACCAACCATCTCAGCAAAGCAGTAATATCAGCGGCGTCGACTACTCCGTCCATGTTTATATCGCCGACAAGTGGGTTTGTTAGGTTAAAGCCTGCGTGACCTGCTACGTGGCGCGCTAGCCATACCACGTCTAGCGAGGTTACACTGCCGTTTATATCGCCGTTGGACGATACCGCACCTAGACGCAGCCATTGTGCTGTTGCGGTTACGTTGGCGGAAATTCCAGTTAGCGGAATATCCCAGCCGTTGAACACGTAGCCGCCGCTGCGTGTAACATTCTCGGGAGCGGGGGCAGCCGCGCCGGAAGCAACATTTACTTGTACGTCGTTCTCGTTGCCGCCGATGTTACCGCCGTTTAGGTCGAAGGTTACGGTAAAGCCAGGTGGTGCATATACCCACGCACCATCAGCAATTGAACGAGGCCTCATTACCGTTAGCCACGAAGCATCTATTCCGCCTGTAGCCGCATAGTTCACCGCAGAGAAGTCAGTCACGTTGTTTTTGCTGTTGTTTAGGATATAAGTGCTGCTTGGGCTGTGCCAGCTCCAGTTACGTCTTACTGAATGCTGGTTAGAAATTCCGTTCGCAGGCGCTGTTCCTAGGAAGTTGTCTACTCTGTCGCGTGTGCCGTTGCTGTTCTGCCATGCGCCCACTAGGTCTACCACTAGCGACATTTCGCCTTCCGTAATCTTGGTAGAAAGCGGTGTCGTGCCTTGTACAATCGCCACGCTAAAGTTGCGGTCGTTCACGCCTGTAAATAGCGTGGTAGACTGCACATCGAAGCTAGAAACGGTATAGCGTGTATTAGGCGTAGTCTGACTGGCAGAAACCACCAGGTATGACGTATGCGCAGGAATTGATACTGAGGTAAAGGTGTGGACATTCCACTGATTCACATTATGGTTTTGTGAAGCAGAGTCGGAAATAGGCTGTAGCTGTAGCGACAATCCGCTTAGGTTAATGGTCGCGCTTGTCGAGTTGTAAAGCTCGATAAATGAGCGGTTTGCGGCGGGTGCTGTAGCTGTCGCCGTTCTGCCGTATACCTGGTTGATTACCAAGCCCTCGGGCAGTGTTATATTCGCAAACGTAGCGTTTACTGTAATTGTGCTGTTGGCAGGCGGCATGGTGAACGTGCCTGTCGCGGAAAGCCTATTCGCGCTTACGGTTAGGTTAAACGGCGCGGCCAAGCCTGTTACGGCGATTGTCGAGCCTGCCGCCCCAGATAGGCGTTGCCCCAACGGAGCAGTTACCGTTACCGTTACCTGCTCGCCCGATTGCATTACGTTAGAGGGCGAAAGCGTTGTTTGTGCCGCCGCTGTTCCTATTACGTTTATGCTGTATTCTTCCAGCGGCGTATACGACCATGCTCCCTCTGCCCTATGGCGTGGGCGTACCATGTCGCGCCTTGTGTTGGTGATGTCCTGGTATCTTTCTGCCAGGAAGTCTGCCGAGTTGTTACGCGAATTTACAGGCACATAGTACGTGCCGCCAAATTCCCAGTCACGGCGTACAGATTGCTGATTAGACAAGCCGCTTGCAGGCGAAACGCCCCAGTAGTTTTCTACTCTGTCGCGTGTGCCGTCGTTATTGTTTAGCGCGCCCACTAGGTCAACGATGTTTTCCATTTGGGCGGGGGTAATCGTGGTAGAAAGCTGTGTCGTGTTGGTTACGATTGCCGCGCTAAAGTTACGGTTGCTAAATTCCATATCCATTTCGGTGTCCCAGTTCGGTATATTGTAGCTCGTTCCCGTTGTGCTTGAATTGTTTGTAACAATCAGCAACGAGGTACGCGCGGGCAATATCGTGTTTGACAGCTTCGCAGAGAAGTCTAGCACCTGCCATGGATAGGCGGTATTTGTTACGCCGTTACCGTCCGCGAGGTTTTGTACCTGTAGGCTATGCCCTGCGAGGTCGTATGGTGTGCTAAGCGGATTGTAAATTTCGATAAATCCACGGCTTACTGCCGCAGAAGTACCTGCCGCAAACGACCTACCGTACATTTGGTTGATAACTACTCCAGGCGGAATAACTACGTCCTCAAACGCCGCGGTAATGGTAATCGCGCCGCTCGTGGCTGGCATAGCGAATACGCCTGTAGCGGTATATCGGCTAGGTGTCACGTACAATGAGAACGCCCCTGCCGCTCCTGTCGCAGGTATTGCTGTACCTGCCGCCGCCGTAAAGCGTTTGCCTGCTGGCGCGGCTACGGTAATAGTCATGGTGGTGGTCGCTACACGCTCGCCCGTTGGCGTAATTGTTACCTCCGCTTCGGGCTGTCCTGTTACCGAGGCGGTAACGGTTTGGCGCGTCATAGAAGCGAAGTTTGGCTCGCCGCTATGGCGTGGGCGGAATTGCTGCAATTGCTCGTTGGTTATTCCGTTGCTGCTTGTCGCGCCGCTTAGTGCATTTCCTGCGTAGCCCACAGGGAATCTGTAGTCTACTGTGCGGAAGTCGCTTTGGTTGTTCCATGTGTTGGCGAGGTTATTACGGCGAGAGGCTATATATTGGGAAGAACCGCGCGCGGGCTGTTCGTAGTAGTTGTGTGAGATGTCGGCAGGGAACGGCCTTGACTGCGTACCCACAAGGTCTACCACTCTACCAAATTCTTCTATTTCGCCAATCATTATTTCTAGCGGGTCAGTGCCTTGTACCAAAGCCACACTCATGTTGGCGTTACTGAATGTCAAGTTCCACGCAATATCCCATGTTGGGATTGTGTAACGCGGCGTATGCCCTACTTGCGAGCTGTTGTTGACATCAGTGCCACTGCTTACTATTAGAAGCGAGCGGTTGGCAGGAATGGTTCTGCCGTTAAGGTTTAGCACCTGCCATGTGGTAGGTATGGTATTGGCACCAGTACCAGTAGCGATAATTTGCGCCTGTAGCGAATAGCCGTTTAGGCTAATCGGCGCGTTAGTTGTATTGTATAGCTCGATAAAGCCGTGAGAAACGGCGTTGTCGTTTGGCGTAGCTCCATGTCCGTATACCTGGTTGATTATTACGTCACCGCGTATGGCAGGACGTTGCGGAGGATTCACCACTGTGATTGACACGTTTCTTACAATCGTCAGCGGAGGCCCTGCGCCAAAGCCAGGCACTGGAGTCCAGTTGAAGCTAGTAATATGCGAGCCAGACGGCGTAAACGCCACGGCGTACGTGTGTGTGCCAACGGACGTAGGCTGTGTCGCTGGGTTTACCCATGTCCACGTACCTACGGCAGGAGCAGACACCGCGCCCGAGAACGTAGAGTCGGCCAAGGTCTGACCTAGCATAATGTCGGAAGCTGTGGGGAATGTGAGCGTAGGAGCGTCCGCGCCGCTTACTTCGATAAACACATCGTTAGTAGCTTCAAAGAAATTGGTTAGATTGCTAGGCGTGAATTTCAAGGCATGTCTGCGTTGTCCGATATTACCTACTGGAGTAGTCCCCTCCTCTACCCATGAGAAGGTACCGGGCGTGCCGCCTGTATTAGCAGGAAGCGTTACGCTAGACAAGGTTTGACCGAATTTTGCAGTCAAGCCGCTAGGCCAGGTTACAACTGGGTTTTGACGTGTGTCAGCCGTCCAGTTTGCGGTAACGGTTACAGCGTTGGCAGGCATGGTAAATGTGGTAATCATTTCACTAGAATTAGCGAGCGTTACACCACCGCTATTTACCGTCCAACCGTTAAATCTTTGCCCTGCGGGCGGAGTTCCTGCGTTAATCGAAGCAATACGTCCTCCGGCAAATAAACCTGCTCCGCTTGGAGTAGCGGCATTTGTGCCGTTTACGGTCAACTGGAAGGTGTCAACGGAATTTGCCGCCGAGCCTGCCGTATCACCTGCTGGAACGGCAGAGCCGTAAGAAATAAATGTTACTCCAGGGGCACTTGCACGGTGTGAAACTCGTGCGTAGGGCGTAGTCACAAACTGATACCAAGGACACGCGCCGTTAGCCACAGCGGTAACAGTACCCTCAGCAGTTACTGTTACGTGAATGAGCCTTGATTCTGAGCCGCCTTGAAGCTGTGCATTTCGGGTATGCAGAATTAGAGTGTGAATACCTGCACCGTTTACAACCAAGTCTTGCGGTAATGACGACAGATTTTGAGTTTGTTGGTCGGTCAAATGGTGAACATCTGGAATCCATCTGCCGAACGTCATAATTCCAGACTGAATTGTTCCACCGTTACCTTGAGAAGTGGGGGCGGTGTTTGTATTGGTTATACCGCGTAACGTCATCGGGAACGGCGGAGAGAACAGCCCTACCCAATTTGCGGTTAGGTTTACTGGGCGGTCTGGCATAATAAAGTAGTTAATGGGGGCTTTCGGGTCAGCCTGCAACAGAGCCGCATCTGCACCCGTCCAACCGTCAAAGAACATTCCGACCGCACTATGATTACCTGCAAATACTACCACGCGTTGCCCTACGTTTTGCGCGCCAGTGCCTACATTGCCTGGTTGCGCGTTTTCGATTGTCACATCGTTAATTCTATTCCAATGCGCCTGCACCGTAACAGCTACAGGAGTAGCAGGCATAGTAAACGTAGTCGTAGCCGCGTTGGCGTTGGCGAGGGTTACTCCGCCAGTCAGTACCGTCCAGTGCGAGAACGCAAAGCCTGGATTTGTTCCTGCGTTTATGGTGACTACGGCGTTACCTGCCGCACCTGTGGCAGGGCTTGCGCCAGAGCCTGCGCCGCCGCCTTGTACCACGGTTTGACCCGCTTCTACTAGGTCTGCCGCCCAGTCGCCATCGCCGCTAAAGCGAGGACGTACTATATTCAAGCGGTCGTTGCTTATTCCGCCTGTGCTGTAGTTGATTGCTTCAAAGTCGCTGGAGTTGGTACGCGTGTTTTGGAAGTTTACACGGCGCGAAGCAAACTGATTAGATGTGCGTAGTGCTGGGTTCGTTCCCAATAGGTGCGTGACAGCCTGTGTTTCAAACTGTACGCCCACCATGTCATGCACGTTACGCCATTCTGATATGCTCAGTACGCTGTCTAGCGCGCTTGTTTGGCTTACTAGAGCCACACTTAGCGAACGTCCGCTTAGTGATACGTTCGTAGCTAGGTCGTAGTTCTCAATGTTGTATCTCGCGCCAGCCGTAGTATTTTCCGTAGCCACAAGGAATGACGTACGAGGTTCTACGGTAACATACGGAAGCGGTATTACGTTCCATATGCCAACCGCGCTGTTCCATACCTGCAACGACCAGCCGTCAAGCTCGACATCGTTATTGGTCGGGTTGTACAGCTCGATAAAGCCGCGGTTTATTGCGTTCACGCCTGTACCCTGTCCGTAGACTTGGTTTATGACTATAGACGGCGCGGGCAACAAGCCCATCATGTCGCCGAAGCTCGCAGTCACTGTCACGTCATGGTCTGGCATTATAAATGAAGTAATCGGGTCTGTTCTGTCTGCAAAGATTACCGAGCCAGCGGGGGAAGCCGTCCAGCCAGTGAATACCTGCCCTGCCATTTGTCCTGCGTTGATGGCTATGCGGTGGTCCTCTGGGAATCTTCCTGCGCCTGTTTGTCCTGTAGGTGCTTGCGAGCCTACTACGATTACATCGTATAGGTCAACTAGGGTTTGTGGGAAATGCCCTGGCGGTATGCCTGTTTCGGGGGCTGTTACCGTTTGCGGTGCGCCTGGGTTATAGGAAATATACACGTCCTTAGACGGCGGCAGGGTAGATACACGTCCGTGTCCGCCTGTGCGTGTGGCTTGGTGGTTGGCGTTACTGAATGTGTCGGTAGTGGTTACAGAGCCGTCAGCGGCTACAACAACTAGTACCGCACGGAACGCCTCACTGGGGTCGGGCCAGTTGAAAGTACCTGCTCCTGCCAGTACCAAGGTAAAGTTACCAGGGCCAGTTACTGTTCTTGTAACGCCGCTGTTAATCGCTACATAGTCGCCATTCCAAGATTCGCCCATGTCACGACTGGTTACATGACCGCCTTTCCAAAGGGCGCGTACTAGCGAGGGATAGCTTGGGTGAGTATGGGCGCGTAGGGTAAGCGGGAATGGAGATTCCGCGCCTGGCACTTTTTCCCACGTTGCCGTAAGGTCTACGTTCCGATTAGGCATATCAAAGTACGTGATAGACGAGTAGCGGTCTGCGAGCAAATGCACGTCTGCGCCAGTCCACTTTTCAAAGAGGTGACCGTCTAGTCTGCTGCCTGCGTTGATTACCACGCGCTCGTCTGCGGAATACGTTCCCGCTCCTGTTACGGAAGCACGGCTCTCTTTTACGGTTACATTGTAGAACTCAAACCAGTTCGCCCTAATCGTTACAGGTACAGGCGGATTGGGCATAACAAAGGTAGTTATACGTTCGTTCGCATTAGCGAGCGTTACGCCGCCGCCCATAACCGTCCACTGGTCGAACACAAAGCCGTCATTGTAGCCTGCGGTAATCGTTACGGTTTGGCCGCCTGTAGCAGGGTTGGGCGAAGCGCCCGCGCCTATTCTGCCGCCGCCGCGTATGAGAACGTCGCCTGGCTCGCCTGCGATAATGCCCCATGGGCCGTCCGCAGCCGAACGCGGCTTCACTTGTTGCAATACAGGGTTGGAGATACCGCTGCCGTTGGTGTCTACAAATTCCTCACGGTCTGGGTAGTTTGATGGGTATCTGTAGTCTACTTCTCTAAAGTCTGCTTTGTTGTCGCCTGTGTTTTGGAAATTCCTACGCCGTGCGGCTACCTGCCTAGAAATACGGTCGGCAGGTGCAGAACCCCAGTAGTTGGAAATTGGGTCGCCGCTAGAGCCTGTAGAGTTTACCGTACCTACTAGGTCTATTACGCTATCCATCTCCGTGGGGGTAATGGAGTGCGACAGCTCGGTTACTTGGTCTGATACCAGGGCTACAGTCATAGAACGGTTAGAAAACTCGATGTCCCACTGTAGGTCTGAGGTAGGGATAATATAACGCGGACGGTGACCGCTTACCACAGTAGTACGCGACCATGCGTTATCACCTTGGCTCACGATTAGGAACGAGCTACCCGATTCCATGGTGTGGTTGGGCAGGTTTATTTTGTTCCAAGCGTCGGGGTTGACTGCGCCGTTGCCCTGGTTCATTAAATGCACCGACCAGCCGCCGATATTTACAGAGTGGTCTGTGGGGTTGTATAGCTCGATAAAGCCGTGGGAAATAGCGTTGCCGCCTACTGGGCCTTGTCCGTGTACTTGGTTAATCATTACGGACGGCTCGCGTACTATGCTTTCCACTGGTATAAAGTTTACCGTTGCGGTTACGGGCTTGTCGGGCATTATAAAGATTGCCCCCGAGTTGAGGTTCGCGCCTAGAATGGTAACGTCGTCAGACGACCAGTTGTAGAACGCTTGCCCTACTGGGTTTGTTCCCGCTTGCAGAGATACCAGCTGTCCTGCGGCGGCAGGGTTCGGAAACGCGCGATAGCCCGATATTCCGCCGTCTATGGTGATAGTGTGCAAGGTAACGCTTGCGTCAGGCCATGCGAGGTCTTTCAGCGAGCGTGGGCGATAGTGTTCGATTTCTGCATACGGTATTGAGTTGTAGGAAATTTCTTCAAAGTCTGCGTAGTTGTCCCTTGTGTTTTTGAAGTTAATGCGCCTTGCGGCAGAGTTACGCGAAATACGCCATGCCGCCTGCGGCCCCCATACGTTGTGTACCTGGTCGCGCGGCGGGTTGGAGTTCCTCGCGCCTACTAGGTCTTGTATGCGGTTTTGTTCCGACGGTGTAATCACTGGCGATAGAGCCGCGCTGCCGCTTACTAGGGCTACGCTTATATTCCTGTTGCTTAGCTCTACTGATATTTCCCTATCCCATTCCTGGATAATATAGCTTGGCGTGTGTGAGCCGCCGCCAGTGTTAGGCCATTTGTCGCTTACTATTAGATAGGAATGTTTTGGCGGAATACTTCCCGAAAGAGGTTCTACAAACCAGTCTGTAGCGATAAGGTTTGCGGGGGTATTGTCGCCGATATTTTGAATTTGCAGTGACGTGCCGTTAAGGTTTACGGCTGTGTCCCACGGATTGTACAGCTCGATAAAGCCGTGAGAAATAGCGTTGTCGCCTTGTGTGCCGTTACCGTATACCTGGTTGATAATAGCGGTAGCGGGCGCGGGGCTGTAGCACGCGGTTACAGTGATTGCGCCCATGGCGTTAGGCGTAATGGTAATGCTTCTAGTTGTTGACGAGCCTGTGGTTATTGTAGCAGGCCCCGATATGAGCCAGTTTTGGAACGTGTAGCCTGGGTTGTCGTTTATGGTTACTTCTATAGGCATGTTGCGTATATATCTCGCGCCGAAGTTGCCTATACTGAACGGCATGAAGCCGCCTGTGGCAGGCGTGTTTGCAGAGTCTGCATAGAACGCTTGGTTGCCCCATTTGTATAGGTCGTTGCGGATATTTGCTCCTGCTATGTCTAGCCAGCCTATATCGTTGCTTGTGGCGGAGGTTCCAGAATTGCCTGTAGTAATACGCCAGTTAATCATATTGTCGCCAGGTACGGTTAAGCCGAGGTTTTCGCGGCCTATTGCGCCAGTGCCTGATATACTGCCGTTGCCTGGTGTGCGCATGAAATAGCGGCGCATATGACTGATGGTGTCGCGTGAGCTTGTTGTGCCGTCTGATGATGCGCGTAGTCTTAGCGTTTGTTCCTGGCCTCTGTCGCCTGTAGTGGAGCCAGGCGTGCCTCTAAGAGATTCGGGTGCCCAGCCGTTAGGGTTACCTGTAAGCCACGCATTCATACGGTCTGTTTCGGACGCGTTGTTCCCGCTGTTCCATGGTACGAGCTTAGGCTTTGCCTGTAAGCCCCAGCGTCTGAGATGCCGCCCGATAACAGGGCTACTGCCGCCCAAAGCGCCGCGCTCTACGTAGCTCTCCACTATGCTTGTTACTCTCGCGGGGTGGAACGCCGTACCTGCATAGGTGGAATAACGAGCCGCAAAGGTTTCTCTAAATGTTGGGTTTTGGAAAAGCACGCGCAAAATTCTTGCCGCGTTTTCGTGCCTTCTCATTTCAAAAATATCCCATGGCAAGCCCGCATAATCCATAGCTTCCATGCCTGTCGCACATGCCGAGCTTCCCGAGGGTCTGTTTCTACATTTGCTACAGCCGCTGCCCAAGCAGGCGGGGCTAGTCATAGCCGTAAAGTAGCTGAACATATCGTTTCTGCCGTCAAAAACAGCGTTATCAAAGTCTTGTACAATGAAGCGCCATCTGCCGTCCGCGCCGTACACTCCAGGGTGTACTACCGTGGAACGCCAGCCCTCGAAGTTGTTACTTACCCAGTCCCAGTTTTCAAAGTGAATCCCTATGATAAACATGTCGATTAAATCGTCCATGTCAAAAATGGTGTCTAGGTAGTCGTACCATTCTCTAGTAAGGTGGGTCGCGCCCGCGCTCGCGAGCGGCTCCTCTGTGCGTGGGTGTATCTCGGGTACACGTCTGGCGTAGCCTTGGTGGTCTGCCAGTGTATTGCCTGTACGCGAACCTGCGCCTAGCGCGGTTCTACGCCCTGCACCCGCCGCAAGATTAGCAGAAGCGGTAGCGGGAATTTCGGTAGCGCCTGCTATATCTGTACGCACGCCTAAGCGTTCCGATGCGTCAAACGCAGAGCCGCTTATGGGATAGGCAATATGGCTCAACGCTTCGGACATCCACACGGCTTGGTCTGCCATTTCTATATCATTGCGAGGAAGCCCGAACACCTCGCTTATAAGTGCTTCGTGCCTATGGGTATGCGTATTATACATGCCCCAAAATTCGCCGTTGATAAATACCGCGCTCCACGTATTGTTTTGTACCGTGGGGCGAAGCGGGTGAGAAAGTGCTTGAACGAGCGGGTCTTTTAGGTCTGAGCCGTCTAGGTCGGCCACACGTAGGTTAATGTGCCTAAAGTTTCCTACTAGCTCGTCTGCGGCGTAGAAGTGCTTTCTTGTATTAGGAATAAGCTCGGGCGTGTTTCTGACATCGCCGTCACCTTGGTTGAAGTTAAGCCTTATGGAACGCAGGGGGAACAATCTCGACCAGTTACCAAACGACCAGCCCATCGCGCCTTGGTTGATAATAGGCACGTTGTTTTCGCCGTACATTTCCACGTTTACTGGTTGTCTTGAGCCGTCCTGGTCTAGGGCGTTTTCGGCGCGGCCGTTAGACCTACGCACTACAGGAAGCCCCCAGCCTTGGCCGTTGTTGTTACCTGGGTGAGTTGGCATATTGGGAGCGATTACGGGGGCTGGGTTTCCTTCCCAGTCGCGGCCGTCCCACATACCTGCCCTTATTTGTGCTTCCCAGTTATAGTAGTTATTGTCTACCCATTCTCTACCTGGTGTACCAAATCTGTCCATTCCTCTGTCCCAGTTACGATACCAGCCTCTAATGGGGCATCTGAACATTACAGGGTCAGTGGTAAGCGCGACAATGCGTACGCCGTCCCAGTCCATGTCTGGGCGGTTTACTATAAATGTGCTAGTGGAGGTAGGGCCGCCTAAGCCGTTTATGTCAAACGCTCTGGCGCGTACGACCATACCATTATAAATGAGGCCAGGCGCATAGTAACCGCCGTTGCCGTCGGGGTACGCTCCGCCGCCTAGTGCCGCAGACGGTCTGTGCGTAGCTGTAAATGTAGGGTTGTGCGGCGAGGTAAACGCGCTTGTTTCGTCCGCCGAGCCAGTGCCTGAAGCCCAAGGTGCGTTCCATGGGCCTGGGTTTGCGCGGCCTACGCCATGTATAGACATGGGGCTGTTTGCCACGGTGGCCGCACGATAGTTAATAGGGATTGTAGCATTCGGTTCTAGTACAGGGGAGCATATACATGGGCTAAGGTGAGTTTGCGGAAAACCAGTACAAACTCGGGGAACACTACCGTCTGTAGTGTAACGTACCTCTGCGCCATGCCCATTCACGCTCAAATTGAACGCCGACTGATGCACGCCGCCCTGGTGAGAAAACGCAGGAGCTAAAGGCGTACCAAGGAAAAATCCCTCAATCAGCTCTTCTTCCTCTTCTTCTTCCTCCTCCTCTACTTCTAGCGCGGGAGGCGATGTAGCTTCGTCTGGTACATATAGTGCGGGCGGTGAAGTCGTGTCCGCAGAGAATGTGCCTAGGCTTTCGTCAAATGCGCTTGGCGTGACGGTAATGGTAGAAAGCCCCATAACCAACGCAAGCACGAGTGCAAGGAACCGTTTGAATCCATGCCGTTGCATAAAAAAGACCCCTCTCTTAATGATTGCCGTTGTAAGTATTCCAAAAATTCTAAAACAACGGACTTAAACTTTAGCGATAAAGTTTAAGTCCGTTACCTCAGAAAAATACACTTGATTAGTTTACTATTAGTACGTTTCCGAGTGTCACCACTTGTCCTGGAGTGAGAATACCGCTACCGTTCATGGTTAGGCTGAGCGGCAAGTTGTCTGCCCCAACAACCTTTGTTGGATTATCGGTATATGGTGGTTGACTGCCAGAGAATTTAACAGTAGCAGCTTCAGTTATACCTGCCGCTGCGCCCGATTTTACACGCATGGTGTATGTGAATAACACGCCGTTTCCTGTAAAGTTAGAAACACTAGTACCTGCCATTATTGGCGAGTACCCCGCAAAGATATTGGGGGAAATAGGCTTTGCAAGAGCGCCTGTTGTATAGTTCCAGTCACCAGGTTCTATTCCAGTTCCGCCCACATCAAAGCCGTTGTGTGCTAGTCCTTGCTTTACAGCAATTACTTCTAGCTCGTCGGGCATTTGCAGGTGAAGCAGTAATGCCGCAAAGCCTGTGTTGCCTGCTACGCTTACGGTCACGTCAAAGGTGTCGCCTGCTTTGAATGAAACGCTGTTTACCATTGCCTTGGCACTGGTAATAGAGGCGTTCAACGCGGTATGCGCGGCTTGCGGTGCCCAAAAGTTTGCAGGCGGAATACCGCTGCCGTTGGGCGCGACTAGTGTGGTATTGATTAAATTCTCTGCTACTGCGATTCTTTCGGATAGCGTGTTGAGCGCGGTGTCCATTCCTGCGGTCAAAAACGGCCCGCTTACGGTAAAGTTACCGTCAACAGAGCTTGCCTCGGCGTATTGCACATTCGTACAGAATACAAAGCCAACCACCGCGAGCATTGCTACGACGCTAAGTACAAAAGAAAGTTTTTTTGATGCTTGTTCCATTTTAAAAAACCCCTCCCACTTTTTTTTACGTGCCTTTTGCTATTGTATCTATAATACCACATTGCATTTTCTAGTCAATCGTTTTTTGGGGGTGATTCAATAAAAATTTTTGAAAATTTATGGTTTGAAACATGGCAACTGATGTGATACAGTATATATACTATCATTTTTGTAAGGGGACACCCATTTAATGAAAAAAAATTTAATTTATGTAGCGGACGATGATGTGGCTATTCGCGACGTGGTAAAGGTTTTTTTGGAAAAATATGGCTATGCTGTAAGCTGTTTTGATAATGGCGACTTGTTGCTTGCGGAATTTGAAAAAAATCCGTCTGATTTTGTTATTTTGGACGTGCTAATGCCAGGCTCTAGCGGCTTTGCTATTTGCCGCGAGCTTAGGAAAATAAGCTACGTGCCTATTATCATGCTTACCGCAAGGGACGGCGATATGGACTATCAGACTGCCATGGACTTGGGCTGTGACGACTTTTTTTCCAAGCCTGTAAGCACCATGAGCATAGTTTGCCGCGTAAACGCCATTTTTAGGAGAATAGAATACGAACGCATTAAGCACGAGGCCGCCCAGGCTCTAGCCCTTGGTACAACAAAATGAGAATAGCAAAAAAGGTTCTCAGCTCCTTTCAGACAAATATCGTGGCGGCGTTCGTTATACTTCTATTTCTGATATTTGCCATGGTCGGAGTAATTTTTCATGTAGCGGCGGACGGCTATATCGCGGGCAGTGCCGTGCAGGCACTTTCCCAGGCGCAGAGCATATTTGAGAACACCGAGCAGGAATATATCCCGAATGTTTTTATACGTGCGTTACGCGGAAGCCACCGTTTTCCGCATACGGACGTAAAATATTTTGTGGTAGGGGCGGAAAATACGCGCGATGCCGCTATTGTTTCGCAAAGGCTCGCCGAGGCTCATGGGCTGGACTTTGTAACAGGAATGAAGCTACACGCCGAGGGCAGGACGTTTTTTGTTTCGGTCGCGCCGCTTGACGAGCAGGAAATTGTCTTTTATTTAGATGCCTCTGATGCCTATTTGTTTATGCGCGTGGTAGACAGAATGTTGCTGTCGGCTGTGTGCCTTGTGTTTGTTTTCGCTATGATTTTTGCGGGAATAATGGTAGATACAGCCATGAAGCCGCTGAAAATTCTGCGAAATTTTGTTATGCAAATAGGCAACGGCGATTTCAAGACAAATTCGCACAAATTCGCAAGCGAGCAATTTAACGAGCTTAACAATTGCCTAAATATGACAGCCTACCGCCTAGCGGAATACGACAACGAGCAAAAAATGTTCTTCCAGAACGTATCGCACGATTTGCGTTCGCCGCTTATGTCAATAAAAGGCAACGCCGAGGCAATAGAAAAGGACATAGTGGACAGCAAGGAGGCCGCCGCTACCATAATAAAGGCGGTAGACGAGCTAAAGGACATGGTGGATAATATACTGTACGTGTCGCGCCTAGACGCGATTACCGCACCGATTATGGAGGAAACAAACCTCGGCATGTTGTTGCAGGTATGCGTGGAAAGGGCGGCGGCGCACGCCCAAAAGCGCGGCATAGAGCTGCAATGCACGGCGGGCTACGAGCCTATTATCCTGCACTGCGCCGCAAAATATATCGCCCGCGCCATCGACAACCTACTAAGCAACGCCATTCGCTTTGCGGAAACAAGGGTGACAGTCGAGTATTATAATGTAGGAAGAAACGCCGTGGTGCGTGTAATAGACGACGGCCCCGGCTTCGAGCCTGGCGAGATTTCCCATGTATTTGAACGCTTTTACAAGGGGAAAAACGGCATGACAGGAATAGGCCTAGCCATAGTAAAATCAATAATCGACCAGCACAGGGGCGTGGCTATTGCTGAGAATGGGGCTAAGGGCGCGGTGCTGACGGTTAGTGTGCCTAGAAAGAGGAATTAAAATGGAAAACTCAATCTGGTTTAGTACAGAGGAATTTGCGATTTTAAAGGCGGATTTGGTTTTATACAAATGCGCCTTGGACAATATGCGTATGCGGATACATACTATTTTGGAGGAATTTACCCATTTTCACGCAAATAACCCTATCGAGCATATAAAAACGCGCCTAAAATCGCCCGAACGCATAGCCGACAAGCTGCACAGGCGCGGCTACGAAATAACCGCCGAAAACGCGCGGCAGCTTACGGACATAGCGGGCGTACGCTGTATTTGCTCGTACGCCAACGACATAACGGCACTGGCGGACGTAATAAGAAATCAGCCAGACATAACCATTCTAAAGGAGCGCGACTATGTAACTAGCCCGAAGGAATCGGGCTATAGGAGCTATCATTTAATCGCGCAGGTACCCATTCATTTGACCACGCGGACAGAGCATTTGCCAGTGGAAATACAAATACGCACACAGGCGATGGACTTTTGGGCATCGCTGGAGCATAAGGTACGCTATCGCTTTAGTGACGAAATGCCCGAAACGATTATACGCAATTTACGCGAATGTGCGGAAAAAAGCGCGGATTTGGATAAGCATATGTTTGATATACAGGTGATTGCGGATTTGACGAGGCAGGGCAGGGTGAATGGGAACGGGAGTAATTTGAGTTAGTGGTAGGGGACGGAAGCAATTTAAGTTAGTTGTAGGGGACGGATTTATCCGTCCCGAGATTACCTAGCTCTGCGTTAATGGACGTTGCTCGCTTCTAATTGATAAACGTGCGTACCTCGGGACGGATAAATCCGTCCCCTACAAGGGCGTGGAGCGTGGATTTGGTGGATAGGCGTGGAGCGTGGATTTTCGCGGATTCTGTCTGCGGAAACTGCGTTCTATGTCTTTATTTGGAGGTTACGAAAATATTATAGATTAAACGCGGATTTTACGGATTTACGCAGATTTACACGGATTTTATCGGACTTGTTTGAATTATCGGATTTTCGTGGATTTTACAACGAGCCAATCCGCATAATCCGTGAAAATCCGTTGAATCCGTGTGAAGCCCTTGAATCCGTTAAATCCGTGTTTTACGCAATCCGTAAGTTTTGAATAAACGCAAGAAAAAATCCGCGAAAATCCGTTAAATCCGCGAAAATCCGCGTTCCATAATCTTTAAAACACGCGTTCCCTTCCTATTAAAACAATCCATCTATAACCCCATTATTATCCACATCTATCTGCTCTGCGGACGGCACCTTTGGCAGGCCTGGCATAGTCATAATATCGCCTGCCAACGCCACCACAAAGCCTGCGCCTGCCGACAGCCGCACTTGTTTAATGGTAATAACAAAATCCTTTGGCGCACCGAGCTTTTTCGGGTCGTCTGAAAAGGAGTATTGCGTTTTTGCCATACATACGGGCAGATTGCCGAATTTTTCCAGCTTGCGAATTTGGCTTGCCGCTTCCGCCGAAAAGGAAACCTCGGCGGCGCGGTAAATGCCCTTTGCCAAGGCCTCTATTTTTGTTTTAATCGGCTGGTCTAATTCGTATGAGAATTTCAACGCGGACGGCTCTTTCGCCGCCTTGATAACGGCATGTGCAAGCTCTATTCCGCCCTCGCCGCCCTTGGCGAAAACCTCGGAAAGCACACAAACCGCGCCCATTGCCGAAACGGTATTTTTGGCAAATTCTACCTCGGCGGCGGTATCCGTAGGGAAATTATTTATAGCGACAACGCAGGGCAGCCCGAAGTTTTTTATGTTTTCAATGTGGCGCGTGAGGTTTGGTATGCCTTTTTCGAGTGCCGACAGGTTTTCCTTGCCAAGATTTTCCTTTTCGCAGCCGCCGTGATATTTTAACGCTCGAATGGTAGCCACAAGCACAACCGCACTGGGAGCAATTCCCATACGGCGGCATTTTATGTTTAAAAATTTCTCCGCGCCCAAGTCCGCGCCGAAGCCCGCCTCGGTGATTACATAGTCGCCCAAGCCCATGGACAGGCGCGTGGCGGCGACGGTATTACAGCCATGCGCTATGTTCGCGAACGGCCCGCCGTGGATAATCGCGGGCGTTCCCTCTAGTGTCTGCACGAGGTTTGGCAGAAACGCTTCCTTTAATAATGCAGTCATTGCGCCCTGCGCGTTTAACTGCCCTGCGGTCACTGGCTCGCCCTTGTACGTGTAGCCCACCACTATGCTTGCTAGGTTTTTTTTCAAGTCCTCGACATTTTCCGACAAGCAGAACGTAGCCATTACCTCCGATGCCGCCGTTATGTCAAAGCCGTCCTCGCGCGGCGTTCCGTTCGCTTTGCCGCCTATGCCCGAAATGATTTTGCGGAGCTGACGGTCGTTCATGTCCATTGCGCGCTTGAACGTAATTTGCCGCGGGTCGAGATTTAGCGCGTTGCCCTGCTGAATATGGTTGTCCAGCATGGCGGCAAGCAGGTTGTTTGCCGTGGTAATTGCGTGCAAATCGCCCGTAAAATGCAGGTTGATGTCCTCCATGGGAATAACCTGGGCATAGCCGCCGCCAGTTGCACCGCCCTTCATGCCAAAAACAGGGCCAAGCGACGGCTCACGCAGGCAAATTACTGCGTTTTCGCCGAGCCGCTGCATTGCGTCCCCCAAGCCTATGGTCGTGGTGGTCTTTCCCTCGCCTGCAGGCGTGGGGCTTATGGCGGTGACTAGGATTATTTTGGCGGTGGGGTTGGGGTTGGGGTTGGGCGTAGCGGCGTTGATTTTGGCTTTGTAATGCCCGAATGGGATATAGTCTTTTATGCCGAGTTTTTCCGCTATTTGGGAAATTGGCTTGATTTTTGCCTCTTGGGCAATTTGTATGTCTGTTTTCATCGGGGACATCTTCCTTTATGTTTTAATTGTTGGGTTATTATTATAACTCATTTTTTTGGTGTTGGTTAGTATTTTTCGCACGCGGCAAAAGTGTGTAGGTTTTTTGTAGGGGACGGATTTATCCGTCCCGAGTTACGCACGTTCGTCAATTCGGGGAGGGTAACGTCCATTAACGCAGAGCGAGGTAGCCTCGGGACGGATAAATCCGTCCCCTACAAGTACCCCACGATAAACGCATGAAGCCGAAAATTGCAAATTAAACACGGATTTAACGGATTTTCACGGATTACGCGGATTGGCTCGTGGGAAAATATGCTACGTCCGCTATATCCGCCAAATCTGCGTAAATCCGTTAAATCCGCGTTTAATTTACACATTTCGGCTTCGTGCGTTTGTCGTGATTTTTCAAGCTACCCCACGAATGTCTGCCCTCTTTTGTGAATAAGCTATATAAATTTAAATTCACAAAAAGGATTGACGGCATGAACTGGATTTTATTTCTTTCCGACATGATAATCCCCATAACCTTTGCGGGAATTATCATGTACGCCATAAGCAGAAAGGTACCGCTCTACGACAATTTTATCGTGGGCGCGAAAGAGGGCTTCCATACGGTGTTTTCGATTGCGCCGACTATTGTGGGCTTGATGGTGGCAGTAGGCATTGTCAATATAGGATAGACAAAAAATTTTTCCCGAAGTTTTATTTTAGGATAGACAGCAAAGGCCGATAGCTTTTTAGAATATAGTTGTTTAAGCTAAAAACGAGTACAGGGTTTTACAAAAACCTTGTACTCGTTTTATATTAGCCTATTTTTAAAAATTAACCAACTTATTTTCCTCAATGAAATTTTGCAACGCTGCACACTCATCTTGGAAATTAAAAACGACCGTAACCTTTTTTACCGTTTTATTTTTTAATCTCGGCATGTTGTCAATATTTTCTATGAATATTTTATCAACTAATTCCACAAGAAGCTCTCTGTCTACTTCCGTTACGGTTTCGTATTTTTTGAATAGCTCCAAAAAATCGCCCTTGGTCGTAGTTACATTTTTATACTGTCGCATTTCTTTTTTTATATTTGCTATTTTTTCTCGAACATTTTCAATTTCTATGTTCAAAGACTTGGCACGGCTTGCGTAAAGCTCTTTTGTAATCGTTCCCTCGTCATAGCTGTCATAAAGCCTGTGGCTTTTTGCATCTAGCAGGGGCAACTGCCTTTCGAGCTGTTCCAAGCTCGTTTGTAAAATTTTTGATTCGTCTGCATATTTGTGAGATTGCAATATGCTGTTATATACTCCCTCCATTTCTGTAAGCAAAGCAATCTGCGAACGGACGGCATATAATACCCGCTCGTCAAGTGAAGCCTCTGTTATGTGCAATGGCTCGCACTTTTTTGTCATTTGATAAAATTTGCAAACATAGCCGCGTTCTCTATCTCGTCCGCTCCGCTTGCAATTTATGGAATATCCGCATTTTGAACAGAACAAAAGCCCTGAATATTTTGAGCGTTCACCAGAGGGCGAAACCCTTGTCGGTCGTCCCATTATAGTTTGCGCCTTGTTAAAAAGCTCATCATCTACAATCGGCTCATGTGTGTTTAGGACAATATCCCATTCTTCTTTTGGTTTTTTTAATTGCTTTTTATTTTTATAGCTTATTCTTGCCGATTTGCCTTGCACCATATGACCGCAATATTTTTCATCTCGAAGAATTTTGCGAATCGAATGATAATTCCACGCATAATCCTTTGGCACAATGTTAGGCACAATATTATGTCCGTTCATTCTCATGTACTGCAACATGGAGGGAATACCCTTAGCGTTGAGTTCAAGACAAATTTGTCTTACCGAATAGCCTTTATTTACAAACAAATCATAAATCATGCGAACAATATCAGCGGCTTCGTCATCTATTAGCAGTCGGTTTTTATTTTCTGGGTCTTTTTTAAACCCAAAAGGCGCAAAGGAGCCTACAAACTCCCCGCGCCTACGCTTATCATCAAAGGTTTGCAATATTTTTTCGCTAGTTTGCTTTACAAAATATTCATTAAAATAATTCGTAAAGTGAAACTGCATACTCGAAACACTTTTGGGGTCTTTTACAGAATCAACCCTCGGGCTGTCCAAGCATATAAAGCGAATTTTATGGATTTTGAAAAATTCCTCTACATAGTATTCACAATCGGTATAGTTCCTAGCAAAACGGCTACCGTCTTTTACAATGATACAGTTGATTTTTTTCGTCCTGCAATCCTCAATCATACTTTGGAAATCGTGCCTATCATCGGTAACACCAGTTAATCCGTCGTCTACATAGGTTTTTACCAATTCAAACTCCAAAGGATTATCCTTCAAAAATGTTTCAATTATGTTGCCCTGTGTGCTTATTGAAGCACTTACTCCGCTTAACGCATCTTCCTTTGACAAACGTAAATAAACGCCGACTTGGTATTTCTCAAAATCATTGTCCGCGCTTTTATTCGATTTATAAATGCTTTGGGCTTTATTTCTTGCCATCTTCATTCCCTCCAAAAAGAATTAGAGCAAAGGTCGATGGCTGAAATATTTTTGACTGACACTAACCTTACGCCATTCGCCCCTTGAAGTCAATACCCAGTATTTATAATCTGTTTTTTTGCTCTAAGTAAGATGCTAACGCCATTGTTAATGTTTTTTCTGTTGCAGAGAAATGGATTTCTACAACATCACGGTCAACCCTAAATTTCTTATGGTCTTTTATTTGTTCCAGAAAAAATAGCGCATTGTCCTTTCGGCTTGACCGCTCCCTTTGCTTGACGGAACAAATGTCAACTAAATTTGCATAATCATTCATTTTTCACCCCTCCCTTTTTTTTGGCCCGCCTTCGGCGGTTTTTCATGTGCGACTTCTTGCTGCCAAAATCTCACTCTAAATATATGTCCTGCCCTAAATTGATATGACAAGCCCAATCCCCGCCGCAAGAGCCATGTCGATTTCCAACTGCAAATCGCCGTCAATCCGCCCTATGTATCTATCAATACGCGAACGGTCGATTGTGCGAATTTGCTCGGCAAGAGCGATTGAGTGGGCTTCGGGGCCGTGACCCTGCGGAATAAATACATGCGTAGGTAATCGCGGCTTTCTTAGTCTGCCTGTCAGCGGAATAACGATTACCGTGGGGCTGTGCGTATTCCCGATGTCGTTTGAAATTATTAAGACTGGTCGAGTATCGCCCTGCTCTGAGCCGACAACGGGATTGAGGCGTGCGTAGTACAATTCGCCGCGTTTTATATTTTTTATTTCCATGTTTCACACTCATTTCTGTATTTTTTTATGAAATTCGTAACCAAATGTAAAACCGTGTTTTTTGGGAAATTTACAACCAAATGTAAAAACGTGTTTCTTAAAAAGTTCTCAAGCAATCCGCAAGAAGCGGATTCATAGCACCAGCCAGTCCTGGGTTGCTAACACAGGATATGGCTCGTAACTCCCCCGGGGTCGCGCAACGTGTATCACCGCGGGCTGCCCGACAGCGATTGCGCCGAACAGAAGTATCATTATGCAAGCTGCTTGCCTCCGAAAGGGCATAAAAAATAAGCCCGATTAGCTTGTTTTTTGTGCTTGAGTTCCTCGTATTCAATTATCAAGGTGCATTTATGAATGATAAAAACTGTTATCCGTCAAAAATAATATTTTTCTGTTTGCAAATATTATGTAAACAAGAATGAGAAAAAGGAGCATGGGTAGAATGGAAAATGAAAGAACAGAAGTAAAAAGCCTTGCATTGCAGGGAAGCGTTGCCGTTTTTATGTTTAATTGTTGTGATTCTTTTATTAGCAATACAAGGATTACGTTAAATGAGGGGAACGGAGGGGACAATATTGGAGTATCGTTAGTTGAAAATGCACTAAAATCCTTGATTTTGAATAACTCCACAGCACATGAATACGGCGAAGAAATAGGTATTCCTATTTGTTTGCCAAAACCCGAAAAAGCTACGAATCGTATAAAATGTGTCGCAAGTGAACAAATATCCACATTTGCCGAATATCTGCGAGCGAACGATAAAGCCCCCAAAACCGTACAAGGTTACACATCAGACGTAAAAACCATTTTAAAAATCATTGCAACCGAGCATTTCAATGATACGGCGTTGGAATTATTAGATTTATCGAAAATAACGCAAATTCAAGTAAAATCAGCGGAGCAAGCCCTATATAATGCCGACAACTTCAAAATCAGAACATTTTTTCGATACAAGCAGGGGTGGGGTAGCTTCTGTGCCTTTATCGGCATGAAAGAATGGCAGTTTACCCAAAAAATTAACGCAACACAGGAATACAAAAACGAAGTAATTTCCAATGGCGAGGTTAATAAAATCATTGATTATTGCACGAAAAAACGCCTTTTTGCTAAAACTGATACCGAACGCATACGGTGGTTTAGAAAAGAAATAGCTATACGTCTTGGCTACGAAATGGGCTTTCGTTCTTGCGAATACGGCAACGCTAAATTTGACGAAGTTGAACGTGATGGGCGAATTACCATTACACAAAGCAAGCATAATGGCGTTCGGGCTGTAGCCGTCACAAAAGAAATTTCAAATATCATAGCGGAGTTCAAAAACTTTTTAGAAACGCGCAATTTGTTCCCCGCAAATGGCGGAATCTTTGAAAAGTCGAACGGCAAAAGCTACAGCACGTCCACTTTCCGCAGATGGCTTAAACAGACCGCTGAAGCCTGTTGCGTGGCAGTCAATCAAGCGAAAACACACGGATTACGCCACCGATTCGCTAGAAATTTTTACAGCAGCACTCTTGACGAATCCATGCTTGCCAACATCATGGGGCATAAATCCATGAAAACAACACGGCAGTACACCATTCCCACCTTTGAAAATCAAAGGGATTTAATGCAGAAATCCGTTGATATTGCGAGGGGATTTTACGAACCGCAAGCGGCGGCATAGGTTTTACAAACCGCAAGTGTCATAGCTTTTACGAAGCACAGCGTCATAGCTTCAAACACATGGCGTTATCGCTTCATTGTTGAATCGCTTTTTAATAAAAATAAGGTGATGTAATTTTCATACCTTTTTTACTGCTGAATTGTCATTTTATGCCATATGCCGTACATAGCCGTTTGCTCAGTGCTAAAAAATGTAAACGTATGTAAGAATTTGATGGGCGAATCTCCTTGATATGGTAATTATTACCTGCTATAGTCTTACTGTAACCGCTATACGAGTTGTTTTTGCTTGATAACAGTTTTTATCGCCTAAAATCTTAACACAGATACAGAACCGATTACGCATATATCTGTAAAAATATATAAAAACATTGAACAGCGGATTTTTTATGCAGAAGCTACGCATAAAAAATCCGCTGTTCAATGTCGTATTCTTTCGATTTTAAGAAGCTGTTCAAATGGTATGAGGGTGTTTTTATTCCTCGCTTAAATGCTTTCATTTTCTGCCGTATAATTTATTTCCCCATTTTCATCTTCATATTTTTTTATGCCTTCTATTGCGAAAAATTCTATTTGGCTATTTAACGAACGGAGCTGAGAGGACGCAATTATTTTCAATTTTGCGTGCGTTTTTTCTCTCATGCGGAATTGTACAGAAACTTCCGTTTCTTTCATGGAAAATCACCTCTACTCAACAGTACCTTAATGATACTATATTGACACTGGCTTAAAATAGTATTATATTAGTATCATTTGAATACTAGTCCTATTTCGTGCTAATACCAGCCCCAAACGATATAGCCAAACAAAAACGGTGAGGCATAAACCATGAACATCATAATTTTCGAGGACGACATAGATTTCACCAACCGCCTAAAAGCACTTGTAAAAAACATACCCCACTCAAACCTCACCGTAAATTTCACAACAAGCAACTACACCACCCTCTCCCGCCATCTCGAACTCCTAGAAACCCCCACCATATTCCTACTAGACATCATGCTCAACAACTCCCCCCAAGGCCTACAAATGGCGGACATCATAACCCGCCGCCACCAAGCCGCCATTATCATTTTCATAACCGACTACCCAGACAAAATCCTTACAAACACTCCGTACAAGATAAAAGCATTCAACATAATCCTAAAATCAAGCCGCCAATTAGAACACGAGTTGACCCTAACCCTACTAGAAGCCCTAAAATTCACCGAAGCAAATAATATCCTTATCCACAGCGACAAATTCACCACCATACAAATTCAAATCGAGGAAATTTTCTATATCGAAACCGTTATAAATAGAAACAAAATTTGCATTTATGCCAAAAGCGGAAGCTATGAGCTGCGGACAAGTCTAAAAAACCTCATAGAACGTCTGCCCGATTATTTTCTGCGTTGCCATAATTCCTACATCGTGAACACACGAAAAATAACAAGCATAAGCTACTCGACCCATTCCCTAAAAATGGCTAACGGCGGCATTTGCTATTATTCAAGTAAAAACAGAAAGCGATTAGACGAACGCATTAAGAGCGTTGGGGGGAACAAATGAACACGATAAATCTAATAATCTTAGAAAACTTATCAAAACTAGCAAACTCAATAAATATAGCGGGTCTGGCAAACGCCATTTCCGTCAGCTACACATTTTCGATGATTCTCGTAGGCTTATCCGAAAACAGAAAATTTACAAGATATTTAAGGCTTCTTGCTGTCTGCTTTGTAATCTACCTAAGTTTTTTACACTTTAATCTTGAGGGCTTTATAAATTTACCTATGGCGTTGATTGCTACTTTTGTATTCAAGGACGAACACGATACGTATTCAATTACGCTCTTTAAGTCACTATCCGCAATGATGGTCTTTACGTTTTTTATTACCGCGGTGGGCAGTCTGTTTTTTGCTTTCTTTCCCAATGCTATGACAACGATTGACTTCGGTTTTTTCATGGCATGGCTTTCTGTTGCTTTTGGAATAGCTGTCTATGCCGTTTTAATAAAAAAGGGCGTTTTGCAAGCATTTCAAAGATTTTTTAAGCATAAAGGTATTGTAATTAAATGCGTTATCGGGGAACTGGTACTGCTTGTACTAACGTCAATCATTCTGCCCTTGGTGTTGGCAGCTAACAGCGTTAATTACATTTTCGCCATATATTATTTTCTGTTTTCCACATCGTTTTTCTTCACGGCTTACTTGGCGTATCAGCTTATGACCGCGGAAACGAAAATTATATATGAAGAACAACGCCAAAAATTCGCAGAAATTAACGGCATGATAATAGAGGAAAAATACAACAACATAATCGGCTTAAAGCATTATTACAGCAAGCTGTACGAAATGTTTAACGGCTTCATTCTTTCGCAGGACTGGCAAGGACTGAAAGCGCATTTTGAAAAATATATATCGCCCGTGCATGAGGAGCATATAAAAAACGATTTTACGCCGCAGCAGTTGGATTTGGTAGGCCTGCCGCTTATAAAAAATCTGCTTCTTGATACGGTAATAAAAGCAAAATATGTATATAAAACAGAGATTTTTATTGATATACAAAGCAATGTGGACTGCTGTTATATTCAAGAAACGGATTTATTTATAATTCTTAATGAGTGGTTGAATAATGCTTTTTGTGCGATTGAAAACGAGGGCGAAAATAAAATCAAAGACGGCTATATTCACATTTTAATATCCTGCGATATTCAAGGCAACGCATTAACGGTAAAGGTCACAAACCCGATTTTTGAGGACATAGACATCAACGCCGTGCATGATTTGGGGTACACAACAAAAAAAGAGCATAGCGGAGCGGGGCTTAATGCCGTAAAAAACATTATTCTTGCTTACGAAAATGCCGAATATATGACGTATATCGAACTTGGTAAGTTTGTTCAATTCTTGATTTTGCGTGAAAAGAAATGAACGAGGGGATTTAAAAATGGACAAGCGAGAATTGGCATGAACGAGCGCGCAATATCACGAATCACTGACTTTATGGCAAGCCGAAGCGATAAAGCCTACAAAAAAGGCACTGACGATTATGAAATATTAAGATACGGCGTAGCGGTTCTTTACTGTTTTGTTGTGAAAACATTGCTACTTATTGTTGTTTCGTTCTTCCTTGGAATACTGCCGTATGCGTTGGCGTTTATGACGGTATTCGGCTGCTTGCGTAGGTTTGGTAAGGGGCTGCATTTTAAGAGTAACGCATTATGTACCGCAATGGGCTTTGCCAATTATATTATCGGCATATTTTTAGCGATTTACCTTAAAATGGGGCTTTTGCCGACAATTATAATTTATATTTTGTGCTTTGTGATTAACTGCGTGTATGCTCCGTCACCTACGGAAAATTCGCCGATTAAGGAAAAGGACAGGCTTCCGCTAAAAATAAAGACACTTGTGGTAATGGCTGTTTTGTTTGTAATAATGCTATCCATAGGGGGGCGTGCAGGGGCGAATTTAGAAGCAAATTCAGAAGCAAGCATTTACAGAAACATCATACTAATTGCAACAGTAACCCATACCGTTTATGTTTTACCATTAACATATAAAATTTTTGGGGAAAGGAGGGGGTAGCTATGTTTACACTATTATGTTCGGCTGTATGTAGCCTAGCCGTGGATATTAGCAGCTTATCATTCGGCAATATTTGGGCGTATGAGCCAAAAAAGCCAGAGTGCTTAGTAAAAATGCAAGAGGTTTAAGGTTGAATTTCAAAGGTACACCATGAACGCATTTTGAAACCGTGATTGTCCAAAAACGCCTATGGACGTAAACTCCTCTCCGTCCAGTAAGCCCTTATGCTCGGGCAGTCACGCTTTCAAAGTGCGTTTGCTATGTTAAGACACACTTAAAGGGCTACACGCCCAAACAAATTTCCATAAAGGTGACATGGTAGCCGCTTTCTATAATTAGATGCTTAGAATTTTAGGCAAATAATTTTAAGGAGGCGGTATGAATGAATGTGCGGCTATTTGGCTATTGCCGAGTGAGTAGCTGTAGGCAAAATTTGGACAGGCAGATTATCGCAATGCGACAATTTGGAGTGCCTGACGAAAATCTTGTAGTCGAAATGATGACGGGTAAAAATTTTCAACGTCCTGCGTACCAAGACATGGTCGCAAAGCTAAAGCACGGCGATGTTTTGGTACTAAATTCGCTCGACAGGTTGGGGCGGGATTATTCCTCCGTGGTTGATGCTTGGCGGTATATCACGAACGAAATCGGCGCGGACATCGTAATCTTGGACATGGAGCTTTTGGACACACGAAAAAAAGGGCGGGATTTTACGGCTTCGTTCGTTGCGGATTTGGTTTTGCAAATACTTTCATATGTAGCGGAAACGGAGCTTCGCACACTGCACGCTAGACAGGAAGCTGGCATTGCGGCGGCGAAAGCGCGCGGCGTAAAATTCGGCAAAGCGCCGATGTCACGCCCGAAAATGTTCCACGAGCTGTGCGAGCAGTGGAAGCGCGGGGAAATCTCGTCACGGGAAGCAGGACGTAAGCTGGGCGTAAGTCACACCACGTTTATGACGTGGATAAGGGAAGAAAGCACAGAAGAATAGGGCTTTTTTGTGGAAAGTAAAGTAGGGTTTGCTTTCCACCAAAATTACCCATTATAATTAAATGGACGGCTACCATGTCACCCTAAAGAAATAATTACCAAAACCTCTTGTAATGCCCAAAACTCAATGAAATTGCTTGTTTCAAAATTATATCATTTTTGAGTTTTGTTGGCAAGCATTGATGTCAACAGGATATTTATGGTAAATTTCCACGGCGTAACGGCTGTAAAGAAACCTCTACTTTACTTTACACCAATCACACGGAATATTACTTAGAAAACAGGAGGCAAAGCATGAAAAACAAGAAAAGAAAGCAAGAATTAAGAGAGGCCTCGGCAAAAACGGAAAAGAGAGCAGTCGCTGCTATAATTGCGGCTTGTTTATTTCTTGTAGTATTACAATTCATACTTTGGATTCCATCATTTGGCGAACCAACAAAGCTATATGCGTTTGAGCATTTCGTTCAGGCGATGGCTAATCTCCAAAACGCCACGTTTTTTGATGAGGATTTTATCCAAGCACGAATTACCCTCAAAAATAAAATCGAAGCAGCCGAGGAATTGCGGGATAATACTGTTGTTAGTGAAAGCGGACGCACAATCCCTACTACTGTATACTGGGCTCCACAGGCAGCTCACGATGAACTAAACGCCGCTATAAATCGGGCAAAAGCCACGCTTGGCGTATTGGAAACAAGGAACATGAACATTATAAGCGGAAATTATTATACGATTCCGTTAATGGTGGACGAGCTACCTCTATCTTCGAGCTTTACGCTCAATTTTGACCCCGAAAAAATAACATTTATCGAAATGACGGATAACACAGCGGTGGTGTCGCTCCCTTGGCATAATCCCGAACAAGGCTGGGTTGCGTTCAAATATATTGATAATTCTCCCAATGCTGACCCCTCGCACACAGGGCTAGTCAACGTCCCGCGCTTCTACGCCAAGGAAAGCGGTGAAGCTGCGATTGCAGTATATGCTTCATGGGATTATCCAGAGGAATAAGTACAAGTAAGATGCTGTAGCAAATAAATAAAAATATTATTCATCAAGGAGCATATATGCTATGAAAAAAAGAATTTTATCCATATTTCTTGCCGTTATTATCGCAATAACGACCATTCCATTAAACCCATTTTCGGTACATGGGAATAGCTTGGAATCTGAAAACTATATTGTAGCATTTAAGGATACTCATGGAAGAAATAGGGCCTTGAATAATTCAAGACTAAACAGAAATGTGCGGAGGCAATATCGGCAGAGCAACTTTATTTCTGTGGAGCTTACAGCACAAGAATTTTTGGAATTGAAAGCATCGCCTGACGTTGATTATATTGAAATAGATGGAACGGTTGAAATCCAGTCAGAAATAACGAACATACAAAGCGTTCCATGGGGAATTGAATATGTCGGCGCAGATTTAGTGCATAGCCAATTTAGCGGGGAAAACGTCAGAGTAGCTGTTTTCGATACAGGAATAGCCCAGCATGAGGATATTGCTATAGCAGACGGCATTTCTTTTGTTAATTATTCATCAAGCTATGATGACGATAACGGACACGGTACTCATGTTGCTGGTATTATAGCGGCTCTAAACAATGATTACGGCATTGTTGGGGTTGCACCAGAGGTAGATTTATATGCTGTAAAAGTATTGTCGCAATCTGGAAACGGGAATTACAGTACGATTATTGCCGCTCTGGAGTGGGCTATTGATAATGATATAGATATTATCAACATGAGCTTGGGCGGTACTCAATACAGCCAAGCCCTGCACGAAGCCGTACAAATGGCGGCAAACGCAGGGATAATTATCGTCGCTGCGGCAGGAAATCATGGCAATGGAGAGGATAATATAACATATCCCGCCAAATTCCCCGAGGTTGTTTCCGTTGGAGCTATTAAATCAAATTTTATTGCAGCAGAGTTTTCAAGCCGTGGTAGTGAGTTAAATATTGTCGCCCCAGGCGCGAATATCCTTAGCACAACAAAAGACGGCGAATATGGAGTATTGAGCGGAACATCTATGGCTGCCCCCCATGTGACAGGTGCAATAGCTATACTAAAGAGTGCAGAAGATATAACAGAATCAGCGGAGCTAATAAGCAGAATTTATGAAACTGCAACTACATTAGGCGAGAGCAACGATTATGGTTATGGCTTGTTAAATGTTGCTTATGCGGTTGGCGTGGCGGATGGCCCCGTTGTTTCTGTAGACCCCGATAACTATGTATTTGAAGAAACAGAAATAGTTGATTTTTCCGAAATGGGATATGTGATTGATGATGGTTCGATTTTGGGACATTCGCATGAGGACACAGAGATATTTGTACCTGAAACAGATGATTACATTGTTCTTTCTGAAATGAGTGCAGTAGTTAATGATGGTTCAATTTTAGGATATGCAATTGAGGACACAGAGGTCTTTGTACCCGAAACAGAGGATATAATTGATTTTTCGGAAATGAATACAGTATTTGACGATGGTTCTATTTTGGGATATTCCGATGAACACCTTACCATGCTTCCGTTAGAAACAGAGGAAGTCATTGATTTTTCTCAGATGACTGAGGTGCTTGATGACGGTTCTGTTTGGGGTCATTCAGAAGAAGATACGGAAGTAGTTACGTTAGAAACAGAGGAATTTGTTGATTTTTCCGAAATGAGCGATGTGCTTGACGACGGCTCGATTTTAGGGCAACCAGATGAAGATACTGAAACAATTGTTATAGAAACAGAGGAGTTCTTTGACTTTTCTGAAATGGAAGAATCCTTTGAGGAAGAATCAGATGTATATATGTCAGCATTGCCCACGCTTACAATCACTAGGGGGACAACGACAAGCACGACAGTAGTCCTTACTGGAAATATCACAAATACAGGTGGGTTTACCATTATCGCACGAGGGTTTTGGATTCGAGAAACAAATGATTCAGTTACCCCACAGAGAGAAGAGTTCGTAAATAGCACGGCTACATCATTTGGCGCGCAAATCACGGGACTTAAACCCAATACTTCGTATACTGCTCGGGCTATTGCAAGGAACAGCGGTACATCAGGCACAGGTCAAAGTGCTGCTATCGTTTTCACAACACCAGCAAATTTACCAACCGCGCCGCAAAACTTTAGGGCAACTCCCGGGAACGGACAGGTTTCCCTTAGTTGGTCTGCACCGTCCAATAATGGTGGGGCTACGATTACAAGCTATCAAGTGTCGAGTAATAACGGCAGCTCATGGGTGACGGCATCTAGCAGTACAGGTCATACTTTCACAGGATTAACAAACGGAACATCATACACTTTTAGAGTGCGTGCGGTAAACTCTGCGGGCGGCGGAACGCAAGCATCGGTATCGGTAGCACCTATAGCAGCATTGCCCGTGCTTACAGTCACTAGGGGAACAACGACAAGCACTACAGTGTACCTTACTGGAAATATCACAAATACAGGCGGAGCAACAATTAACGTAAGAGGTTTTTGGATTCGAGAAACAAATGATTCGGTCAGCCCACAGAGAGAAGAGTTCGTAAATAGCACGGCTACATCATTTGGCATGACAATCACAGGGCTTAAACCCAATACCTCGTATACTGCTCGGGCTATTGCACGTAATAATAGTGCTTCTGGTACAGGTCAAAGTGCTGCTATTGTTTTCACAACACCAGCAAATTTACCAACCGCGCCGCAAAACTTTAGGGCAACCCCTGGGAACGGACAGGTTTCCCTTAGCTGGTCTGCACCGTCCAATAATGGTGGGGCTACGATTACAAGCTATCAAGTGTCGAGCAATAACGGCAGCTCATGGGTGACAGCATCTAGCAGTACAGGTCATACTTTCACGGGATTGACAAACGGAACGTCATATACTTTTAGGGTACGTGCGGTAAACTCTGCGGGCGGCGGAACGCAAGCATCTGTATCAGCAGCACCTATAGCCGCATTGCCCGTGCTTACAGTCACTAGGGGAACAACGACAAGCACTACAGTGCACCTTACTGGAAATATCACAAATACAGGCGGAGCAACAATTAACGCAAGAGGTTTTTGGATTCGAGAAACAAATGATTCGGTCAGCCCACAGAGAGAAGAGTTCGTAAATAGCACGGCTACATCATTTGGCATGACAATCACAGGGCTTAAACCCAATACTTCGTATACTGCTCGGGCTATTGCAAAGAATATTAGTGCTTCTGGCACAGGTCAGAGTCCTGCTATCGTTTTTACAACATTGGCAGATGTGCCAACTGCACCTCAAAACTTTAGGGCAACGCCTGGGAACGGACAGGTTTCCCTTAGTTGGTCTGTACCATCAAGCAACGGCGGTGCTTCTATCACAAGATATGAGGTATCAAGCAATGGAGGCTCTACATTCGTAAGTGCAGGAACAAACACATCATATACTTTTACTGGATTAACAAACGGAACGTCATATACTTTTAGAGTGCGCGCAGTAAACTCTGCGGGTGGGGGAACGCAAGCATCGGTATCGGTAGCACCTATAGCAGCATTGCCCACGCTTACACTCACTAGGGGGACAACGACAAGCACGACAGTGTACCTTATCGGAAATATCACAAATACAGGCGGAGCAACAATTAACGCACGAGGCTTTTGGATTCGAGAAACAAACGATTCTACTAGCCAGCAGCAGGAACATTTGATACCCACCACAAGTAATCAGTTCGACACTACAATTACAGGGCTTAAACCAGGCACTTCGTATACGGTTAGAGCCATTGCGAGAAATACAAGCTCGACAAGCACAGGGCAAAGCGATGCCATAATTTTCACAACCCCAGCGAGCGTACCAACTGCACCGCAAAACTTTAGAGCAACTTCTGGGAACGGACAGGTTTCCCTTAGTTGGTCTGCCCCATCAAGCAACGGCGGTGCTTCCATCACGAGGTATGAGGTATCAAGCAATGGAGGCTCTACATTCGTAAGTGCAGGAACAAACACATCATATACTTTTACTGGATTAACAAACGGAACGTCATACGCCTTTAGAGTGCGTGCGGTAAACTCTGCGGGCAACGGAACGCAAGCATCTGTATCAGTAGCACCTATAGCCGCATTGCCCACGCTTACAGTAACTAGAGGTACAATAACGAGTACCACAGTAGAGCTTACGGGGAACATCACGAATACAGGCGGAGCAACAATTAACGCAAGGGGTTTTTGGATTCGAGAAACAAATGATACTACTACTCAGCCACGCGAGCATTGGGTAGATGCCACAGCAACTACATTTAGCTTGGTTATTACAGGTCTTATGCCCAATACCTCGTATACCGCTCTAGCTGTCGCAAAAAATAGCAGCAACACAGGCACAGGTCAAAGCCCTATTATCACTTTTACAACATTAGCACAAGCAAGCGCCCCAAGCGCTCCGTTAAATTTGACGGCAACGCCTGGAAATGGTAATATCGTTTTCAGTTGGTCTGCACCAGCTAACAATGGGGGCAGTGCAATTGCGAGATATGAGGTGTCCAGCGACGGAGCCACATGGGTTGACAAAGGCCTCTCTACTTCGCACACCTTTACTGGATTAACAAATGGAATGTCATATGCGCTAAGGGTTCGTTCAGTAAATGCTACTGGTATAGGTAGTACGTCAAGAATATCTGCAACGCCGAGAACTGTACCAAGCGTACCACGATTATTGAGTGCGACCCCTGGCAACGGAGAGCTTGTATTCAATTGGTCTGCACCGTCAAGCAATGGCGGCAGCCCAATCACTAAATACGAGGTATCGAGAGATGGAAGCACTTGGATAGACAACGGCACTGCTACGTCATATACTTTCACAGGATTAACAAACGGAACAGCATATATATTAAGGGTTCGTGCGGTTAATGCTGCTGGTACAAGTGTACAGGCGACAACGCTAGAAATGCCGGAAATGCCTGCTGTTGAATATGCTTATTCATTTGGAACTGATTATAGAGGAGATAGAACATTCTTAGGGATTGTTATCGGTGACGATGGAGATATAGATACGTCTGAAGCAGCGATAAACGCTAGTGTAAATTTCGGATTAGCAGGGTATAGCTCTTATTATAATGTTATGCCTACTGTGGATTATATGCGAGGGGATAATCCAGCGGGTGTACGGAGAGTGCAAAGCAGTATATTGTTTTTTGATGGGCACGGAAATGCTACGTGTGTATCTTTTAATTATAAGAAAAACGGTGGAGATTATAAAACGGGTGTATATTATGGTGTAGATGAATTTTCTTCACCTACAGGTTATCAATATGTCGGTGTTATGTCGCAAAGATTAGATGCTGTAAAACTTATCACCTTTGCGGCTTGCCAAACAGCAGGAGATGATGGCAACGGCGAAAACTTACTAACTAGGGCAATAAGCCAAGGAGCTACTACAGTGGTTGGCTTCAAAAACAGCTCGTCTACTGTTGCTTTTACACAGTGGCTCAGACGCTATACTAACTATTTAGCAATAGGTCGTACCGTCAGGGAAGCCGTTGATTATGCAAATGGTTTTACTTATGGTGACCCGACTATCAAAAACAATGAAATAATGGGCGATGAAACATTGAGGATTCTATTATCATCGCCAACGGTTAATATTTCTGCACTTAACGATTCTATAAGTTCAGATGCAACCCAAGAGATTTACTATATTTACGGCAATGACATAAATTTCGATTTTAATAATCCAAGCTACTCAGAGATTTCACTTTATATAGCGGAAAACATAGATACCAATTTCACCTTAAACAATTTCACCATTTATTTATCAAATTCAACAGGGCAAAATGGCACAATAGATTTTCTTTATACAATTAATGGATTTGAAACTAGCATTGGCTACGTTGCCCAAGTTGAAAACGGTGCGATTGCAAGAATTATCGCTAATGGGGATATTGTCGATTATGGGGATATTGTTAGTTCTAATACTTCTGGATTTGAAAACCTTCCTTTAATCACTAGCGATATGTATATAAACGCCAAGGAAGAAGCACTTGAAGAATTTTATATGAATAATTTAGATGAAATTTACGAAATAAAATCTCAGCGAACAAGGGCTGTTTTGGATATTCAAACAAACAAGATTTATATACTGGTGCTTTCCGAATTTAATGAGGTTGGACCAAATACAGCCTTTGTAACCGAATATATGTATGAAATTATGGAGGAATTCCAAATAGACATCACCATTCCAGATTTATCATACAATGGAACATTTTCATACAATACAGTTAGATTATCCGCAAAATATTATCCATTTAATACTGTGTTTGTTGAAATTATTAAATATAGCGATGGCTCAAACTTAACGCCAGTTGCAGTATCGCAAACAATTGATATAGACGACTACGGCGTGGGCATCTACTCTCCTATTCCATCATCGGTGCAAATTGATACCGAGGACGATTATATAGAAATTACTGTTTATAAAGACGACACACGCGAAGAATTAATTACACGAGATATTGTTAGACCAATTATATTAAAGCTAGAATAATTCAAGAGTATATGCAGGGTTGCTAGAAACAATCCTGCATATACTGTATTGCATTAAGAACACAGCTTCTAATAAAATCTGAGGTGTTTTATACTATGATTAAAAAAGTAATCATATTGCTTTTTTGTTTAGCTATAGCGATTGTTATTGCAATTATTTGTTGGCAACTACGGCCTTTTTCTAGCATCATAAAGGTTTCCGACGTAGATAAAATGGAAATATCTAATTTTATAGGGGATATATCATTTACTACGAGTAACAAAAATATAATTGAAGCTATTGGTAGTCGAATTAACGGGCTTACTTTTAAGCGGAGTAAATTTGTTTATCAGTCCGTTCCTGATATAATAATTTCGGTATATTCAGAAATTGGCAATAACTTATGCGATTTTCATTTATATAAAATTAGCAGCACTGAATATTATTGTCGTTATGAAAGCAATGGCAGACATTCATATTTTTATTTGATAGATGGTGAAGATTTATTTAATCTAGCAAAGAGTTATATGCCCGATAGACCCAGTAATTAGCATAAGGGTGTTTTATTTTATGGTTAAAAAAACAATTAGAATATTTTCATGTCTAATTATTGTACTTTCTTGTTCGATTGTAGTATATGTTGCAAGTGTTATTATATATTGGTCATCATTTGCATTTAATGATATATATGGAGATATTAACTTTACAAATATAGAAATCACTAATAGTGATGGTGACACCATAAAGCCCGATATGGAAACAACGCAAGAGGAAATATTGTTAATGCTTGGAGATATACAATTTGTTGTGAATGGTATATATTTCAATCAATATCCTACATTGTATCATGTAAAATTTGTAATGGGGTCTTATGCGCGCCGTAAAAGTTTACACATTCTAGGAAGCAATTCCATTGCGTATGGGGGTTTTATGTATAAATCCTCAGAATACAGCATTGATTTAGAGTATTTAAAGAATTTATTTGAATAATATAATGGAGCATTCTCTTTTAACACAATTAAAACTCTACCCAAAACTATCATTATAAGTCTGCATATGTCGCAATTCCTAATACAGTCTGAAATTTGTCCAAATATCTCGATTTTATTCGATTAAACAAATATTATCACGACCAATTTATATTTACATATTATTCCATATATGGTACTATACAAGCATATTTATTTCGGATTATATTAGACTTATCGGATTACACGGTTGCAAGCGACTGCCTTTACATGGCTTCCCGCTTGTTTGGAATTGCTGACACGCTTATTTAAGCATGTCTAAAGCCTATCTGGTATTCTTTATTTTCCAGAAAAGCGGAAATAGAATCAAAATCACTAAATGTGGTTTTGGCTGTTTTCGCTTTTTTATTGCGAAAACATATTAAAAAGGGAGGTCATTTTTATGACGACAGTTAGCACAATCGGAAGAATCACAAAGGATTTTGAGCTTAGAACGAGCGAAAAAAGCGGCTGTATTTACGCAAATTTCAGCCTAGCGGTAAATGAGGGCTTTGGCGACAACCAAAAGACCACTTTCTTTGAGTGTACCGTCTTTGGGGCAGATGCCGAACGTCTTATTAAGGCAAAGGCGAAAAGGGGTAGCCTGCTTCAAATTACAGGTAAGCTAGGCACTTCGGAATTTACCCGCAGAAACGGTGAACAGGGCTACAGCTTAACGATTACCGTCCTTGCTTGGAGCTATATTCCGGGTACAAACGGCGGCAATGGAGGCGGCAACTCACAAGCCCGAGAAGCAAACCAACAAGGCGCGCCAGACGGTAGCTTTATCGACACAGTAAACCTCGACAATGAATACGATGATTACTCGCCATTGTAATAACGCGGTAGCTTGTATTAGTGGCACTAATAAAGGGAGCAATGGGGAAATTTTCATTGCTTCCTTTTTTCTATGCAAAGTATCTAATTTTTATTTTAGCTGTACGAAATATTATAGCCAAAGAAAAGTTGAAAGGGTGTTAGGTATGGAACATTTATGCTTAGGTTTAATGTCGGGGATTCTTTCCCTTGCTGTCGTTTTTGTGTTGCTTGTTATCTTGTTAATGCAAAAACAATCACGCAAAAACGCAAAAAGAAAAGAAACACAAGCCCTTAACGGTATCGCGGCGGGTATAGGTGAACGGCTTCACGCCGTTTATCCTAGCTCAAAATGGAGATGGGTATGCAGCCCTGTCGGGTTTGCCGTAAACGGCGGTATTGCGCGTATTGAGGTTATTGATGCTTCAGGCACTCAATACTTTATGGACGTTTGCTTGTCGGAAAACGGCTACATGGCGCTGCATAAATTAAATGCAGTTGAGCTGCCTGTAATGTATACAGCCTTGAGCCCGAAAAATCAAGAGGAAACCGCTAATGAATTAAATCCGCTCGACCCTGCTTCCGTAATAAAACCCAATGACAAAGAGAGCGTTGAAAAATGGTACAACATCGTACTTATCGACACGCTTACCACCCTAATTAACGACCTTAACGCAAACGGCGAGGCTTGCCTTTTTATCGGCAAGGACGGAAAGGCGTATGTTGAGGAAAACGGCAGTAATTCCGCTGTTTATGATTTTGGCGAATTGCCTAGCGTGGATTTGTGGGGCTTTATCACAGAAAAACTTAGCAATTCAGGTTTGTTTGCCGAAGTGCAGGAGGAAAGCCGTATATTTATTTCTTGGGTATGACCCAAAGGAGGAGCAAAATGGAAAATGATACGAGCTATATTCTATGTGGTCTTGCTAGCTCAGGCTGGTGTTACGAATGTGATGAGTGTATTTCTGATGAATATGACGATATTTTTATTGAAATAGCTGCTGAAGAACGTGAGCGGAGGAAAGCACGAGCCAATGAAAGTGCAATCCAATAAATAAATTTGCGGTAAATCAATGAAAACCCTTTCGGTGTAATTTAACTGATTGGGTTTTCGTTTTCTAAAGGCACACAATAAACATAAGCCCTGAATTTCTATTTATATGGAAGCAGGCAGTTTACGGAGGTTAATTATGGCGAAAAAGAAAATGTGCATGTACTACACATTCAAAACCGATATTTTCGGTAAAGTGAATATCAACGGCAGGGAGCTTCCCACCGTGAGCATTCTCAGCGGTCGCCTTGTCATCAACGCCGAGTGCTGTGATTTGCGTACAATAAAAGAACGCTATAATCCCGAAACGAAAGAACTCGCCCCATCTGGCGTAAACAGCATTTTTGCCGCCGAATCCGTTATGGCTATGCACTACGGAAAACGCAGGGAAGAAAACAGCAACGAAACCGCTACAGAAACCGCCGCCACAACAGAACACAACACATTATACGACTTCATCACCGTAGACTGCTCCAGCGAAAACGATTCCAACGAGGCGAAGCAAATTAAAGACCTGCTTTGTTATGACGGGCTGTATCTTCCGCTGTCTAAGCTGGAAGCTGTCGGCTACGTTCCGCACAACGAGGCAGAAATCGCGGAAATCGAGGGCGTAAAATATGTCCGTTACCGCGCCGCTATGCAAAGTGCTTCCGAAAACCGTCAATGCAAGCTAACCATGACGACCTACCAATGGGAGAGCTTCGCAAAAACAATCAGCGGCAACGCACGCTATTTGTACGAGCCGACCCAAACAGCACAAAAGGCAATCGCACGGCAGGGCTTAGGCAAAACCAACGGCAATATAATAGAAAATTTCAAATTCACTTTCGCCGCCGTTCCCGATTTAGAAACCGATATTTATTTTTCCGCTCGTTGTTACAGCGACACAAAAAACGAAATAACCACGGAAGCAATTAACGCAAAACGAGTAGCCACGGACGGCTGTGGCTTTATTTCACCCGCCAAGGCTAAGGAGCTTGCAAATTTTTTGGAATTACCCTATCTGCCGTCGGCTTTTCAGGTACGCTATGGGCAGGTGAAGGGCATACTCCTTGTATTCGACTTCCAAAAATACAGCAGCGGCAAAATAAAAGAGGACATCTTGTTTACCGATTCCATGCGGAAATCCGAATTTGACACCGAAAAAGCACAATTCCTTGTGGCAAACGTAAGCAAGCCGCCTCGCGGCTGTACTGAATGGAATTATCAAATGCTCACCACGCTAAATAATAGCCTTTCGTTCAGCGACATAGAGCCATATGTAGAGGAGCTTAAAGCCTACATGGAAAAAGCGTTATCCTGTCCCGAGGCCGCCTTAAAATTCCTTGGCATATTAGCCGATATTTCCACCCTAGACGGTGACGGCGAAAACGGCGAAAACGGCTACGACTGCGTGGACAAGGTTTCCGCTGTAATTCAAGCAAACCCCCAGCTTGCAATGAATATCCGCTGGGTAAAGCAAAGCATTAAGCGAAAAATCGACCTTGTATCCAAAAAAATGCTGTTTGGCAAAATCCCAATGCCGCAATCCGATGTGGCTATAATGGCTCCCGACCCGTTGGCTTTTTTCAACAGACTACGCCTTACAGCAAGCGGAGCGTACAGCTTCACGGACGGCGAGCTGGTTGTGCCTACGCACAAACAGGCTACCGAGCTAGCAACGCGCGAGTTTTACCGCAACGGCTTTGAGGGCGAATTGCTCGCCTTTCGTAATCCGCTGACACATCACGCCCAAATAAGAAAATTGCAATGCGTGAATTACAAAAATAGCGCGTATTGGTACAGGTTCTTAGGGCAAGTGGTTATGCTTAACGCACATGACGAAACTGCCGCAGGTATGGGCGGCGCGGATTTTGACGGCGATATGTGCATTATTTCACAGCTATTCACCGACAAATTTAAGCAAGCGGATTTTATTATTTACAATAACAACGACACAGGCGGCAAGCAAGTCAAGGTTATTTTAACAGAGCAAGCTGTACAGCGAGGCATACGCGCTAATCTGCAACAAAATATGCTGGGGATTATCTGCAATATCAATACCCGTTGCTTGGAGCTTCTGAACGACCCCTCGGCACTCCGTAAAATGGTGCTGTTGGCAGGGCATACGGAAAACAGGAGCTTTGACGTAAAAGCTGTACCTCAAATGCCGTACAAGCCTAAATTCCAAGACGAGCAGACGGCTGTAGCCTACTTGGAAAATCTTAACCACCAGCTAACCACGCTGTCGGAGCTAGAGGTTGACCGCCCCAAGACAGGCTATATAAACCGTTTTTGTGCAAATCAACAAGAATACGCGCTGCCGTTTACGCCGTATTGGTTCGCGAAAATCAAGGGGCAGTTAGGAAAATTCCAGAACCGTCACGCAGAGGCTTTAAGCCAAAGCAGGCTCGGAGAAGCCGTTAGAACGCTTACCAAAAGCTACAATGACGGCAAGCTAATCAAAACAATAAACGATACGCTTAAACACGGCCGCAGGTCAAACGACTTTTGGGTACAACGCACAATCGACATGATGAGTGACGGCGATACCATTATGGCTAATGTTCAGCGTTTTGTGCAGGAGCAGATTCTTGATATGGAAATCGACATAGGCAGTTGCTTTTCCATAGTTGAATCATTAAAAGGCTCGTCCATATTAGACATGGACGAGGTAACACGCATAACGGAAAATGTTCGTTCCGTGTTCAAAGGCTACTGCCGCGAAATCGCAGGAAACATCAGGGCTATGAAAAACGGCGGCATAGACCGCGACGATTTTAATAATGCGCTGGAAAACACCATAAACAATAGCGGCGAACAGCTTCGCGCCATATCGTCAGACCGCGCCGCGCTTGCGTATACGGCTTATGTGCTGTCACTCGAAAACAGCTACGGCTCGCAGAGCTTTCCGTTTTTGACGGTGCTTGACGGCATGGTTGCGTTATTGAACGATGTACGCGCTATAGATTACTACGAAATAAATCTACGCCGTGAAATCCCACGCGGTCAGGTGGAGTTGTTGGACTCCGCAGATTACATCATAGTCTACAACCGACAATGCCGACTTCCCGAAAGGCTCGACCCAAGTAAAACCTATTTTGGCGATATGCCCTTACCGAACGGGCGATACGAATTGTACCGCGGCATAAAAGGCGGCGTTTCGTTGATTGTTCCTAAGCCCGCAAGGGATAAGGCTAATGTCATACCGTTCAACGCTACCGCCGAATTTAGCCTAAAAATCAGCTATAAGGCTTCGGAGCTATCGCCCGACAACCAAAACGGCGGGCATGTAACGCAGTTAATGGCAAACAGCGGCGTTACCTTTCGTGAAAGCACAATAAAGGGCAACGTGCAATACTGCGTTTATGCGGGCGAGGCATGGGTAGGTACAGTCTTTGACGACCAAAGCAATGGCTGGGTATTGCGTAAGGAAATCGTTAAAACCTTGCTTGGCAATGAATACGTCCTTGTGGGCATACCCAAAACAGGCGTAAAAACCAATTCCAACTCGTTTACGACAAGCACAGGCAAGGCACGCTCCGCGCAGGTTTTGACATTTATAAAAGCGCAGGCAAAGCCTGTAGGGGAACGATTGCCGATTGCATCGGCAATGTAATACTATCCACATGAATACAGTCCTTAGAGGGTGTGCGTTACATTCCTCTAAGGGCTTTTTTTTAATATTTTTATATTGGAGGGAAGTCAAATGTCTGCCGCAAAGCTAATGAAAGTCACTTACTATGACGATAAAGCACAAATCGGGCTAGAGTGCTATAGCGACACCGTAGTCATTGAAAGCTGTGAAAAAATAAATTACATTGCCGCCGTAAGGCTTGGCGGTTATCCCGAATCGGTAAAGGGCATGGCTGACGCAATCTTTGGCGGCGGGGCTGTGGATTTTGAGATTGACGGCAAAATACAAAGGCTCGTCGGCAGGGTTAAGCAATATTATCGAGAATATAGCCATGATGGGCTTTATGCCGAGGCGGTTTTGCGTATACGCGATGAAGAACAGCGGCAAGCAAGCACCGCAGAGGCTAGTAATTCCAACAAAGAAAACGCTACCGATACGGGCAATGAACAACAAGCCGCCGCACCTCGCAAATGCTATATATTCTGCGGCTCGGGTAATGACGAACAGCTTTTTGAGGAGGTGGACAAAAAGACCGCTGTTCCCTTAATCCCCGAGTTTAAAGACTATGTACTTTCAGAATTGCGGGAACGCAGGATTTTGAAGCCATTGCAAATCATCTCAATCCACGAGAAATTTGACGCATGGGTTTTGCATATGGTAGCGGAAGAAAAAAACATTATAGACACAATCAATGACGGCTTGAATTGCGGCGATATTTCTATCTCCGAGGCGGCGGTCACGGGCTTCCCAGAGGTTCACAGCGTTACACAATACTTAAATACGTTCGGGGTTCAGATTGCGGAGCGGATTAAGGGGCAGTTCAGCCCCTTGTTTGACCCTGCGGCAGAAGCGTTATCGCCAGAGGTGCTTGCCGTAAACGACTTTATTAAAGCAAATGCTGGCTACAGCCTATACGATGCACAGCTTGCGGTTGTCGAAAGCCATAAACGGTGCTTGGAACGCGGAAAGGTTACGCTGTGCATTGCGGAGTGCGGCTCGGGTAAATCCAAAATCGGCACAAGCGCGTTGCACGCATATCAGCAAAGGCTCAATTTTCGGCAATCCGATTCCGCCCAACACACCAAGCATTTTAATATCGTTTTATGTCCCAGCCATATGGCCAAAAAATGGGTACGTGAAATCGAGGAAGCCTTGCCTGATACCTTTGCCGTCATTGTTACAAGCATATCCGAGCTTAAAAAGGTTTATAAGGCTTATGAACGTGATACCCTGTCGTGTTACGTTATAATTACCAAGGAAAAAGCCCGTGACGGTTATATGCGCCGCCCTGCCGTAAAATGGAACAAACGGCGCAGGGCGTTTATATGCCCTGATTGTTATGCGGCAATCAAAATGGAAATTATTGACTGCGGCGACAATCGCAGAGTAAACGCCGACCCGTTTTTCTTTCGCAGGGAAAGCAAGAAAAACCACAAATGCGAGGCCTGCGGCTCGCTGCTGTGGACGGCATTATTGCCAGAACAGCAGAGCGAATGGGTAAAGGTTTCCGAATACGGCTTTGTTTATCGCCAAATGGCTTATATGTATTTAGACCATGCTAGAAAAAAGCCGCGGGTATATGACGAGCTTCTAGCCATTGCCGACAATCCCGACTCGCATTTTCCAAGCGCAGGGGCATATAGGCGAGTTGCGCTTTCTACCTATATTAAAAGCAAAATGAAGGGCAAAATAGACGGCCTTGTCGTAGATGAATTGCATAACTATAACAACAATTCCGGTCAAGGCGATGCTATGGGCGAATTATTGCAGACAGCAAAAAAGGTCGTTGGCATGACTGCTACGCTTATAAACGGCTACAGCTCTGGCATATTCCATCTTTTGTACAGAATATCGCCGCGCTTAATGCTTCTTGACAACAAAAGCTACGAAAAGCCCCTTGATTTTAATACAGAGTACGGTGTCACGGAGTCAGTATACGAAATTGATGCGCCCGACTACAACGCCAACCGCCGCACGACTAAACGCAAAATGCGCGAGCGGCAACTGCCTGGGGTATCGCCGCTTGTATATTCGCGTTTTCTTATGGAAAGCGCGGCGTTCCTTTCGCTTAACGACATGGGAAAAAGCCTGCCAGAGTATGAGGAAATTCCTATACAGCTTGAAATGAACACGGCTGTACGTAAGGAATACAATCGGATTGAGGGCGAGTTCAAGAGGATTCTCAAAAGCGAGAAAGAACTCGCCGCTAAAATCCTCTCGACTTATTTGAATCTGCTGACAGTCTATCCAGACCAGCCCTACGGACATGAGCCTGTAAAATGCCCGAAAACTGGCTATGAAATTATTGAGCCGGAGGACACATCAAGCATTGAGGAATTGCACGAGAAGGACGAGCATGTGCTGGACTTAGTGCGGAGCAAGAGCGAAAAAGGCGAGCGTGTTCTTATTTATACCAGTTGGGTCAGAATTGATACACAAGAAAAGCTCACAAGGCTGTTGACAGATGAGGGCTATCGCGTTGCTGTGCTTACCGCCGCCGTATCGCCGCAAAAAAGGGAGGAATGGGTAGACAAGCAGGTGCAGAGCGGAATTGATGTGGTAATTACTAATCCGTCCTTAGTGGAAACAGGGCTTGACCTCAACGACTTCACCACCATAATTTTCTACAACATATCATACAAATTATTTACGCTGCGCCAGGCATCCCGCCGTTCATGGCGCATTAACCAACGCGCCCCGCGGATAGAGGTCTATTTCTTTTACTACGAAAACACCTTACAGCATAGGGCTATACGGCTTATGGCATCAAAGCTGGCTGTTGCGGGGGTTATTGAGGGTAACTTGACGGACGAGGGCTTGGCCGCCATGTCCGAATGTGAGGACATGACAACGGCACTGGCGCGGGAGTTAAGCAACGGCATTGAGGGCGAAATTGAGGATTTAGACGCTGTGTTTAAGAAAATGGCAATACTCAAGCCTGTGGCTGAAGCCCCGCAAGGCGTTGATGTCATTGAGGGTAACGCGGCTGTTATTGATTCTACTGTTGATGGGGCTACGGCTCTTTTTGATACGGACATTGGGGCGGCAACCGTTGCTACGCAAGCACCTATAGCCAACCGACCTAAGCAAGCCTCTGGCTTATTGGGCTTGCTGAGTACCCCGAAAACCAAAAGAACGCAGAAAAAGAAAGCCTCGTTTATATTGGAAAATCAAATGACATTGTTTGATTTAACTGAATCTATAGCTTAGAGCCCATTTAATATCTCCATTCCGACATCTTTTCGGCAAATTTTCCATTATGCTTCGTCGGCGCAACCTTGCGTAATCTCTCCGTTATGCGGCGGTTGCGCCTCCTCGCCTAACAAAAAATTTGCTCGAAAATCTGTCGAAAGCGAGATATTAAACAGGCTCTTATAAAATTGAAAGGTGGCATTATGTCTAAACATTCCAAACATTCAAACGTATTCTACATTTATAGAAAAACTGGCGGGCAATTCGTCTTTGAAGCCGTCAAAAAAGCAAAAATCTGTAAAAACGACCTCGGGCTGGATTTGTTCCAGTACGACAACGGCATTTACGAGGGCAGAACGGGCTGCAAGATTATGAGCATTAGGGAATTGCCCGACCTTGAAAGCATATTGGAAAAAATGGGCGGAGTTAATGGAGTTCATTCCATGATTAACGACCTTATAAAGACTACAGGTGAATCGCCTCGCTATACCCGCCCAGACGAACGAAAGAAAGATATTTTTCCGCAGCGTGAAAAGGACGAAAATAATATTTTCGCCAAGGACTCGCATGGCAAAAAGCACTATTATTCCAGATTCTATAACGAAAACGGAATCGAGCTTTACGTCCGAAAAAATAAAACGGACGATTTTCGGCGGGTTTATGTAAATTGCGAGGGCTATATGCTTGATATTGGCTCGTATCAAAATCTCGATACGGCTTTGGCATGGCTCGCAGGGCTTGAGAATGGCGTAAAATGCGAGGTTGAGCGTGCCTTTAATGAAAGCATGGCAGACCCGCAGAAATGGGCAGACCTTGGCTTTGCTAATATTTTAGGTCGTGCTGATGAAGCGAAAGCCCACAACGCGCATATTCGCGAAGCCCGCAAGCGAGAGAATGAACGGCGCGATGCGGAATACGAGGCCGAGCGTAACGCCCAAGAACAAGCCGACAAAGCGGAATACGAGCAAGCAATAAAAACAGCGGAAGCAAAAATTCTGAATAGGCAGACGGTACAAAACGCCGATATTCAAGGTAAATCCCTAATAATGCAGCTTTTCAGAGAGCATAAAATATCCGTTCCGCTTAAAACGCAGGGCTGGATTATTAAGGCCTTGTGCGACATTTGCTTCAATGAAAATCGGGGGAAATGGTGTTATCACTACTACAAGAAAAGTAAGGATAGCACGGTATTTTCCGACTATTTGTTGCTGCTGGTGTCTGCGGTTCAAGAAAAACAGTCGAGGAATTAGCCTTGGACGCTTACAACGATGGAAATTTTATCTGGACGGATTCCAAACTTTCGGAATTTGCAGCCAAGGAGGACGCAGCATGACAGGATTGATAATATGAATCTTCAAGAAAAACTTAACGCGGCCGAGGAAGCCCTAAACGGCATTGAAACAACAGAGGATTATATCAAGCATGGGCTAAACACAAACCGCTCCGAAAAACAAGGAATAAGATTGATAATCGGGTTGCTTAGGAAAGGCGAGGAAACACACACAGTATGCGTAAATATCCGAAACTTCTTTGAGAGTTTTGGGATAGCGACCGAGGAAGATACTGGTAATAGGCGGTTCATTATCAAGCCTCGTCACAAGGACATTCAAATATACGAAAACGAGCCTTGGTATGCCGACCTGCACCGTCTGCTTGAAAATGGATATTGCAGAACTAAATACGAATACAAAAATTCTATTTTCAGCGTGTGCGGCAAATTGTCAATCACTATCAGCTACAGGCGTTACTTCGGGTGCGATTACATTATACGATGCGGAGAGCGTGACCGTTATTCTCTGAAACGGTATAACTGCCTTGCTTATTTTCTTGAAAAAGCAAAGAAAGAGCTTAATGAATATTCAGAGAATATACGCTGGGATTCGCCCAAAGCTGGATTCCTCAAAGAATGGGCGGATGCGGCCTTTAGATATGAACGACTTCGCCAAATGATGGACGAAATTTACCACCATCACAACGATTTTGAAAATATCGTAAAAATCTATGTCGGAACAATCGGGAGCTATTGTTCGCGTATTACAAAAACCGAAAATCCTCATCGCTACATTAGCAATATTAGTTTTTGCGTAGAGTATACATCGAACGCATATTCTGGTTTAGAAGACCAGATTATTCTTCAAATCGACCATCAGCTTGGGATTGATTGGTTCATAGGCAGTTATTACAATACGGAGTGGCATAGTCGCTATGAGGAGGGGAAAAACACAACATTACGTGCTTATGTTGACAGCCTAAATGTCATAAGGCGGCTTGAGTGGGTGGAGTAACAGTAATAAATCGTGAAGGAGTTGAAATTCTATGAAATTTGAAGTAAACAGACTTGCCATGCTGGAAGCCGCCAAAAGCATGGCAAAAATCGTACCAACAAACGCGCCTGTTAATGAGCTTAATAATATTTTAATCGAAGCTAACGATAGCACAGGCGAGGTTTTTCTTACGGCCACAAGCTATGAGGTATCAATCCAACAAAAAATCAATGCCTATGTTGAGGAAAGCGGCTCCATGCTAGTAACGCCTCGTATGCTGATAGGAATGATGTCTTTGCTGTTAGAGCAAGCTGTAAAGCTATCGGCTGATAGCGCGGAGCGTTTAACCGTAACAGGCGGCAGATGCAGGTATCAAATTAACTGCATACCGTCAAAAAGCTATCCCAAGCCGACCATGCCCTTCCCAGAGGAAAGCGTAATAATGACTGGCATATGCTCCTTGGCTAAAAGAACCGCATTTTTGGTAAGCAAGGACGAAAGCATACCAGCGTTGCAGTGTGTTAAAATCAATTTACGAAACAACGCCGTTCATGCAACGGCGAGCGATGGCGTAGGAATTATGCTCACCAAGGATTCCGCCGAGCAGAGCGAGGAACGCGAGTTTTTATTGCCGGGCAGGTCGTTTGCAATGCTTGCTTCTATTTCAAAGGATTCTGACGTGTTCGAGGTTGGCGACATAGGCAGGGAAATTGTTTTTGTTCGCGGCGATATGATTTTTACAATTCGTAAGCTGGCTACAGGCACGTACATGGACACCGCCGCCTTGGTAAAAAGCATAACGCCCGCCTATTCCGCTGTAACAGATGTTAGCAAAATGAGGGAAGCCTTGGACATAATATCAATAAGCGCGTTAATGGGCAATTCCCCCCAACCAATAAATCTTGTGCTGTCGGACAATGAAATCGCCCTAAGCTGTACCAGCGACTACAGCGAGGGAAACACGTCCGTGCCTGCGGTTGTATCCCAAAAAACAGCGGAAACAGGCTTTTTATACAATGCCTCCGCCCTGCAAAGGCTGTTTAATGTTTTGGACGGCAGGGTTAAGCTAGAGCTTGATACCAATGGCTTTATGCTCGTAAAAACTCGTAGTGAGGTTTATATTCAATCGCCATTGCGTTCACAAAGCAGAGTTGTAAGGTCTGCCGAAAAAAGCAAAGAAAAGCAGCGCGCCAAAGGCGCTGAGGAAATGAAAAGGGCTGCGTAAACAATCGCAGCGTAATCAAACTCAGCGAAAAAAAGGAGCGTGTTTTTATGTTAAACAATGTTACGATTATGGGTCGTCTTACGGCAAATCCAGAAATGCGTTATACGAACACAAGCAGTATCGCTGTAGCCAGCTTTTCTATAGCGGTTAATCGCAGGTATTCCAAGGAAAGGGAAGCCGTAGCAGACTTTTTTAATGTCGTCGCGTGGAAAGGCACCGCAGAATTTGTAACCAAAAATTTCACTAAGGGTCAGCCAATATGTATTGAGGGTCGTTTACAACAACGCACTTGGGTTGACGAGGCTACTGGTACTAACCGCTACGCTGTAGAGATTGTTGCAGAGGACGTTCATTTTGCAGGATTTAAGAAAGAGGACGGGCAAGCCAGTACCGCGAATGGCGTAGGTGACGAGGATTTTGACCCTTACGCAGGCTCGGTAGCGGCTTAAATTCGTATCTAGCGAAGTACATTAAAGCAATAAAACGGCACAATATCAAAAGCTCGACTGGCTTCCGTGAAGCTGGTCGGGCTTATTTTTGTGCCAACGTATTTTGAAAAGGAGTTGTGTATAAATGAGTGACGAAAACAAAAATGATGCCATCGACTTAGGAAGCGAAGGGGACGACTTTGACCCGTTCGCAAAAGATGATGAACTTACGGCTGATGACGAATCGGATAATCCTTTTGAAAACGCCATAAACGCGGCGAAAACAAAGGACATGGAAAAATCGCGACAGAGCCTGTATGAAAAACCGCCCGTCTTTGATTATGCGGGAGCAACGGAGGATATTGCGGATTCATCACAAACATTTGACGAATTACGCATATCCAAGGCCGCGGACTTCCCCGAGCTGGAGGACGGCAAGCGCGTAAGCTGGACGGTTGAGTACGGCAAAATCACCAAGACCGTAACGGACACAAAAGGCACAAGTATCGCAAAAATGAAAACAGATATAGAAGCGTCAAAGGAATTTCTTGACGCTTTGAAAAAGGCTAAGGACAAAAGCCCTGCTTGCAAGATTAAGCCCAAGGTAACGGCACAATCTAAGGGCGCGGAATCATACAAGGGTGTCTTTATAAATGAAGAAGAAGCCGCTACGTCAGGAAAGCTGATTACATTTTTTCCCGCTAAGGACGGCAACGTCTACGAAATGCGTAATACCCCAATGGGCAGATTTATAACAGAGGCGGCGGATAACAGTATCCTGCACGAGGTCAGAGTCGGGTTTACCCCGGCTCTGCCGCCCATTCCGCAAAAACACTTACATGACATAATCAGCTTTTTTAAGCTGATGGCGAAAAACGGCAACAACGAGGCTCTGGCAAATATTTATTGGGACAAGCAAGAAGAAGTATTCATAACCGACATACCGCAGCAATCGGTATCGAGGCTTTCGGTCAAAAGCGAAATCAATCCTGCCTATGACAATGCTCGATACATTCATTACATGGATATTCACAGCCACAATACTATGCGTGCTTTTTTCTCGTCAACTGACGATGCGGACGAAAAAGCGACAAGAGTATATGCCGTCGTCGGAAACGTACTTAGCTATTTCCCAGAAATTAAGGTTCGCATTTCAAACGGCGGCAAATTTCTTGAAATAGAGCCAAGCGTGGTTTTTGATAAATTCCGAATGGAGGATTTCAAATGGCGAATAAAAAGACAGATAAAGCGAATGTTTCCGACCGCGTACAGTACGCAATAGAACAATTCAGAGCAAGTAATATTGAATTTACCTTAAAAAATGAAGTAATCGGACATTTTCATTGCCGCCGTAAATCGGACGATAAATTGTTTCAATTCTGGGCAGGAACAGGAAAAATCCTTGGCTTCGACAACCTGCGCGGTGTCCACAAGCTCATCGTGCTTTTGAATGGTGCGTAGAATGAAATTCGCATTGAATAAGCCTGTAAAAATAATCATGCTCGGCGCAGGCGGCACGGGCGGGCATATCGCGCCGCATTTATACCGCCTGCTCCATACGCTTGAACGCTGTGCGGAGGTTGTTATATGTGACGGCGATATTGTCGAGAAAAAGAACCTTGTACGGCAAAATTTTATAGCCGACGACTTGGGTAAAAATAAGGCGCAGGTATTAGCAGAGCGTTATGCTTCCGCTTTTGGGCTTGAAATATCGTATATTCCAGAATTTATTGAAGCCGAGGAAAGGCTTTCCACCTTGGTTAAGCCCGACACGTTCCCAGCGGGAGAGTTTGCATATCAAAGGCAGGAGGGACTGTCTGTTCTGATAGGCTGTGTTGACAACAACCGAAGCCGTCAATTATGCCACCAAGTATTCCAAACCGCTAAAAATCTTATTTATATTGATTCGGGAAACGGCGAGCATACGGGTCAAGTGGTTTGCGGAATTAGGCGTAACGGCAGAACATATTACAAGCCGATTGGCGATATTTATCCCGATGTGCTTTTGGAAACGGATAAATTCCCTACGCAGTTAAGCTGTGCGGAGGCGGCAGTATCCGCACCGCAATCAATTGCAGCAAATATCATGGCAAGCACGGTCGTGATTTCGTACCTATATAACATTTTGGTGCTTGGCAGTATCGAAACACGAAGCGTTACATTTTCAACCAAAACCGTAAATATCAAGCCTATTGTCACAAAGAAGCATATACGAAAGACTGCATGATTATGACTAAAAAAAACGAGGCGGTGAGTAGCAATGTCGGCTGAAGCCCAAAATCTGGATAATAAAATTTCTGTGAATGAAACGCCATACGCCGTGGCGAAGCTAGGCGAATCCGCGAGAATTATAAAACAGTCCATAAATGAATTACCGCTCCTGCGTAGGCGATTGGAAAAAAATAAGTCTGTAAAGCTCAAAGCCCGCGAAATCTACGGAGATTTGCAAAATCAGTATCGCAGGCTGATAAATGCGTTTGACACCGTAGCCTTATCCTTGCTGGAAGCAGAGCATGACGAAATGGCAAGCCACTCCGTTAAGCTCAGTCAAGCCGTTAGAGCCTTTAACCCCATGACACCAGACTACACCAAGCTATGTGCCGCGTTAAGCGGATATTTATCAAAGCTACCGCTTTCAGACTTAAACGAAGCAAGCGACATTCTTAATATTTCCGCTAATGATTCCGCTTCTGCCAACGAAGCCCAAACGACTAACGCCCGCATTATTGGACGGCTTATGAATAATGTCCGAATGGGATATTATCCTACCTGCACGGAAAATCTGGCGCATATCGTTCGCGGAATATCTATCCCCGAGGGAGTAACCGTGAACATTCTCGACCCCTGCTGCGGCTGTGGTATCGCGCTTAATTCCGTGGCTGAGGGGGTTGCCGCGGGCGGGAATGACTGCAAAACCTACGGCATAGAGCTTGACAGCTTCCGCGCGGAGGAAGCGTTGACAAGAATTGACCGCGTGGGGTTTGGTTCGTTCTATTACAGCCGTATCAGCAACGAGGCGTTTCATGCTATGCTGCTAAATCCGCCGTATTTATCAGTTATGACAGAGGGCGGCAGCAATACCCGAAGCGAGAAAAGGTTTCTTGTGGATAGCATAAGCAATCTTATGATGGGCGGTCTGCTTATTTATATCATTCCGTACTATCGTCTGACTGCGGATATTTGCCGCTTGCTCTGCGATAATTTTAACGACATAAGGGTGTTAAAATTTACGAGCAATGAGTTCAAAAAATTTAAGCAGGTTGCGGTGTTGGGTACAAGGGTTAAACGCAGGGACGGCTCGGACATGGTTTCCGCGCTATCCGCACTGGCATTGTCCCCAGACACGATACCCGAAATAACAAAGCTGCAATCGGGCTATTATCAACTGCCATCTATCCAAAAAGAGGTCGCGTTGTTCAAGGGCGCGCAGTTTAATGTGGCGGAATTAGCGGAGCAGTTAAATAAATCTAAGAGCTTCTCGCGATTGTTTCAGAGAAGCGAGCTGGATAAAACCGAAAAAAGACCGTTATTGCCGCTTAGTATCGGGCAAATTGGCTTGGTAGGCGGCAGCGGCTTAATAAACGGGTTAGTCGAATGTGACACGCCGCATATAATTAAAGGGCGCATTGTCAAGGAAAAACGCGTTCGTGAATCTGAAAATTTTAACGGCAGGGGCGATTTAATGTCCACAACATTAACGGAAGTAATTAGTAACAAGCTAATATTTAATCTGCTAACGCCCAACGGGTTTAGAACCTTAACTGATTATGGCGGCGGTGCAATTGCGGATAACATCTGCCTACCTCTAGGGCGAGTGGTTATTACTCGCGAGGCTAGTGAGGCGCTTACAGATTATGACATCAACAGTGCATTGCAACGGCATAGGACGGGCGATTGGGGCGATGTTTCCGAAAGTGACTGGGAATCAAACAATAATGCCCTAAAGCATGGCGAACGGATTTTGTCTAGCTATAGCAGTTTAAATGGGGAAAACTTCTGGATTATCACAGAAAGTGACCGCTCTTATACAACGGTGCTTTTGCCAGATGAATACTAGAAAACAGACAGGAGAATGAAATCATGCCGAATTGGTGTTCAACGGGATACGCCTTTTACACAAAAGCCGAGGATAAAAGCGAGCTTTCGCGTTTTTACAAAAATCTTATGGAAATATTGCAAACACCCTCAGAGGTTGAAAACGGTTTTGAACCAGGCTGGCTCGGCAAGGTTGCCATAAAGCATGGTCTTGATTACGAAAGTGTTCCATGCAGGGGTTGGATTGAGCATATAGACGAGTACGAGCCCGAACATGGTGTTGTTACGTTGAGAACTGACACAGCGTGGGGGCCATTGACCGAATTATGGGAAGCCGTTCTTACCCAGTATGACGGCATTTGCTTTGTATATATTGCGGAAGAACCGGGGCTTGGGGTTTTTGTTAATACGGATACGGAGGGGCTTTATTTTAATGAATGGTATCTCTTGGAGATTTTCGGAGATGCCGAAGTACCCGAGGGCTGGTACGCAGACGAAGAAAGCCCTGTCGCCCTTGATATTCGCGAATATTTTGAATACGATGGCGAGCTTTTGGAGTATTGCGAAAAGTTTACAGGTAAGAAATTCAGCACCGTTGGAGAATTGAGGGCTTACTTCGCTAGTATCTTTGATGGCAGTGACACTATCGTAAATATCCATGAATTTACGACAGCGTAGGGGGGGGGTATGTTTAAGCTAGACACCGCCCTACTAATGTCTGCCATAAAAAATACACCCGCCCTTGTACCGCCCGAGATGAACAGCGGTACAGGCTACTTGTTTAATAAAATCTACAAGCAACTGTCATACAGCGAGGTCATACACCTATCCGATTTGGATTTTAATGCCTTTGATATAGAGGACATCTACTCTCTTAATGAGCTGTTCAATAATGTTTTCGAGAGGCAAAACTGCCAAGCCGTGAGCATTGTAAATGCTGTACGGCAGATTATGCCGATAAGTAGGCCGTCGGCTTATGTATAAGTGAGGAAGCTATGCGGGAAATTGAGGATTTCAATAGTATCATTGACTGTCTAATATTGGCGAAAAAGCTATATGATATTGGCAGATATGATGTTATAGGGCAGCTTTGGGACGAGCTTTGCTTGGATAGCTATTATGAAAATATGCTTGGCATTATATCGTCTGTGTTTACAGGCTATAAAGGCACTTATTCAGAGAATGAGGAATTAGATATTATGATGTTCAGCGATGATGTCATTTCCGATTACTTTGTTCACGCTTGGCAATACGGCGAGATACACAATATACACTACAGCCAAAATCCGTATGTCCTAAATGCACACGCTGCGGCGCAAAAGTGCTTATACTCCAGTTGCTGTGTAAGCGGCAAGCTGATGTCCTATATAAGGACAAAAAAATCGGCACAGAAAAGCAAGGTGATTGTCCTCATTCACGTTGGCTGCGGTAGCTGTAACATATATGAGAATGTAGCCTATGGCCTTATTGAGCTATACACATGGTTTAAAAATCAATGCGCTGAAATTGAAGCCATGAAAGCTACCGCGTACAAGCCCAAGGAATCAGAATCCAGTGAGGTGACAGCGGCATGAACACATCTGAAGAAATAATTATTCGGATAAACGCAGACGGAATATCCATCGAAGAATGTAAGGACGGCGTAATTTCATATAAAGCCATAACGCCAAGCAGTCTGCTAAGCTGTATCAGTAAAAGCATGTTGCGCGACGGGGTAAGAAGCGGATTGTTGCCAAAAAACTGCTTGTCCGTTAATACCCTAGACAACGGTGAGCGTGATGTTATCATACTTCACCCAGAGGACAGGGCGACTATTAGCTACTTTGGTACACAGTACACGGATTTTCCGCTCCCACGTCTGCTCTTTGGGTTTAATATCTCGGACGAGGGCAGGATAAGCAAGTGCAGGCTAGGCGTTGTCGGCAATGAAAGCAATCTCAAGCCGAGTACGCCCATGCTTGTATATCCGTTCAGCAATGTTTCCGATACGAGGCTTTGCATAGGAAACAACTCATTGCCAAGGATTCAAAGCCTGCATACGCTCGGAAGCCTAACCTATCACATTCTAAGCATGGATAACAATAACGACCATTTCCGAGCGGCGAACAATAAATTGGGGCTGGAAATGCGGGATTTGTTGGAATTACTAAAGGACAAACAGCAAGGCTATTACTATGAACATATTTTGTTGCCAAGCGGAATAACGCTTGGTGATTTTATTGTTTAGGAGGGGGGATTCGTATGAGTTCACAGGGAACAGACTCCGCAGTGAATATCAAGGATTATCTGATTGCTAAAAGCCCTAGTGTGCATTTGGATGCCGCTAGTCCTTATAAGGTGCTTTTGCAAACGGAGAGCGATTTTATCATTTCCCGCAAGAGCAGAAAAGGCAGGGCAGATAGGGAGCTAGTTATCCTTATTAGCGAGGCTCTTTTTTATTTTAAAGAAAAGGACAAAATCGAAGAAATAACTTACAAAGGGCTGGCGGATTTCCTAAGCGGTCTTGGCAGACAAAGGCTTGCGCTAGAGCAGGTTTTATGGCTTTCATCGCTTAATAAAAGCGACATACACCGCCTGCTGAATATTATTACAAGGCCAGCCCTTATTGAAATGGCGCGCGCAAACATGCTTACACAAAGCACCCAAGCCCATGATAATTGGCGCATGGAGCATTGGGAGAAAAGCCCTGCATTATATAAAAACGTCTACGCCTCTCTCAGCAATATCAGTCCCTGCCAGTTTCAAGTCTGCGTGAATCTTGCTTTTGAAATTTACAGCCGCTTTGGGTATGGCGAGGCTCTATATTTTATCGAAGCGCTCGGGAAATCTAAATTTGAGCAATTCACCTGCGAACATGACAGGCGTTCGCGTAGCGGCGACTTAAACGGCTTTATTCAATTGTTAGACGAGCCGTATAGCTTAGAATTACGCCGTCTTATTGATTACACCGTTGATTCCTACGTCCAAGGCATTACAAGGGTAAATTGTGAATTTTGGCAGGCGTATGAGCAGTACCTAGCAATACAGCTACGGGTATTTGGCGAAATTAGGGACAAATATCCGCGCTATTTAATGACAGCATACAATATCGCGGCGTTAAATATCAATCTGATGGAGCGTATTCACTCCGATGAGGAATTTGCGGAGCTTGCGGCTGAGGTTCGCAGCTTGGCGTATGAGGATAAGCTGTATAGCGTAATCGTCCCGACCACGGCACAACAGCTTGCGGAGGAGGGCATTACCCTTGGGCATTGCATGGGAGCTAACGCCGAACAAATTATGTCAAGCGGTCTGCATATTTTATTCCTGCGTAACAGCAACGCGAAAGAAACGCCGCTTGTAACGCTGCGATACAGCAATAATGCGATTACTGGCGCGGAGGGGCTTAATCGCCGTGGCTTAACTGATGCTGAGCGGGAATTTCTTGAGGTTTGGGGCAGGGAAAAAGGTGTTTGTACTAATTCCGTGGCAAAGGAAGGAAATGATGTTTATGTTGCCTAACAACAAAAAAATTTATAACGATGGTACACACATGTGGCGTGATACCGTGTCGTCCTATGGTATTTATGAGGCTGTCATTATTATTCGCAATTATCTTGAACTGAAGCTAAAGCATGAACATTCGGAGGAAGAACGTCTATTTTGCCGTGAGCTGTTCTCCGCAATGTATGAAGCCACAGCAGGCATAATAGACCCACGCAAGCTCGTTTATGCCTATGACTTTAAAACTGCCCATGAGCATTTGGAGGATAGCTACTACCACGCAAGCCGCAAGTTAAATTCAAGCTGCGCAAGTGGTATTGACCGCTTAATCAATGCTTCTTGTTACAAGTCCAATTACTATAATCTTGGGTTGGCAGCCATGAGAGCCATTTAGGATTATGGATTTAATCGCGTTTGCTTGGTTTTGGCGTTTAATTATAAACACAATGGCAACGATGGGCGGCTTTCGGCAGTTAATCGGAAGTGGGTCGATGGGTTCATTTTGCAGGAAAAGGCGTTTGACAACACATGGTTGCAAGCACACGCAACACTAATTGACGGCTTTTGTAATCATGCTCGGGAGCTGTACCAAAGCCTCGGCGCGGAGCGATATACACTGCCGGGACACGAAGAAAACGGCGCGGTTCACGGTTATGAAATAAGGCGGTCGATTACGACATCTGACGAGGGCAACGGATTTTCCACGGGTTATGCTATTGGTTACAATCCCCAAGCGGCCAGCCCATGGGTCTGCTGGCAATTTGCCGTAAGGGACGGTGAACGTCACTATAATTGGGGCATATACGGCGAAGAACAGACGGCGATAGATGCTTATAACTCTCGTGTGTTCGTTGCTCTTAACTAAGCAGGAACGGTTACATTTAAACCGTTCTAAGCTACTGAAAAAAATTAGAATTACAAAAAACGGAGGGATAAACCTATGAATCAAGAGGTTATCAGTAAATTAAGAGCCCCATTCCCCTTTGAGGCGGTAGAGGCCAAAATTCAAGTCACCAGCAAAGAAAACGGCACAGGAATGGCTGTTTTTTATTTGGACAGCCGCGCTATCCAAAATCGCTTGGACGAGGTTCTGGGGCATTTTAATTGGAAAAATCAGTATCTCGCATGGCAGAATAACGCCCAGCTCTGCGGAATCGCTGTATTTAACGCTGAACGTAATGAATGGGTGGGCAAGTTTGACGGTGCTGAATGTAGCGACATTGAGCCTATAAAGGGCGGCTTATCCGATAGCTTCAAGCGTGCCGCCTGCATGTGGGGCATTGGCCGCTATCTGTATGAAATCGAGGGGGTATGGGTCGAGGTTGAGCAACGCGGCAAAGGCGCTTATATCAAAAGCACTCAGCAGGGCAAGCTCAAGGCTGCCTATGATACCGCCGTTAATAAAATCTTTGGCACTGGCGGCAATATTCCCATTGCAAATCCGCCTATTAAAAACAACCAACCTGCGAATACCCAACCGAAACAACAGCAACCCGCCCCGACAGCACAGCAGAATCAAGGCGGTACGCAGTCGCCCTCCTCACCAAAAAACGCAAACGCCAAGCCGCCGCAATCAAGCCCAAGTCAACCATCTGGCGACAAACAATCCACCAAAAGTAATGTTATCCCCATGCAGAATTTCAAGATTCGCGGCATAAAGAACGCAGGAAAAGAGAGCAAGCTATTGGAGCTTTGCAGTCAAGACGGCGAGCTTATATCGGCGTATATCAGAAACCTCGAAAAGGGTATTGCTGTTGGCACTCAATTACGGAATGTCCAGCTTGAGGAAAAAGCCGATTCGTCCAGAAAATATAATTTGCTAATCGGTTATGAGCTTGCGGAAGCGGCATAAAGAAAGGATAAATTGATTATGAAAACGTACAAAAAGCATATTGAACGCAATGATTTACGCGACGCAACTCATCTTGAGGTGTCGGTTTACTATAACAAGGGCGGCCCAAACTTCTCCTATGGTGGGACAACCCCGAGGGGATATTATCTCGCTGTCAGACCTGTTACGAGAGGAAACAACACAGTTAGTTACGCGTTATTTAGCGGCAAGAGCCGTTTTTTGTTTGGAACCAAACGCTATACAGCCAAGCAGTTTGAACGCGCTATGGAAATGGCTAAAGGCTACGAGGACGAATTGACCGCCGCAGTAGTTGCGGAAAATAAGGCGGCGTAAATAATTTCAAGGAGGTGTCAGAATGTCGGCAATCGTGCTTAAATCAACGGAGGGCTTGTCCCGCGAGGAATGGCTTGCGTACCGCAGCCTTGGTATTGGCGGCTCTGATGCCTCCGTGGTTTGCGGTGTCAATAAATATAAATCCCCGATAGAGCTTTGGCTAGAAAAAACTGGACAAGCGCCCCCACAGGAAGCAGGGGAAGCGGCTCATTGGGGGACACTTTTAGAACCGTTGATACGTGAGGAATTTACCCAACGTAGCGGTATTAAAGTAATCACCGTAAATCAGATTCTACAAAGCCGCGAATATCCGTTTATGCTTGCCAATCTTGATGGCGTTTGTCGTTGCCCGACACATGGAAAATGCGTTTTTGAGGCGAAAACGGCTAATGCGTTTAAGGCGGGCGAGTGGGACGGCGATTTTGTTCCGCAGGAATATTATTTGCAAGTTCAGCATTACCTTTGTGTCACGGGCTACAACGGCGCATATATCGCTGTGCTTATCGGCGGGAATGCGTTTCAATGGAGGTTTGTTGAACGTGACGAGGAAGTAATTTCTATGCTGATAAAGCGCGAGCGTGATTTCTGGACACTTGTACAGGACGATGTTCCGCCGCCGCCAGACGGCTCAAATGCCTGCGCGAGGTTTCTCGCCAAACGATACCCAAACAGCGAGCCTGCGTCAAAAATCGAATTGCCCGATTCTGCCGCCGACTTAATACATCAATATAACGAGGCGAGCGAGCAGGTGGAAATCTTCACTGAGCAGAAGCAGAAAGCCTCAAATTTGTTAAAGCATATGCTAGGCGAGCATGAAACAGGCACTATCGGCGGCGATTTTGTTAAATGGGTAACGGTTACGCAGGAGCGATTTAACGCCAAGCTGTTGGAAGCGGAGCAACCGGAAATCCATGCAAAATACACCGTTAAATCAACGTATAGGCGGTTTAGTATTTCAAATAAATCAAAGGGGAGTCAGTTATGTATGAGGTCGATTTCATAGTTGGGTATGCTTGCTCGAGAATTAAAATTCACTTAAAGGCGTAAAAAGGTGGGGTAAATTTGCATAATGAACTATCCATAATGGAAGTCGCAAGGCTTTGTAATATCCACACGAAAGACACCGCAAAGGCAGAGCTTAGGTGCAGATGCCCTTTTTGTGACCGTGGGCGGGGAAAGCTGACGGCATCTATCAATAGGGACAAAGGGCTGTTTTATTGTTTTCGCTGTGGTGAGGGGTTGAATGCTGTTACATTGTACTCTAAGGTTTTTGGGGTGGGAGTGGGGTGTAGGGGGGTGGCGTAAGGGGCAAACAAAAACTCGCCACAGTTTTAGGGGCTGTGGCGGGTTGGGGGTGGGGATTTGGCTTATAATGCGAGGTTCAAGAGAATGCTGGTAATCATTGACTCTTTTCATAGGGAGGTTAAAGGACATTCAGTGGATACACTATTTTGCTCATATTGCATGTTGTAAAGGTGTCTTTAGCTTCACTATATATTAAATCTTGCAAGTTGGGCATTGCCTATGACTTTATACGCACTAATAATATTATTAAACACATCACTACTATTGAAAATATGATGGTTATTTAAACACGGCGACACATAGTTATTTGGGTAAACTCTTACTGCACATACTTGCTCCGCACAACTCTCATAATGTGGACAATCATTGCACGATTTACGCCAAATAATATGGCTATATGAGGATGCCTTTATTCGCAAAGCCTGATGTTCATTAAAACGTTCGATAAGTGTAGGCGTAGAGGATATTAATATATTCCGAAAATCTCTTTTATTTGCATAATCGTTAAGTGAATCCTCTACTCGTTTATACTCATTATTTTTTGTCTTTGGTAATGCACTCATTAAATCGACAGAAAATCCTAGATTAATAAAATGCTCCGTTAAAGCGGGAAACTCATCTATATTATCATCGGTTACAACAATATTGATGGTCACATTTTTTTTGGATGCATTATAATCACTTAATGTTTTTAAATATAAATTTGGATTAACTGCCGAATATTTGTTATAGATGTTTTCATTTAACGATGTAATGGACACGCTAATTCTATCTAAATATGAACCAGCCGTTTCAAGAACGCAGTTCAAGTTTTCCCCGTTTGATGTTATGCTTAAATTAACATTTGGAACTTTTTTCTTGATATGTCGTATAATCTCTACTATTTTGCCGTGAAGCGTGGGTTCGCCACCCGTTAGCGAAATTCGATTTATACCAAGCTTATTAACGGCATCAATACATGTTGATATGGTATCTAAAGACATTTCAGTGAATTGCTTAGTAGGCACCCCTTCACTGTGGCAGAAAAAACAATTTCCATTACAAAGAGTAGTAAGGATTAGTCTTAACGGTGGTAAAAACACTTTATTCATACCTAATCTCCTTCACCTTTTTTGCCTAAAATTATAAAATTGCGTTTTCATCCACACACAAATCTGTTTTCCAAAGTTTATTAAGACAGCAGCTATAATTGAAGCCAGAATCGCTGCTGTAAACGAAGGGGTGAACATATTCGTTGAAATCCATGTGTTTACGAAAGGAGCAAAGGTTGGTATTATATACGGAATAAGCACAATAAAACAAATCAAGGCAATACAAATCGTCCAAATATAACCCATCTCTTTCCCCTGCTTATTTTTCCCTAGAATAGTTTCTTCATCCTTTTTATTGCCTGGAATTTCAACAAAAATACATCCTAAGCACAGATTTTCATCAGTCGATTCGGTATCTGGGTATAATAAATTTTTTATTGCGAAATTAGATGATTGTGTTTCCATTTGCCTAAACCAGTTTACAATTACATTCAAAGCCATTGCACTCGAAAATGTGCAGGGTTCTTCGGCATTATAATCTGCGATTTTCCAACTATCATTTCGCTTTTCTAATAACCATCTTATGACAGACACTACTTTTGGGTGAGTTAATTTTAAGCCCCATTCAAATAAAGGCACCATTAAATACGGCATAAAAGAACAAAAATCTCTTTTTATAATCTTATACCTTGTTTGTGTGCCAGCTTTAACAAAAACCTCGGATTTCCAACTGCTTATTTCATCTGGTATGGATTCTAAGAAATATTCAATAGCATTATTAGTTATCCTTTTAATTCGACGACCTTTTTCACCAGCGGCCTTTAATGCTTCTATTGCCCATACTGTTGCAGTTAAACTTGGTTCTCCGTCAAAGGTGAAGTATGTATCGTCCTTACACTGAGCCAATAAATATTTTTTTGCACTCTCAATGGAAAGCTTAAAAAGAGGCATATCAGCATCAGAACTAAACGCATCTATCGATACGACTTTAGAAATAGCCTTTAAAGCAAGAGAAGTCATCGGTACGCACGATTGGAGTCCATCATGTTTTTGAAAACCCCAACCCCCGTCATTTTTGAATTGTTGCACTGAAAGCCATTTTGTGGCAGTTAATATTACTTCCTTGCTAGAGTCATCTCTTTTATGATAATTTGAAGCAATAAGTGAAATTAACGCCTTACTAGTTGTCCAAACTGATACACCTTCGTCTGCACCCCATGCACCCTTATCATCAGCACAAATAGTGCATACACTCTTATCCTCATCTTCTTCAGGCACAAAGGTATCACGATACGAAATCAATTTATCCTGCATAATGTTACATACGTCATTTGGAAGCAAGTGTGCTGAATACAATGCTTCTATTACAGTGGCAAGCGGGGTAGTCCTAAATCGGTCTTTTCCCTCAATAATGTAAGGAACACTTCCGTCAGAGCGAAAACTCCTAATTAGTTTTTCGGCCATATCCGAAATGTTCACATCTTCCAAAGATTCATGTACACAAAGAAAATAGTCAACACATTTTAATCTGTCTCTAATTGCCGTCTGTATATCAACATCAACACGCATTATAATGTCACGTATCCTCTCATGAAATAGTGTTAATTAAGAAGTCATATATTCCATCTTCATCGTTAGATTTAGAAATAAAGTCGGCTACATCTTTCGCATCTTGAATCGAATTACCCATAGCCACGCCAACACCACAATTTTTTATCATTTCGATATCTTGAACATCGTCACCAAAAACCACAACATTACCTATATTTATCGTAAAAGTCCTCAAAACTATTTTTAAAGATTTATATTTTGATACTGTTGGCGAAATGATTTGTACCAATGTTCCTCTATCTGAAATCATCACCGAGTAAGGTTCATCATACAAGAATTCTTTATATTTTGAACTTAAATGTAAATTCTCAGAAAAGAATAATAATCTTTTCACATTAAACTCTGTTAAATCAATTTCATCTAGGTGTCGAAACTGAGAATCTTTCCATTTTGTAGATAAATCAAAGTTTGTATATACTTCATCATCTATTTCACAGGCAAATTTACATTCAGAAAACTTGTGAGTCATTTTCTTTAATATATCAAAAATGTTACCTCCACACATTGTGTCACGATGAATATTCACATTGCCAATGTATATTTCAGCACCATTATCAAGGATAATGGCATCGTACATAAATAAAATAGGGAGAACATTAATTACACTTCTGTATGAGCGTGACGTGGCAAGGATTATTTTAACTCCTCTACGACGTAAATTAATTAATAATTCAGAAATATTATTACTTATTGTATATTTCGATGTTAGCAGTGAGCCGTCTAAATCAAGAACGATTGCATTTATCTTTATTTTGCCGATATATGCCATGAACTCTGCCCCTCATAAATCCTACATTATCTTGAGAAAAATAACTTCACCTATGTGCTTCATCGGCATAACATATTACTTTTTACATCTCGACATGGTATATTTTACCATTATGATTAACTTTAGGCAATATGCCAAAAATTTGTTGTGCCAAGAAGTCGGGAGAAGTTACTGTTATTCGATTCTTAGAAGCCATCGCAAGAATTAACCTCAGCCCAACGCATAAACTCCCATTACTTGCCAAATACACAACTAAAATTCAACAAACCTAGAGACCCACCATCCCCGAAATACCCACTACCCCCTAATCCCCCGAATCATCCGTCTTAAAATCCCCACCTGCACCACATCCATATCTCGCAGGCACTGCGAAATATCCTCAATCCATTTCTCTTTTAGCGAGCCATCGGAATCCTCTATCGGCAATAGGTCGTCCATTTTGAGGCTGTATTTTCGGCATAGCTCCATTAGCTTTTCTAGGCTTATGCCTCTTGTGCCTCGCTCAATGGCAGAGATATACTGTGCCTCAACGCCAAGCTCCAACGCAAATTCCTCTTGGGTCATGGCAAGTGCTTTTCTAAACTTCTTTATATTTTGGCTAAGTAATAGGTTAGCTTTCATGTAAAAACACGTCCTTGCCAGTATTCTACAATAACTGCAACTTATAGTACACATACATCAAGCTAGAGTTTTGTGGATATATTTAATGCTATTAGTTGGTTTATGTAAAAAACTGGACAAAACATAGTTTTTGTATCGAATAAACGGAGCGGAAAATCTGAGTGTTATTCTCAAATTTTCCGCTCCGTTGTCGTCCCTTGCCATATTTAGCTTAGTGTTCCCCTTACAGCGATTCAACAAAGTCAGCGGACAAGCCTGTGAACCTTATTATTTTTTCGATAGGCTCGCCGTATGATAGCATCAATTTTGCTGTTTCTACTTTTAATATTTGTTGCCCCTCAAGGAATCCTTGATTTTGACCCTCAAGGAATCCTCGATTTTGCCCCTCAATAAACCCCTGATTCTGCCCATCAAGAAAGCTCTGTTGATTTTCCGCCACCCTAATAGCCTCGGCTTTTTCCAATTCCGCAATCACGATTTTTTCCTCCTCCGCCATGTTTGTAAATTCGATTACTTGACTGGCTTTTTTGATATAATCCGGCGCGGTTCTGTCAACCACGCCTTTGTTGAAATAGTCTAGCCAATGCCCTTGGTTTGCTGTTAGGCCTTGATTTTTGGTAAGCTCAAAAAATGCAACCTTTACCAAATCTCGTTCATAACGGCGTTGATGTTTTATGTCGTAAAATTCAAAAATATGCAAGGCATCATCGTCTGCGCCGTCGGTCTTTTGAAAGTGCGTATAGCCCAAAATATTTAAGGCATACACAGGTCGTAGGCTCGAATATCTGTTTGGCCGACCCTCGGAATCCAACAGCATCGCGCCCGCCTTATTGTAGTTTCGACAAAAACGGTCAAAGGGATAATAAACGGCGCGTTCGTCAAAGAATTTTGAGGCGCGAATTTGACATTCTGACACAAAATCCGCAATCTTGAACGAGGCGGCTATATCCTTAATAGTGGGGCGCAGTCTAAATATTTCCTTGCCCTCCAGTATTTCCTTGTAATCGGAAATGCTGTAGGGGTTCTCAATTACGAGGTTTTCGACCTCGACCTCGTAGAAATCGCTGATAAGCCCCTGCAAAATATCCTTATTTTCTTCGCTAGACAGCGTTTTTTTGAACGCAAGGTCATTTGTTGGTTTTACTTTTCCCATTATTTCAACTCCCTATAAGTCTATTATAGCAAGCCTCAATCCGTTTTTCAATTACGCTTTTGCCCCGCTTTTCACCCAGCAATTAAATCACCCAAAACCGTATTTCTTTTAGCAATATCCGCTCGGTGAATTGCCCTAAAAAACGCCTCTCTCTGCCCCACGATAATTACCCTTTCTTTCGCTCGTGTAATCGCCGTGTAAATCAAATTCCGCTGAAGCATGATATGCGCTTCGTTCAAAATCGGAATGATTACAATGGGGTATTCGCTTCCTTGCGATTTATGAATTGTAGTCGCGTAGGCAAGGTCAACGGATAACATTTCTTCCGCGCCGTACAGGGCTTGTCTGCCGCCGCCAAAGTCGATTTTCACCTCGTATTCGCCGTTTCGCGCCTTTACAAGCTGCCGTATACGCCCGATGTCGCCGTTGGAAATATCGCCGTTGTTTTTTATTTGCATGACCTTATCATGCAGACGGAATCGCTTAAAACCAACGACAATTTCAGGCTTGGTTGCCAACGCAGGATTAAGCGTGTCTTGAATTTCCCTATTCAGCGCATCAGTACCGCATTTCCCTTTCACGCGCATGGGTGATAAAATCTGCACCTCGTTAGTGCCGTAGCGTTTTCCGTTTTCCTTTAGCTGTTTAACGGAGCGGTAGTAAAGGCTTTTCACAAGCTCCGCGGCCTCGGCAGGGGTTTTTGTGTCAATAAATTCAAAATCCGAGCCGTACATCAGCCCTGCGCCCTTGTTTTGCAGAATGGAATGAGCGTTGAGATTTATTCTGCTAGTCTGTGCTTGGCGGTGAACCACGTCCAGAGTGGTAACAGGAAACGCACCGCTTTTTAATAATTCACGCAGTACATTTCCTGCGCCGACAGACGGAAGCTGATTGTCGTCCCCCGCAAGCAATAATTTTGTCCGCGGGTTCAAGTTTTTGAAAAGCTGATAAGCCAACGCCATATCCACCATAGAAACCTCATCAACCACCAATAAATCCGCCTTAATCGGGCTATTCGCTTCCTCGCAATCCTCGCATAGCCCGAGTATGCTGTGAAGCGTAGCCGCGTAAGCATTTACGCTTTCTGCCAAACGCCGTGATGCTCTGCCTGTAGGCGCGGCGAACGCAATATTGCCGCCGAAAATTTGTTCATAGACGGCGTAAACAACCTGTATCACGGCGGTTTTTCCAGTCCCCGGCCCGCCCGTGATAATAGAAATGTTATTTGTGATTGCCATTTTTACGGCTTCGCGTTGCAGAGCCGCTAGTGTAATTCCGCACGCCTTTTCCGCTCGTGCGATTATTTTTGAAATGTCGCCTTTGAGCGGCACGGATTTAATCATTGCCTTTGCAAGCCGTGCCGTTTCATGCTCCGCGATATAATTCTTGGGCAGATAAATCCGTCCCGATTCCTCACGTAAACGCCCCTCCAAAACCAAGCGAAGAAGCGTTTTTTTGAAAACCGTGCTTTCCGCCTTGCTTATGCCAAGTAAAGCGACTGCATTTTTGCAAAGCTCGCCGCTAGGCAAAAACAAATGCCCCGACTGCTGTGATTGGCTCAAGGCGTAAATAATACCCTGCGCGATTCTGTTTGTGTCGTTATCCATATTTTCCCCTTTCACCCTTTCACTTTACACAGCGATTTTTTCCGTTATATCAACGGAGTAAATATGATTTTTGCTCGCTTTCATGCGGTGCAAATAATAATCATCTATTCCGTTAAGGCTTGTATCGCTCCAAACTGCGGATTTTACTTTTATGCCTAGAGCAGACAGCCGTTCACGCAATATAACCGCCGATTCTCCGACCTGCTTATTTGTCAGCTTAGTCATATTAAAGGCTTCGACAGCTTCGACCGTGCCGTTTGATTTTAGGCATGACAGCAAGCCGTCAATCTCGCTTAAACATTTCGCGCCCGGTATGCAAACAAATGTATAGCCAGTAAGCGCGTGTGCGACCGTGCCTTTCAACGCGCCGTCTGTAACATATATTCGTTTTGCCGTAGGGTCGCCTGCAAAATGAATGGGCGTACCAGAGGACGCGCCGCCGTCTATGCCAGTTGACGAAAACCATATATATTTACGCTCGTTTACGGGCTTATTTAGGCGGATTTGCATACCCGCTATTTTCCCGTCAATTCCGCATATGGGAATTAACACGCCCGAGGCTTTCGGCTTTATGCTCCATTCGTCGTTTTCCCTGTAAAAGCCGGGTACGCCCTCCAGAGTGCAACCGCTTTGTAAAAGCCTTGCACATAATTTTTGTTGCCCGAACGCAGGCACGCTTTTGTAGTTGAATCTTTCAATTTGTTCCTGCGATAGCCCTCTGGCGAGAAGCTGTTCCCTGTGGGGAGCAGCGAGCGTGAGCATTGATAGCAGCATTGAATAAGTTTGATGAATGGTGTCGTTGTTCGCGCGGACTATTGGGCTTTCTTTTTGTTCGAGGGTAGCCGTGCTTTCATTCGCGGATTTTATTCCGCTACAGCCTAAAATTTCGCAGATTTCCCTAAAAGCGTCTGTATTAGAAACGCCGTGGAGCTTGCCATATAGCTGCACCATTCCGCCGTATTCGCCGCATGAATTACAGCGGTATACGTTTTTTGCGGCGTTAAGGTTCATTTTGCTTTTTGCCTTGCAAAACGGACAATCTACATCCAAGTTTCCGTTGTCGGGGTGGGCGTAGCGTATTTTTAACTGCAAAATCTCGGCTATTTGCCGTATTGTAAACGGAAATTTATTAGTCATTTTGTTTCCTCCCTTTTATTACTGGTTTTTTTAAATAAAAATGAGAACGGAAAAAGGCGTTTGCCTTAAACCGTTCCCATTCCATGATTATGTTGCAAAGCAACAAGGTGGGGTGATACGGATAGCCTCAATCAAATCGACTAAACGCCCCCGAATCCGTCAGCACCTTGTAAATTGCTTCCGCGCTTGTGCCGTTAAAGTGAGGCAACAGCACGAGCAATCGTTCTTTATCCTCGCCTGTAAGCAATACAGGGGGATATTTACTGCCGTGAAGATAAATAATTTCCCACTCGGAAATATTTTTTACGGCAAGCTGTTCTGCAAGTTTTGTGCAAATATTGATGGTTGGGCCGTTTGCCGCAATAACATCAACATTTTGTACGTCCAATACCTTTTCGCAAAGCTCGGAAATTAGCTTATGCAAAGAATCCTTGCTTAATGTCCTGCCGTACTCGTCAATCACGAATACAAGCAGCTTGGTTTTTCCCAATAAAACCACCTCCCGCCTAATCTAAATATCTCATAGTTAGGCTTCAGTTTCAAGAAAATAACTGTCCATGCCTATGTCCAGTATTTTTTGCATATTGTGCTTAATGGTATCAAGCACAGCCCACATATTGCCCTTGGTTATGCCAACAGCGGTTTCTACCCCCACAACAAGAACGGGAGTTTCAAATGTGACCTTCCCGTTGCCAAAGCGAACGCCAAAGCTAATTGTAACGCCATTCAGCGTTAAATCGCTTAGCTTGCGGGTTTTGTTCTTTTTGTCGAAAGCCAAGGTAATGTCGAGCGGTACGCCGAGTACAAACAGGTCTGTACCCTCGTAGCGGTCTTGCCGTTCAGTGCTGAACATGACGGCTTTATTGCCCCATACGTGCCTTGCGAACACGGAAACAATATCCGTCATTTGGGATTCAAACTCGTATCCCCCAGCTTCAAAGAAGTAATGATTCCTTGTGTACATTTACAATCCCTCCGTTTTTTGAAAATAAAAACGCGGGAATGTTCGGAATCCGCTTCGATTCCAGTCCATTCCCGCCTTTGGCGTTTGTCGGCTTTTTATGCCGTATTCATTTTTATGCCATATTCATTTTCAGAAAATAAAAAATATCGGATATTCACATATGGACACGAAAATAAATCGTGTCAGCATTTCCAAGCAAGCGGCGGCCGTCTAGGGCGTGCCGTTTGCAACCGTGTAATCCGATAAATCTAATATAATCCGAAATAAATATGTAAGTATAATACCATATATTGCCATGCGCGTCAACTTAATTTGTGCCAATAGAGCGGAAATGGATTAAATCACGTTCCTTGTGATTCAAGCCGTTTCCGCTTTATTTTTTTGTACCAAAAAACAACAACGAGAGGAGGTGAATACCATGCAATTAACCGTAAAGGAAATGGAGCTTTTATGTGTTTTCCATGCGGAAAGTCGAACCGCAACACTCGAAGCCGTCAAAAGTGCGGCATTAGGAGCAAAGGGACACCCGAGAGCGGCAGACCTTAATAGTCTGGCAGAAAAGCTATCCCAAATGCAAGAGGGCGATAATGTCTACCTTGCTTTTGATGTAGTGTAGTCAGCGAGGGCAAAGCCGACACGCCGCAGGTTTAAGGAGTGTTGAATAATGTAAAATTTGCACTGGCATTGCTTCGCAATTGCCCGTGTTTCTGTGCTTCGCACGAAAACACTCGTGCAAATTTATTGAATTATCAACACCCCTAGGCGTGTCGGCTTTTTTCGCCCTCTAAATTTTTTGCTTTTTGACGAAAATGTTCTTCTTTAAGCTGTTGCAGGAAAATAGCTTCTACAACGGCGGCACGTCCTGCGGTATCGAGAGCAAGCAGGTCGGTAATAACCTCCGTAACGGTTTTTGTGTCTGTTATTGTCATTTCCAAGCTGGGGACATTAAAATAATCGCCCTTTCTGCCGATAAGGAAATCGGCGGATACATCATAAAATTCCGCCAGTATAGGCAATACGCGGAGCGGTAAATCACTTTTCCCTTTTTCGTACTTTGAATATTGCTGTTGGGTAGTTCCAATCAGTTCAGCAATGGCCTGCTGGCTTATATCTCTATCCTCACGCATATCGCGTAAAAGTATATGGAGCGGCTTCACAAATACACCTCCTTTGCGTAAATCGTATCATACGTCTAATAGATGTATTGACTGTCATTGCGTATAGGTGTAAAATAGAGATTACATCTAATATATGTACAAGAGGTGGTTTTATTATTCAAAATTCTAAAAATATCAATCGCGCCTGTGCAATCACAGGACATCGCCCTGCGCGTTTCAGCTTCGGTTACAACGAAAATGACAAACGCTGCATAAAAATAAAGGAAATAATGGCGGAGCATATCGTCACGCTTATTACCTCTGGGGTAACCGAGATATATTCGGGCATGGCACTTGGAGTAGACCAGTGGGCGTGTGAAATTGTGTTGGACATGAAAGAAATCTATCCGCATATCCGTCTAATTGCCGTCCGTCCGTGTGAAGCTCAAGCCGCCCATTGGAATAACGAGCAACAGGAAAGGTATTTCAAGATACTGGCGCAGTGCGATGACGTAGTGACAATGCAAGCCCGATACACGCCCTCATGTATTTTCGAGCGGAACAGGTATCTTATTGAAAACGCAAAATATGTATTAGCGGTTTACGATGGCGGCACTAAAGGCGGTACTGCCTACACCGTAAATTTCGCAAAAAATAAAAGTCGGTGGATTACAATTATTCACCCTGACACGCTTACTGTTTCTTGGGTTCTTAATGGTAGTTGATAATTCACTAAACGGAGGCATTATATGAAATATTTCAAAAATATATCGTCATTTCACGACCTAAGAACGCAATACCGAAAACTTGCGTTGGAAAACCACCCGGACGTAGGCGGTGATGTCAAGACCATGCAGGAAATAAATAACGAATACGACCAATTGTTTGCCATATGGAAGCGGCGCAGCAACATCACAAGCAACGAAACGGCACACAGTACCCGAAGAGAATTTTACACACAAAATGGCTGGGAGGGCAAGAATTACAACAAAGGCTTATCGCTTAAAGAAATCGCTTGTATAATCCGCGAGTTTATTAAAATCCACTATAGTGATTTTAAGTTTAGTGTCACTACGGATTACGGAAGTATGAGCCAAGCCCTAAGAATTACGTTAATGGAAGGCCCCCGTGCGGCTTTTAAGACATACTCCGAGCTTACGGAGGAAGAACGTAGCGAGGTTAGACAAACGCACACGCGGCAAAACAATATCGAATCTTATTATCCTGCGGAGATTGACAAAGAGATTGCGGAGGTCTTTGATAGGCGGTACGCCGAAAAATATCTAACTGACTACATCAAGGAAGCTGTCGGCGCGGTAGAGGATTATGCAAATTCTTTCAACCAGAGCGATTGCGATTCTATGATTGACTACTTTAGTGTGAATTTCTGGTTTCATGGTGTAAAAATCGGAAAATTGGATAAGCCGTATAAAATAGTGGCTCGGGCAAAAAAAGAGATTCCCGATGTTGAATATGAAGATGTCGAAATCACGAAAACCCGCAGGCTCAAAGCCATTGAACCGCAGGAAATCGCAGCCCCTGAACAATTCGAGCGAGGGCAGTTATTTCAGCTTAAAAATAGCTTTAATTATGGGTGCTGCAAAGGCTTGGTTTATCAAATAGACCGAATCTGCCACAATTACATCTACGCCTACAAGCTCGGCAAGAGCTACAAAAATGTGTGCAAGGGCAATATCCGCGGCAATTCGTTTAATACGGAAATTGAAAAACTGAGCGCGTGGGTTGAGCGAGGTGCGATTGTTTTTGTTGAGCTCGTAGAGGTTACGAAAACGGAAGAATATACAAGCATTGTCCGTAGACCGAAAAAGCAGACTGCAATATCTACGGATATTGTGGAATTTGCGGATAAGGGGCATACTATAACGCAAGATGGAGGCGTGGAGTTTGTGGACAGGGAGTACACGGTAACGCCAGACGTTGATACTCGGGATAACTCGCCTTTGTGGGTTGTGAAATTTGGGCGTATGGAACGAAGCGATTTTCTAACGGTTCGCGAGCAAATCAAAGAAATGGGCGGCTATTATAGCCGTTTTAAGCGCGGGTTTATTTTTCAGTTTGAGCCTACGGAAAAACTGAAAGATTTTAATACGGCGATGTAATAAAAGTATCATATTACCAACAGTTTTTGAAGCGAGTAAATTTGCGTGACTTCCGAAAATTTACTCGCTTCATTAGCATCAAACCTCGCGGGCAACCACAGCCCACCGAAGCTCCGACCTGCCATATACACAGGTTATGAGCGTTAGCGTATTATCATGGGAATGGTCTAAGCCCCCTAAATCCATTTCGGAAATTTGATTTACGCTGACCACTTCATACACCCTCACACCTAACGTGGTTTCGTAAAAAATCCTATCTCCAGCTTGCAAAGTCCAGATTTCCGCAAAAAAACTGCTCCTGCCGCGATTATGGCTTGCAAGCGCGACATTTCCGTCCCATTGACTGGTGTTTGGGAAATGCCCTGCATAGCTATCAAGGATAGATAATTCTACCCCCGAACGTACAGGAACGACCCGATTATTTAACGAGGGGAGCGTTATTCTGCCTATTGTGCCGTCCTCAAATGGCGTGACTACGGTAGTACGCCCCTGCTGTTGCTCGGCGCTTTGCGTTGGAGCGTGTTCGATTGGTACATGACTTACGGTAAAACCGTTTTGTTCCCTTTGGTTGGCGGAAGCAGTCCATGGGGGAACAGAATCGGAAGCAAAATCGGAAACAAAACCAGTGTGAGGTGCATTACTGCCGATATTCCCCATATTGCCGCTATCAATACCGCCGTGGCTCACACTCGTACTCGCAAGAAAACCGCCCGCATGAGTACCGTCCGCACGAACATTAACGCCTGTTTCGCCCGAAAGCAACGCAAACGGCGATTCCTCAATCCCTACAGCGTAGCCTGCGTTTGGGTTATTGTTGTTTCGCGGAGCAAAAGGATTTACCTGGTTTGTTGGAAATTCTCCACTGTAAAAACCGACTATACCGCCATGACTTGGCGGCAAAAACGCCGAATGTCTGTCACGGCGAATATTTTGCGTGTGTTGCGGAGCTATGCTTGATGTGGTCGGCCGCCCCCATTGCTCGTGTGGAAAGGCTGTTTCAAATTGGTATTCGGGCGCTTGGTACGCCCAGCTGTGAAACCAGTTCCAATCGTCGGCATGATGAGTGTTTTGCCAGTTTGCATTGCTGAAATCCTGATTGTTACTGGCAGTATTGTCTGCAAGGGTCGTTATCGGCACTATAAGCATGAAAAAAACAAACGCAATAATCGTTGGTGCTTTTGCCATTGCTCTGAATCCTAATCGCGTTTCTATTTTTTTGGAATGTAACATAAAATCGTCCTCCTGTTTTTCACTTTTCGTTGTATAAAAACTATTCCGCAGCCGCTCCAAAATACGGCAACTCGCCGTCCTCGTCTGAAAAATTAACCTCAAACTCATACAAAGACATACCCAAGGCATTTTCAGTCACCTTGTGAATGGCTTCCTTACCGCAAAGCACCACCCGCAAATCCTTGTTTATTAGCTTCGCTGCCGCCCGTTGTGCAAGCTGAATAATATATCTGTCTGTTTTGGCTGTTTTGTTGCCTATGGCTTTGTCCAATATGATTATCGGCTCGGGGCTGTGCAGGTCGAGTTTTATTTTTCCCGCTTTTACTATTTCCCTTGGGCCGTTAATGCTGTATACAGTGGCGTTGTAGCCCAACAAATGCCTTGCCGAAAGGAATCCTCCCACACCAACAGCGGCGAGAGCGAGAAGCGTGCCGATTACCGCAATAGCTATTATTACGTCGCTACCCAAGCCGTGCGATTCCTTTCGCTCGTTTAACGAGGTGAGAGCGAGTTCATTTTCTTGGGAAAGCCCCGATTGGTAGGCGTGCGGTATTGTCAACACCGTACTACCTGCTTCATGGGCTTCATTCGCGATTGATTCCCCTGCGAGTTCTTCCAACCAAACCTCAATAATCGGCTCGCCGTAGAAAACAGCGGTAAATAGCGTTTTGCCCTCAGTGGTTCTAAATACCGTGCCTGTATAATCGGCCGCTACGGTATGGCCTGTATTGCGGGTTTGCGTGACTTGCGCCGTGTAGGTTGCGTGTGCGGTATAGCCAAATGCTAGGGGCTGTCCGTCAACGGCTGATACGCTCTGCGGTTGCCACTCCACGCTCGATAAATGAAAATCCGTGCCGTTATCGGTGATGGTTCTGGGAATAAGCGAATTATCCGCCGAGGATAAATGCGGATAGGCGCGTTGTCTTGTTGCAGTGGTCGTATGCCGTGACGTTCCCGTTACCGCGCTGTTGATTGAGTGCAGGTCAAGCATTAAAGTCCCTGCGAAGCCGTCACGCTCGTACCAAATTTCCTGTTCGAGATTAGGCAAAATATCGTTCAAATTGTTGCTTCGCGTTTCGATTGTTACGGTTTCGCGCATTTCAATAAATGCCTCGTCTGATGTGGGCTGTTGTAGTACATACGCAAGGGTAAATTGCTGTCCGAGCATATCAAAATCGGCGGTAGGAATAACGGCTGGATTAACGTCCGGCGGCAGCGCGTAGGTTCTGCGGATTGCGTTAAAGCCGTTCATCGGCTCGTTTACTACGCTTATTGGGTGCCATACCCATTCGGGCGTTTTCGATAATGAGGCTTGCTCATTGTTTGGCTCAGCTATTTCAATATTCAAAGATGTATCTACCGTCAAGACATTATTCGGGCTTGCGGCAAAAACTGCAGTCTGCAATAAAAAAATAAGCACAGCGGCAAGCACTATGCTTAGAAAAATATTAAAACCCTTTGCAGGTTTCATTTTGCGTTCCTGTTTCATAAATTTTCCTCCTAATGTTTTTTTGTTGGCGTTCCTTGATAAATCCCATAATTCTCAAGCCCCAAGAAGCCGTTCGCAGGCAAATCAAGCTCTGCGTTAAAATAACCGACCTGCGAGTTGTCCACGCTTACAAGTCGGTTATTGATATGGTGGTCGAAATAGCAGGTATAAACATAGCCTATTTTGAACGCGCTCTTTTTTGGCAGGACGAATTGCACAGTATCGCCAGTGTCCGTGTTTACCAATTCAACGCGCTTATATCGCCCGAGTATTTTCGGCGTTATGCCTACACAAACCCCCGACACGCTGTATATTTGCCCTGCGGCGATTTTTCTTTTAAGCAGTACGCCCTTTGATGTAAATGTAACGCAAAGAATGACGGACAAGGCCAGTATCACTAAATCGCCCGTTACTAGCGATACGACAATCCCTGCGAGCAAACAGCCTACGCCGCCGCCGAGCAGAGTTAGTACACGCAGGAATACAGGCTTTGGGGGAGCGGGTATTTCTTTTTCACGCATAAGCTCACCTCATTTTTGATTATCTATCCACCGCCACACCAAGCATTGTGCCATCGCTTGTTATTACTATACCGCCGTTTTCGTCTGTTCTAAAAACATGAACATCTGCACTATTTAGCCGCCGCAAAACCTCTTGAGAAAGAAAGCTGTTATTTTCACCTGCGGAAATTACGGCAATAGACGGGCTTACAGCGTCCAAAAAGCCGTTTGTGGTCGCGGACATTGCACCATGCCGCGCAACCTTTAACACATCAGACGATAACCGCGCTGTGCTATCCAATAGACCTGCCTCCACCTCACGCATAGCGTCGCCCATTAACAAAAAGCTGGTAGAGCCAAACTCCACACGCAACACGATTGAATAATTAGCCTTGTTTTCCCATTCGTCATCAGGGCTTGGCGAAAGAACGCCTATAACGGCATCGCCTAAAGTGAAGCTATGCCCTGCGTAGGGGACGGCAACCTCCGCGCCTGAGCCTTCCACGGCTGTTAAAAATGTGTTGTAGGCAGAAGTATCGTGATAAACCATAGGCAGAAGCACGTTTTTTACGCTTATTCGGCGTAGGACATCGGGCAAGCCCCCTATATGGTCGGCAAAGGAATGAGTGGCAACAACGTATTCAAGTGCCGTTATGCCTTGGCCGCGTAGATAGCTAAATACGGTCGTTCCCATTTCGGCAGAGCCGCCGTCCACTAGCATGGCGTACTCACCCTGTACAATTAAAATGGAATCCCCCTCGCCGACATCAATAAAATGAACTGCTAGTAAGTCGCTGGGGTTTAATTCCTTTGGTTCGGGGCTTTCGCTGACTTGAACTTGTAAATCCGTTAATGCTGTTTCGTGTTCCGCGGTATTCGCAGAGCAGGCTGCGATTAGCACAAATAGCACAAATAGCAATATAGTCAAAATAACCGCTTGGGATTTCTTTGTTCCCATTAAAATCACTCCCTCTGGGCATGTGTATTGTAAGTGGGCTTAAATATTCCGCCTAATAATCCGTGATATAATCCCAACGGCAACGCCGCCGTCCTCGTCTATACGAGTGCAAACAAATAGAACATCATCGCCCCTGCCCGGCTTGCGTTGGTCGAAGCATTTATGCGCAATCGCCCTAACGCCGTCTACCAAGCTGATAAAGATAACACCGCCGCGAATGTCAATAATTTTCCCGATACAGTTTGTTTGCGGTTTGAGCGCCAGTAGCTTTTCCTGGGTGTAGTCCTCGGTTAGTGAACGTATATCAGCCTTAACTCGAAGGCTTTCGGGCGTTTCGCCTAAAATTTCCCTTATACGCACATGAACGGAATCGCCTACAAAATACTTGTCCCTGCAATCGCTTACATAGCCCCAGCTTAATTCGCGGTTGCGGATAGTAGCCTCCACGCCGAAGATTTCTACGCGGATTGCCAACTGGCTAACTGCGGCAATCCGCGCCTCAACAATCCGCTCGGGGTAAATCTGCGGTTTACCGTTCGCGCCGTTAGTGAAATAATAACGGCGGCGTAAGCGAAGCATAGCGGCTTTACGGCTTGCGACAGCGGCGCGTTCACCGCCGTTGGTTGATATGCCGCGCACAACAAAATCAATCTCCGTGCCAATCATGCGGTTTAATACCCTTGCCAGTCGCTCATTGTATTCCTCGTCGCTCTGCGCCTCGGGGCGGTTTACGTCAAGCATCATTTCATTTATGGGAATAACAACGCGCTGAGCCTTATAGTCCACTACGGCTATTAGACCGCCGTTTGCCAATAGTTCCACCTTGCCCAATATACCCGACAAATGAGAGCCTGTTACTTGCGAGGTTTTAATTTCGTGCCATATGGCATTTTCCTTTTCCTTTTGGGTTTCTATTTCTGTGCCTGCTTCGAGGGTCAAAATCGGGGCGGGCGTTTCGGCTTGTGTGCTTTGCCGTCTATCAGGGCTTGCAAAGTCCGCTACAGCCCCGCTCGCGCTTTCAATGCCTTGCGGGTTGTCTAGCACAGTTGCAATCTCCGCGCTTGGTGCTTCTTTTTTTCTTGGCATAACATTTCCTCCTGTTTTCTAAAAATATAAAGTGGATAAGTTACAAATCCGACAGCACATCGTCAATATTGATTTCGCCAAACCGCTTATTGACATTTGCGCTTGGTTCTTGCTTCCTTGCTTCTTGTTCCCTTGGTTCTTGTTCTCTTGCTTCTTGCCCCCCTGCTTCTTGCTCCCCTGCTTCTTGCTCCCTTGCTTCCCCCAATCTCCAATTAGGGATATAATCACGAGCCTTGCAATCGCGCAGCTTCTTTGATTCGGGGTGCTTGGTGTAGTCGAATTTTTTCACCCTTAGCACCTTTTGTCCGCGAAAGATTATAAGCGCGTCCTCGCGGTGAAGCCTTAAAACCTCGTCGGGCGTGAGCAGCTTACGCTTGCCGATGGACGAGGTTTCCCTATGTGACGGCACATAATTGCTTAACCGCACGGCATTCATTTCCTTTGCCGTGCTTTCTACGCCGATTGTTACCTCGCCTGTGCGGTCGCTTATAAATTTGGCGGTCATTTCGTCAGTACAGCCCAAAAAAAGCTGAGTGTCGCAGTTTCCCAAAATTTCTAACCAAGCGTCGTTTGGGTAACGGTTTTTCATTTGCGCGATATTTTGGAAAATCACGCTCATGGATATTTTTCTGCTTCGCACAGTTGATATTTTTTTGGTTAGGTCGGGAATTACGCCGATATTCGCCAGCTCGTCCGCGAGCAAGTGTACCGCCACGGGCAAAGTCTGGGTGGGCTGACTATCGGCGAAGCGTACCAGCTTTATAAACAGGAACGATAAAAACAGCGAGCTTAGAAAATCAAAGGTCGAATCCTGGTCGCTTGTTATACAAAAATAAGCACACCGTTCCTTGCCAGGCAGAGTTAAATCAATGCCATTGCTGTGGCTTGTGATAGTACGAAGCATTTCGATTTGGAAAACCTGTATCCTATTTGCCAATCCGATGATTATTCCGCTTTGTACGTTGTCGCTTGCCTGCGTAAAAATATCATACGGCACTCTTGCGGAATGACCGAATGGCAGGGCTGCGAACGCGGCCTTTAGTCCGCCGCCGTAAGCGGCAGAGGCAGCGTTAGCTAACAGCTTATAAACCTCGCCGATATTTCGGCTTTCCTCGGGATATACCTGCACGACATAAAGACACAGGGCTTTTAACAGCGAGATTGCGCCTGTGTCCCAGAACGGGTCCATTTTTCCGTTAAGCAAGGTATTTCGGATAACCACATCGCAAAAGATTTGCGCCATAAATTCTTGATTGTCGCCCTCTATTTCGCGTAAACAGTTCCACGAATCGGAGCTTTCGGGGCTGATTAGATTAAAAACCCTTACCACATAGCCCATGTCACGCAGATATTCAGCCATGCTCGCGTATAGCTCGCTTTTCGGGTCGGTAATAATCAGCGATTCCCCGCGCCGAACGCACTGAAAAACCATGTTTCGTACATAGGCGCGGCTTTTCATGCTTCCCGCCGCGCCGTATACGGCTACGTTTCTATTCATCATGGTGTTTTCGGGTACGCATACCGCCTTGCCGTTTAATTCGCCTAAAATCGTCCCTCGACAGCTTTTTAAGTCCTTGGTAGCTTCTAATTCCTTGTTAAACTCCGTATCACTCATCCAGCCCGCCGTTCCGTAGGTTCCCTTATTGGAATAGACAAGATTGCGTTCGTTGTCCATTGTTCCCTGCACGGAATTGTTTTTCATAAGAAAAATGATAATCAATCCCGCAAGCAGAACGATAACCGCCAAGCCGTAAAAATTGTATGGCAAGTTAAAAAGCGCGGCGAATACGGCTTGTGGTTGCCCGATATTAAGGGGCTCGCGTGCGGCGGCTTCTGTCTGGTTTACCGTACCAGATATTAGGCTCGCCAAGCCCTGCCCAAGCCCCGAGTCACCGCCTAGCCAGCTTACGGCGGCATAAATCAGTTGGGAAGCAATGCCTGTGCCGTATACCGCCAGACCGATAAGCACCACCGCCGCTACCGCGATTATTTTTTTTCTGCTCACATGGAATCATCTCCTTTATGGCTTTGCTGGTTAAGCCATTCGATAATGCTCTCAAAATTTATAGCCCTTACTTCCGCATCTGCCCCTAGATAGCTTTCAAGCATTTCCTTTTGGAAGTCAAAAGCGATTACCTTTCCGCGTTTGCCGTGAAGAATTACGCCCATTTTGAATTGAACCAAGCGCGGAACATCAAGCAGACAACAAAAAAGAACGGGGCTTCCGTCCTCAGTCAGCGCATCATGTTCTATGGGATATTTTGTGTTTGGCGGCAAGAATTTTTTCGTTAGCGTGGTTTTTAGGCGGTGCATTTTGGCGTTGTCACAAAGCAGTCTTAGCTGTGCCTCGCCGTAGCTGTCGTTGGTTATGAAATAGAAATGGCGGTAGGCTCTGGTTAGAAATTTATAGCCGGTTTCCTTTTTCGCTTGCGGTAGCAGGTATTTTTCCAATAGACCTAATTTCTCGCCAAGCATTATTCCGCTTATCTCGCCGCCCTTGTATTGACTGTAAAGCAATTTGCGGCAGATATAATCGTGAACATCAACTCTGTAACGTGTTTCTACGCTTTCTCGCCAGCGGGATTCAGTAACGCCTGTGTTGTAGATTGCGTAAACGCGGGCGGAGGTAAGCAATGCTCCTACTGCACGAGAACCGCGGATTGCGTTGGAGCGTTCATACTCCATTTTGTGTTCTCGTGATGAATAGAAGCAGGGAGTTGTAACTGCAAGTGCAGACTGCGAAAGAGCCGACTGCGAGGGGTCGGCGGCGGCAGTAGGCAAGTAAATTTTTGGCTTAATATCCTTAAATATCTGAACATTCGCGTTATACATGAGCGTATATACCTCTGCGGCGGCGTGTAGACGCAATCGCCTTGAATGGTCAGACCGCTGTTTGTTTGTGTCTGCCGCGCCGTCCAAGTAATCCGCAAATCTGGCGTTGTTTGCCGTCAATAGTTTTTTCTTGCCCTTTAATTCTAGCCTGTAGCCTCTTATACCGCCCTTATTCACTAGCCTGATTAGCTTATCGCCTGTTAATGCCGTTATTACTTTTTTAGCATAGCTTGCGGAGGCTATTAAGCGGTGGATATTGTCGGCTGGGTATTCGCCCGATATTGCAGTCAATTCGAGTAATAGCTGTCCCTGTGGTTTGGGCTTTGACATGGGCGGTTGGTTTGCTTGTACCTGTTCGGATTGCGGTTGCATTTTAGCTATGGGGTTCTTTTGGGACATGCGGTAAATCTCCATATAGTCTGCCTCCTCTCGTTTTTTTATGGGTCGAAGCGGTTTATACAAAGACTGCGAAAGGACAAAGGCAGTCTGCGAAAAAGCAGTCTGCGAAAAAAACAATACGGTCTATTTTCAACGGAAACAATACGCTCCACTTTTTTGCTTAATATCAACAGCTTTAGACCGTATGCCCTCAATAGTTCGGTCTATTCCTGCCTTGATTACAGGTAAATACATCTGCTTTTTCCAGTATTTTTCGCAATCTAGCATATATCCCCATTAGACCGTATGATTTTTGTGCAAATTAGGATACTGATTTAGGCGGATTTTTACATCTCAAAACCCAATCGGGGAACATATCCTTTTTCATAATGGAAATACGGGTAATGCTCTCGTCTGAAAGCTCGCTTGTGTTGTAAATATCGCAGAGTCTGCCATTATCGTCAGTCAATAAAAACGTGTTTATTACATCAATAATCGCCTTTGTTTCTATGTTGTCGTGGTCACGCCTCCGCCCTGTGCCAAACAGCGCCCTGTCATACACATGAGTGATACATATAACGCAATGATTAAACCTCTCAAAGGGTGCGTTCGGCGGACGGCTTGCTCCAAACCGCTCTAACGCCGCAAGCAATGGGGCGGCAATAAACCCCGTTTGCTTTTTCCTGCGGTGGGGTAGTAGACATGGTATTGTTATGTCAACTATGCCGTCCGTGTGAGTTATGGCGATACCCATATCGTTGGCGGCACGTTCCATATATTCCGCTGTTGATATATTGGTCGTCACAATGACTAAATCCCTGAGCTTGCGTGTGATAAATTCACCGCGTATGGCTGATTGCTGGCTTAGACTGCTGTAATTCTCGGGGTACGCCACTATATCAATGCTTTGCAATGCAATTATATCTTGCTCCAAACGGCGGATTTCGTCGCCGATACTCATAATCTTCCGTAACAGCACTTGCCTGTCCATTTTTTCAACTCCTATAATAAGAAAGGCTTCCGTCTGGGTGAACAAGCGCAAGCTGCGTTATTCCCGATATTTGAAGCCCTTCCATTTGATTTTTGTTTTCAACTATAATTATACGTTTTACGTTTTCTGTATACTCTCTTGTCTGCTGTTTCGCGGCAATCTCCGACCCGATAGAAGCCGCCGTCATCGCCTCCATTCCATAGCCTATATAAATAATTTCGTAAAAATCGCCGCTATGTGTGATAAACGATATTTGTGCAGGAGCGGCTGCCCTTGTGTGGCTTCGTACCTTTTCGCATAAAGCCGCCAGTACACTCAATGCCGCGAGCATATGCCTATCAACGCGAAAGTCGCGGTCTGCCCCGATATAGCTTCCATCGGGGCTTTTGTACAATCGCTGTTTTTTTAGCAGATAATCTATGACCTTTTTGCTGTTTGGGAAGAATTTTTCAAAATCCGCATACCGCAACACGCCGTAGACATCTATAAAGTGTAAAATTTCTTCCCCCAGCTTAATAAATTCCGCTCTTTCAATCACGGAGGAACGCCCCCTTTCTTTCTATGCTTGACGTAATAAAGACGTATTAACGGCGTATTGATTTTTCTTGCGTTCTGCTATAGCTTGCAGCTCCCTGCGGTCGGTGGTAATCAATTCCTTTTCCTTTTCGCTAGGCTTTATTTCTACCGTCACATTGTTTTTATTAGCGGAAATCATGGCGTTTCCGCGTTCAAAGTGAACAATGGCTTGCCGTTCGCTTTCCGACAAGCCCAAAATATCCTGCACGCGGTCGGCTTCGTCATCTTCAAGGTTCAAAATGATTTTCGTTTTGCAGTTGTTGATTATGCCCTTGCCGTATTTGCCGTCCTCTAATGCGAAAAAATCGTTCAAGTCCTGCGTGGCACAAATAGCAGAGCCGCCGTAGCCGCGTATTATCTTGAAAATTTCCAGCACAAACTCCGCCGCAAGCCTGTTTGATGCCGCGCCGATTAGCTTCCACGTTTCGTCTATGAAAATGGCTTTTTCCTTGGTGCGGTCTTGCTTGGCTTTATCCCATATATAATCAAGCGTGACAAACATTCCCACGGTCAACAAGTCGCCTGTTAATTCGGAAATATCAAGCACAATGTACTTGTTGTCCAAATTTACATTCGTCTGCTGATTAAACGTGGAAGCCGAGCCATGCACAAGGCGGTTAATGATATTCGCCATACGTTTTGTTTCGTTACGCTCTGAAAGCAAGCTGTGCAAATCGCCCAGGGTCGGCATAATCCTAAATCGTTTTCCGCTAGGCTCGCTTACGTCCAAGAGCGTGTCATTGTCGTGCGAAATGCCAAACCGCTGATACGTGCGAATAATCGTTTCGTCCAATAGCTGGCGTTCCTCGTGGCTCATGTCGGGAATAAGCAACGAAAAGAAAATATGCAGACGGTCAATCTTTGTGGCAAGTAACGACCTGTCAAGCACAGCCTCGTCAATCAACTCAGCCGCCGCCGTATCAATCGGGCGGATTTCCATGATATTGATACAATGCTTAGACGACGGCGAAACCTGAATAAAGCTACCGCCTATTGTATTGCAGGTACGGAAAAACTCGTGACCTTTAAGCGGCGCGAGGATAAAAACCTGTATACCCTTGCGCCTCATACGTGTCGCCATAAGCTGTAGCGTAAAGCTCTTTCCTGCGCCTGATGTGCCGAGAATCGCCATGTTTGCGTTTTTGTACACGCGGGAATTAAAAATATCTACCATGATTAAACTTTGGTTATGCTTGTTCACGCCCAGCAGAATACCGTTATCGTCACACATCTCAAAAGATGTCAGCGGATAACAGCTTGCCGCGCCGCTTGTAAGCATATTTCTGCGTGAATATTTTTGCAGACCCTTTTCGATACGCGCCAACGGCAAGGACGATAAAAAAGCGTCCTCCATACGAAAGGTGCATAGCTGTACCGCCATATCCTGCGAAATCATCTTTTTCTGCATTTCACGCACGCGCCAGTCCAGATTTTCTCTTGTTGTACCCGTGATTGTTACTAAAATATTTGCGTAATAAAAATCCTCGTTGTTGGCGATTCCGCGCTTCATATAGTATCCGCCCTGTATCGAACCTGCTAAATCGTCAAAATCGTCATTGGTGTCCTGCGCATCCTTGATTTTTGACTTATTCATGCGAATATGCCGTCCTAGGCTTTGGGAAACCTTTTCTTTCGGCTCCTTGCAGAGGTAAATATCAATGTCAATGCCCTCGCCCGCATTAACAAGAAGCGAAGTCCACCCTGCGTGTACATGGGCTTTGTAGCCATGTGTCGGCACAACTAGGTACGCGATATACACGCCGTCCATTTTGATGTAATTCATATGGGAAAGGTCGATATACTTAGGGGCGGCAAGCTCTGTCGGCGGAATATTCTGCACTGCGGCTTTGCCGTAGCTTGCCGCGTAGTCCATAATCACCTCGCGTTTCCGCGCCGAAAGCGGAACGTCAAAGCTAGATTTGCGGTTAAGCATTTGGTAGAGTGCTTCCACGGCAAAATCATCGTCATTGTCATGCTCCACAATATCATTGCCGCACCCTGCAAGATACGATTTTGCGGTGGCGGCGATTGTGTTAAGGCTGGCTATTGCGTCTGCTTCAATATCCCTTGCGCGGATATACGGCTCGTACTCGAAGATAATAAAAAACCTACGCGATACGGCTTCCTTTGAGCCGATGTCGTATAACAGCTTCATATAATCCTCCTGCAAAGCGCGGCATTCCTTGTTTTTTTCCTTTTGTAAATCCGCGCGGGCTATGCTTAGATGCTTTTCTATGTCGGCTTTTTTGGCTAGACATTTTAACTGCATTTTAATGGGGCTGACTTTCAAGAACGAAACAAACGACCATATAATCGAGCGTTGCTCCTTTGGCGTTCGCAAGAGAAAGTTAATGGGCGTTACCTCAATTATTTTGACGTAACGCCCATCAGTGGTGTAGATTATTCCGTTTTTTATGGCTTTTATAGGAATATAATCCGCGGCCTCGCTTGTTGTGCGGATAAATTTTCCGCGCCTGCTTCGGGATAACATGCCTTTTTGACCTTTGTTAGTTTTTTCGTGGCTTGATTCTCCGATAATACGCCGTTTGAATAAAAACCGAAAACAAAAAAATAAAAATTCTGTTATGCTCAAGCCCATAATGCCTATAGCCGCAAAAAACATAAGAGGCAAAACCACCGACAACAGCACAATTATTCGTATGGTTAAATCCATTCCCGCGGTAACGCCAAAAATCAGCCACGCGGAAGCACCGCCCACAGCACAGGACTCAACTGCGTTACGTAAACGGAACATTCCCCCGAAAACACCGCTTGAGTCTACATAGTTTGGCGGGATAAAATATATATCTGGTGTGTCCTCGTCCCTGTGTTTGCTTTGTGCCATTTTCGACCTCCTTTTTGTTTTATTACGGCGAATTGATAAAAGCGACTGGATTCACACGTTCATTATTGACCCATATAGACAAATGCAAGTGCGCCCCTGTAGAACGCCCTGTATTACCCACCTCGGCTATCACCTGTCCTGCGGTTACTCTTGTGTGCGGGCTTGTTACGGCTACTAGGTTTCGGCTATTGTGCATATATTCGCTAATCACGTTTCCATAGCCTGTTATATAGCCGTGGTCGATTTGAATCCAGTTACCCGCCGTCGCGCCAAACTGCGAAAGGATTACATAACCGTCTGCTATGGCTCGTATCGGCGTTCCGACTGGCTTCGGAATATCAATACCGCTATGGAACTCTCGTCCGCGCCTTGTTATGGGGTTTGTTCGCCAACCAAAGGGCGAGGATATTGTCCACGCCATTTCTGGAAACGGACTATAAAACCCCTCAACCTCGCCTGCTTCAAGGATTATTCCAAACCAACCGCCTATATCTGTATCTGTAAGCAAGGTCATTAAATTTCGCGCGTATTCGTGGGCGTAGCTCATTTTGCGTTCATTGTCCGCAATCCCAAAGATTTCAGCAAAGAGCATTTCACCCTTGTAAACCACGATAAAGCTATGCACGGTTATTTCAATTTCAACAGGCTCGGGCGGCTCGTAAGCCTCCTGCGTTTCCGAAGCGGAATCTGACGCTTCGGGCGGGTCGGGGTACACGGTTCTGGTTTCCGATTCAGTTTCAATAATATAATCGAACAAATCGCCCTTGCGTTCCGCTCTATTCATGGCGTTCCGCAAATCGTCAAGGCTTATTTGCATTACATCATCGTGAAGCGAAGCCGCGTACATACCCAAAACAATAGACGTATTAAATTGGAACACATCGCCCTCAATGCCGATTATCCGCCCCTCACGGCTTTCAGGAAGCTGTACAATTTCTTTATTGATATTCGCCAACATGCTTTGATATTGTTCAAAATGAGCAAGCCCGATAAGCTCATGGGCTTGCTCCAGATTGTACACGATATGCGCCGTATCAAAGGCATTGTTAAAGAATATTGCGGTTTCAATCGGCTCGTCCGCAGCACCGAAAAGCGAGCCGATACCGACAATTAACGCGCCGATAACAGGCAAGGAACGGAAAAACGAGCCTATGCTGTTTAACACACCGCCCGCAAAGCCCGCAACAGCGTTAAATATAACAAGCGGAAGCATGGCAATTAGCAGTATAGGCAGGATTGCAATAACCAACGCAACGCCTGCTAGCTTTAGCGTGGCTTTTGGGTTTTTAAGCGCGGCTGCCGCCGCACCGCCTACGCCCCCAACGGTCGCTCCCTTTGCTATAAGCGCGGCGGCTTTACACATTTTTGTTGCTTCTATTGCGGCGGTTGTGGCTTTTTGTAAGCCCTCCGTTACCTTTGGCTCTTGCTGTGTGTTCATTTTTCCCTCCCTCTTTTTGGGTAATTGGAGGCGGAGTTGCTTCATTCCACGCTTTATTCCACGCTTCATTCCACGCTTCATTATTTACGGCATCGGGGGATAAATCTCCTGCGTTGTTGGCGAGGTCTTGTTCTGCCTTAGCTACCGTAGAGGTTGGGCTTGTGTCGAATGGAGCATTAGATGAATTAACATCGTTGTAATCTTCGTTGTTAAAGGAAGCTGGGATTATGCTCGATTCCTCCGAGGGATTAGAATAACTGTATCCGCTTGATTCTTGATACTGTTCTGTATTAGCTGTAGAGGGAATTGCGGCCTGTTCGTCTGTGTTGTCAAGCGGTCTGCTGTTTTGATATTCCTCGGGGTTTACGCCGATTGTGCCGAAGCTGTTTTTATTATTCGTGGGAGGTTGGCCGCCTTTCGGCGTACTATCGCTGCCGTTAAGCCGTGCCGCAACCGCTTCACTGACCTTTGAAGCCCCTGCCTTTGCTGTATACACACCTAAACCGATTACACCGCCCTTTGCGCTTGCTTTAATCGCGCCTTGCGTAAAGCCGTCTTGTTTCAGCCAGTCAACAGCTTTTCCAACGGGGGTACGGTTAATTGTGGTTGAATTGGGGTCTGTGGCCTTTGGTGTTGTTGTATCGGTATCGGGAGTGGTGTTGTTTGTTGGTGTACTTGAAGATGAACCGCGAGAAGCAGAACCGCTAGAAGCAGAACCACTAGGAGCAGAACCACCAGAAGTAGAACCACTAGAGGTAGAACCGTTAGAAGAAAAACCACTTGAAGCAGAACCACTAGAAGCAGAATCACCAGAGGTAGAACCGCTTCTCGGGCTATTCAATGGAATAGACGTATGCCCTGAACCACCGCCCGAAGAACCGCCACTTGCAGAACCACCACCACTCGAACTTGTTCCGCTGTGTGTCCCCGAACCTGAGCTTGAACCGCTACCCGAACCACCCGAACTCTCCGAACCACCAAGCATACCCAGCCCCTTTGATACCGCTCCCCCGATATTTTTTAACGCCATGCCCGCCATAACTAAATCGCCCAACGCTCTGCCGCCTGTTTGAGTTACGTTAAGCCCAAGCGACTGAAGCAGGCTATCCATTTTCTGCGCCAGCTTCAAAAACGCAAGTATCGCAAACATCCACAAAACTAAGCCCTGTGTCGGCGTTAAGCTGTTTGGGGAATTGCTTGCCATTTCGCTTATTTCGTCCCATGTTAGCCCTGCGAGGCTTTCCGTTTCGGCGCGGTTGTCTAGCTCGTCCAAATTGCCAGATGCGCAGACATTCGCACAGCTCACAGATAAGAACAGCACAAATAAAAATATGAAAATAAATTTTTTCGCCATTATGCCCTCCCTACGCAAAGCTCATTACAGGGTTAGCGATAAATACCCTTAGCATGGTGATAAACATTCGCAGTGTCCACACATTCATAACTAAGAGCAACAACTGCCCGCCTAGCATACGGCACCACGATTTAAATATCGGGCTTGTGGCTTGTGACGCTCCCATTGCAAACGCCAGCGGCGATGTAAACGCCAAAATACCCACAACAAAATATCGCTCCACGCACTCGACAATGAGCTTGAAATAATTCCAGCCTACGATGACCACAAAAATCAACGCGAGTAACAGCCCGATAAGAACGCCGTTTCCGCCGCCGACAAGAATTATTGTCATAATCGCATGAGTACGGACAAATTCGGGGGCGGGCTCGTCCACGCCTAATATTGCTTGATACGGCGTGTTGGCTAGGTTAATTGCAATGCCCGCAATATCAAGCGCGAAAAACGCCAAAAACCCAAACATTACTGTCTTTGCCGCAAGACTAAACGGCGGCTCTGATTCAATCCCGATTGGCAAAAAGAAATTTTTGAAAATGCCCCACATCATGTTAAGCCCAAGCAGCGTAAGAGCCGTTACCACAAAAATTTCATAGGTTGTTTCCACAATGGGAAAGATATTCACAAATAGCGTTAAATCCGCGCCTAGTACGCTTAAAATGCTCATGCCGAACATATCAATAGCAGAAACAGCCTGGTCGATTAGCCACCGAAACAGGGAATCCATAAGGTGCATTTGCTTGCCTCCTTCCTTAGAGCATGTTTAATATCTCCATTCCGACATCTTTTCGGCAAATTTTCCGTTCTGCTTCGTCGGCGCGACCTTGCGTAATCTCTCCGTTATGCGGCGGTCGCGCCTCCTCGCATAACAAAAAATTTGCTCGAAAATCTGCCGAAAGCGAGATATTAAACAGGCTCTTACGGCGTACCGCCAATCGTCGGCAGGGTCACGTCAGGGCCGATAATTTCCTGAATAAAGGTCAAAATAAAGCCCACGGCGTTGATACACGCCCACGCGACGGCAATCCGTTTTATCCATGTGTTGGCTTCGTCAACCGTGCGTTGGTTTTTGCTTAGCATCTTCATAAGAAACGCCAGTGTCAAAAATAACGCCGCGATTATGCTTGAAATAAGCCGAACCTGCCTAAGCACGCCCTGCATTGCTGTGTTTGCGCGTTGGAATACCTGCGTGCCTGGGTCTGCCGCCAATGCAATCTCCGAAAAGCCAAACGAAAATATTAAGCAAAGCAATAGCCCTGTAAAGCCATAGCTCACAAGGGTCAGCTTTTTTCTGTGCTTTTGAAAAAATCTTAAAATAGAGTTTTTTGTGTCGCATACTTCCAATATGCTTGTAATTACAATTTCATTTGCTCTAATGCTTGCTTCCTTAAATTTATTCATGCCGAAAACCTCCTTGAAAAAAATTTACCAGCCTGTCCTCGGGTGCGGCCCATAAGGCGGTCTATATACGCGAGTAGTCCAAACCGTGTTGCCCACTACCCATTCCGTTCCTGTTCTTCCGCCTAAATCTACACGGTTTACAAGCTCGTCGCCGTTTTGTAAGCCGTCACGCACAACGCCCTCAATTCGCGGTGCTTCCACGGCGCGGAAGCCTGCGCGGACTTCGCCGAACTGATACATGATTTCTGTCACGGCTTCGTTGGAAGCAAGCCCAAGCACGGCGGGCGACATAATCAAGGCGTTATTGCTTGTGCTTAAAAGGTTGTCGTAAGCCACTCGCCATGTGTCGTTTGTATTGGTGCGGAACATAACGGAATAGCGCAGGGACTGGTTGAACGTGCCTGTAAAAATCCGCGCTAGGCGTACAGCGTGGGCTGGAAGAATATCGCGTACATAAAAATCTGATAATTCAATCGTGGAGCTGTTTGAGATTGTAGTAATGCTCCAAACAATCGGCTGTCCCGACATTACCTCTACAGGGCCGTTTTTTCTGACCTCTACACCTATGTTTGCAGGCTCGTTGAAAAACTCATAACGCAAAATCTGCCCCGAGTGTTCAATCGTTACGTCAAGCACAGCATCAGAACGCTTATAAAATGACGGCGCGGCAATTTCTTCTATAAGATAACGCCCTAGGGGTAACGGGCGTGAAACGCCGACACCGCGGGCATCGGTAACAAGCTGGTCTATTACGTTGCCTGTTCTTTGGTCGCGTACTTCAAAAACCGCGCCGCTAAGACGGCTCCCTGCGGAAAGCCCATTTACCTGATTGTCAGCGGAGGACAGCTTTGTTATTTGAATCTGCCCTGCTTCGCGCGTATTTTCCCAGAATATTTCCGTTACCATGCCTGCCCTAAATTCTACCGTCCGCGGCATGGTATCACGAAGATAACCACGCGCTTCCTTTGTTTCGCGAATAGTGTACCGCCCTGCGGGTAATATGCCAGTAAAGTCAATCGCTCCGTTGTCGTCTGTAATGAAAGGGCCTGCTACCTCTTGATTGGCGACAAAATCGTAAATACGAAACTCTACGCCTTGGATACCTTGACGTGTTACGGAGTCGATTTTGTGAAGTCTAATGCACTATGTACTTTGCCCTTGTCTGCCGTTGGCAGAGGCAAAGTACGTGCGGTCTGTCAGCGGCTAAAACCCAAATAAACAGCCTATAAACATAGGCCGTTTCTACAAGTGACGGACTACGGCAATGATTGGCGAATATAATTCGCTGACGGCTATTGACAAACGCTTGCACCTATGATACGCTAATATTATAGCAACGATTATAAGCTAATTCAATAATCCAACTAAAAATGCAATAATAGCGAAAGGAGGAATTTTAGATGAAGCGCTCCGATAAGAAGAGTGCTGACAACAAAAACAAAGGATTAAAACTGTGGGAAAAAATGGTGAAAGTTGCTCAATTGGCAGACAAGTACCATATCCCCCAATTTTTAATTAAGTTTTTGTTCGCGGTACTTAAACGTTGCTTTTTTGATTAAGCAACGTTGTTTGGCGGCTCGCCTTTTGTAGTGCGGTGAGAGCAAAAGGCGTGTTCCGCTAAATTATCGGGCTTCATAAAATATAGGAGTGAGTAATGTTGTATCAAAACAAAAAACGAATGGAGGTTGAACATGAAAAAAAGTTATTTTTATAGACAACAACATTGGTAGTAACGGTCGTGGTGGTGCTATGGGTTAAGTCCCGCAACGAGTGCAACCTTGAATAAAAATAAATGGAGGTGTTCCAATTTATGAAAAAAGCATGGTTAGATTGAAAGGTGGTGAATGTTATGTTAAGCGAAGTCCTGCGGTTGTTGCGGATTTCACAAGATTGGACAATAAAAGAATTGTCCGAAAAGATGAAAGTTTCGTCCTCTTATATAAGTGAATTAGAAAAAGGGGTAAAAAAACCATCGCTGGACATATTGGATAAATATAGTGCGGCTATTGGCATTGATAGGTCAACAATACTCTATTTTGAGGAAGAAGGAGGGAAAAATGATTATGGCTATCAAAAATTACTTTTGCATATGCTTGAAAAAGTATCTCAGTAGAAAAATATAAGCGTTCCTGCTTTCTGAAGGACTTATGTGTCTAACATTGTAATAACTGAATACACAGACACGCCCCGTAATCCGAAATTACTGGGCGTGTTTTTATTTTCAAGATTTTCAAGAAACAAGATTTTCAAGAAATATAACAAAAGTTACAGTTGACAAAACGCTCTGTGGCGAGCGGTTCATTTGTTACATTGTCATGCTTATACACAACAATTTCAGAAAACGGATAATTTTCAAAAACTATATGCGCCGCGTTTACATGTGGGCTTTGTTCGATTTCATAAACCGGCAAAACAACAAGCTCAACAGCACCTAACGCCGTAGTCATAATATCCAGTACCGCCTGTAAATCCATTGCGGGCGTTGACGAGCCAGATAATGCCTGTAGCATTGCCAAAACATCGTCCCACGGAATTACTACCTCGGTTTCGATTACATTCAAGCCGATTGTTACATCGGGAGGGTGCAACCAAAACGAATACGCGGTATGCTGCGGAAGAATCGAAAAGCCGTCTGGGGCGCGTTCCTCAACAACGGAATAAAAGCCATAGGGCAAGCCCTCTAAATGCCACCAGCCATTGCCGACGGTGCTAGTTACGCCTGGGTTTGTAGGCGTGATTTGTGCGGTTTCTGTTAGCACTTGGGATAGGTTAATGCCTGTATTGTTAAATGTTACGCTCTGTCCGTCACCTGCCGCAACAGTCATACTGCTCATGCCCTGCAACCGTATCAACGCCCCTGAATGGGGGTGTGTTGCGTTTGGCACGTTTTCTCTCGAAAGTGCGTCTATTTTTTCTATGAAAACAGAGGTACTGCTTTCATTCGGCGGTTCGCCGTTACGCGGATTTGCGAAAATAACCGTTGCTTCGGTTGCGGTGTTTGCTGTGACCTGTACTGTTTGTGTCATAGGCTCGGAAAGACTGTAGCCGACTGGCGGACTGGTTTCGGTTATGGTGTATTGCCCTGCCTCTAGGTTTGTTAAAAGTATTTCGCCGTTTGACGGTGTTGTGCGGGTTACGTTATAGCCGTTCGCACCAGTAATCTGAAATACCGCGCCTGCAAGCCCGCGGCTTGCTTCCGCGCTTCGTTTGATAATGCGTAAGCGGCCGAGGTCGGGGGTTTGCGGCTCAATTTCCCATGTGTATTCCGCGCTTGCGAATACCTCGGGGACATAAAAGATAATATCCTGCCAGCCGTCAGTATCGTTTGGATTCTGCATAACAAAAACTCTGTCGGCGTACTGGTTGTTTATTCCCACAAGATTTACGCCTGCGGTTATGCTCTCGCTTCCTGTTGGCAGGACTAGGTGAAACGCGGAGATTTCATTAAATGAATGGTGAGGATTGGCTGAATATATGCCGTTGGGGTTTGCGGGTGCGGTAGCGGCAAGCGTTCCGTCAACATATAATCTTGTTCCTGCGGGAGTATCTGCCGTCCACTCAAAACGGAAGGGATTGCGGCGGCAGTTTGTTTTTCGGTTGTTGCCTACGGCAAAAATCGGGGATTGGGGGTCTATTCCTAGGATAAAATCATGTGCTTCGCCGTTTACGGTAATAGCAGGGAAATTTGCTTCCGCTTCCGCGCCTCCGACACCGTTTATGCGGTCGTTTACCCCTGCAAGCGTTATGCCCTCTAGCCGCCCCCATGTGGCACTTGGAACGCTGATATACGCTACGGCAACTCGGGTCATATACGAAAACCACGAAAGCTCGTCTACGGATTCGCTCGCGGTTAGCGCGGTATTAACAGGGAAGCCGTATCTTAATACTGTGCGGAACTGCGAGCCGTCTACGTCTGATAATTCGTATACCGCTCCGCTGTTGCCCGGGCCGCGTAACGTGGGATTTGCACAATACGCCTCGTAGAATACGTTGTTGATATTTACAGCGTATCTGCGTGAGCTTATAATGTTTCCGTTCATGGTAACGTAGGCATCATGAGTGTATTCTTGTCCGATTTCGGTTACGGCTGTAATTGTTGGGAGTGCTTCGTTTGCCGATATATTGGTAGTTATGGGTATTATGCCAAGAACACATAAAAACGCCATAAGGATTACCATAAACGGCTTGGATTTTTTTCTTGCTTTGTTTTGTAAAATCATGTGTTGCCTCCTTAATTTTTGTTTTTTTGTTGGGAAAAATTTGGTATGATGGTTAAAAGCTAAAAGCTAAAAGCTAGAAGTTAAAAACTTAAAACTTAAAGCTGAAAGTTAAAAGCAACGCACAGAAATCACCTCCTACAAAAAAAATAGACAGATGGGTTCGCCTGTCTGAAAAATTTTATATTAACCGCATATGTTATAAGCATAGCGGGAATTACACGCACATAGTTCGTGTAAGGTCGCACGTAAAAAATCGCACAAAAAAAATCGCCATAGGCGAGTAAAAAAGGAGAGTTTGAAATGAAAAATTTACTTAAAATCGTTATTACATTGGCACTTATAGTAGGTGCAAGCACCATTTATAGCGTTGCAAATGGAATTTTCGCAAATGGAGTTTTTGCAACCGAAGCCCTGCCAACCATAACAATGGGCGATAATGCCCCCATGACCCGTGACGAGTTTATGGCGTGGCGGGAACAACAAGAAATCCGCTACATTGATATTGACGGGCAGATTGTACCGCCAGGGATTTTCTTTAATGGCTACAGCGGTAAGGCTTTCAGATACGGAGAAGTGGACAATAGAGTATTGCCTGTTTATCTAATTGCGGGTGCGGTTTCAAATGCCGTAAATCCGTGCGTCAATGTTGCACCAGCTACGGCATTATCCGCCGAGGAAGTGCCGCAAGCCCCGAATACTACAGCACTCGCCGAAGAAGCGCCGCAAACCCCGATTATTACAGCCCCCATTATATTTGACGACCTCACGCCGATACTCTTTACGGACGAGGAATTGACGGCGATGATTGACAGCGTTCCAAACGCGAACCCACTAGAAGCAACGAGTGCCATTACCTTACCCAACAGGAAATTAACAGAGGCCGAACTTGGGGCATGGATAGCCGACTACAACGAAATAGGCGGCGCGACCGCTTTTGAGTTAGGAGTAATCAGGGAAATCAACCGTGCGAGAGTACAGCACGGAGTACAGCCCTTGGCGTTAAACCCCGCGCTTATGCTGTCCTCTAGGCTTAAAACACAGGAATTTGCCGATTTACAATATTATAGCCACCGAAGCCCTGTGCATGGCACTGTACGAGAATCCGCTTTAATGCTTGGTTATAACGGCGCGGTTGGGGAAGCAACGGGCAGAATTGGCTCTAGTGGTGAAGCAAATTTTTTCACTACCCCAGAACGTATTGTTGCGGGAATGTTAGCTTCAACACGCGGACATCGCGAGTTACTGCTAAGCCCTAGACTTTATTGCGTGGGCTTTGGTGCATCTTTCTCGCCAAATTCTCGCGGTGCGAACGGCAATATGTCGCATATGTTTTATTTTGTCACGCAGTTTGGGTTTATAATGGATTGATATTCCTTGCTTCCAAGTAGCTGTCCAATATGCCGATAGCTTGTCCTTTAAGCCGAAAATACGTACTGCGCGGGATATATTCGTGATTTTTGGCTATATGCTCCAATATCTCATAAATATTCCCCGACTGCTGTGTTGTCATATAAGTTGCGTAAATAACCCAATATAGCTTTTCGCCCAAACGCTTGTTATGCCGCAACCTTTCTACTATTTCCTGTGTAAGGCGTAATTGCTCGATACAAGCAGGCAATGCTCTGTGTGAAAGTGCTGGCGCGGATTCAAGTGCGGATTTTCGCCATGCTGTGGGTCTGTACTCGCTTAATAGTTTTTGGGCTTGGGCAATTCTTTTTGCCATATAAATTTCTCCTTTCTTTAAGCATTTAACGCGTTTTTGTGTTAAAAAGTCCAACGAAAAAGCCCCCTTTGGCGTATCCTAGACTATCCTAGATTTACGCTTAAAGGGGGCGAAAATTATTTAATCGCAATTATTCACAATACAATTTTAACGCACCATGAATTGGCAGTCAATGGCAAAAAAGTCTCACTTTTTGCAACACCTACCCCATCACAAACACATCAAGAATTTCCATATCGTCCCTTGCGGTAAAGCCCCACAAAACAGACGAAAACACATCAATCGCCCTTTTGCGTTGGCGGTAATAAACATCTTTTGTTATGTGCGGGCTGTGCATTTGTACCCGCTCCACGATTTCTTCCGCGCTGTTTAGCTTCATAGGCGAAAAATAGGTGTAAAACAAAATCCAGTAAAACACCTCGCCCTCGCTGTTGTTTTCGCGTATAAGGTGTACAGCGGTGTCGATAAGTTTTAGCATTTCCGCGGTACGCTTCATGCTGTTTGCGTGATGCTCCAGCCTTGTCCCCCCAAAATCCGCACCCGCGGCGTATATATCGTCTAAATAATCCGTTATGGACATGCCGTATTCGGCTTCAAAGTCCAGTCGGTGCTGTTCCATTGATAATTTCAGATTCCACCGCACGTCACGGTAGGTTTTTAATAACCGCTCTGTATCATGGTAACAATCGGGGCGGTTTTGTTGGGCATTTTTATTGTTTGGCATTT
>WRLD01000003.1:0-92047 GCA_009777845.1 Defluviitaleaceae bacterium
GATTGTTGATTGTTAATCGTTGATTGTTAATTGTTAATCGTTACCTGTAGGGGACGGATTTATCCGTCCCGAGGTTGCCTCGCTCTGCGTTAATGGACGTTACCCACCCCGAATTGACGAACGTGCGTACCTCGGGACGGATAAATCCGTCCCCTACAAAAACCATGCAAATCCACACGACAACGCAATATTTAAATCCGCGTAATACTGTCTGCTATGCCACGCTCCCTCTGTGCCTCTGTGCCTCTGTGTGAAAAAATCTTTTTGACAAATAAAAAACGTAGGTAGAGTGTAGAACGTGTTTTTTGAATTTAAAAGATTTTTTCACACAGAGGCACAGAGGCACAGAGGGAGCGAGGCACAGCAGGCAGTATTACGTGGATTTTAAAAGAATGGAACGCAGATTTAGCGGATTCCCCCACGAGCCAATCCGCGTAATCCGTGAAAATCCGTTGAATCCGTGTCCTATCGCCGTTTATTCACACATGAACGTAAGTTTTAATCCGAAAAAATCCGCGAAAATCCGCCAAATCCGTGAAAATCCGCGTTCCATGCCCTTGAATCCCCCAAAAATCCACATACAACAACAAACCAAAGGAGAATAAAATGACCCCCCCAAAACCCATAAAAATCCACCCGAGCGTGCTTTGTGCCGACCATGGAAATTTGTCGCAGGCGATTAGACATCTTTCGCAGGAAGCCGATTATTTCCATATGGACGTAATGGACGGCAGCTTTGTACCAAATTTTGCCATAGGCGCGGAGATTTTCAAAATCGTGCGGCAAAATTCCGCCGTGCCGCTAGACGTGCATTTGATGATTCGCGAGCCGTCACGCCATGTGGCGTTTTTCCGCGAGCTTGGCGCGGAAATTATTACCATACACCCCGAGGCAGACACACAGCTTGCCGCCACACTCGCACAAATCCGCAAGCTAGGCGCGACGGCAGGTATCGCGCTCAACCCAGGCACGTCCGTGGAAACGGTAAAGGAGGTACTTCCGCTCTGCGGCCATGTACTCGCCATGACCGTAAACCCAGGCTTCGCAGGGCAGGATTTTTTGGAATTTACCGTAGAAAAAATCAAGGAATTGGGAAAGCTATCAGAAAAACACGGCTTCGCGCTTTGCGTAGACGGAAATATAAACGCCGAGCGAGTACGACAGCTACACCCGCTAGGCGTGACAAATTTCGTCATCGGCACGGCGTTGTTTAAGGACGAGCCAGTGGAAATGATGCGAGCCATCAAGGGGCATTGCCCCTTTTCTCCGACTGACCTTTAGTGGGAATGTCGCCTCGAAGCCTTAACAGCTTACTAACACACAAAAAAGGAGAATAAACATGCAGAAAATTGAAAAAGAAATGCTAATCATGGACGCGCTAGGCATAGACAGCGGACTAATCCCCATTATGCAGGAGCATGGGCTGCAATGCTTCGGCTGTCCGTCCGCAAGGGGCAAATCGCTAGAAATGGCGGCGTTGCACCACAATGTGGACATTGACGAGCTAATTAACGACATGAACGCGTTCCTCGAAAAGTAAGCAGGGTAATGCTTATTTGGAAAAATAGCGTTAGCACGCACGCATAATTTACCATAATTTAAAAAATAATAACGCCATGATAATATTTAACTTAGGAAATTTTAGGAAAAAATCCGTCATGCTCGGCGTGCGGTGTTGTCCTAGACAACGCCTTACTGCTTGCTTGGTGTTATTTGTGTTGTTTTTATCCAGTGTAATTGTTACCGCACAAGGGCTTTCCCAAGAAGTGGAATCCGCACAAGGGGCGGAAAATTCCCATAAGGTGGAAACCTCACAAAGGGCGGAAAATTCCCACAAAGTGGAAACTTCGCAGGGGGCAGGAAATTCTCAAAAAACGGAAACCACCCAAGGGGCGGAAAATTCCCAAAAAACGGAAACCCCACCCCCCATCTTCCCCCTCCACACAGACGGCAAATACCTTATCCGCACAGCACACGACCTAGCCAAAATCCAATCGCAAGCCGACCTATACGTGGCTTCTAGCGGGCGCGAGGGTAGCTTGGATTACCTTTCGGCGGACTATTTGCTCGCCGCAGACATTTTTTTGCCCAAGGATTTTACGCCTATAGGAAACGCCGCCGCCAATCCGCGCTTCGTTTTTAGCGGCAGCCTTGACGGCGCGGGCTTTTGCGTGCGCGAAATGGAAATTATTTCCAGCAGAGGCGTAACGCACGGCTTGTTCGGCAAAACGCACAACGCGCATATCAAAAACCTCACAATCACGGGTGCGGAAGTCCACGCGGTCGGCGATTACGGCAATAGCGAGTTTGCCGTGGGCTTGCTCGTGGGCGAGGCACTCGGGGGCAGGCTCGAAAATATAACAATCGCGCACGCGGAAATTTCCGCCGCCGCGCCAGACGAGGGCAACGGCGCGGTCGGTGCGTTGGCAGGCAAGGCGATTGGCACGAGCCTTAAAAACATCAACGTCAGCGACATACAAATCACCGCCGACGGCGGACTTCGCGCGGTGGGCGGCGCGGCAGGCTATCTGGAAGCCTGCACGGCGGAGAGCGTGACCGTGCTAAACGGAAAAATCGCCGCAAACGCCCTAGCCACTGGCGGCTTCGCAGGCAAAATCAACGGCGGAGCGTTCACGGCTTCTGGCGCGGAATTGCTCAACATAGCCGCAAACGGCAATATCGGCGGCTTTGTGGGGCTTGTGACGGAAAACGCCTTTTTTAGGCTTTGTAATGCGCAAGCGAAAATAAGCGGCACGCAGAACGGCGTGGCAGGCGGCTTCGCAGGGCGTATAAACGGCGCGGAAGCAACTAGCGATAAGGGGGCGTTGCCCCTTTCCTCCGACTGGGACGTGGTGGGAATATCGCCCCGAAGCCTTGATAGCTTACTAGCAAGTAAGCCAATCGGCACGGAGATACTAGACTGCCGCGCTATATGCGAAATCGGGGCGTTGCCGCTTTCCTTCGACTTGACAGGAATAAAATCGGGCGAAATCGCACTAGCAGGCGGCTTTGTGGGGCGGCTGGCAGGTCGTAGCCGAATAGCCAGCTCCCACGCAAGCGGCTATGTAATCGCCGACTGCTCGGGCGGCTTCGTAAGCGAAATAACAAACTCGTCACGTATAGAATATTCGTCCACAACCGCCGCCGTTTTCGGACGTGAAATCGGCGCAGGCTTTGCGGCCATTATCAGCGACATAGGCGTGCCTAACACCATCACAAACAGCCTAGCCGCAGGAAAAATCGCGGCTTCCGACAAAAACGCGCGTAGGTTTGCAGGTGTGGCGCGCCATGACGGAATAAACGGCTGTTACGCCTACCTCGGCATGGTCACACTCGTCAACGGCACATACTCACACGCTATCCCCAACCCCTTCAGCAACGACGGGGGCGACATAGTCGCTTTTCACCGCTGTAATGTGGTGGGAATGTCGTCACGAGCCTCTGGGGCGTACAAAATAAAAAACAATGGAACGCGGATTTGCGCGGATTTAACGGATTCACGCGGATTTTATCCGTGAAATATGTGCAATCCGTGTAATCCATATTATATGTTTGTAAATTTACACGGATTCCCCACGAACGAATCCGCCAAATCCGTGAAAATCCGCATAAATCCGTGTCCCATGCCCTTAAAATCCGCCAAATCCACATTACATGCCCCCAAATCCACACAAATTCCCCACGAACGAATCCGCGTAAATCCGCCAAATCCGTGAAAATCCGCGTTCCATGCCCTTAAACTCCCCCAAATCCCCCAACCCCACAAAAACCCACGCCCCCCCATTGAAAACCCCCCCCCACCAACAAAATCACCACATCAACATTGCCTACAAAAGCATAATAACGTATAATACCCACACAACCCACCCAAAGGAGCCAACCCATGCCCAACCCAAACCCAAGCCCCAACCCAAGCCCCAACCCAAGCCCCACCCCCAAACCCAAGCTAACCCCCATGATGCAACAATACTTTGAAATAAAAGCAAACCACAAGGATTCCATTCTTATGTTCCGCCTAGGGGACTTTTTTGAGATATTTTTTGAGGATGCAAAAATTGCGGCAAAGGAGCTTGACATAGCATTAACAGGGCGTGACTGCGGACAGGAGGAACGCGCGCCTATGTGCGGCGTACCTGCGCACGCGGTGGACGGATACATAGCCAAGCTCGTGGAAAAGGGCTACCGTGTCGCGCTTTGCGACCAGGTGGAGGACGCGAAGCAGGCAAAGGGCATAGTAAAGCGTGATGTCGTGCGGATAATCACGCCTGGCACAGTGACCGACACAGGCTCGCTTGACGAGGGGCGGCACAACTATATTGCGGCGTTGCATAGCGACAAGGCCTTTTTTTCTGTGGCGTTTGCGGATATTACCACGGGGCTTTTTATGGCGACCGCCATTAGCAGAAAGCACGAGCAAAGGCTACTGGACGAGCTGTCCAAGATTTCGCCTGCGGAAATTATTCTGCCTGAGAATTTCTCCGCCACGCGCTTGGTAGAAAATTCCACTGGCTTGCGCGCCGTTTTCGCGCCTGCGTGGAGCTTTCACGCCGACAACGCGCTAAAACTGCTTTCCGCGCATTTTGGCACAATGCACATGGGCGGCTTTGGGCTACAGGACGGCGCGGCAGAAATACCCGCCGCAGGCGCGTTGTTGCAGTATTTGTCAGAAACGCAACGAGGCTCACTGGCACAAATTACACAGCTGAGGACGTATTCGCTAAAGCAATCCATGGTGTTGGACGCTTCAAGCCGCAGAAATTTGGAGCTTACCCTTTCGGCGCATAGCCGCGAAAAAAAAGGCTCGCTGCTGTGGGTTCTCGACCGCACGAAAACAGCCGCAGGGGCAAGACTTTTGCGGAGCTGGGTGGACATGCCGCTTATTGAAACAGGCAAAATAAATTTGCGGCTAGAGGCCGTTGCGGAATGGAAGCAAATGCCAATAGAACGCGCCGAGCTACGCGAATATTTGCATGGAATATACGACCTAGAGCGAATAATGGCGCGGCTTTCCACGCGCTACGGCACGGCGCGTGACATGGCGGTTTTGCGTGCAAGCGCGGAGCTTCTGCCGCCCATCGAGCGGCTTCTCGCAAACACAAAAAGCGAGGTAAACAGCGACATTCGCCGTACCTTCGACACGCTTTCCGATATTTACCAAAAGCTCAACGCCACGATTACCGACAGTCCGCCTGCCACCGTTCGCGAGGGCGGAATGGTTCGCAAGGGCGTAAACGCGGAGCTGGACAGGCTAAACGACATCAAGCAAAACGCGCAGAGCTATTTGGAAGAAATGGAAGCGCGGGAAAAGCAGGAAACAGGAATTTCTAGCCTAAAAATACGTTATAACCGCGTTTTTGGCTATTATATCGAAATAACCGCGGCGAATTTGTCCAAAGCACCGCAAAGCTATATTCGCAAGCAAACCCTAGCAAACTGCGAACGCTTTATTACGGAAGAGCTAAAAAACCTAGAGGAAACGCTGCTTAACGCGGACGAGAAGATAATCGCGTTGGAGTACGAAATTTTCGAGTCGCTGCGAAGCGAGCTTGTACTGGAAATGGCGCGAGTGCAGTTTATCGCCTCTGTTTTGGCGACAATTGACGTGTTGCAAGCCTTGGCAGAAACGGCAGAACAGCACAATTATGTAAAGCCCAAGGTGACAAATAGTGCAGATATAAATATAACAAACGGTAGACACCCAGTAGTGGAAAAGCTAGCCCAGCAAGCATTTGTGCCTAACGACACACAAATGAGCCACGAAAACCGCTTGTCCATAATAACAGGCCCGAACATGGCAGGAAAATCCACCTACATGCGGCAGGTCGCGCTGATTGTGCTAATGGCACAAATCGGCTCATTCGTACCTGCGGCTTCCGCCGAAATAGGCGTAGTTGACCGCATTTTTACGCGGGTCGGCGCGTCTGACGACCTTGCCACAGGGCAGAGCACGTTCATGGTAGAAATGAGCGAGGTCGCCAATATTTTAAACAACGCCACGAGGGATTCCCTAGTATTGCTGGACGAAATCGGGCGCGGAACAAGCACCTATGACGGCCTGGCGATTGCGTGGGCGGTCTTGGAATACATCGCCGACATCACCAAAATCGGCGCGAAAACCCTATTTGCGACACATTATCACGAGCTTTCGCACCTAGAGGGCAAGCTAGACGGCATAAAAAATTACTGCTTCACCGCCCAAGAAATGGGCGAAGATATAGTATTTTTGCGTAAGCTAACCAGCGGCGAGGCAGGAAAAAGCTACGGAATACATGTCGCGCGGCTTGCAGGCTTGCCTAAGGAGGTTTTGGCACATGCCACGCGGTTGCTTGGCGGCTTCGCCGCTGGTAATGTCGAAGCAGTGTCGTGCCAAGCGGCACAACGTCACGATAGCCGACTTAGTGAAGCACAGCTTAACGAACGCCAACTTAGTGAAAAGCAACTTAACGAAAACCAACCTAGTGAAGCCTACCTTAACGAAACCCAGCTTAACGAAACCCACGAGCGAGATTTACTTGTCGCCGCCGCACTTAGAGATATTGAAATAGAAAAAATAACGCCGCTAGAAGCAATTGTTTTGCTAGGGCGGTTAAAAGAAATGGCGGAATAAGCGGTTTTCCATGTGATAGGAAGCACTGCCAATAGGTTAAGTCTTGGGCTTGGTAGGTGCTTTTAGTTTAAAAGAATTTTCACACAGAGGCACAGAGGCACAGAGGGCGAGAGGCATATCAGACAATCGGACGAAAATCTTAATTTTTGGTCGGTATGTCTGCTGTGCCACTCGCCCTCTGTGTCTCTGTGCCTCTGTGTGAAAATCTTTTAAAATTAAATTCCCATACATAAAAATCTTTATCCACCGCTGTATATCCCCCCTCATTACTGGCTAAAATTACCATAACGGGAAAAGAGAGGAAAATACTATGGGAAATACAGAGCGTGTAATTCTGATTAAGGGCGATTCCACAAAATGGTACAACCAAGCCATTTTTATAGTAAACAAAGAAACGCCTGCCACAAAAATGCCTGTAGATTTTGTGGCAGAGGCGGAAAAAATAATTTACAACCATGTGGTGGGCGAAAAAAATCTCACGTACAAGGCGGAAATTGCCTCAAAATACGCCGCCGCCCCAAGACCCAAAAAAAAGCCAAAGGCGAGCGCATTTGATGTTACGCTAAACCTGATGATGTTTATGGCGTGTATCGCCATAGTCGCGGTGCTTGCGTTCGGAATTATGTCATAGGACAATTAAGTGTGCGAATAGGTTAAATAATCGAAGGGCAGTGTAAAGTCGCACATGAAAAATCGCCGAAGGCGAGCCAAAAAAGAATGGGGAGCTTTTTTGTGATAGGAACAACTCTAACAATAGTGGGAATAGTAGGCTTGGCGGGCAAGGCGTGGGCGGTATACCAGGACGTACACGACCCCCCACAGGAGTTTTCGGCGCGGGTAGCAAAAACGCGCCTTGATACAAAAAGAGTAGGCGGAAAGGAAACATATACATACATAGTTACGTTTTTTATACACGAAATCAACCGCTACATAAGTTTTGACGTAACACAAAGGCAATTTGACGAAATTGTCAACAACGACAACGGCGTGCTTGTGTTTAATTACAAACGCCGCAAATTTGTGGAATGGGCAACAGGGGCTTTGCCCCTTTCCGCCGACTGAATATTGGTGGGAATATCGCCTCGAAGCCTTGACAGAGGGAGAATTTTTTATACTCGGTTTTTATGTACTATCGACACGCAAATGTGGTATACTCTATAGAAAAATCATAAAGGAGGTTCAGTGCTTATGAATGCCTGCGGTTATAAATTTTATGAGTACCCAGCGGAAAATGAAGATGATGATGGGTACGGTTTTGTAAGATTATCGGAAGTATCGCTTTTGTGCAATGTTGAGGAATTGAAAAGACTTGCTGATTTCTTTAATGCGGAGGTTGAGAGTATAACCAACTATCTCAAAAGGAGAAACAGTACCGAACAGCTAAACAGCGGGACTGAGAATCCTGCCAAGGAACCCGAGCATTGCCATACTCACCTTAGAGATTGGGATAAAAAATGGAAGGAAGGCTCATCTGACTTAATCATTATTACAGAGCTTCCCCCAGAATAATCAAAATCATTGACCATAGCTATTTAACCCAAAAAACCCCACCCCCAAAGGAGCCACCCATGCGCGATTTTTTCGGTCTTGACGGTACGTTCAACAAATATATGGGCTTTGTAGCCGACACGTTTATTTTGAGCCTTATGTGGATTTTTTTCAGCTTGCCGCTCTTTACTATTGGGGCGGCGACTACCGCGCTTTTTTATGTGACTACGCGCAGGCTATCCAATCGCGAGGGCTATATTACGTCCGACTTTTGGGCGGCGTTTAAGGCGAATTTTGTACGCGCGACCAAGCTGTGGCTGTTGGTTTCCGCGCTTGTTTTTTTGATTGTGTTCAATTTTTTGCTTGCGTGGCAAAATCCCGAGCTAATGGGCGATATGCGGCGGTTTGTTATGTCTGCCCAGATTGTGATTTTGGCGGAGGTTTTGTTTGTGGCTAACTATGTTTTCGCGGTAACGGCACGATTCGACATGGACTTTAAGCAAACGCTGAAAACATGCTTTTTTATGGCAAACCGCCACCTGCTTTCCTCGGTTATTTGCGTGCTTACGCCCGTTGTGTTAATTTTGTTTTCGATATATTCTTTCCCACCTCTTGTTTTCTTCACGCCAGGCATTTCGGCAATGCTCGCTTCATATTTAATTATGAAAATTTTTAGGAAATACCGCCCGGAAATGGACAAGGAGCCGTTTCTGGAGCTGCAAGAATTGGAACAACAACGCGCCGAACAAAAACGGCTTGAATTATTAAACAACAGTGCAAATTCGCACACGGAAAATCGCCAAAGGCGAATCAAAAATAAGGAGGCACTAAGTATGTCAATTTCTATGTACACAATTAGCAACAAAAACGGAATGGAAATGACGGTAACGAACGTGGGCTGCGCGATTATGTCGCTAGTCATTCCCGCCAAGGGCGGCAAAAAGGACGTTGTTCTCGGCTTGGACAAGCCCGAGGATTACAAGGGCAAGCACCCATTTTTCGGCGTGGCTGTGGGGCGTTTCGCCAATAGAATAGGCGGCGGAAAATTCACGCTAAATGGCAAGGAATACCAGTTGGAAACAAATGACGGCGTACACCATTTGCACGGCGGAAGCAACGGCTTTGACAAAAAAGAGTGGAACGTCGATTTTTCTTCACAGGAAAAAATTATATTTTCGTTGCAAAGCCCCGACGGCGACAGCGGCTACCCAGGCGATTTAAGCGTTCGCGTAAGCTACACGCTCACCGACGACAATACCCTTCGCATAGAATACGAAGCGTCCACCGAAACAGAAACTATTTGTAACCTAACAAACCACAGCTATTTTAATTTATCCAACGAAAACGACATACTAAACCACGAAGCGCAAATTTTCGCCGACAAAATAACCGAGGTAGACGAGGGGCTTATCCCCACAGGCGGCTTTGTGGCTATAGCGGGAACGCCCTTTGACTTCACCGCACCCAAGAAAATAGGAGCAGACCTACAGGCCGCAGGCGACATAAACAAAACAGGCGGCTACGACCACAACTACGTGCTGCGCGGCGAGGGCAGGGCGGCGAGCGTTTTCGCGCCCGATACCCAAATACGCATGAACGTCAACACAAACAGCCCCGGTATGCAGCTATATACAGGCAATTTCATGGACGGCACGGTTATTGGAAAGGGCGTAGCGTACGCGAAATATAGCGGTTTTTGCCTAGAAACACAGCTATTCCCCGACACGCCAAACAAGCCGAGCTTCCCTACCTGCGTTGTGAAAAAAGGCGCGCCGCAGAAATTTTATACGGAATATGGCTTTGAGTGGTAATTTTTTCAATGAACGGCTTAACGCGTTCGCCGAAAAGCACAATATTATCGCGGGAGTGTGCAACGCCGAGCCGTTGACGCTTCCCGACAAATTCGTGCCGTTTGTGAAAAATACAGAAAAACGCACAAATCCACAGCTTTCACTAAAAGGCGCGCAGAGCATTGTCGTAATCGGCGTAGCTAACTCGCCCTTGGTCGCGGACGATGATTACCATGTCCGCGTGAGGGGGCTGTCACGCCAGTTGGCGGCGGAGCTGGGCGTTGAGGAATATAAAATTTTAGTAGACAGTCCTGCGTTGGACGAGAGGGCGTTGGCGTATCGTGCAGGGCTTGGTTTTTATGGGCGGAATGGGCTTATTATTTCAAAGAGGTTTGGCTCAAGGTTTAATATTGGGTGCTTGCTTCTGCGTGAGAGATTAGTCTTTGTAAAAGAAGCTACTACACAAAAAGACGAGGGCGAGGGCGTAGCGTGTTCGCGGATAGCTCCTAGTTGCTTGACTAGTTGCTCTCCCAACTGCCCGCCTGACTGCAACCTATGTATAACCGCATGTCCGACTAAGGCGTTAAGCGAACACGGCGAATTTGATGTAACTAAATGTGTTTCGTATCTTACACAAAAAGATACATTAACGCCACAAGAGGAAGCCCTAGTAGCCATAGGCGGACAGTTATACGGCTGTGAAATTTGCCAAGATGTCTGCCCTTTTAATTCCAAAAAAAGCCAGTCCTGCGGACAAATAAACCCACAGGACTGGCTTTTAATGTCTGACGAGGATTTTAAAGAAAAATACGCCCATACCGCTATTTTATGGCGCGGGGCGGATATTTTGCGGAGAAATGCAGGGATTTTGTCGGGGTGATTAGGTGAAATCCTCTTGGAATATATTCACTCTATCAAGTGATAACTCAATGCGGATAATTTTATAGCTTTCACGTTCAACCTCATCTAAATCAAAGAGCTTGCCTATTGGTACATTTAGGTAAATGTCGCCCAGTGGTTCCGTTATGACACTAACTCTTTTTCCATGCCCTTGCGTATATGCAATTTGATAAAACATTTGGTCTTGAAAATCGAAAGCAAGCTCAATAGACGTTGCTTGATTTAGTTGTTCGTGGACTTTTGAATAAATAAAACGAATATCTCCCGACAATCCGAAATCTGCTGACCTTACAATGATTTTTACTAAATTGAGATGTTCCGAATAGCTTCCTGCAATTTCATTAGCCGTGGGAATAATATCCGCCAGTGAATGGTTTTCGTTTGCAGAAAAGCTCTCTGCTAATTCTTCAATAAAGCTATCGTATGTGGCAAAATCATCGTCATTACAGCCTGTCATAATAAATAATGACGACAAGAGAATTAAAATTATTTTTAACGCACTGAATAATGCACCATTTTTATTCATTTTCTTAACGCTCCCCTAGCTAGAAGCATACTATTACAATTAACACAACAACACATCAAAACACCTCAAAACACCTCATACCCAACCAACCACCGCAACAACGTACTAATATCTGCCGCGTCAATAACGCCGTCACGGTTTACATCGGCGGCGAGTCTACGCCGTATATCGTTCTCGCTTATTCCAAAGCCTGCATGTCCTGCCACATGGCGGGCGAGCCAGACTACCTCGGCGGAGGACAAATAGCCCTCGCCGCTAGTAGATACCGCCCCCGAGCGAATCCATTCGGCAGTAATCGTTCTGTCGCCCGTGATGTTCGTAAGGTCGCCGCTCCAGAGCAACGCAAAGCCAACCCGAGAAACCACTGGCGGATTCTGCACCGTACCGCCGTGCGGCACTTCTTGTACCAGCTCGCCGCCTGTATGCACGCCGTCAGAGAAAGCAAAGGTGACTGTATGCGTTTGCTGTGCTTGCGGCTGTGACACAAACTTGGACAACAAGCGTATATAGCTTAGCTGATACGCGCCCATAGGCTCGGTAATTTCCCATGTGTTTATAGGCCACGAATGGTCGGAATCTACATACATTTTGGCAGGCGGGCCGCCCTGCATTGCGAGTATTTTATTGCCTACGTCTATAGCATCTTGGCGGTTGGGGCTGCTTCCGTAGCCGCCTAGATTTGACGGAAATACGCTGTCTACATTAAAGCCGCCGTTCGGCCCGCCTGGCAAGTAGCCAGGGGGAGGCCCTTGGGTAGTTATATCTCTATACCACTGCGAAAACCAGCTATGATAAATAACACTCGCGCTTTTTGTTGCGCCGTAGTCGTTCATGTTGGTTAAATATACCATGCTTAGCGGATTTACGCCGTGGATATAGTGCAGGTAATTCTCGGCGGCGTTTAGGTGCGTGTCGGCGGTATGCGCTCCGCTTACGATATTGTTTTGGGAAAAATAATAAAACGTAGAGCCTATGTTGGAGGCGTGGCTGTTTGAACCCCATGGATAATGGTCCATATACGCCAAATATCCGCTAGACTGCGTTCGGGAAGCGTAGTTGCCGCTTGAAGAATGGAACGCCAAGCGCAGGTTGTTTATTATGCTGTTTCTTGCGGTCGAGCTTGTTCCCGAGAGCGTTAGATAGTGCAGGTACAGCCTATGGGTATCAAAGCGGTACATATCCATATTTTCCCACCATGCAAACAGCGGGTGGCGTTTATATGCTTCGTCTTGTTCAAATATTTGCAAATACTGGTTCTCGCCTGTTAGCTCGTACAGGTACAAGCCTGCCATCATACGTACCGCCAGCCGCGGCAAAATAGCGGAATTGTCCTCGCCGTCAGGGCTTGGCTCTTGGTCGCCTGCGCCTAAGCCCTCGGAGTTATTCGCGGAGCTATTATTATGAAAATACACCTCGGGGTTGTCACTAGCCCAGTTAAACGCACTTATCGCGGCGTTTTGCAGCCGTGCCGCATATGCAGGGTCAAATTCCGCGAAAACAATCGCGCCCAACGCAAACGCCTTGGCGGCGTGTAGCGTGCCTATGGTGTTTGGCGGGCCGTAGCGTGACGGCGCATTAGCCGCGTTGTCCGTAGACGGCGGCGAGCCGCCCGCCGCGCCGTAGCCTACGATACTAAGCACCGAGCCATCGAAATTGGTAATATTTGTCGGATACAACGGAATACCTAGGCTACTGTAATTCACGCTATTATCGTTCTGCATTTTCAAGAGCCAGTCCATTCCCCAGCGCGCCTCGTCCAAGATGTCGGGTACGCCGTTGCCAGACTCGGGGATATTGTAATCGTCCGTAAACACCTCGGGGCGTTCGCGGTAAACGCTCATAAGCCCCTCGATATAGTCGGCCGCCCAAGCGGTATATTTATTGTAATCGCCTGCATCAAACCAACCGCCGCGCAGGTCGCGCTGTAACGCGGTATTATCCGGCGCGAGATAAAAGCGCGAAAACTCGTCGTGCATATAGCTTGGCGCATCTGTCCATCGCGGGTCGGCATAGGGCGTTTCCTTAGCCGTTCCCATACGCTGATAATAGAACATGCGTACAGCGTGCTTCAACACCTCGTTGTACACGTCCTCGCCGATAGTAAACGAGAACGAGCGAGCATCACGCTCTTGGTCGAATACGTAGTACCGCCCTGCCTGTGTTACGGCGGAAAAGTCGAACCACCATATTTGGTCGCCCGAGCTTATATCGTCAGTAAATTTAAGCTCTGGCGTACCCGAATAAACCGCCGCGCCTGTGGCTTCGTTTATGATTTGGTACGTATAGCCAGGCGAAAACGAGGAGGCGGAATCTATTCCGCGCTTGGGGTTACGGATTACGGCTATTTTTTGCGCGCTTGGGCGATAGCCAAACTGGTCTATTGTTATAAAGTCCATAGGGTCACCTATAATGGGCAGCTCGTCCCAGCCTTCGTTATCGTTGGGCGTTTGGAAATATGCACGCGTTAGGCGTTCGCTGATTACGACATCTCCGTGCCATGTATAAAAAACAATGGCAAAATTGCCCGTAGCGTTCATCATGGTGTCGTAAAGAGGGTGTTCGTTAAGCGGCAGGCTAAAGGCGTTCACGCCTACTGCACTATCGACAATGTATCTATACCCGCCCGCATCCCAGTCCCAACCATTAAACTCGCCGTACAAAATAAGCCCATAGCTCCAATCCTGCGGAATAAGCGGCGCGGACGACTCAAAATACAAATGCCCGTCCGACTGCAACAGCATTTGTCTAGTAAAGCCCGATATGTTCCCTGTCGCCCAGTTTATGGTTTGCACTGCTTCGCTATCCATAGGCAGCTCGACAAGCACGGTACTGTAGCCTGTGACGGCGGTGTCGGGTGTAGTTGTGTCGGTGGTAGCCACGCCTAGCGGTAGATTTTCGGGCGTGCCTGTGGGCGTGCTTACGGTAAGGCTAGGTGCAGAAAGAAACACTAATACCAATGCAAGTAATAGTGCGGTTGTGCGTTTTGTTCGCATGGAAATTCCTCCTTTAGAGCTATTTTTTATACAGCCTTATGCGGTTGCCAATTAGTCAGTAGTGCTTCCGTCATTGCGTTCCTGTTATTTTCCCTCGCGCCCAAAAAATAGAAATGCTCATGTGTTATCTTTGCATACTCGCCCCATATCGAAGCAATATAGGGATTAGCGCGATAGCGATTACAATCCCAGGTAGACAGCATAAAGTTTGCGTTGCTTGATGTTAGGCAGTTTTTTAGCCGTTTTTCGTCGTCCTCGTTCCAACTGTCAAAATAATCTACATGCCTGCCGATATATGGCGGGTCGCAGTATACAAAGGCGTTTTCGTCTGCTAATGCGATTGTAGCTTCAAAGGGCTGGCACAAAAAGTCCCAGTCATTACAGCTTAGCATTTGCTCAAAATGCCTTATTTGGTTTACTATTTTTGTAACGTACGCTTTTGCGAAGCGTTGGGGCTTATGTCCATAAGGCACATTAAACTCGTTTTTTTTGTTAAATCTAATCATGCCGTTAAAGCACGAACGATTAAGAAAAAGGAAGTCTAATGGGCTATGGCGCGCGTTAAATCTTTCCCTAACAAAATAATAATGCTCCGCGCCGCTCTCCGACAATAGCTTGCCCTGTTCCTCCAAAAATTCCCTTACTATATAGGAGGTTATATGCTTGCTTTTTAGCTGATTATAGAAATCCACAATATAGGGGTTTATATCCGCAAAAATAGCCCTGCTAGGTGCGATATTTAACCCAACTACGCCAGAACCCATAAAAGGCTCAATCCATGTTGTTTTTTCGCTTATGGAAACAGACGATTTTATCAAGGGAACGAGCTTTGATTTAATGCCCTGTATTTTAAAAGGAGGAATAAATACCCTTTCGTCCATCTCAAGCCTCCTTTTCTATGACGTTTTTTAGAGAATCAGACAGCCCTCGATAGGATATGTACTCATCGAAAGATGTCATGGGCTTGCGTTTTCCGTCCTTGGTTTCCACTTGAATTTTCCCGAAATTAGCCCAGTAGTCGTCAAAAATAGCTTCCCCTGCTTTTGCAAAAACACCGTTGCCGACAAGAATGTCGGCGATGTTTTTTATACTGCCTATGTTGGCAGTATTTCCGCTGCCGCCCTTATCGCTTGCAATCCGCCATTTTTCAGTAGCAAAAAATGTAAAATGCTTTATAACGGACGGGATTTTTTCTAAATCGGCTATCGCGTATTTTTTAGCTTCAAGCTCCGCAGTGAGCTTGGTGCGCGAATAGATAATACCCAAGCAAAAATGACCGCTATAATTATTGTACGGATATTGAATATTTTTAGAGCTGTCGCGATTTATAAAATACTCGCCGTGTGAGCCGAGCGTAAAACCATTGCAGAAATCGGGGCGTTTTTCATTTACATAGGTTGTTTTTAAATCTACCGCAAATTTAATGCCGCTGTTGGCATTGTTCACAAAGGTCAAATCGGGATACCAATTTTGGTGCAGTGGCAACTCAATTGTGTACCCAATATCACGAGCAAAATTAAGAAAATGCGGAAACAGGTGAAGCTCTAGGATTTTTGATATGACCTTTGTGTCTGTCGAAATTGTATAAATATTTTTGAAAATATCTATAAAGCCCTTTACCGTCCAATCGCCGTTGATAGCAATCTGCTTTTCAAGCGTTTGGGCAAGCTCCGACAATGCGGCTTGAAACGATTCCTTTGCCTGCATAGCTCAAGCCCCAATAACCCTATCAACAATCCCCCTCAAATCCCCATTCATGTCCCTCAATTTGCCTTCCGCGTCCTCTTGGGTAGCGCCTACTGGCATTTTCACACCAAAATACAATTTAATTTTCGGCTCTGTACCCGATGGGCGTACGCACGCCCACGAATTTGCGGTAGCGTAATAAAGCACGTCAGACACTGGCAGTGTCGCAGGGGCTTCTGTGCCTGTTGTTAGGTCTTTGATTATGCGGTTTTGGTAGTCGCGCGCTTCTATGACCGCCTCGCCTGCAAGGGCTTTGGGCGGCTCTTGGCGTAGGGTCGTCATTATGCGTTTTATGTCGTTAAGCCCGTCTACGCCCTTTAGGGTAATTGACTCGATTGTTTCGCGGTAGAAGCCGTATTTGGCATAAATTTCCTGTAGTGCGTCATAGAGCGAAAGCCCTTTTTGGCGGTAATATGCCGCCGCCTCGCATACGAGCAGGCTCGCCACTACAGCGTCCTTGTCTCTTGCGTACGTGCCTGCGAGATAGCCGTAGCTTTCCTCAAAGCCAAAGATATATTGCTGGCCTGTTTTTTCAAAGCCCTTTATTTTTTCGCCGATATACTTAAAGCCTGTTAGAACCTCCATGTATTGCATACCGTATGCGTTGGCTATGGCGCGGGTCATGTCGGTGGAAACAATGGTAGAAATAATCACGCCGTTGGCTGGCAGCGCGCCCTTTTCTTTCATTTGGGAAAGCAGATACTCCGCCACCAACACGCCTGTCATATTGCCCGACAAAAACTCGTACTCGCCGTTTACCTTTACCGCAACGCCTACGCGGTCGCAGTCGGGGTCTGTGGCTACTATTAAATCCGCATCTTTTTTGCGCGCCAGTTTAAGCGCGTATTCAAACGCCGCTTTTTCCTCGGGGTTTGGATAGGAAACGGTAGGAAAATCGCCGTCGGGCTTTTCCTGCTCCTCTACGGTAAAAACATTTTTGAAGCCCATTTCGCGTAAAGCGCGCCTAACTGGCTCGTTGCCTGCGCCGTGCAATGGCGTAAACACGATTTTTATATCGGACATGGGAATAATGTCGGGGTTAAGGCTCTGCGCCTTTACATTTTGTATAAAGGCGGTGTCTACGTCTGGCGAGGCTATGTTAAACAAGCCTAAAGCCGCGGCCTCGGCTTTAGGCATGGTTTTTACCATTGTGCTTGTTACCTTTTGCACCTCGCTGATTATTTCCTCGTCGCGCGGATATGGGCATTGGCCGCCGTCCGCCCAGTACACCTTGTAGCCGTTATATTCGGGCGGATTGTGACTGGCAGTTATTACTATCCCTGCCACACAGCCCAAGTGCCGTACAGCAAAGGACAGCAACGGCGTGGAACGCAGGCTGTCAAAGGTGTATGTTTTTATGCCGTTCGCGTTAAGCACAAGCGCGGCCTCTGCGGAAAACTCGGGCGACATGCGGCGGCTATCGTGCGCTATGGCTACCGCCATTCCCTGCTCGTACACGTCACTTTTCAAAATATAATTCGCAAGCCCTTGTGTAGCCTTACGAATGGTATAAATGTTTAGGCGGTTTGTTCCTGCGCCTAGCACGCCCCTAAGCCCGCCCGTACCAAATTCCAAGTCCTTGAAAAAACGGTCTTGTATTTCCTTTTCGTCGTCGGCAATCGCGCGAAGCTCCGCTTTTGTTGCCTCGTCAATAATGGGGTCGTTTAGCCATTGCTCGTAATTCGCCTTATAATCCATATCCTATTTCCTCCTAATTTTCGCGCTTAATTTTTCGTGCCATTTTACGGGAACGGCTTCCTCGGTGCTTTTGCGGCGCGCCCTGCGTTGTTGGTCGAGCTGTACCTTTGTTTTCATGCCTTTCATGCTTACAATATATGCGCCCGCTATTTCCACCTGCACAGTTTTTTTCACGGGCAGTGCCTTAAAGGTTTCGGCTTCGCATACCATGGTCATAATCTGCGGGCCGACCTTTGCTTTCACGAGCGGTACCTTCATCATTCGCCCTAGCCGCGGCACTTGCTCAATCATTGCGCGCGGCATGTTGGCGTTAGTCATTCTGTCTTTTTTCTTGTCGATTATATACATGGATACCGTCTGCTTGTGCTGCGCGACCATTTCGTTTTGCAGTGCGGACTTTTTGCTTGCCCACGAATTTAGGAAGTAGATAACGACACCTGCTACTAGTAAAATGATGGCTATTATGAATGCTATTGTCCAGAATGTACCTGCTGTACCCATTCTAATTTCCTCCTGTTTTCTGTTTTGGAATGTGGATTTTTTTAAGAGCATGGAACGCGGATTTACGCGGATTTACGCGGATTTAACGGATTTTCGCGGATTTTTTCTTGCGTGCAGTAGAAGCTAACGGAACACAGCTTACGTGGATTTTTAATTATGTGGATTTTATGAATTTACGTCAGACAGAATCCGCGAAAATCCGCCAAATCCGCGAAAATCCGCGTTCCATGCCTTTTAAATCCGCCAAATCCGCAATCCCTTCTATCACGCCCGCAACGCTTCAAAAAACTCGAAGCTCTCGCCTGTTACTACCAAGACATCGTCACGCTTCAGCTCTGTCGAGCCGCGCGGCACAATTATATTGTCGCCGCGGCTAATCATTAAAATTAAAACGTCCTCGGGGATTTCTAGCTCGTGAATTTGCTTGCCTAGAATTTTATCGTCTGGCAAAATTTTAAATTCATATAGCTTGGTTTTGCCCTCGTCTATGAAGTCGGTAAAGGTTTCCATAACCGAGTTTTCTTCGCTTTCGTCCGCCACGCGCAGTTTTTTGGCAAAAAAGGGAATGAGCGTGCCTTGGAGCAAAATGGAAAATAATGCCACGTAGAATACTAAATGGAACAGGTCGTAGGGCAGCATATCGCCCACCGCCTTGACTGCCACAATAGCAAACACAATAGAAGCCGAGCCGCGAAGCCCCACCCACGACACAAACGCCTGTTGCCGTAGGGGCATTTTGAACCACCGCAAAATCGCAAAGGTCGTCAATGGACGCGCCAAAACAATCATAAAAATAGAAATAAGCGTGCCTGGGATAATAAGCCCATGCAAATGTGACGGAAACGAGAGCAGACCGAGTACAAAGAACATAGAAATCTGCATAATCCACGATATTCCGTCAAAAAAGTTTACCATGCTTTTCCTGTTCGGGAATTTGCTATTGCCTATAGCTATGCCCATTATGTAGACACACAAAAGGCCGTTGCCTTTCACTAGTGTACAAATAGCGAAGCTAAAAAACACGCTCGCCAAAAGCATAATGGGGTAAAGCCCCTCTATTTGCAGGTGCAGCTTTCTCAAGAGGACAATGGTGAAATAATACATACCAATTGCAACAAGAACCGCCGCCACAATTTGTACAAAAAACATGCCGACAATGCCCGTCCACGAGGAACCCGCCTCCGCCCTGCTTGCTTGCAGTACGGCAATCAGTATAACCGTCATCATATAGGAAAACGGGTCGTTACTGCCGCTTTCTATCTCCAAAAGCGGCGCGAGATTGTTCTTTAGCCCCAGCTTTCGCGAGCGTAAAATAGAAAACACCGAGGCCGCGTCCGTGGAGCTTACCACCGCACCAAACAGCAGCCCATAAATAATAGGAATACGCAAAACAAACGCACAAAAAAGACCCGCAATAACGGCAGTCATAATCGTACCCAAGGACGACATCAGAGCCGCCTTGACGACAATAGGCCTGGCGGTGTCCCACTTGGTACTAAAGCCGCCGAAAAATATAATAATAACAATGGCTACATACGAAATGCCCTCCGCCACATCATAATTTTCAAAATCTATACCAAAAATGCCGTCCGTACCCACCAGCATACCAAGCAAAATAAAAAATATAAGCGACGGAACCCCAAAACGGTACATAGCCTTTATGGAAACAATACACAGCAGTACCAAAGCTGACGCAATCAATAAGGGTATAATCAAAACTTCTCAGCTCCTTTGTATGGGGTATTATAAACAATAACATAATCGCGGGGAATTTCAAAGATAATTTTTTATGATTTTTAACGATTGCCCTCGCGATAAAAAACTAACCGCAGCGCATTTAGCACCCTTTCAAATTCACCTAAATACGCATCATAGCCCTTTCTGACCCTTGCGCCATGATGCTCACTTGCTCCTGCCACAGCTTCTGCGGTCACGCTTTGTACGTACCCCTGCATTGTATACGAAATAATCTCGATTATTATTTTTGGCTCGATGTCCTCTCGAAACAGCGAAAAATCGGCGCGAGTGTAAATGCCCTCAAATACGGAATCGCGGATTTTGCCAAGGGCTTCCAGCTCGGGAGAAGGGGGCAACGCCCCATCAAGGTACGCGCTTGTGATAAAGTCAAAAATCGCGGGAAACCTAACGGACAGCTCCTTTTTTACCAACGAAAGCTGCCAAATGCTTTGCAGAATGTCGGACTGTATTAAATCGTCCGCTAGGTCTAAAAATTCGCACTTTATTATGTCCATGGAATAGTCGATTAAAAAGGCGTATAGCTGTTCCTTTGTGCCGAAATAATGAAATAACGCGCCCTTGGAAATTTTAGCCTCTCTGACAATATTGTCGGTGGAGGCTTTTTTGTAGCCTGCCAAAAATTCCTGCATGGAGGCGTTGATTATTCGTGTTTTTTTGTCGTCGTCAAGCGCGAGAAATTTTTCGTATTTTTGCATGGGGAAGCCTCCAGACACTCCGAGTATAAACATATTGACTAATCTAGTCAATATGTTTATACTAACTCATATGAAATCAATATCAACAGGTTAATGCTTGGGCTTGGGGCGGATAACGTCCATTAACGCAGAGCGAGGTAATCTCGGGACGGATAAATCCGTCCCCTACAAAATCAATGTCAACAGGTTAATGCTTGGGCTTGGTGACGGCTAATCGTAGGGGCGAGGCTTGCCTCGCCCGAGGTATGTACGTTCTGCGATTCGGGGCGGATAACGTCCATTAACGCAGAGCGAGGTAATCTCGGGACGGATAAATCCGTCCCCTACAAAACCCTATAAAACCCTGCAAAACCATACAATGTCAGGAGTGATTGCCATGCCCACCCCCATAATCCAAGCAAAAAACCTAACAAAGGAATACATCATGGGCGAGGTAACGGTACGCGCCTTGCGTGGTGTTAGCTTTGATTTGTATGCGGGGGAGTTTATTGTGGTGCTTGGGCCTAGCGGGTCGGGAAAAAGCACTCTGCTTAACATAGTTGGCGGTATCGACAAGCCCACATCGGGCGAGGTTATTTTTGAAACGCAGGACATAGCCCAAGCCAGCGACAAGGAATTGACCGCATATAGGCGGAACGCCGTGGGCTTTGTTTTCCAGTTTTACAATTTAATACCAAACCTCACCGCGCGCGAAAATATCAAGCTCGCTTCGGAAATGTCTAAATCGCCCATTTGTCCGGACGAATTGCTCGCCTCCGTGGGGCTTTCGGCGCGCGCGCGGAACTTCCCGACACAGCTTTCGGGCGGCGAACAACAGCGCGTAGCCATTGCGCGAGCGGTAAGCAAAAACCCGTCCATATTGCTATGTGACGAGCCTACAGGCGCGTTGGACTTTGAAACAGGCATACAGGTACTACGTATTTTAAAGGATTTTAACCAGCAATACGGCAAAACGGTAATAATAATCACGCATAACGCTTCTATCGGCGCGATGGGAAACCGCGTATTCTATTTCAAGGACGGGCTAATCGACAAAATAGTAACCAACGAAAAGCCAGTAAACGCGGAAAGCGTTTCTTGGTGAACGCCATGTTATACAAAAAGGGGGCTTCGCCCCATTCCTCCGACTGCCATATGGTGGGAATATCGCCTCGAAGCCTTAACGGTTTCACGTTGTACAAGAAAGCATACCGCGCAATGTGGGCGCATAAAAGGGCTTATCTCGCATGTATATTTTTGATAATGGTCGGCACAATGCTGCTCACCGCTATGGGGACGGCGTTAAGCGGCTTAAAAAACGCCATGGACAGCTTTTACGAGCAATACAAGCTCGCTGACGTGTGGGCGAGTGTCGGCGCGCTGCCGCTTAGCGAAGCCCACCGCTTGCTTGCGATACAAGGGGTAGCCGACATCACCGCACGTACAAGGCTAGAGGTGCGCGCTTCTGTAAATGACAGTGACGAAATAATTATTTTGCGGTTGTTTTCTTATGTGCCGAATGATACGGAACGGATAAACAATTTTTTAATTAGCCAAGACGATTTTAAGGCTTCGGGACGATATTCCCACCAAGAAGGCAGTAAGGTGTTGTCGCAGACAACACCGCACGCCGACCAAGAAACAGTCGGCGAAATGGGGCTAAGCCCCATACTACTAAACGAAGCCTTCATCTCCGCCCACTCCCTAAACCCAAACGACCAAATAACCCTATTCGCCCAAGGCCGCGAGCTACGCTACACAGTCGCAGGCTCTATTATGACACCCGAGTACGTATACATCGCGCGCGGCGGTACGGAAGTAATGCCGAACGCTTCGGGCTTTGGCATAGCCTATATCACGCAGGAATCTATGGACATTCTCACAGGGAACGCAGGCATCGCCAACGAGGTGGTCTTTACACTGCAAGACGGCGTAGAGCTAGAGGACATATACGGCCATTTGCAGGACGCGCTTAGCCCCTACGGCTTAATCTCGCTGTCAGACAGAATGGGGCTGATTAGCTACTCGTTCCTAGACATGGAAGTAAAATCCATCGAAGCTGTGTCCACCAGTATGCCTATGGTGTTTGTGTCCATGGCTATGGTGGTTTTGTACCTTATGCTAAAGCGAATAATCGAGCAGGAACGCACACAAATAGGGGTACTTAAAGCCTTTGGGTACGCGAACAAGGACTTGCTGCTGCACTACATGGCGTACGGCGGAATAACTGGCATAATCGGCGGTTTGCTGGGCTTTTTGTACGGCGGTGCGTTGTCGGGCTTTTATCTGCGTATGTTCTTGGAATTTTTCGCTATGCCCGATATGAAGCAATCCGTAGAGCCTATATATCTTGCCGCTTCGTTGGGGCTTGCGGTGGGCGGCGGCTTGCTCGGTGCGTTTATGGGCGCGTTTAAGGCGTTGACCCTTGCGCCGTCGGAAGCTATGCGGCCGGAAAGCCCAAAGCCCATTAAATATGATATTATAGGAAAAATAAAGTTTTTGCCCTATATTTTAAGCTCGCGGGGGCAAATGGCGTTGCGCGGCATTGTGCGTAATCCGTTCCGCTCGGGCTTTGTTATTATTGGCGTGACGTTTTCCTTTGTCTTGCTTGTAGTCTTTGGCGATATGGAGGGCATGGTAGATACCTTGCTGTATTCCCAGTTTACAGATATGCAAAAGTACAGTGCGAAAGCGACCTTACGCCAGCCCATTCCGCTTACCCAAGCCATAGAAGCCGCGTACGCCATTCCGCAAATTACACAAGCAGAGGCTCTGTGGGAGGTACCGGTTGTATTATCCAACAGGCATATAAAAAGCGGCGCGACAATCACGGGAATTGCCGCAGACAGCGGCTTGTTTGCGGTTTTTGACACAGATACACGAAGGGCGTATCCGCCGCCCACAGACGGCTTAATTATCACCAACGGACTAGCAGACCAGCTACACGCGCAGGCAGGAACGCTTCTATATATCTCCAATTTGCAGGGCGAGGACATCGCCGTACCAGTAACGCGCGTAATTACACAAAACGTAGGAAGCGGCGCGTATATGGAAATTTCCGCGCTTGCGGATTTGCTGGAACACCCAGCCGCCGCCAACGCGCTTATTTTCAACACAAGCGATTTACCCGCCGTGGCGGATTATCTGAAAGAAAGTACAATAGTAGGCACGGTGGATTCCGTAGAAGCTACCTTGCAGCAATATGTAGACATGCTCGCGCCGTTTTCGGCTATATATTCCGTGATGTTTTTTATGGGCGTGGCGATTGCGTTCGCGATTATTTACAACACGGCGGCTATCTCCCTTTCCGAACGGCAGCGCGAGTTTGCGACCCTGCGCGTGCTTGGCTTGAGCGTGGACGAGGTGTGCGAGATTATGCGGTTTGAATACTGGGTACTCGCCGCCGTGGGAATAGCGGTGGGACTGCCGCTTGCGCCTATGCTGTTGGTTTTGATAAACGCGGTAATGGACACGTCCATGATGAGTATGCCTACCAATATCAATACAAGCGCGTACATTATGGCAGGGCTGGGCTGTATAGCGGCTATTATGCTTTCCAATTTTTCTACTAAGCGTAAGATTCGGAAATTTAATATGGTAGAGGTTTTGAAGGAGAGGGAGTAAATGAAAAAACACGTAAAATACATCTTGCTTGCGGTGATTATTATTTGTGCGGCGGTGGGCGGCGGTGTCTACTACACGCTACCCTTGTCTGTGCGAATGGTGGAAGTCGTTCCGCAAACCGCCGAGCTTAATTTTACGGAGCAAGGCACGGTAAGGACTGGGCGCGCAGTGCTTGTTTTCCCTGCGTTCCATGGCGAAATAAGCCAAATATTTGTCGCGGAGGGGCAAGCTGTTTCCGCTGGCGAGCCTTTGGTTAGCGTAAAGGCGGATTCGCTTATACTGCGGCTAGAGCAAGTAAACAATGGCATACGCGGACTGGAGGCGCAGCTAGAAAACGTAGAAATAGAAGCGGAAAACACACGCAGCAGATTAAATTCTACGCTACAGAGCTTGCGAGGGGAGCTAAGGGCGGTTGACGCGCAGGCGAATATGAGCGGCATGGCGTTTGCGAATCAACAAGAGGTCTACAACGAGCAAATTCGCCTACAGCAGGTGGTAATCGCCAGTCACGAAAACGAGCTAGCCCGCGTAAGCGAAACTTTGGAACGCACGGAAATTTTGTATGAGGGCGGCGTTGTTCCGCTTGTAGAATTAACCTCGGCGCGTACGGCTGTTTCTGTTGCGCAGGCGAACCTCGAAGCCGCAAATACTCAGCTTGCGGTAATTGTCGCGGGCGCGGGCGTAAGCGATACCGAGCATTTTGAGGGCATACGCGCCTCGCTAACCGCACAAATAGAGGGCTTGAACGCACAGCTAAGCCAAGACAGCACCGCCGCGGCGAGGGCGTTAATTGAGTCGCAAATAGCTGTAGAGCAATTGACAGCGGAACAGCTACGGCAGGAAATCGCCAACGCCGTCATTACCGCGCCTGTAGACGGCATAATTACCACCCTGCACGCCCAAAACACCAACATGCTAAGCGCGGCAACGCCTGTAGCGGAAATAACAACCTCGGGCGAAACGGAAATACACGTATATGTTTCTACACAAGATATAAACAGCATAAAGGTGGGCGATAGCGTTAATCTAACGCTTCGTCAGAGGGCGGAGGACATACATTTTTCGGGCGTGGTGACAGAAATAGAGAATGCCGCTGTGGTACGGTTTACGGCATTAGGAGTAGAGGAGCGTAAGGTGGGCTTGCGTATTTTACCGCAAATTGCGGTAGACGAGGGCGGGCTTGGGCTTGTACTTGGTGACGGCTTTGCGGTGGACGTGACTTTTTCCTTGTTCCGCGAGGAAGGGCGGCTTATTGTGCCGCGTACCGCTGTTTTTAAGGCGGACGGTCGGGATATGGTGTGGATAGTTGACGGCGGCAGGGCTAGGGCGGCGTATGTTGTTACTGGTATGGAGCTGCGTACAGATGTTATAATTGAGAGTGGGGTAGAGGTGGGGCAGGTTGTTGTGGTTAATGCTAATAATGAGGGGTTACGGGACGGGGTTAGGGTTGTGAGGGAATAGGGGGGTCTAGCATGTGGAAATCTCGCGGATTGCGGGGCAGTGCGTTTGAGGAGCTAATCGACCTCACAAACAGCCTTTATTGCCAAAAAGGCTTGGCGGTAATCCAAAAAATACCTACGCCGATTACGCCTGTAGAGGTGGACAACAAGGCGCGCACGATTACGTCGGCGTATTTTGAAAAAAAAAGCACCGTGGACTTTATCGGCGCGGCGCAGGGGCTTGCTATATGCTTTGATGCAAAGGAAACGCGGCAGCTGAGCCTGCCCTTGCGGAATATTCATGCGCATCAAATTGAGTTTATGGAAAATTTCCACGCGCAAAAGGGACTTAGCTTTATTCTTGTGCATTTTCAAGTGAAAAACGAGGTTTTTTTGTTGCCTGGGGAGAATTTGGCGGAGTATTATCGGGCTTCGCTAAAGGGCGGCAGGAAGTCGATTCCTTATTCGGCGTTTGAGCGTGATTATATTGTGCCTAATAGGAATGGTTTTCCTGTGCATTATTTGGTGGCGGTTAATGCGTGGCTGGGGAAGGGGGGCAAATAAAAAGTGGCTTCGCCACTTTTTACGCCGCTACGAAGTAGCGGCTTGCCGCTGCAGGCGGCATTTGCCCCCCCACGCTTCACCCCTCACCGCACCCCAGCCCGCAACAACCGACTATACTCCAACCAAGAAATATACCGCCCGCCCATTTTTTCCAAATGCGGCGTATGAAACTGGCAGTCCACAAACAAAAACTCATGCTCGTCCAAAACCTTACACAACGCTATTAACGCCAGCTTAGAGGCGTTTTTTACTTTAGAGAACATACTTTCGCCGAAAAAGCACTGCCCGATTGCCACACCGTACAAGCCGCCCACCAATACGCCGTCCTTGTACACGCCCACGCAAGCCGCGTACCCCTCGCCAAAAAGCGCGGCGTACGCCGTTTCTATTTCGTCGGAAATCCACGTTTCGCCCTCGCGCAGCTGTCGGCAGTTTTTTACTATTTCCGCAAAATCGGCGTTGAGCCTTGTTTCATATTCGTTTGCGCGTATTAGCCTTTTCATGCTACGCGAAACGTGTATTTCCTTGGGGAAAATAACAAAACGCTCGCGCGGACACCACCACAAAAGCTCGTCGCCAGGATTGTACCACGGGAAAATTCCGCTAGAATACGCCGACAACAAACGCCCGACCGACAAATCGCCGCCAAACGCCAAAAGCCCATCAGGGTCGGCAAGCGACGGCGGCGGGAACAGGTATGATGTTTTTGTTAGCTTAAATGCCATTGCGAGCGCCCTTTTTTCTGTTATAATACCCCCATAATACAATAAACCTCCAAGAAAGGAAAATTTCTTATGAAAAAACTTGTTTTAGCTGTACAAATTTTTATTCTAGTTGTTGCGCCGCTTAATGTCCTCGGCGCGTTTGATGTGCATAACGCCATGCTTACTGCCGAGCTGGCATACCGAGATGGCACACCGCTACCCAACACGAACATGCGCGAGGACGCGTCCGTCAGCTTTTCCATCGGGCAGGAAGCGATTATTTACATGACCTTTGACGAGCCTGTCCGCTTCACAGGCTCGCGCGTAGCTATCGACACCGATATTCTCGTTTCGGGGCGTGCCGCCGCAAGGACATCTCACATGAAAATTCTCAGCTTTATAGTAGACGGCCGCGACCTAGGCGGGCGCGACCAATGGCATTTTCACAGCGACGAACCCGATTACATGAAATTTGCCGTAACATGTCGATGGGCGGAATGTGACTACGACACCTATGACGTGACCGCACTGCGGCCGTTTACCACACTGGAAATCACGTTTGTCGTGCCGGATATGCCAGTTGAGGAGGACGGGTATGTGTTTGATGAGGATATGGGAATGGGTGCGGACTGGGAAGTCGGGGGAGTGGGGGAAGTAGGTGAGGTGTTCGGGGAAGTAGGCGAAACAGGCGAAACGAGCGAATCGGGCGAAACAAGCGAAACGAGCGAAGCCGTAGGAGAAACCGCACAAGAAACAACACGCGGAACACCAACCGCGTCCACGCCAACAGGCGGATATAACAACGCCGAGGGCGAGGATAGATTTTCCGCTTGGTTGACAGGAATCGCCATGATACTACTCGCCGCAGGGATAGTTGGCGCGGTGGCTTATTTTACTAGGAGGAAGTGATAAAACTTGCGTATTTATATGGACGTTTGCTGTTTTGGTTGTCTGTCTGACACAGGACATGGCGACTATACCGCCGAACGTGACAAGCTACACGAGGGGCTTACCTTTGAAGAAATTATTACTAACGTCCGTGAAACAGATGCGGATAATTAAAAATGGCTTTGCCACGACAAACGCGCAAAGCCGAAATACGTAAATCAAACACGGATTCAACGGATTTTCACGGATTACGCGGATTGGCTAGTGGGAAAATCTGCGAAAACCTGCCAAGCCCGAAAAAATCCGCGGAATCTGCGAAAATCCGCGTAAATCCGCGTTCCATGCCCTTAAAACCCACAAAATCCGCGCCCCATTCTTCACAAAAATAGTTGACGATAAAATAAAGCAGTGGTACTATAACAACACACCATCAAATCCTCAAAGCAAGATAAGCAGTATTCAAGTGGTCTTGCTGTATACCGAGGTAGCGTTCGGTTATTTTCATGCTACTATGATTGTATATGTTCATTACAATTATAGGGCAAACGCCGTTTTGCCACGAATGGTAGCCAAAGGTTTTGCGTAGCGAATGGCAAGAGATTCGTTGCCCTATGTCCTTTGCCGCTAGGCTGATAATGCGGTAGGCTTGTACGCGGCTTATGGCGTTTCCTGTGTGGGCGTTTAGTATAAGCGGTGCGTTTGGCTTTGCTTGCGAACGGTACTTTTTCAGTGCGGAAATCACGTTTTTGTGCAACGCAATTGTCTTGTGCTTCTTGGTTTTGTTCTCGGTTAGGCTTATTTCCGTGCACGGCTTGCCTGTGCTAAAGTCGTAGACATCGTTTGTGCCAAGCCGTAAAATATCGGAAATCCGTAACGCCGTATGCAGACACAACGAAACAAGTACATAGTTGCGGGGGTGGTTTTGCAGGCTCTTTAATAACCTCCTCACGGCTATGGGGCTACGGATAGGCTCTGTAAGCGACATGCTGTCGTCCTCCTTGGTTTGGCGTGATGTTCAAACACCTCCGCCTGTGGCATTTTTGTATAATGTATCATATATTTTTACTATAACAAACTATTTCTTACCGTTTCATTGTTAGGAGGTTGAAGCCCATGGTTAGAACGAAATGGGAACAAGTAGAGCATGACGAAGATGTGCGAGATATTCAAGAATACGAAAGAGAAAAAGCAAACGGAACACTGGAAACAACGCCTTGGGAGGAAATAAGGAAACGACTAAACCTATGATATATACTCTCGATTTTTCCAAAAAAGCCGAAAAGCAGTTTTGTAAACTTGATAGGTCTGCACAAGAGAATATATCCGCATATATCAAAAAGTATTTTGGCGTTACTCCGCACGACCCACGCTCCCACGGCAAGCCCCTAACAGGCAAGCTAAAGGGCTACTGGCGGTACGAGGTGGGCAAATACCGCCTTATATGCGAAATCCAAGACAATATATGTAAGGTGATTGTTGTTAAGGCAGGACATAGGCGAGATATTTACAAGTAGGGGCTGTCTTTTGGTTTACAATGTAACATAATATCTATTCTGTTACATTCACAAAAAAAGCCAGTAAAAAAGCACATAAAAAAGAGCGGGTATTACCCCGCTCGCCCGAAATTTAAAAATATGTACCCGAAAAGCCCTTGATTTTACTAGGTAAAATACCGCATGTAACACAATAGATATTTTGTTACATACGGCGAAAATAAAGCATAAAAAAAAGGAGTGTTCACTATGAAAAAGCAACTAAGAAAGGCAAACGGCTTGGCACTGCCTACGGTGGTTTTGTTTATTATTATGATGGCTACCGTGGGTACACTAATGGTGGTAGTGTCCAATCGTTCCATGAAAATGTCTAACGCAACACCTACCCTAGACGGACACTACTATGCCGCCGAATCTGCCATAAATAGGGCTATGGTGGGCTTAGTTAGTGATGTTAGCGATTTTTCGGTCAGTGCAGTACAAGAAGCCGCCAAGCAAGCGGCAGAAGATATAATGGTGGCGGTAAACGCTCGGCTTATGTCTTTTCCGCACTCGGGAGCTAACGCGCCTAATCGTACTGATTTGCAAGATTTTTTAGTAAATAGCTTTGATGCTAATGCAGAGAATTTTCAAGATAAAATAAGAAACGCGGTGCATGATTATATCAGCGGAGCTATTAGCCTACCTGCGCCACATTCTGCTACACCTAGCATGGGTACAAGTGAGGTTTATTTTTGGCTCGTAGGTGCGGACGAAACAGCTCCTATGGACGGTTTTAATACGCCCGGCTACGCTAACCTAGCGAGGGTAGGCACAGGCGCAGATGCGGATAAGCTACGAGTTGGGCTTGCAGGTGTGACAGTAACTACCCCTGCACAAGATAGCTCCCACCCTCTTAATGAAGCTGGCGAATATGAAGTATGGAAAACAAGTATAGGCATTAAGCCGTATATAACCTTTGAATCCTATGCGGGTACTGTTTCGGGTACGCAAGCTATTACACAAGACATTATTATTCCGTTTGACGAATTTGATGTATATTTTGGGTTTGATGTGACTGGTGGAAACGGCGGTGCTAGTGCAGACGGAGCTTTTTGGGGAATTATACCCTCAGCTCTAACTGTTGGTGGGGACAATAAAACAAAGGTTAATGGCGGCACAAATTACCCAACCCCTTTACCTTTGAACAGCTTAACTTCAGCTATAGACAATCTAAGGAATGATATACGCAAGAAGGCGTATGGGTCTGACACTTATCACATGGCATCGAATGTTCCAGGTCCCGCACACACAGTCGAAGTTGTAATGATAGATGGTGAACGTAGACTTAGAATAAACGGCAATGGTTCTGCTAACACAATGGCTAACACAATGGCTGTACCTCCTAATAATCGTTTGGTTATTGATTCCCCTAGTAGTGGTGTAACGCTCATGGGTGATTTTTCGGGTATGAGTATAGTGGGGCAAAACATACCTGTCTTTCTAGGGTCGGCTGACTCTAACCCTAAGCCTAAGCCGTTTATATCAAGCAATTCCTCTAATAATGAAACATTTATTTTTACTCAAAGCAACATAACCGTAAATGTATCTGACGGAACAACACTGAACAATGTAAGTGTAGGAACGACACAGAACATGTCGTTCCAAAGCCACGGAGTGCCTGGCACAGTGTTAATGAACGCGGTTTTTGCCGCAAATACAATGCCAGATGGTGAGATAAAGGCATCTGAATGGTCGACAAACCAATTGCCCCAGTTTTATGCACGCGGCACACTACAATTGCGTATGGAGGGTAAAGACAAGGACGGCAAGGGTATCGCCATGGGCGGATTATTCGCAAATGCGGATGGTGCACAAACACAAATTGAAATAGACAACGGCGGAGCTGATTTTAACGGACTATTTGCAGCACCTCCTTCTTCGGGCAGTTATGTACGAGGGGATACAAACTTTATTTCGCCACCCAAATTCGCCGACGAAGCCATGGACGTACTAGATGATTTGGCGGTACAAATTAACAGTAGCGGTGGTGGCGGTGGTGGCAGTGACGATCCACCAAGCTATAGCTTCGATTCGAGTTCGTGGGGCGTAAACACCGACACCGCCGATGTACCCACTGCCCCACCGTCTTTCCACACCCCCTAACACAAACCACACAAAACAAGGCAATAACGCAGTCATTATCCGCGTTATTGCCTTGTTTATTTTTGTAGCCGCCACACACCCCCCAAACAAAACACCACCGTACTAACAACAAGCACCCCTGCGGAAAACCAAAACCCACTTGTAAACCCACCATAAGTCAAAACCACGCCATACATTTCCCGAAAATCGTCAAGCGCATGGGACGGCGCGTTCGCGAACAGCTCCGCAAGCTGTTTGTCGGCTAACACCTGCCGAAACATGCTTGCGGCGTGGGTCATGGGGAAGCAGCGTATTACCCACTGCACCGCGTTGGGAAACGAGCCTATGGGGATATAAATTCCCATCAAAAAGCCGATTAGCGTGCCTATTACTGTGCTTAACGCTGTAAACGCGCCTTGGCTTTTGATAAAGGAACAAAAAAATGTGCCTATGGAATTTCCGCAAAGTACGCTTAAAATTACTGTAAAGACGAGCCGCGCGAGGTCTGCGGAGCTTGGCACGCCTGCGCCCTTGACGGCGAGGTACAGCAGGACAAGGGCAAGCGCGGCAAGGCTCATAATAAGCCCTGCCACGGCAGAGCCGAGCATATAACTAAGCGCGATTTTGCCGCGAGAAACAGGGCTTGTAAAAAAGTCCTTTGCGGCGGCTTGCTTGTCGGCTATGCTTATGCCCATCGCGCCAAGACAGCTAGTAACGCTCGACACCGCGACCATTCCCCCTAGCGTTATGCTTGCGATTACTACGCCCGCCTGCGGCGCGTCAAAGCCTAGCTGTTGCCGCAAGCCGTCCTCCATTATTCCGCCTAGGAATAATACGTACAGCGCGATTATAATAAGTACCGCCAAAAGCGAGAAAAAGACGTTCGCCTTGTCGCGGAAGAATAATAGTATATTTCGTTTTAACATTTAACACCCTCCTAATTCATGCCGCCTGCGGCGGCTGTGCTGTCGGTTGGTGGAAAAAATTCGCAAAGCGAATTTTTTCCACTTGTAAGGTTCAAAAAAACATCATCAAGCGTGCCATTGATAATTTCTACGTTTGCGATGTTTTCTTTGTGCCGTTCTATTATCGGCAGTGCTTCCAGTGTACTTCGTAGCTTATACTCATTGTACCTGCCGTCCGTGGTTGTTATTTTCAGCAGGTCGGTACAATAGGCGGCTTTAAGCTGTGTTGGCGTGCCGCGCGCTTTTATTTCCCCCTTGTGAATAATGACAATGTCGTCACTTTCGGCGGCTTCCTCCATGTAATGCGTGGTGAGAAATACCGTCATTCCGCGCGATTTTTGCAAATTGCGTATTAACCGCCAAATATCGCGCCTTGTTTTCGGGTCAAGCCCCGTGGTCGGCTCGTCAAGAAAAAGCAAGCGCGGCGTATTAACCAACGCGCGTGCTATGTCGGTACGCCTACGCTGGCCGCCCGACAGCCTGCCATACAGGCGCGTGTCAAGCTCGCCTAGCGCGGTAAGGCGAATGGCTTCGTTTACGCAGCTTTTTAACCTCGCGCCGCGTAAGCCGTACAGGCTACCTCGCACCATCAAATTTTCCCTCACGGTCAGCTTGTCGTCCAGCACAGACTCTTGAAACACAACGCCTATAAGCTCGCGCACCCTTTCGGGGTTTTTCGCTGCGTCTATGCCGCCGACAGTGACCGCTCCAGACGTTTTTGCGAGCAGGGTCGTGAGAATACCTATAGTCGTAGATTTTCCTGCACCATTTGTACCAAGCAGCGAGAACAAATCGCCCTCTTTTACGCTAAAGCTAATGCCGTTTACGGCTTTTATATTGCCGTAGGCCTTGAACAAGCTCTCTATCTGTATCAAAAAAATCACCTCGGGGGCAGTTTACCAAGGTGATTTTTCTATTTCAATATTACTCGCTGTGAGTTTCGTTTTCCTCGTTGTGAAATGCGTTTAGGCGTTCGTTTATTTGTGCGGCGAGCCGTTTCGCGCGCAATGTCTGGTACACATACAGCGCGATATACAAAAACAGGAAAAAGACAACGGTAAACAGCGCGTTTTTTGTGTCGAGCCATTCGTAGTACAATAACAACGAAAAAACGACAGCGGCGGTCAAAATAAAATGCGCTACCTTACGCAAGACCAATTCCACGCGCGAAATAGTTTCCTTATGCACAAAGAGCAATATGGGCAACGAGCTAAAAAAGGCAATCACGACAAGGCTAAACAAGCCGCCCGCGTCCATGGAGATTTCATTGTCGCTCCAGAATACACTAGAGGAAATAAAAAGCAGTTGGAACGTGGCAATCGAGCAAAAGCTGATGTATATGGATTTTAACGCTTCTTTTAGTTTCATAACGACCTCCTTTTGTAGGGGACGGGTTTACCCGTCCCGAATTGACGAACGTGCGTACCTCGGGCGAGGCAAGCCTCGCCCCTACGAGTAGCCGTCGGCTACAGCCCAAACCGCTGTTTAAGTATGGGCACATATTGCCTAGAAATAATTACCCTTTCGCCGTTCACCAAAACCGCCTGAAAACGGCTATCCCCTGCGGGGGAAACGCTTTTTATTTTTTTCACGTTGACAATCACCTGCTTGCTTATTCTGATAAAATCGCCTGTGCTAAGGGCTTCCTCTATTTCGTAGAGCTTTAGCTTGCTTCGATAGACGGCCTTTTGTGCGTATACGAACGTCTTTAAGTCCACGCTTTCCACATAAAAAATATCCGTCACGGACAGCATAAACGCCTCCTCGTTGATATAAACCGTAAGGCAATCGGGGCTTTTGATAAGGTTGATTGCCCGCGAGATATTGTCGCTTATACAGCGTACATTAAAAATTATGCTTTCTTCCTCGTTTTGCGGTGGTTCTTGTATTATTATTTTCATTTCAACACCGCCTCAATTTATTGCATTTCATAAATTGCAGAAATAAATTTATAATAGAGGTATTCACCACTTTGTTGATGTCTCCATGGTTCAGGTGGCAAACTAATAACTATATGAGCGTGCCTAATTTTTTGCTCTCGGTAATAGAACGGGTCTGTAATAGACATTTTTTCATAGCTATGATTATTATATATAAAGGTTGCTTTAAATTTTTTATACTCGTCACGAGAAATGTAAAGGTCATATACATCGGCTAAAAATAAAGACTTATCTCCACACCGTAATTCATCTGTGTATAAAAAATGTCTTTTATTAAAAAATATAAAAGGGTCTGTATCTGTCTTTGGATATGCTATATCTCTATTTGAACTACGAATAAGCCTAAAATCATGTACCCAATAATTTTCAGGTTGGAAATCAAGTGGGGCTTGGGTTAAAAATTGGTTCGGGATAGTAACTGTATCTTCTGTGTTAAAAGAACGACAGCTTGATTTGGGAACGGCATCGCCATATTTATCTGACACAAGCCTTACCCATCGACCATCGCTTGTTACCCCTGCGACACAAAACCCTGCCGCCTCATTATTGCACTTTTTGTCTGATTTTGCCAAAACAAGCAGCTCCATAAAAATCCCCCTATATATGTTTTATTTCTATTGCATTATTGTTTTTTTTAAGAATTTCACTTAATAATCGACGATGACATTTATCTGCCGTAGGCTCACTACAGAGCAAGCATATTTTATTAAAGCTATCAAAGCGTATAAAAAAATCTTGATGTGCTTTACGATTTTCTATGAGAGAGGTGTACCGATTTTCGTAATATCCCCATGAAATTTTTTTACCCTTGTAATCGTCTAGTATGTCCTTCGTGGGTGCAAATTCTATACAATGCTTATAGTCACATTGACAAATTTCTCTTAGGAAGTATGCCATATCATTACCTTTTGCAAAGCCAGCTAACTGTGATTTATTATTAAGTCTAACGTCAAGCAGCAAATCAATTTTATTTTTTTTAATTAGTTCAAAAAAATCTTCGGCAGATTTTTGCGTAAATCCTATAGTATACAATTTCATCTTTTTCCCTCCTGTAGGCGATAACCTATCTCTGAATTTCTTTTGCGATATGCCTGTGTTAAAAAGTCTGTCGTTTCTTCGGGGGTACTTATATCTGAAACTGTTTCAAGTGACAACTGTGCTCTATTGGGAAAATATTTATCCAATAATCTTTTTTCTATTTCTTCCTGTGTAATAGCGTAGCCGTTTTGCAATAAATGATTGACTTGATACCCCATTGTGTGAAAATTTCTTGATACCATTATAGAGCGATGACATTCAAAAGGGTCTTTTTCGGAACACATCAATACAAAAGTATAATCCTTTTCCATGCTAGCTTTAAGTTTGTTAAATCCAGAAATAAAGCTATCCGATAGAGAGAATTTTTCAAAGTCTAAAAAGCCTTCGCTTGAATAATAGCTCGTATCTTCCTGTCTAGCCCCAAATTCTTTTGCATAATTACGATAATGGACACCGTACCTATACAAAAGTGTTTGTATGTTATCTTTATTATAATCGGCAAAGTGTTTCGAGTATGGAACACTGCGAACATCTACTACTACTTGTATTCCATTATGCCTTAGCAATTCAACAAAATTTTGGATACTCAGACCTGAATAACCTATAGAATATATTTTATTGACCACAGACACTCACCTCACCTAAATTATATAACAATCTCTCAATTATATACTTTAACAAAAAATTTGACATTGTTCAAAAGAATTTAAAAATAGACTTGAACTACCTCATCGCGTGCAAAGGAGTACAACAACACCTCTGATACCTCCATGCCTGTGGCTTTTTCTAGTGCTTGTTTGTATATTTTTAGCTGTACATAATGTTTTTTTGCCCAGTCCTTTGTTGTTACGGTGGGGGGAATATTGTCGCTTTTGAAGTCGATTAGTACGATTTTGCCGTTTTCCTCAAAATGGCAGTCGATAATACCATGTACTAGAATGGTTTCGGTTTCGCTTGTTTCCTCGCTTCCGCCCTCGCTTGCTCCCTTGCCTTCGCTCTTGCTTGCTCTCTCACTCTTGCTCTCGCTTGCTTCCTCGCCCTTGCTCTCGCTTCCGCCCTCGCCTTCGCTTCCGCCCACACCCTCGCTAGGATACAGCTCCGCCGCAGGAAGCGCAAGCACAAACGGCGTTTCCCGAAACAGCCGCCGCCCTGCCGCCGCGTTGCGTATTCGCTGTGCTAGGGGCGAGCTTGTAAGCGTTTTTATTTTTTCGGGCTCTATTATTTGCGATTCTTCCGCCGTTATATGGTTTTTTTCTCGCAGGAACGCAATAAATTCCTTGATTTTTTCTATGCTTGTATGCTCGCTAAAGTCAATATGCTCCGTGATTTTGTGCAACGCCGAGCCTATTTTGGCGGCGGTAATGCCGCTAGTAGCCGCGATAAACTGCGGCGGCTCAAAGGTGGGTAGTTGTACCTCGTTGGCGTTGATAAAGCTACTGTCTGGCGTGATGTCGTATAGGCGTTTTATTTCCGATATGGACAGCTTTGAGGGCAACGCAGGGGCGGCTTTTTGGGGCGTTAGCTGTATTTTTTCTATTTTTTGGGAAATTTCAACGCCACGACCCACGCCCAATTCACTTGCTTCTTGAGAATCCCCACGCAAAGCCCCAAGCTCCGCTTCGCTTGCTCCTTGGAAATCCCCACGCTCCGTAACCGCTTCGCTTGCTCCTTGTGAATCCCCAAGCAAAGCCCCACGCCTTGCTTCGCTTGCTTCTTGGGAATCCCCAAACAAAGCCCCAAGCTCCGTAACCGCTTCCCTTGCTTCTTGTGAATCCCCACGTACTGCAACCGCTCCGATTGCTTCTTGTGAATTTTCAAGCAAAGCCCCAATCTCCGCAACCGCTTCACTTGCTTCTCGGGAATCCCCACGCTCCGTAACCGCTTCACCTGCTCCTTGAAAATCCTCCCCCCAACCCCCATGCACCCTAATCTCAAAAATCCCCCTTGCCTCCCCCTCACGACAAATAACACAAGGCATCAACCAATCCAAATAACTCCCCGCGCTCTGACGTTCCGAACGCGGCAACGTCCTTTGTCCGTCAGTCGCCACGCTATCGCTCCATTTTTCCATCGCCTTGCCGTAGTCCTTCACCGTGCCAGTCAGTATCAGCCGCTCCTTGGCGCGGGTCAACGCCACGTACAAGCAACGCATTTCTTCCGACATATTCTCGCGGTGGGTAAGCCGTTGCAAGCCAAACCGCGCCAGCGTATTGGCGCGAGTGCGTAGCCGCGTGTCCACGTAATACGCGCCCACGCCCTCGCGCGAATGTAAAATTACCGGCCGCCGCAAGTCCTCGGTATTAAATTTTTTGGCAAGAAACGCGCAAATTACAACGGGAAATTCCAGCCCCTTTGACTTGTGAATGGACATCAGCCGCACCCTGTTACCGCCTGAGGTGTTCGGCTCCTCCGCGCTGGAAACAATGCCCGCCGCGCTTAGCCGCTCGATATAGCGGACAAAATGAAACAGCCCTTTCATGCTAGTGTTCTCAAATTCGATTGCGCGCTCGAACAATAGCCGCAGGTTGGCTTGCGCGACTGCGCCGTCGGCACGGCCGCCCACATGCGCAGGGTAGCGCGTGCTGTCGTACACCAAGCCCACCAAGCGGCTTATAGGCATGTACACACTTGCGGAACGCCATTTTTCCAAATCGGCAAAAAATTTTTCCAGCTTGGCGCACAGGGCTTGCGGTATGTCCTGCGAAAGCGCGAGCATGGCGCGTTCGTAAAAATCGCTTTCCTGCATACGCGGCTTTTCTCGTTGCTCTGCTTGGCGTGACGGGTCACTAACACTGGCGATTTGAAACAGCTCGTCCGCAGTAATTTCATAAACAGGGCTGCAAAGCACGGTAATCAGCTCAATATCCTGCCGCGGATTGTCGATTATTCGCAAAAAAGCGGTCATTACCTTTATTTCCTGCCGTTCAAAAAAATCCTCGTTTTTGTCGGCTATTGCATCTATGCCGTGTTTTTTTAATTCGCGTATTACCTCGTTGGATATATTGGAAATACTGCGTGACAGAATCGCAATATCGCCGAATTGGTACTCGTCTGATAGCTCTTTAATACATTTAGCGATTACGCGCGTTTCTGCGATTATTTTGCCTATAGGCTCGCTTTGGTCGGCGTGCGGTGTTGTCGCAGACAACACCTTACTGCCTGCTTCCTCGTCCTCGCTATCCTCAAAATACTCCGCCACCTCGATTTGCATTTTTGATGTCGGCTTAGCTTCGTAGCTCTCATGCCCTGCATGTAAGGCGGCGTTATCGTCATATTCTACATCGCCCACCGCGGTACACATCAGTTGCTCGAAAAAAAAGTTAATCGCGCGCAAAACCTCGGGGCGGCTTCTGAAATTATGCGAAAGATGTATGCAGTTCTTGCCCTCGCGGTACTTTTTCAAAAACAGCTCGGGGTTTGCACGGCGGAAGCGGTAAATGCTCTGCTTTACATCGCCCACAAGGAAACGCCGCTCCGCCACGGCAGACAGTATTAAATCCTGTATTTCATTGGAGTCCTGATACTCGTCAATTAGCACCTCATAATATTTGTGAATCCCCTCGGCAGGCGACATATCCTCGGGCGCGTTCGGGTAAAGAATTTGTATAGCAAAATGCTCCAAATCGGAAAAATCCATTATATTTTTCGCGCGTTTTTCCATGGCGTATTCGTCATAAAAACGCAGGGTAAGCCGAATAAGCGCGTTTATGCGTGGCGCGAGTGCTTGCAGGTCGCTTAATATTTTTTCCGGCGGCGCGAAAAAAACGCCCTTCACTAGCTTTTTTATGCGGTCTTTCGCCTTGTTGCGTATGCGTTGCACGCGCTCCTTGTCCTCGGGCGCGACCTCGTCCTTTGCGGTAATTCGCGGCAATGTCCCCCACGAAATTTGCGAAAACTCGGTATATAGCTCGCCAAATGTCAATTTACGGCAAAGCTGTAACAAATCCGACAGCATTTTTTTTTCGTCCGACAGCTTGTCTATGTATTTTTCTGGGGCAAGCGTACTGGCACGGCAAATGGAATCATACGCCGATTCCACGCCAAAAATAAGCTCCTCGCGCGCGATTTTCGCCCAGCTAGTGCCGTCTATATCGCCCAAGCCCTCGAACGCCAAGGCATAACGCCTTGCCGCCTCCTTGGGAAAGGGGTCGCTTTGTATAAACTCATAAATGCCCAAAATAAGGCTTTCCAGTCTGCCGTCCGTGGTTTTTCCGCCGTAAACGTCCGCAAGGTCGATAAAATCGGCGTTGCCCTCTTGGTATTCCGTTTCAAAAATCTGGTCGAGCGTTTGCGACTTTATAAGCGAAAGCTCGGCATCGTCCCCTATTTTAAAGGCAGGGTCAATGTCTATTTGCTGGAAATTTTCTCTAATTAGCTTGCGGCAAAAGGAGTGAATCGTGGAAATATCCGCCACGGGAAGCAATGCAGACTGCGTATACAGCCCATTCTCGTGCAGTCCCTTTTCTATACGCTCGCGCATTTCGGCAGATGCCGCTTCCGTAAATGTGACTATAAGTAGCCTGTCCAAGGACACGCCCTGTGTAATATGCCGTATGATTCGCTGTGTAAGCACGGCGGTTTTGCCCGAGCCTGCCGCGGCGGAAACTAGAATTTCCTCGGCGTTGGTGTTGATTGCTTCTAATTGTGCAGGGGTGAAGCTATCCATAGGTAAACATCGCCCCAGGTATATTACGCTCCGCTATTTTTAGGCCGCCGAGGGTGATATTATTGCCGTCCAGTACGCGCTGTACCGTGTCGAACGCGAGCATGGGCGTATTGTTCTCGTCGCTTAAATGCGCGAGAAACACATGCGTTTTGCCTGGAATTACCACCTCGGCAAGCAACATTCCTGCCTGCGCGTTGGACAAATGGCCGTACTTGCTTGCTACACGCGTTTTAAGAAAGCGCGGATAACTGCCGCGTTCCAGCATTTCGGGGTCGTGGTTGCTTTCCAATAAAATTACTCGCGCGTTTTTTAGCTTCTCTTTAATGGAATCGGTGACGTGTCCTAGGTCGGTAGCGATTACTATTTTTTCCTTTTGGTTTGCCGTGGCATGAAAAGAATAGCCCACAGGCTGTGAAGCGTCGTGCGGAATATCAAAGGCGGTAATTTCCGCGCCGCCGATAATCAGCGGATTGTCAGGCTCTATTATGCGCGCTTGGTTTTCGCCTAGCTTGCCTAGACTACGATTGCGTGAAAAATACTGCCATGTAAGCGGCGTGGCGTATACGGCGGTATTAAAACGCCGCGCCGTCACGCCCGCCCCCTCTATATGGTCGCGGTGTTCGTGCGTTATAAAAATGGCATCTAAGTGCCTAATATTCATTTTGTGCAACGCGTGTTCTATTCTCTTTCCGCTTACGCCCGCGTCCACCAAAAAATGCTGCGAACCAAGCCCCACGTAGTATGCGTTACCGCTAGAACCGCTTGCTATTGTGAAAAACTTCATTGGCTTGCACTCGGCAGCTGACTACACCTCGTAATATCCGCGCCGAGGGAGCGCAGCCGCCCCTCTAAATCCTCGTAGCCGCGGTCGAGATGCTCCACGTTGGTAATTACCGTCTGCCCCTTGGCGTTTAAGCCAGCGATTACCAGCGCCGCCCCTGCGCGTAAATCGGTAGCCGACACCTGCGCCCCAGTAAGCAAGCGCGGCCCTGTTATCACAGCCGTACGCCCTGCCATTTTGATATGCGCGCCTAGCCGTTTTAGCTCGCCCACATAGCGGAAGCGTTGCTCAAACACATTTTCTGTAACATGGCTTATGCCGTTGGCTACGGACAACAGCGCGGCTATTTGCGGCTGTAAATCTGTAGGAAAGCCTGGGTAATATGCCGTTTTTATTTCGCAGGGACGTAAGCTCTCGATTCCCTTTACGTTTAGCCAGTCCTCGCCTTCTTCTATAATACAGCCTGTTTCCCTTAGCTTGGCGGAAACTGTTTCCAGGTGCTTGGGAATAATATTCTCTACGGTTACATCGCCTGCGGTTATTGCCGCCGCTATCATATATGTACCCGCTTCTATAGGGTCTGGCAGGACGGTGTACTCGCCGCCGCCCAAGGCAGGAACGCCCGTAATCCTTATGGTAGCTGTACCTGCGCCGTGTATTTTCGCGCCGAGCTTGTTCAAAAAGCTGGCGGCATCTACTACGTGCGGCTCTTTTGCGGCGTTTTCAATTAGCGTTTTGCCCTCGGCAAAAACAGCCGCCATCATTATATTGATGGTCGCGCCTACGCTCGGGCAGTCGAGATAAATATTCGCGCCCGTTAATTTTTCCGCGTGCAGCTTTACTGTGCCATGCTCGGTAGTGCATGTCGCGCCAAGGGCGGTAAAGCCCTTTAGATGGTAATCAATAGGTCTTGCGCCCAAATCGCAGCCGCCTGGCAGGGGTACCTCGGCTCGCTTAAAACGCCCGAGCATTGCGCCCATAAAATAATACGAGGCGCGCAGATTTTGCGCGAGCCGTTCACTTAGCGTTTGGCTAGTCATATTTCGCGCGTCTATATATAATGTATGTTTAGTCATTTCTGCACAGATTACGCCCATGGATTCCATGGCCTCTACCATACAAGCAACATCTTCTATTTGCGGCACATTATCAATTATGCAAACATCGCCCGCCGCGATAGCAACAGGAAGAATAGCAACAGCGGCATTTTTCGCGCCGTTTATGCTTATTTTGCCGCGTAAGGGGTTTTGCCCATTTATAACAATGCACTCCATTGCCTATGCACACCCTTAATGAAAATCGAGATAGAGATAGTTATAGAAGAGTGTAAGGTAAGAGGGTATTGCCTGTCAATGGGAACATTTGTTCGGTACAAGTCAGGCACTCGGCATAATAAGCAAATTAACTACCTTGTACACCTTTTGAAGTATATCTCGCGGCACAGCTTCTATTATACGGTAAGGGCGTGTCGTTAAATCAATCATGCGAACCTGCTCACACAGTATGTCCCCCTGTGTTTTTGTTCTGCTATCGAGAGGAACACGAACATCTATAGCCCTTGTTGTGCTTGTTATCGGGCAAGCCAACACAAAGCCGCTTTTTTTATTATATTTTGTGTTGCTGATTACAAGCGCGGGGCGTTCCCCCGACTGCTCTCGTCCCTTTGTTGGGGATAAATTGATTATGATTATATCGCCTTGGCTTACCATACCTCACGCCCCACTGGTGCAATATCCTCCCACCCATCATCGGGTCGTTCATAGTTTTGCAGAAGCAAGTCAATATCCTGTGTAGGTGTTATGACTATTTCCTCGCCTTTTTTAGAAATCTCGACCGTATCGCCGATACGCAAGCCCAAATTTTGCAATAATATCTTATCCATGCGTATTCCTTGACTGTTGCCCCACTTTGCTACCTGTGTAATCATAAAATCACCTCGCTATTATTTTAACACATTGTATTACGTTCTCGCACCAAAAAATTTTTTTTATATTTTTTTAAATTTATACTAAAGAAAAATAAAGTTTGTGCCGATATATGAATTACGAGTGTGTTCTGCCACAAGAAATACAAGCAGTACAAGGGCAACAAAACAACAGCAGACACGCCAAGGAGCAATTATTATTATGGACGATGGGGGTACACTATGTCTAATATGGTAGTAAGAACAAATGTATTCGCGCTCAACGCGCACAGGAATTTAACCAACACAGGCCTACAGCAAAGGCAATCCTCGCAAAGACTTAGCTCCGGCTACAGAATAAACAGCGCGGCGGACGATGCCGCAGGTCTTGCGATTTCCGAATCAATGCGCGCGCAAATAAGAGGGCTTGACCAAGCCTCTATCAACGCGCAGGACGGCGTAGGGCTTATTCAAACCGCCGAGGGCGCGATGTCAACCATAAGCGATATGGTTATCCGCATACGCGAGCTTATTGTCCAAGCCGCCAACGATACCAATACGCCCGACAACCGCAATATGATTCAATTAGAAATCGACCAGCTTATGACGGAAATCAATGACGTTACTTTCCGTACACAGTTTAATACTCGTACATTACTCGACGGCGGCCTAACAGGCGGCGGCGGCCCAACAAGCGCAGTTAGCTTGCAGTGGATGCTGTTCCAACAAGCCCGCGTTATTGGCTTGCCTCACCCAGGCGCGACAGTAGGCCCAGGCGGTTTACACCCAAACCCCAACGACATGAACCACACCAGTATGCGCGAGCAAATGATTGGGCTGCAAAATGGGCTTAATGACCTTGCGCGCCGTATATCCGATAGATTAGTAGCGCTTCCCGACGGCGACCCCGACAAAATAAGCACTGCCGAAAGAGATGCTATTTTCCACCCCGACAGATTAGACTTTAGTAGCCTAAACGGCATACTTACAGATGCTGAAAAACAAGAGTTACGCAATATCCAAAACAGGGCAGACGGTCTTTTGCGTACTTCTCTAGCGGCGGCACAGGAGCTATTTACTACTACGTCCGACCAAATTCGTGCATTGGGCGGTAAAGATGCCGTAAACAATGACGGCTCTCGCGTATTCCTAGAAAGCACGGTTGATGCTTGGTTTGACGATGCTACTGGCGGTCTTGCGGAAATAACAAGTCTACAAGAAATGATACTCGGCGTTGATGCTGACGGCAAAATCGGCACACTCGGCGCACCTGCCGCAGGTAGCCTGCTTGCAGACTTGGGAGCTATTGATAGTAACGATATTCAAGGCTTAAACGATTTTATACAAGAAAAATTAGTAGGTTGGACAAATGCGACAAATACAACCAATCCGCACACGGCTACAATACCTAATCCCGACTACGTTGATTGGGCTAATGACCCTCTTAACATGATTAACGACCCTAATTATACAGACTTTAGCCATCTAGGTGCAGGGTTTGGTTGGGTTGATAACGATGTAATTATAGCGGTAGCTGGTGGTGTACCTCAAATTCCCGACCCAGATGTTACGATTAACGCTCCTGGTACTTGGGTTTCTGTTGGCGGAGGTTTCTTTAACGAGGACGACTACGACTTAACAGATACTACCTTGTGGGATACTACGTCCGCAGCTGCTGATAGTCCTGGTGCTGACTGGGGCTGGATTGCTGATGCAAACGGCGGTGCAGGAGCGTGGACAAGGGAAAACTTAACTATACATGCGACTATCCCGCAAGTTCAAGACCCTGCCGCTCCTTTAGTTCCCGACCCCGATTTTGATATGACGGGCTATATACAGATAGGCACTACAGACTTTTGGGTACCTGGCACGTATGAGTTCCTTGATGACCCACCGCAAATATTAGACCCCTCACTAACAAACCCATATGAACCAACTATACCTAACCCCGAGTATGCCGACTTTGTTGCGGGTGGTACATGGGACGGTCCCACACTTAACACCCTCGAAGGCTTGCTAAGCTCCGCAATGGCTGTACTCGCAGACGTAAACCTTGAGTCTAACGCCATGTGGTTCCAAATAGGCGCAAACTCTATGCAGGGCATGATACTACAGCTTAAAGGTATGCACACTGGTATACTCGGCGGCGGACGCGGCGACCTCGCTATGCTTATAGACGTACGCCATAACAGCGGTATTCCTATCTCCGAACAGCTCGACCTAATAAAGGTAGCAGAAAACGTAGTAAACGGACAACGCGCACAGCTAGGCGCAATCCAAAACCGCCTAGAATTTACACGCCAATCACTCGACATTTCTTCCGAAAACCTCTCCGCCGCAGAATCAAGAATACGCGACACCGACATGGCAAAAGAAATGATGCGCTTTACCTCCGCACAAGTCCTACAACAAGCAGGCATATCAATGCTCGCACAAGCAAATCAGCTACCATCTTCTATCCTACAGCTCCTACAATAGCCAATACCCCCTTTTATCCATCCCCATATTTAATTACAAAAAAACGGCGTGTGCCGTTTTTTTGTTTTTTTTTGGGGGGGGGTATTTTTTTGTTTGGGGGTTTTGTATTTTTTTGTTTGGGGGGGTTTGTAGGGGACGAGTTTACTCGTCCCGAGGTTTGCACGTAGCAAATTGATGGGACGTTGCCTATCCCTCACAGTTGCGTGCGTACCTCGGGACGGATAAATCCGTCCCCTACAAGGAGCTTACACGCTTTTACCGTTCATGCGATTGTGCGTTTGCCGTTCATGCGGTTGTTGTTTGTCGTTCGTGCGTTTGTTGTTCGCACGTTTGCCGTTTGTGCATTTGTCGTTCATGCGTTTGTCGTGGGGTTTTTGTAGGGGACGAGTTTACTCGTCCCGAGGTTTGCACGTAGCAAATTGATGGGACGTTGCCTATCCCTCAGTTGCGTGCGTACCTCGGGACGGATAAATCCGTCCCCTACAAGGAACTTACACGCTTTTACCGTTCATGCGTTTGCCGTTCGTGCGTTTGTCGTGGGGGTTTTGTAGGGGACGAGTTTACTCGTCCCGAGGTTTGCACGTACCAAATTGATGGGACGTTGCCTGTCCCTCAATTGCGTGCGTACCTCGTGACGACATTCCCACCACAGTACAGCGGTGAAAAGGGGCTATGCCCCCCCTTGATATATGCGTATAAAAGGCGTATACTAATATAATTGAAAGGTGGTTTATGTATGAAAACAAAGGATTTAGTTGCCATGCTAAACCGCAACGGCTGGGAATTTAAAAGACATGGTTCAAACCACGACATATACGTAAAAGGCAAAGAGCGTGAATCTATCGTACGGCACAGAGAAACGGACGAAAGCCTTAGCCAAAGCCATTATCAAGCGACGTAATTTAAAGTAGTGCAAGCTCGCACATGAAAAACTGCCAAAGGCGAGCAAAAAGACAGTGTAAACTCGCACATGTAAAATCGCCAAAGGCGAGTCAAAAAAACAGGAGGGTTAGTATGAAAGCCGCATACCCGATTTTATTAAGCAACGGCAACACCCATATTGTCGTATCAATACCCGATTTTGACATCAACACACAGGGCAAAACCGAAGTGGAAGCAATAGAAATGGCGCGTGATGCAATAGGAATAATGGGTATCGACATGGAGGACGAAAACGAAGCCTTGCCCACACCCACCGCATTATGCGACATTAAGAAAGAAAACGACACCGATATTGTTACCCTTGTTGATGTCGATTTTACGGAATATCGCCGCAAAAACGACCTGCGAGCCGTAAAAAAGAACTGCACAATACCGTCTTGGCTAAATGCCGAAGCGGAAAGGGCAGGCGTTAATTTCTCTGCAATCCTGCAAACCGCATTAAAACACGAGCTTAAAATAAGAGGGGCATAGCCCCTTTTCTCAGACTGTAGCTTGGTGGGGGCATAGCCCCTTTTCTCCGACTGTAGCTTGGTGGGAATATCGCCTCGAAGCCTTAACAACGTGTAAGCATATAAAAACAATAAAACACGAATTTTTACAGATTTACGCAGATTTTGATTTGGCACGAGCCAATCCGCAAAATCTGCGTAAATCCGTTAAATCCGTGTTCTATTATTTATGATTATCAAGCTCGGGAATACATTTACACCGTACTCACTTTACTGTAAAAAATTTTCACACAGAGGCACAGAGGCACAGAGGGCGAGAAGCACAGCAGACATGCCGACAGAAATTAAAATTTCCGCTCGATTGTCTGATATGCCTCTCGCCCTCTGTGCCTCTGTGCCTCTGTGTGAAAATTCTTTTAAACTAAACAACGAAGTTATACATTTTGCCCACTCTTTCCCACACCACACAAAACAACCTAAAGGCTCGGGACGACATTCCCACCACAGTACAGCGGTGAAATGGGGCTATGCCCCTGCATACCACCGCTTAAACATTCTATCCATAATAATGCCAACCGACGCTTTCTCAATATCCTGCGGAATAATCAGCTCGCTACGCCCTACCTCGCTGCCCTCCCACGTATAAATCACCTCGCCAGCCGTTTGCCCCTGCAAAATCGGCGCATCTAGCGACTCGAGCAGCACCACCTCGCCGTCTAGCGACACATGCTTGCCCTTGGGCGCGACCATGTTTACCTGCTCTTTTATTACCACGGGCGAGGTTTCCACGCTGCCCTTGTAAATTTTCACCTCGCCCATGGGCGTGCCAGTTTCTTCCTTTGCAATCAGCGCGTAATTTGCGTAGCCGTAGTCGAACAGCTTCATCGCGCTGTCGAATCGTGTAACAGGGTCTGGCGCGCCCAGCACAACGCCAATCAGCTGCATACCCTCTTTTTCCGCCGTGGCAGAAATGCAGTACAACGCCTGCGCAGTCGAGCCGGTTTTTAGCCCGGTCGCGCCGGAATAGCTACGGATTAGGCGGTTTGTGTTGGTTAGCCCAAACTCCTCCTCGCCGCGCGCCGTTTTGTGAATAATCTTGTCGAGCCGAATTTTTGCGTACTCGAACACCTGCGGATACTTCAAAATCAACTCGCGCGACATAAGCGCGATGTCGTACGCAGTCGTTATATGCCCGTCCGCGTCCAGTCCGCACGCATTGACGAAATTTGTATTTTCCATGCCAAGGCTTCGCGCCTTGTTGTTCATTTGCGTAATAAAGGCTTCCTCGCTACCCGCGACAAATTCCGCCATAGCGACCGCGGCATCATTCGCGGAAGCAATAACGACAGATTTCACCAAATCTCGCACTGTTTGCTTTTCCTCCGGTTCGAGAAAAATTTGCGAGCCGCCCATAGAAGCGGCGTGCGCGCTCACGGTGACGACATCGTCCCACTGTATTCGCTCCTGCTCGATTGCCTCGTAAATCAGAAGCATTGTCATAACCTTTGTTACGCTTGCGGGCGCGAGTTTTTCGTGTGCGTTATGTTCGTGCAAGATTTTGCCCGTTTCCGCTTCCATCAACAAGCTCGCCTTAGAATCCACCGAAACAGTGGCGTTTGCCGTTATGCTTAGAAAAAACACCGCCGCAAGCACGAGGGTCACTACTCTGTAAAATTTCATACAAAAAAGTCCTTCCTAGTCTTGGAAGCTGTTTTCTGCTGTCTTGGCTCGGCGGTCAAATTTCCGCCGCTTCGACATTTGGCTATGAAAACAACTTCTTACTTTAATAAGTCTAGGTTGGACTATTTATAAATTTTTATGCAGAATTATTGTTGATGTTTTACGTTAAGTACAAAACACCAACGGACAGTCGGAGAAAAGGGGCGAAGCCCCTACGACAAACGCACAAAGCCAAAATGTATAAATCAAACACGGATTCAACGGATTTTCGCGGATTACGCGGATTCGTTCGTGCAAAAATCCGCTTAAATCTGTGTAAATCCGCTAAATCCGTGTTTAATCATTGAAACCAAAAAATCTACACGCTTTTGACATTCGTGCGTTTTTCTTTGACATTGCTTTTAAATCCGCATAAATCCGTGCAAATCCACTAAATCCGCATATTCACACATTTAGGCTTCGTACGCTTGTCGCAGTATCATTGTTCTTTGTAGGGGACGAGTTTACTCGTCCCGAGGTACGCACGTTTATCAATTAGAAGCGGGCAACGTCCATTAAGCAGGCAGTAAGGTGTTGTCTAAGTGGTTTTCTTAGACAACACCGCACGCCGACCAACGCAGAACGAGGTAATCTCGGGACGGATAAATCCGTCCCCTACAAGAACCTGCAATTTCCCCAGTGGTTTAACAAATGATTTCTGCAACACAAATTTGCACGACCGAATCCGCCAAATCTGCGAAATTAACGCAGAACGAGGTAACCTCGGGACGGATAAATCCGTCCCCTACAAGAACCTGCAATTTCCCCAGTGGTTTAACAAATTCAAATGGTTTAACAAACGAGTCCTTCAACACGAATTTGCACGAACGAATCCGCCAAATCTGCGAAAATCCGTTAAATCCGTGTTTCCAATGTTTTAATCCGCCAAATCTGCAAAAATCCGCATTCCAACATCGTATTCCCACAAGCCGTTAAGGCTTCAAGATAACATTCCCACAACAAATCAATGCTTTGCATAACCGCAAAACATCAATCTACCAGTCGGACAAAACGAACAACGCCCTAATTCCGCTCAGGCCGCTTCTTCCAATCACGCAAAAACTGCGGCGTTGATTCCTCGCCAATCAAGCGGAAAGTAGACTCGCGTATAGGCGGCAATTCTTCACGCTCGGCGGTTTGGATATTAGGCGGCGTATCGTTGTAGCTGTTACGTTGCGGCTGATGGTATGGGTCGGCGGCTCTGGCACGCGAGGCTGTTTGCGGGGTCGCGCTTTCGTCCAAGCCAGTGGCAATAACCGTAACGCGCACCTCGTCCTTTAACGAATCGTCGATTCTCGCGCCGAACATAATAATTGCATCGGGGTCGATAAGCGTGTTTGCGTATTCCTGCGCACGAGCCACTTCCTTTAGCCCTAGGCTAGAATCACCCGCAAAGCAGACGATTATGGCTTTCGCACCCTTTAGCGAGGTTTCGAGCAATGGGCTTTCGATAGCCGATTTTATGGCTGTTTCTACCTTATTTTTCCCAGAAGCAGTGCCAACGCCCATGTGCGCGATGCCTTGGTCTTTCATTACCGTTTCGAGGTCGGCGAAGTCAACATTGATAAGCCCGCCCTCGCTGATTATGCCGCTTATTCCCACTACGCCCTGGTGCAAAACCTCGTCGGCATAACGGAACGCGTCCACGAGGGAAACATCGTCGCCTATGGTGGAAAGCAGCTTCTCATTGGGAATAATTACCAGCGTGTCCACGTTTTTGCGGAACTCGGCAATGCCTTCGAGCGCGTTACGCATACGCGGCCCGCCCTCAAAAGCAAAGGGCTTGGTAACAACGCCGATAGTAAGCACGTTTTTTTCCTTTGCCACACTGGCAATAACTGGCGCGGCGCCCGTGCCTGTTCCGCCGCCCATGCCCGCAGTTATAAACAATAGCTCCGTATTGTCTATGGCGTTGGCGATTACGTCGCGTGTTTCCTCTGCGGCGCGGCGGCCTACCTCGGGCTTTCCGCCCGCCCCAAGACCGCGCGTGAGCTTTTCGCCAAGCTGTATACGAACAGAAGCCTTAGACTTCGTCAAGGCCTTATTGTCAGTATTCGCGGAAATAAATTCAATGTCCTGGACACCTGCGTCCACCATGCGGTCAACAGCGTTGTTTCCGCCGCCGCCTACGCCTATTACCTTAATTCTTGCGCTAAGCTCCCTAGAAGTATCTACATCAATATTCAACACGGGACCCCCCGACCAATTTTATTTTAGCTTGCCAGTATTCTAACATTCTCTATAATACACAAAAAAGGGTCACTTGTCTACAACTCTCTTTCAGAAAAATTTTAGAAAAATTTTTTGCGTGGTTTTTTGAATGGTTGCGTTTTGCTAAAACAAACTATCCTTAAAGTTTTTCCACTTTTCCTCGCTGTTTTTGGCTAAATGCAACTTCACCGCAACCGCCCCCAATCCTCCCAGCTTCTATTACGGATAGTGCTGACAATCACAAAAATAACTAAGCCCATTTGAATAGAGAACGGTATAACGAAAACAGGACGGCTATACCACGCACGAGTAGGGACGTAGCTATGCAAAACTCTAAGTGCTTCCCTTATCTCGGGAGTGCGTGGTGATGAGCTTGGTACGTTTAAGAGAAGTGTTGCGTTTAGTAGCCCTCGCTCGTCAAAGAAGAAAGCAATGCTACTATTACTCGTTAAAGATTTAAACTCCCCTATAGCATACTCAACCACATCACCACTAATCCGCAACATAAAATCCTCTACAGATTTTACGCCCTCTATCTTGATTTCCAAACAAGGCCCTCTATCTCGTGTACTAGGGCGAAAATCTGTTACAAAAAGCCTTTCATATGGGGCTAATTCAAATTGAAATGCCGCTGCGATTGCTTCCTTGTGGTGTGCTTCCCTAAAATACTGTATTTCGATTGAATCGGGGGTATTCGGAAACCATGAAACAAACATGACCGCAAGAAATACAGGAAAGCCCATCAGTATTGCGAAGCAACCTGCCGTACGCTCTCCGCTTGTCATGGTAGTATAAGGAAAGGCTCGTTGTTGTTTCCGTTTTGAATAGTCAAAAAAATCCCGCCCCTTTTATTGGCTTTAATATCCATATTTACGCCTGTGAATAATATAAATAATCAAGAAAACAGTTGAAGCCACTAGAATAAGAAAGGGTACAATAAAAAACGGATTAAGCAAAATACTTGGAAAGTATTCATTTAAAATGTCTATTGCCGTTCCAAGCTCCCAAGGGAGCGGAGCGCCGCTAGGAACATTCAAAACAAACAACGAATATATTTCATCTCTATCCGAAAAAAACATGAGAGTGCTTTGAATAGAGCGTACACGCCCAAAGCTATCAGTAAAAGGGGCGAATCTATCTATAGCATACTCACTTAAAATGTCGTGGTAAGGAAAATAGGGATTATATTCGTTGGTACTGTCTATTTCGTGTATATTTCCACGCAGTCGAGATATAAAATCGTCTACGGACTGCACTCCCCCTATTCGGATATATAGACTTAATCCAGTATCCTTACCGCCCTTATAGAATCTTTGCACTTCCAGTGTTTCATGCGGTGCAATTTCAAACTGTAACGCTGATGTTATTTCTTCGATATGCCGTTGCTTTTTAATTTTAACGTCCTCTATTAAAACACGGTTGTGAACAATTATACCAAAAAGCATAGCAAAAAACGTCACTACAAACAATGTCCCCACAAAGAAAATCCTCAACATAGAGTAATCTTCCTTAATGAACAGGTGCATTACTATCAATAAATAAAATGATGCAATCAAGATAAATATAATCACGTTGCTACTCCCCTAATAACTACTACCACTCTTTCAATCTCCGACTGCAAACACTCCGCCTAACCACAAAAAGGATTAACGATACTTGAATGAGAACAGGCACGATAAAAAAAGGATGAATCCATATGCTTGGAAGATATTTAAACAACATTCTAGTCATGGTTTCCCCAAGCTCCTGCGACTTTAAGCCGTGTATCTCAAATTTTGCACCCATAATACCATTTTCGTCTTGAAAAAAGAGCAGTCTTTGCCACTTACTCCTGCTATATTGTGAGCGAGGAAAGAGATTTAAGTCGCAAAACCTAAACGTACCGGGATTATACCACCATACAGTCGAATAGTTATGGTCGTTTGACATTTCAAGGTCAAACAGTATTTCCCCATTAAATCGAGAAAGAAAGTCCTCGGGTGATTTTATGCCCTCTACTACAATATGCAGCCGCATATCGTAGCGCATTTTTCTACGGCTATCCTGTGGGTCGCCTCGCTGAAAATGCTCTATATAAAGTGTTTCGTCTGGGGCTAGTGTAAACTGAAATGAGGAAGCAAGAAAGTCGCTATGCCATTCTTTCTTAAACTTATGCACCTCAATACTATAACGGTCTATGTCATAAAGTGCCAATAAATACCCTGCCCATATGACGAAAAACATAAATACAAATAACGCTTTCATGGTAACACCAAGACAGGATTATTCCCAACGCCCCCAAAGCGTTGCCCTGTAGTCCAGCTTATTTCTATTCCCTCTACAGAACCCTCAACACGGTATTCTTTAGCCCAGCCGTACAAATGTAACATCAACATTTCGGCATCTAAAACAATACCGCCTCTTTTTTCCTTATCCTCAGGGTCGTCAAGGTCTACAGGAACAATTTTCCAGTCATACTGGTCGTCTAAAAAATAATTGACTGTAGCTGTAAAATGATTCTCATTCCTACTAACTGTAGCTGTTATCGCAGCAGTAGAATCGCCGACAAAATATCGCCAATCATCATCGGCTACTGCACCTGATAACCCTCTAGGGGGCTTAGCCCAATTAACTCCTGCCCCCGATGCCCAAAGTCGGTCATCACCATGAACAAGCCCTTGGTCAATAGACGCAATAATAACCGTTTCGCCGTCCATAGTCATTTGCTCGGCGGCGCGCATGAATAAATTCATATTTTGGACAAAATGTTGCCGTCCGTTTTGTGTGTCCAATAATGGGCGAATTGAAACTTTAAGAGTTCCTCCTATATTAGACAAAAAGTGTCCCATGCCTGCGGAAGCATGTGGTAAATAAAATACCATGCCCCCTAATCCTGTTCCCCTCGCTCGTAACTGAATACCCAAAAGGGCGGTACGGGTAGCAATATCATTTTGCGTTTGGCTTCCGTGCGTTTCAATGCTCCTAGCCTGTGCGGCATCTACCTCACTGTTGCGGGGTCTGTGCGAAGCATTATCCGCAAACGTGAATCTAAAGTCGTTAGGCACTAACGGCAGAGGGTCTAAGCTATCGGGTATGCCGTCACCGTCCGAATCAACCATAGTAGGATTAGAGCGAGCGACAATATACGGACGTTCCTCGCCGTCTATTGTCATGTAGCGGATTTCTATTTCCTCGCCGTCCATAAGCCCGTCGCCGTCTGTGTCGGGGTTGGTATAGTCTAACAGCTCGTACCCCTGCATAAGCCGTCCCACGTTCAAAAGGATTTCACCGTTAGCAATCATTTGTTCTATAATATCGGGCAAGCCGTCGCCGTCTGTGTCCTCGTCTGTTATGACTGTCCTTTGCGACAACGCTTCGATAATCACGTCCAAGCCGTCTTGATTAAGTTCTACAGCCGCGCCTCCGCTTCTTTCAGCAAACAACCTCATACGGCTAACTCCTGCGACTGGTGCATAATCCGACAAAACCGTATGCACGGTTATTCCTCGTTGCTGCATGGCAGAAAGTACCATAGCCTCTGTCACAGCTCCGCCGGGCGTATGGTGTCCGCTAGACAAAAGCAGTACCACTCGCTCATTATTTGGGTCTGCGAAGTTAAGGTCGTTCATTACTGCCAAAAGCGCGCTGTACACACAAGCACTGAAATCAGTCTGATTCACGCTTGTTAAATTTTGCAGATGTGTAATTGCGGAGCTTTTATCCGTGCCACCGTCACGGAAACGGCTATTGAACAAGGTAGCCATATTTACTCTGTACGTAGCCACCGCTATGCCGTCCGTTTCTTCTAGGCTTTCCACTACTTGCAGTGCGAATTGTCGCATTTCCTCAAAATCCTGCGAGCTAATAAACGGCGGAGCGTCCTCTATCAGCACCATTACATCTACACCGCCAACACGCCCCATTACAGGCGGTAGAGAAAGAAACGCCTCGCGCCGTGCGGTTCGGTTCATTACTATGAAAGATGCTTGCATACCTTTAGAAAAATAATTTGTCCAATAGGCAAAACCGATTACCAAAGCAAGCCCCATGGATTGCCCCTCAACTATTTCACTTTCTAAGTCAGAGCCAAGCAACTCGCTTACATCTACCATTTCTTGTAATTCCTCGTCCCAAAAGAATATCGCAGGGTCAAAATCGGGGTCATTGAACAAGTCGGGGTCTAGGTCAAACGTCAATGTCATTTCCTCAAATTCCGCGTCTATGCTTATCTCAAACGCCCCACCAGTATACCCAGGCATATCCGCCCCAAACAAATAATTGTCCTCGGGTACGCGGTTTATCGACACCTTACCCATTTCACTTGCAGGCAGGTCTATAGAAATGCTCGGCACTGCTTTATCGCTCGGCTGTAAATCGGGGGCTTCCACCACTGTATTAAACAGTCGATTGCCGTCCAAAACGCCGTCCCCAAGGGTAGAGGGGTTCAAAGGGTCTGTGCCGAATACGTGGATTTCCTCGTAGTCGGTCAAGCCATCGCCGTCCGTGTCGGGGTTTAATGGGTCTGTGCCATAAATGTGTACTTCCTCGTAATCAGTCAAGCCATCGCCGTCTGTATCGGGGCTGTGTGGGTTTGTGCCGAGTATAAATTCCTCGTAATTCGTCAGTCCGTCACCGTCCGAATCCTGCTCGCCGTCACTCACTCCGTCCCCTACAGAATCCCACAGCAATGGGTTTGTAAATGAAACGAATACCTCGTAGCCGTCTGGCAAGCCGTCGCCGTCCGTGTCGGGGTTTTCGGGGTCTGTGCCGATTAACTCCTCGTACCAGTCGGGCAAGCCGTCCTCGTCTGTGTCAACGTCACTCATGTAAACAAAGTTTGCGGTAATATCCGTTGCATTTTCGGGTACATGAAAAATGTTAAAGGGCATAAGCGGAGAATGTTCAAAATAACCGCCGTTGGAGGTTTCCCAGCCCACAAAAAAGTAACCGTCCTCTGCTGTCGCTTCTAGTCTAATTTCGGTATGAGCAAAAAAGCACTCGTCCTCACGATTGATACTTCCGCCCTCGCTAGATTTAAAGGTTAAATGCTGTCTACCTTGCAAGCACTCTAGGCAATGCCCTGTTAGCCACTTCATGTATGCGGTAATGTCTGCTGCGTTCACAACGCCGTCAGCGTTTATATCTGCGATACGTTTATCGAGTATTACAAAGCCTGCGTGTCCTGCGACTGCACGAGCTAGAAAAACCACCTCAGCAGAGGACACAGTACCCATGCCGCCCGAAGAAAGCGCGCCAAGCCGTAGCCATAGGGGCGTTAATTCTATGTCCTCGGTAAAACTTTCGTTCTCGAAGTCTACTTTGTTTTTGCCGTCCACGCTCCAACCGTCAAAAATCCAGCCCGAGCGATATAATATGGGAGGTATCATTATTGCAGGTGTTCCGTCTAGCGGTATTTCCTGTACAAGACTGCCGCCGCCTGTGTGTTTGCTCTCTCCGATAAGGAATGTTAGGGTGATTGTGTCGGGTGGGTCGGTTGGGTCGTCCGTGCTTGTGGCTAAGACTGGTTGCGTGGTTAGCAGTAACAACAGCAACAACGACAAAATAAATAAAACAGAAACTACTTTCTTAAATTTCTTAACTTGTTTAAGGTCTGTAACCTTTTCAATTTTAAGCATAAAATCCCTCCCAAATATTTAATTGACTTTATGCTACCATAACCAAGCAATCTTAACAAGTTTAACCAAAAAATTTTTTGACAACAAATCAACCTAACCAAAAACTTTTTGGCAACAAACCAACCCCCAAATGAATAAGATATAGCCTAATATCTTATGCCATTATCCGCACAATGGGCGGATAGTGGTATAACAAAAAGGAGCGACCAAAATGAGCCACCAAACCGCCCCACACGCCCTACTAGCACAAATAATGCAGTGCGTAAACGGCAAAAACTGCTTCGAGGCAATACCCGAGTTTGAAAGCCACCTGCACCCATGGGACATTATCCGTGCAGTACGGCATATGCTACCCCCGCACGAGCAGAGAATTATTGATGCAGTAAGCGCGTTGCCAGTGCAATAAATTTGCATTGAATACGCACGAACAGCAAAGCACGTAGCTTCCTCAGCTTTAAAAGGCATTTAAACACGGATTTAGCGGATTCACGCAGATTTACGCGGATTTTTGCACGAACGAATCCGCGTAAATCCGTGAAAATCCGCTAAATCCGTGTTTAATACCAAGAAAAAATCCGCAAGTTAAAAATATCACCGCACGCTTCACCGCCCCCGCACCTTCACCATGCCCTCACCAAGCAACCCCTCCATAGCCGCGGTGAGGGCATGGCTAATCGTCACAAAGTACATACGCTTTGCCAAATACTTCTTATTTTGTGCTTCGTTAAAAATCATTACTTCCGTATCGCCGTGATACATAGCTAAAATGTCCGTTATGCTTTTCAGCGGAATATCGCGGTCTTTCGGCACTTTTAGCCATAGCACCTCTCTGTTTTTGGTGCTCGGCGGCAGCTGCGGCATTTCCTCGTAGAACAAAAATTCCTGCGCCACTAGCTTTGTCGCTTCCTCCTCGCGCACGTTTACCCTACCTTGAATTACTAATACTTGCTCCTCTTGCAGTCGCGAGCCGATTTTTTCGTAGATTTTGGAAAACACGAGTACCTCTACCGTGCCGTGCATGTCCTCCACGGTGAGGAAGCAGAACGGCTTGTTCTCCGCCTTTGTGTATTTCACGCTTTTGGCGGTGATTATTCCGCCGTATTTTACGTTGTCGCCGTCCGCTAGGGTAGCCGTTTCTTCTGCGAAATCAAGGCTTGTGGCGGTTACATACGCGTTGATTGTTTCCTCGTACTCCGCCAGCGGGTGTCCGCTTACGTATATGCCAAGCAGGGTTTTTTCGTCATGCAGAAGCAACCTCTTGGGAAATTCGCCCACTGGCGGCAGCTCGTCCGTGTCCGAGGTGTCCACGGCGGGCGTGTCGTCCATATCAAAGAGGGAAAGCTGTCCCGACAAGGTATTTTTCTTTTGTTGTGCCAAGCCGCCCTGTATGCTTTGGAAAACTGCTATATACTGGGAACGCCTGCCGCCAAGCGAATCAAACGCGCCCGCACGTATTAGGCTCTCTAGGCAACGCTTGTTTACGTCATGGTCGGCAAGCCGCTTTATAAAGTCGGTAATGCCCTTGTATTTGCCGTTTTTTTCGCGTTCCTCGACAATAGCGTCTACGGCGGCATGGCCGACATTTTTTATGGAAGAAAGCCCAAAGCGTACCGCTTCCTGGTCGAACGCTACAGTAAACGCCGAAAAGCCCTCGTTTACGTCAGGCGGAAGTAGCTTAATGCCCATTTTTTTACATTCGTGGGTATAGCCGCCCGCCACGCTCATGGTAGCCGCCATAAATTCCAGCGGATAGTAGCATTTTATATACGCGGTCTGGTAGCCTATGACGGCATAGCACGCCGCGTGCGACTTATTAAACGCATACGCCGCAAACTTGTCCATAGCGTCAAAAATCGCGCTTGCTGTTTTTTCGGGAATACCGTTTTTTACACAGCCGGGGACATTAGCTTCCTCCAAGCCGTGAATAAAATTACGCCGCTCCTTTTCCATTTCGTCCGCTTTTTTCTTAGACATAGCGCGGCGAATCAAATCGCTTCTTCCCAAGCTATAGCCCGCCAAATCGCGTACTATTTGCATAACCTGCTCCTGGTATACGATACAGCCGTAGGTGGCTTCGAGAATGGGCTTTAGCGAGGGGTGCATATATTTTACCTTGGCAGGCTCGCGTTTCCCCTTTACATAATCTGGTATAAAGTCCATCGGGCCGGGGCGGTACAGGGCTATTCCTGCGGTTAAATCTTCCAAGCTCTGCGGCTGTAGCTCTCGCATAAACGAGGTCATTCCCGCACTTTCCAGCTGGAACACGCCGCCTGTTTTGCCCTGCGAAATCAGCTCGTACACCTTGGGGTCGTCATAGCCGTAAGGCCAGCTATGCACGTCTACGTCTATATTCTTGCCGCGTTTTATTTCCTCTGCGGCTATTCGCAAGACCGTAAGCGTACGCAAGCCAAGGAAGTCCATTTTTAGTAGCCCTAGCTCCTCGCATGTTCCCATAGGAAATTGCGTGGTAACAACGCCGTCATTTAGGTTAAGCGGCACATATTCGATTACTGGCTTGTCACAAATAACCACGCCAGCCGCGTGAGTACCTGCATGACGGGAAAGCCCCTCCAGCCGCAAGGACATGTCCAACAGCTTGCGTGTATTAGGTTCTTCGTAGGCCTCCTTTAGCTCGGGGCTTACCGCCAACGCCTTTGTCAGTGTCATGCCTAGGTCGGCAGGAATCATTTTCGCTACGCGGTCAACCTCCGCGTAGGGCATAGCCAACGCGCGACCAACGTCACGCGTAACCGCACGCGCTTTCATTGTACCAAAGGTAATAATCTGCGCCACATGGTCGGAGCCGTATTTTCGGTTTACGTATTCGATTACCTCCTGCCGCCGTTCGTAGCAGAAGTCTATATCAAAATCGGGCATGGAAACGCGTTCGGGGTTCAAAAACCGCTCGAAAAGCAAGTTGTACGGAATGGGGTCAACGTCCGTAATACGCAAGGTGTACGCCACTATGCTTCCTGCGCCCGAGCCGCGCCCGGGGCCTACCATTATTGCGTTTTCCCGCGCATAACGAATGAAGTCCCACACGATTAAAAAATATTCTACAAAGCCCATGTTTTTTATTACGTCTAGCTCAAAATCGAGCCGTTCCTCGTAGGGCTTTATGTCCTGCACATGTGGGTAACGCCTGGTTAGCCCGAGATAGCACTGCTCGCGTAGGTATTCAAAGGCATCGCCGTTGTTCGGCACATCAAAAATAGGCAGCTTGTAGTCATTAAATTGTATTTCTATATGGCAGCGGTCGGCGATTTTTTGCGTATTTTCCAGCGCATGGGGCAAATGCGAAAAATGCTCGTTCATTATTTCGGGCGTTTTTAAGTAAAACTCGTTTGTTTCCATGCTCATTCGTTTTTCGTCCAGTACGGTCTTTCCCGTTTGTATACACAACAAAACGTCCTGTGCTTCCGAGTCCGACTGGTTTATATAATGCACGTCGTTTGTCGCCACCAGCGGCAAATTAAGCTCGTCCGCCATGCGGATAAGCTGTTCGTTTACTTGCTTTTGTTCCGCCAAGCCGTTTTCCTGTAGCTCCAAGAAAAAATTGTTTTCGCCGAAAATTTCGCTGTAAAGCGCGGCACGTTCCTTGCCTGCTTCATAGCCGTGCGAAAGCAGAACATTCGCCACCACGCCGCCCAAACACGCGCTTAACGCGATTAGCCCCTTGGAATATTTCCGCAGAATTTCCACGTCTACACGCGGCTTGTAATAGAAGCCCTCGGTAAAGCCGAGCGACACCAGCTTGATTAAATTGTGGTAGCCCTCCATATTTTCCGCAAGCAAAACCAAGTGCTGATATGTGCCTTCCTCGCGCCGCTCCTTCACAAAGCGCGAGGTAGGCGCGACATACACCTCACAGCCGATAATCGGCTTGATTCCCTCACGCCTCGCCGTCTTGTAAAAGTCGATTACGCCGTACATCACGCCATGGTCGGTAATCGCTAGGCTATCCATGCCCATTTCCTTGGTGCGGGCGATAAGCTCGCCGATTTTTGCCGAGCCGTCTAAAAGGCTGTATTCGGTGTGGACGTGTAGGTGGGTGAAGGGTTTCATTTTATTTGTCATCATAATGTCCTTTACATTCACTGTGGTCTATGACAAGCTCAAAGGGTATTCCATTCTGCCTAACGGCGGCTTTAATGAACATGGTAAACGCCGTAGTCATATTCATGCCTAGCTCGTCAAACAGCGTATCTGCCCTGTATTTCAGTTCGTCGTCAATACGGATATTTACTTGTGCCATAATTCTCCTCCTTGAGTGTTTGTATATCATTGTATAGTAGATGCTATGCGGTGTCAATGCTTCAAGCATATAGATTCACATGTTGCGCCCCACAACACAAGCATATATAATAAGCGGTAAGAATATAAGACATTCCAACTATAGGAGGTATGCTAATGCTTGCAGAATTACGCCAAAAATCACAAATAACCATTCCAAAGGAGCTTGTTGACAGACTAGGGCTTTCAGAGGGGGACAAATTAGATATTTATGAGCAGGAGGGCATAATTTGCATTATGCCTGTTGTTGTTTACCCAAAGGGCTATGTAGAAGGTCTTTTGGACGATATAAAGGAAATAAAAAGAAAAATTGCTACAGGGGAACAGCCTGTGTTTAATGATATTGACGAGCTAATCTCGAGCTTGGAGAGTGAGGAGTGATGTCATATCAATTCACCTTTTCACAGAATTTCAAAAAGCACTTTAAAAAGATGAGTGTACATGAAAAAAAGCAGATAACCAACAAATTAAAGCTGTTGGCGGAAAATCCAGCCCACCCATCATTACGGACAAAGCGTATCAAGGGAGCAGACGGACTGTATGAAAGCAGTGCCAGCATGGATATACGGTTGATTTGGTACTATGAGGGTACGCTGATGATTATCATAGTTGACGTTGGACATCACGATATTTTAAAGCAGTTCTAGGGCGTACCCGCCTTGACATAACCCCCCCAAAATGCTAAATTTCTACACAACTTATAAATCTAGGAGCGTGTTACTAATTCAAAAATTCTCTGTCCTATTATGCACATATGCAAAGGAAAATCCGCTTTACCTTAAACAGGCTCTGGACAGCCTGCTTAACCAAACGCTTTTGCCACACGAAATAGTCATAGTAAAGGACGGCGCGCTAACCGCGGAATTGGAAAGCGTGCTGGCGGATTTTGATTTCCCTCGCACTACTGTGCTTGCGTTGCCCAAGCACGGCACGCTGGGTCTAGCCAGAGCGGCGGGCGTGAATGCCGCGGCCTGCGAATGGGTCGCGTTGATGGACAGCGACGATATTTGTGAGCCTGACCGCTTCGAGAGGCAAATGGCAATAATAGCCAGCGACAGCCCCGACATTGTCGGCGGACAAATAGCGGAATTTGACCAGTCGCCCGAGGAAAGCCTGCATATGCGAGCTGTGCCTGTAAAGCACGCCGACATTGTCGCGCGCGCGAAAAGGCATAATCCATTTAACGCCATGAGCGTAATGTTTAGGCGCGATTTAGCCCTTTCGGCAGGCAATTTCCGATATTTTCCCGATTTTGAGGACTACGACCTATGGACAAGAATGATTAAAAACGGCGCGAAATGTGCCAATTCCGCCGATATTCTCGTACGCGCGCGTATCGGCGGCGGTATGTACGCGCGGCGTAGGGGCATACGATATGTACGTTCGGAATGGCGTATGCAGAAGCAGCTGTTAAAAATTGGCATTGTCGGCAGGCTTGGCTTTGTGCGAAACGTGCTTTTGCGGATTCCTATACGCTTATTGCCTGCAAAAGCCTTGGAGATAATTTACAAGAAATTTACGAGAAAGCCGTGGTAATGTCTGTGGGTAAATTGCTGAGTGTCATTGTTCCGTTGTTTAATGTGCAGGACTACGTACAAAAAGCGGCGGAAAGCCTGTCCTCGCAGGCTTTTGATGGGCTGGAAATTGTCGCAGTAGACGACGGAAGCACAGACGATTCGCTCGCCGTTTTCCTCGAAAACCTATCGGGAATAAACGCCGCAATTATACGCCAAGAAAACGCAGGGCTAAGCGCGGCGCGCAACGCAGGAATAAACGCCGCCACAGGGCAATACATTCTGTTTCTCGATTCTGACGACTATTTGCTGCCAAATGCAATTAAAAACATCTGCGGCTTGCTTACCTCGCAACAACCCGATATAATTTACGGACGGTTTTTGCGGTGGAATCCGCAAAAAGGCTTTTGGGGCTGCAAGCCCTACGAATGGCAACCGCCAAGCGACCGCAAGCGGCGTACGGAATATATCCTAGACGGCTTGCCCGAGCATTCATGGAACGCGTTCCGTTATATATGCCGCCGCGATTTTATTCTCGAAAACAACCTATTTTTCGAGCATGGCTTGCTTTGTGAGGACGTGCCGTGGACGTTGGAATTGCTAGAGAAAGCCGAAGCAATAGCATTTCTGCCCGAGCCGTTTTACGCCTATTTTATACGGCGGCCAAATTCTATTATGAACACAAAAAACCCAAAACGGCTATTGGATTTAAACGACATAGTATACAAGCTGTTACAAAAATACAGCGACCGACCGCCTATATGCCGACAGCTAATCAATCTATCGTTTTTGCAAATTAACGAGTATTGCGAATTTGACAAAAAATACCAAAAGCTAATATACCAATCATACAAAAAGCTACTGCCCCTGTACCGACTTTCCGCCAAGAAAATACACAAAATATCGAGCATTTGCAACAACGCATTACTTTTTTATCTGCAATCGTTGGCATTGTATATAGTGAAGCTAGTGGTGAGGAAAATAAGAGAGTAGGTTTAGCCGTGGACGAAACAAAAAACGCGCAAGAGCGTTCCTATACCGCGCTACAAATAGTGGACAAGCTATGCAGAGAAAACGATATACGCTATTTCCTCCTAGCGGGCACAGTGCTTGGCGCAGTACGTCACGGCGGCTTTATTCCGTGGGACGACGATATTGACATAGGTATGCTTCCTGCCGACTACGACAAATTTACCACTATATGCCAAAAAGCCCTGCCCGAAAATTATTTTTGGAGTACCCCCGACACCAACTTGCTACACAGCCGTTTTTTTGGTAAAATCGTTTCCGACGGCAAGCATTGCCTGGACGTTTTTCCTGTGTTTAAAACGGCGGATAGTATGTTTTTGCGGAAGGTGCAGTGGTATCAAATAAAAATGCTGTATGTGGGGCTGTCCTATCGGCTAGGCGAGCTATCCGAGCATAAACGCACGTCACTAAAGCAGGTGTGTATTGCCATATGTGCATGGCTCGCAGGACGGCTAAGCCGCAACACCATTATCAAGCTAATGCACTGCGTTTCGCGGCGGTACGAGAACGCCGAAACAAGCACGTATATAAACCTATTCAGCCGCTACAAAATGCACACAGAGAGCATAAAAGCCGAGTGGTTGCAGGAGCTAGTCCCCATTAAATTTGAAAACGCAGATTTCCCTGCGTTCAAAAATACGCATGACTATTTGGAGCATATGTACGGCAATTATATGAAGCTGCCGCCGAAATCAAAGCGCGTGGGCGACCATGCTAATGTTGATATTCGGGTGGAGAGGGTTGATGTTGGGGAATAGGCGGATTTAAGGGATTTAAAGGCAATGGAACGCGGATTTACACGGATTTTGCGGATTCGTTCTTGCGTTCATTAAAAGCTAACGTAATTCGTACTGCTTGTATTACACGGATTAGAAAGCACGTCCGAACGAATCCGCCAAATCCGTGAAAATCCGTCAAATCCGTGTCCTATACAGTCCAATGTCCGCAGGCTTTTAGGTGAGGGGCAAATACCGTATTGCCCCCTTGGGCTTTGTCGTGTATACTAGCATGTAACCGCTAAAATTTAGGAGGAAATGATAATGGAAAATAAAACACTTCAACAAATTTCTGAAAAGGTAGATACAATGGACGACATTAAGGAAATCCTAGATTCCGCCATGGCTAAGCTAACTGCACTCAACTCAAAATAAAGCAGGTCACGCAGGGGGACGGCTTCGGCTTGAAGCGGATTTTATCTGCGTAAATCCACATAATCCACAAAAATCCGAATAATAAAAAATACAAACGAAAGCGGTGTCTTGTTACATGGGTATAAAAATAAAAAGGGTGCTAATGGGGCTTGTGAAATTTATGGAAAAGACCTTTCCTCCGCGACTATTTAACGCCCTACGCCACAACCTCAGACTAAAAACACTATGGCTGTATATCAAGCAGGAACGCATGGCAAGCCACTATACAGGGTTTTTAAAGCTACCTATCGAAAAAAACACGATATTATACGAATGTTCTAACGGTGCGGGCATGGTTTGCAATCCGTATGCGATATTTAAGGCTTTTATAAAGGACGATAGCTTTGAACAATATAAGCACATATGGGTAATTTCAGATGAAGATGAATTGCTTCGATTAAAAAATGAATACAAGCAATTTAACAATGTGTTTTTTGTAAATCGTTTAAAATCCAAGGGGCGTGAATACGCCCGCTATTGTGCTACCGCCAATTTTTTTGTACAAAATACGTCATTTCCGTGGTTTTTTTCAAAAAGAGAGGGGCAAATTTACTTAAACACATGGCATAGTATAACAGTAAAGACACTAGGCTATGATATGACAAACGGCATTGTCGAATCTAGGAATATGTTGCGTAATTTATTGCAAAGCGATTATATAATTTCCGCAAACAGCTTTATGACCGATATTTTCAAAAAGTCCTATAAGCTAGACGGTCTTTACAATGGTGTGCTTATCGAGGAAGGACACCCGAGAACCGATACAACGCTTAAATCGGAAAAAGCCGAAATAATAGAAAAATTAAAAAGCCGCGGAATATCGGTAAGCCCCACAAAAAAAATCATATTATACGCCCCCACATGGAGAGGGGCGAGTGTCGCAAAGGTTGTTAATGATGCAAACGAATATAGACTTTTGGAAGAAACAATGTATAAAGCGTTAGGCAGTGACGAATACCAAGTTTTAATAAAGCCGCACCCTTTTGTTTATCGCGGTCTTTCCGAAGAACAAAAAGCCAGCGGCAGGTACATTCCCTCATATGTAGACACGAATGAGCTATTGTCTGTGGTCGATATTCTGATTTCAGACTATTCTAGTATATATTTCGATTTTATGATGACAGGGCGACCTATTTTGTTCTATATCCCCGACTTGGAGGAATACAGTGCGGAAAGAGGGCTTTACTTCAAGCCCGAGGAATTGCCCGGGCCTTCTACCAACGATTTGGACGAGCTAGGCGAGCTTGTCAAGTCACTGGAAACGGTGAAAACGCAATATTCGCAAATATATGAGCAAACAAAAAAATGGGCAATAGAGCATGACAACGGAAGCGTAGGGCAAAAAATCATTGATATTGTCTTTAAGGATAAAAAGCAATATAATATTATCCAAGGTATCGACAACAAAAAGACAAAAATACTTTTTTACGCAGGCGAATTTGCCGTAAACGGTCTTACAGAGGTGTTCCTAACGTTTGTCAACAATATGGATTACGATAAATATGACGTTACTATTTGCTGTATGTATAAAAACATGAAGAATGTCGAAAGAATAACCTCAAACGCACGTATTCTTATGCGTTACTATACCTACACTGCTACGCTCAAAGAGTTTTATAATATGCAAAATGTGTTTAGGTTCGGCTTGGTAAGCAAGCATACAAAAAAGGCAGATATTGTATTCCGCCGTGATTTTGTGCGTTGCTTTGGTAATGCACAGTTTGATTATGCCGTAGACTTTTCGGGCTATGGCGTGTTTTTTGCCGCATTGTTGTCACAGGCGATAGGTGCGAAAAAATATATTTGGCAGCATAACGACTTATCCCAAGACTTAAACAATAAAAAGAAAATTGCGTTAAAAAGGGGAGATTCCGCAACTGTTGAATCCCTGCTCTCCATGTATTCACGCTATGACAAGGTTGTTTCTGTCGGCGAAACTTTAATGAAAATCAACCGTGAAAATATTTCAAATAAAGAGGTATTTGGCAAGTATGCGTTTGTAAACAACCCTATAAATACCCAACGGATTAAAGAGGGGCTTAACCATGCGATAATAGAGGAAGAATATGACGACACCCTGCCCCTAGTCACCTTTAACAGCTTGACAGGCGAGCTGGCTGTAAGAAAGCTAATCAAAAATGTATACAAAGTCCCCAAGGGCAAGGGCGCGTATAAATTTGTGGCAATGGGGCGGTTTTCCCCCGAAAAAAATCATATTAACCTGATTAAGGCGTTCGAGAAATTTTTGTATGTTCACCCAAGGAGCGTTTTATATATAATAGGTCATGGTGCAATGAAAAAAGAAATGGTACAGCTTGTAAAGGAGCTAGACATACAAGAAAAGGTTATATTCACAGGCAATATGGAAAATCCTTTTATTTTAATGAGCTATTGCGATTGTTTTATTATGCCGTCAATATATGAGGGGCAGGGTATTGTTGTTTTAGAGGCGAGGCTGTTAAACTTGCCGATTATCATGTCCAATTATTCTGTAGTACAAGCAAACTGTCTACCAAACGGACAGCTCATAATAGGCATGGAAGAAAACGACATTTACGAGGGCATGGTCGCCTTTGTAGACGGCAAGGTGCCAAGCGACTATCACTTTGACGGAGATGCCTACAATGCCGAGTGCTACCGCCAGTTTGAGGGGTTGTTTTAGGTGCAGGGGGGTGGGGTATGCTCGACAACAATTTACTTTCACAACTAACCAACAACGCAAAGCCCTACCCGTCTATCACAAAATGCCCTATTAAGCGTGAACACTTCGACTATACAAGCTGGCAAAGAGATTTATGGAACGATAAAACCATTGACGAGGTCTTTTCGCTCGCCGCAGAACGAGAGCAAGCAAGGGTGGATTGAAATATGCTCGACAATAACCTAATCACACAACTAACCAACAACGCAAAGCCCTATCCGTCTATCAAAAAAATAGTCCTTTTCGGCTCGCGGGCGCGTAAAAACGCACACCCCACGTCAGACTATGACATATGCCTGTATTGCAACAACGAAACGGAGTTTACTAAATACTACTTTGACACCGAGGATATAGACACTATTTACAAAGTAGACGTACTGCGGTATGAAGCCATTACCAACGAGGTATTAAAAAAAGAGATTGAGCATGACGGAGTTGTGATTTATGAGTGTGGAAGCTAGCAAAAAAGACACCTTTACCGCCACCGTGGCACGCCTGCAAGAAGCCGTGACCCAACAAAAGCCGCAGGGCGTTATCGGCACTCTCATACGTGACGCGACTATACAGCGGTTTGAGTTTACGCTAGAAACCGCGTGGAAGTATATGCGGTATTTGCTGTTACAGGACGGCGTATTACGCGAAGATGTCGCAAGCCCTAGGAAAACAATACAAACAGCGTTTGCCAACAGCCTAATTTCCGACACAGACACATGGCTAGAAATGCTACGCCACAGGAACTCACTAGCACACACCTACAACGAAGCCGAAGCGTGCGTTTTGGAGGAAAATATAAAGGGTAGGTATCTTGGTTTGTTTGAGGAACTATTACGCCACACTTAGAAAGGCATAACCCACCATGAAAAACTACTATTCAACCATAGACAATGTAACCTTAACATTTTCAGACATAGAAGCCGTCAATGACTTTGAATTTATAACCACTCGCTTTGAAAGAGCGAGCGGAAACGGCTTTGATTACGCCGAGGGAAAGCTACCCAACAATTTATTTTACAAAGCCTTTGGCTTTTCGGAGGACGAGCTGCTCGAAATGCAAGATTATTTACAGAGAAATTCGTGTATAATTTGGGAGCTTGCACGAGAGCAAAAAAAAGCCAAAACACTCCACCCACTAAAGGGCATTATTCCGCTAGACTTCAAATTCGAGCTTGACGACATAAGGCGCGAGCGTATCGAAAAAAGAGGGCTTAATTATTTATGAACGGTAAATATTCATATAAGGACATAGCAAAAGAAGATTTGCTTGCCGCAAAGGAAATGCTGCGCGCAGGGCTTTACAATCATACAGCAATGCTGTGCCAGCAGTATACGGAAAAAATATTCAAGGAATGTCTGGTGAACAACGGCACGGAAGAACAGGACATGCTGTTGTTGCATATTCACAAACTTGCGCGCTTGTCCTCTCGATGCGGCGAGCTACTCAATATCTCTTTCACAAGCCAAGAAACCGCTTTTTTTCGTGAAATTACCGATTGTTATTTATGCACAGATTATTACCCAGGCGAAAATTACATCAAACTGTCCGAAGCCGAAGCCGCAGAAATTTATGACAAAACCCTATTGTTCCAAGCTAAGCATGAAATAACCTTGTTGTCACGTAATGAATTTTAGAAATTAAGGAGCTGACCTAATGTCACAAAAAACCGCCTACGTAGCCTTCTCCACCGACCTATACCACACAGGGCATGTAAATATCATAAACCACGCCGCAAAATACGGTAGTGTCGTGGTAGGAATACTCACAGATGAGGCAATTGCCACGTACAAGCGCCCGCCTATTTTGAGTACCGAGGAACGCAAGCAAATTGTAGAGAATTTCAAAAATGTGGACAGAGTGGTGTTGCAAACCACGCTAAACTACACGCAAAACCTGCGCGAGCTAAAGCCCGACTATGTTGTGCATGGCGACGATTGGCGTACAGGAATACAGCAAAAGGTACGCGCGCGCGTTATTGAAGTGCTGGCGGAATGGGGCGGCGAGCTAATAGAAGTGCCGTACACTAGCGGCACGCTGTCGAGCGACAAGCTGTCACATGCGTTTAACGCTACGCTTAACACGCCCGAAATCCGTCTTGGCAAGCTGAAAAAGCTGTTACAGCTAAAGCCGTACGTCCGAGCCATAGATACGTCCAATGGGCTTACAGGGCTTATTGCGGAGCATACGCATGTTACCGACCCCGATACCTCGGCGGTAAAGGAATTTGATGCTATGTGGATTAGCAGTCTTTGCGATTCCTCGTTTAAGGGCAAGCCCGACATCGAGCTGGTGGAAATGACTAGCCGTATACAAACAATCAACGAAATAATGGAAGTAACTACCAAGCCGATTATCCTAGACGGCGACACAGGCGGCAAAATCGAGCATTTCTCGTACCATGTGAAAACACTGGAACGCATGGGCGTGTCCGCCGTAATTATCGAGGACAAAACAGGGCTGAAGCAAAACTCGCTCTTTGGCACAGATGCCGTACAAGAGCTTGACGAGCCTGAGAGCTTCGCGTTAAAAATTCAAGCAGGCAAGCAAGCGCAAGCCACAAGGGATTTTATGGTAATCGCCAGACTGGAAAGCCTAATCGCAGGCAAGGACGTGGACGATGCCCTCATGCGAGCCAAAATCTACGTAAAAGCAGGCGCGGACGCGGTTATGATTCACAGCAAGGAAAAGCACGGCAAGGATATTTTTGAATTTATGACGAAATTCCGCGAATATTCCAGTACCATTCCTATTGTGGTTGTACCCACCACGTACAACCAGTTTACGGAGGACGAGCTGCACGCGGCAGGCGCGAACATTATCATACACGCCAACCACCTACTGCGAAGCGCGTATCCAGCCATGGTAAAAACCGCGGAAAGTATTCTGTCCACAGGCAGTAGCTTGCAGGCATCTAAGGAATTTTGTATGCCGATTAAAGAAGTGCTAACTTTTATTTAAAGGACGTGTTATTGATTCAAGATTTTTGCGAAGCGTAAATGAGGGCAGTGAGCGAATGGAGCATTTTTTCAAGGAAAAAATGCGGATTGAGCGGACGCTTTGCCCGAATAGTGAGCAAAAATTTCAAAAATCAACACGTCCGTTGAGGGTGAATTTATGCAGGTTGAAAATTTCGTAAGCGTACTGCAAGACCTAGGCGCAGGCTTCTACACAGGCGTACCCGACTCTCTGCTAAGTCCGTTTACAGACTATATAATGCGAACGCACGGCGTGTCCGATTGCCACATAGTAGCCGCCAACGAGGGCGCGGCGGTGGGGCTTGCGGCAGGTCATTATTTGGCTACAGGCAAACCCGCCGTGGTTTATATGCAAAACAGCGGCATAGGCAACGCAACAAATCCTATTTGCTCACTGCTTCACGAGAAAGTCTACGCCCTGCCAGTTATTTTTGTAATCGGGTGGCGCGGTGAGCCGAATGTGCATGACGAGCCGCAGCATGTGTTCCAAGGGGCTGTCACGCTTTCACAGCTAGAATGTATGGAAATTCCCTACGCCGTTATTTCCGAGGAAACAACCGACCTAAAGCAATGCGCCGCCGACTTCAAGGAGCATATACAAAGCGGTAAATCCGTGGCGTTCGTAGTACGCAAGGGCGCGTTAAAAAGTAGCGAAAAAAACAAATATAGCTCCCCTAATTCGCTTTCACGCGAGGAAATTTTAGTTGAAATAATAGCAAATACGACCAAAAATGACGTTTTTGTTTGCACTACTGGCAAGCTGTCGCGCGAGGTTTTTGAAATACGCGAGAACAACAGCATGGGTCACGGACAGGACTTCTTGACCGTAGGCTCTATGGGGCATAGCCTTATGCTTGCGTACGGTATAGCCCTCGCCAAGCCCGACAAGCGCGTTTTCTGCTTAGACGGCGACGGCGCGGTGCTTATGCACTTGGGCAGCTTGGCCGTCGTAGGCACAAGCAGTGTCAATAATCTAGTGCATATAGTAATAAACAACGGCTCGCACGAAACCGTGGGCGGTATTCCCACAGTGGCAGGGGACATGGATTTAAGCCAAGTAGCGGCTTCCTTAGGCTACAAAAATACCTTTCGCGTAAGCACAAAAAGCGACTTACTCGCCGTGCTTAACAAGCTCGACCAGTTACAAGGCACTGTATTTGTAGAGGTGCTGTCCAACCTCGAATCGCGCGCAGACCTAGGGCGGCCTACGACCTCGCCCATTGAAAATAAAAACGAGCTGATGAAATTCTTGGGGGCAATATGAAAGCGGTAATACTAAACTCGGGCATGGGTAAGCGAATGGGCGAGTTTACCGAGGAAACCTGCAAATGCCTAGTAAATATCGCGGACGGCGTAACCATACTAGACGCGCAGCTTACGCTTTTATTGGAAGCGGGCATTACAGACATTTGCATTACCACTGGCGCATTTGCGGACAAGCTAATGGCGTATGTAAACGAACGGTACCCCTCCGCCAACATACAATTTGTACACAATCCCGTATACGACCAAACAAACTATATTTATTCGCTGTACCTAGCGCGGCAAGAGCTAGACGGCGAAATTATTCTACTGCACGGCGATTTAGTCTTTGAACAAAACGTGCTACAGGAGCTAATAGCCGCACCGCATAGCGTAATGGTAACGGACACAAAAAGAGCCTTGCCGCCCAAGGATTTTAAGGCGGTAGTGACCGATAACAAAATCGTGCGTATCGGCATTGACGAGTTTTCGGAAGGCTCTCGTTACGCACAGCCATTATATAAATTGTCGAGAAGCGACTGGCGCGTGTGGCTCGACCAAATAATCGACTACTGCGAACGCGGCGATACTAGCGTGTACGCCGAAAACGCATTTAACGACATAAGCGGCAAAATGCACCTGCGGCCGCTTGATTTGCACGGGCGCGAGTGCTTCGAGATTGACAACCATGACGACCTTTCCTACGGCATAAAGGCGTACGAACGCATACGACCCAGACAGAAATTTTATGAGGGCTTTGGCAGTATTCATGGCATTGTCAAGGGCGCGAAAAGGATTTTTGCGGTGGGCGATTACGCGCTAGGCGAGCTAAGGGCGGTTTTGCCTGAGAATACGGTGTATTTTGAGGATTATACGCCTAATCCAGACTATAACGATGTTTTAAAGGGCGTTGCGTTGTTTGAAGCGGAAAAATGCGATTTTATCGTGTCTATCGGCGGCGGAAGCGCGTTAGATGTAGCTAAATCTATAAACGGCTTCGCCGTTTGTAATTTCGGCGAGTTATCGCACCAAGCCGCACACGTTCCGCACCTGGCCATACCCACCACGGCAGGCACAGGCAGTGAATCCACGCATTTTGCGGTTATTTACAAGGACGGCGTGAAGCAATCCATACAGCACCAAGGGCTTTTGCCGCAGTATGTAATACTGGACGAGGGCTTTTTGCGTTCGTTGCCCGACTATCACAAGAAAAGTACGCTACTGGACGCGCTGTGCCAAGCCATTGAAGCCATATGGGCGAGAGATACCGACCCTACGAGCAGGCATTATGCCATGAAGGCTATACCGCTTATTTTGGATAATATGGGGGAATATCTTTCCGACAACTCCAAAGCGGCGAAAGCTATCCTACAAGCCGCAAACCTAGCAGGCAGAGCCATAAACATAAGCAAAACCACCGCCGCGCACGCCATGAGCTACAAGCTGTCACAAATGTACAATATCGCCCACGGTCATGCGGTTGCGTTGTGCCTGCCCCATGTATGGGCGCATTTAATCGAAAACGAAAATAGCGCGCTTGCGTATATTTCTGAAGCGTTTGGCGTAAGCTCACCAAAGGAAGCGTTAGATAAATTTGTCGAGCTGTTTAACGGCTTGGCGTTGCCGTCTATTGTGCAGGTAAACCCGCTTGCGGAGCTGGTTAAATCTGTAAATGTGCAGAGAATGAGCAACCACCCAGCGGTTATTTCAGACACAGAACTGGAAGCTATGTATCGCCATGTGATAGGGGGTACTCAATGAAAAATCTTATCGCCGACAGATGGCAAAAATACAACTTCCTATTTGAACAATTAGTCGCGCGCGATTTCAAACAACGCTACAAGCGGACATACCTCGGCATTGTGTGGAGCTTGCTATCGCCGCTGTTGCATTTGGCGGTTATGGTTTTGGTGTTTGTCAATTTTTTTGGCAGGACTATTCCGCATTTTGTGGTATATGTGTTTATTGGCTTAAAGGTGTTTACGTTTTTTAAGGAAGCGACCACGCGCGGCATGAGCTCGCTTGTTGCCAACCGAAATATTCTCACTAAAATAAAAGCCCCAAAGTACCTTTTTTTGCTATCAAAGAATGTGGCTTCCTTGCTTAATTTTGGGCTTATGCTTATTATTTTGTTTGCTTTTGTGCTTATTGACGGTGTACCCATACACCCGCGGTTTATTCTTATTGTGTACCCTATTTTTACGTTGCTTCTTTTTAATATAGGCGTGGGGCTTATTTTGTCTGCGTTGTATGTGTTTTTTAAGGATATTGGACATTTATACGAGATTTTTGCCATGCTTGTTATGTGGCTTTCTGCGGTTTTTTATGATATTTCTAATTTTTCCGAAACCGTGCAACGCTTGGCGTTAATCAACCCTATTTTTACGCATATACATTTTATGCGTTCGGTTATTTTGTACGGCGTTGTGCCAGAATGGTATGTTTTTGCGATTTGTGCCGCTTATGCGGCGGCAATGCTGGCACTCGGCGCGTTTTTTTACAAGCGGTATAACTATAAATTCCTGTACTATATGTAGGAGGCTTATTCCAATGACGATAAAAGTAGAAAATATACGAATACGCTATATTGTTGGCGATTTTAGGAACAAAGGAATAACGGACTACATTCTAAAAAAATTAAAGGGCGAGCAGGTTTCTAGGGCGAAGGAATTTTGGGCGGTAGACGGCGTGAGCTTTGAGCTTTACAAGGGCGATTTTTTAGGCATAATAGGTAATAACGGCGCAGGGAAATCTACCCTGCTAAAGGCGATAAGCGGCGTAATGCCGCCCACGCAGGGCAGTGTAACAGTAAACGGCAATATCGCCGCGCTGCTGGAGCTTGGCACTGGCTTTGACGGCGATTTGACGGTACGCGAAAACACGTTTTTGCGCGGCGCGCTAATGGGCTACACGCGCGAATTTATGAAAGAAACGTACGACGATATTATCGCCTTTGCGGAGCTTGAGGATTTTCAAGATATGTCGTTTATGCAATTATCCTCTGGCATGAAGGCGCGGCTTGGCTTTTCGATTGCGTGCCTTGTACGCCCGGAAATTCTGATTCTCGACGAGGTACTGAGCGTAGGCGATGGCGAATTTAGGGAAAAAAGCGAGAAGCGCATGGCGGAAATAATTGCCGACGGCGCGATTACGTTATTTGTGTCACATTCCTTGGGGCAGGTGCGTAAGCTGTGCAATAAGGTGCTGTGGCTGGAAAAGGGCAAGCAAAAGGCGTTCGGCGCGACAGCGGAAGTGTGTGATATGTATGAGCAGGCTATGAAGAAGAAGAAAAAGGGGGCATAGGGGGCATAGCCCCTTTTCTCCGACTTTTCCTTGGTGGGAATGTCGTCACGAGCCTTGGGTGCGTGTGGGCGTTCTATTAAAGGCATGGAACGCGGATTTTCGCGGATTTGGCGGATTTACGCGGATTTTTTCGGGCGTGGTGGGTTTTCGTGGATTTTAAAGGTATAAAACACGGATTTTAAGGGTATGGAACGCGGATTTAACGAATTTACGCAGATTTCGCGGATTCGTTCTGCCTTAGCGGATTTTCGTGGATTTCCCCACTAGCCAATCCGCATAATCCGTGAAAATCCGTTAAATCCGTGTGAAGCCCTTGAAGCCCTTAAATCCGCACGCTATTGTCTGCTGTGCCTCTCGCCCTCTGTGCCTCTGTGCCTCTGTGTGAAAATCTTTTTGACAAATAATGAGCATAGGTAAAGCGTATAAATTACATTCTTTAGTTAAAAGATTTTTTCACACAGAGGCACAGAGGCACAGAGGGAGCGAGGCACAGCAGAAACACGAACGAATCCGCTAAATCTGCGTAAATCCGTTAAATCCGTGTTTAATTCCCTTAAAATCCGTGTCGTATGCCTTTAAAATCCACGAAAATCCGCTAAGCCCGAAAAAATCCGCGAAAATCCGTTAAATCCGCGTAAATCCGCGTTCCATACCTTTATCAACCTACCTAATCTATACTGTAAGCAATGACAAAAAAGCGAATAATGTTATAAGGAGCAAGATATATTATGCACGCATTAAAATGGGGGCTACCGTATATTACGCGGTACAAATGGCGGCTTATTTTTGGGCTTTTGGTTAATACGCTTAATGTGGGGCTTATGTTGGTTAATCCTTATTTGGCAGGGTTGCTTGTACATAACGTAATAGAGGGCGGTCAGCGAGAGCTTTTTGTGCCGTATTTGGCGGCTATGGCGGGCATTACGCTGTATCGCTCGGTTTCGCGGTACTTGTTTGTACTGCTATTCGAGAATACGTCACAGAAAATAATCTACAATTTGCGTCAAGATGTGTACAACAAATTGCACATTCAGAGCTTCTCATGGTTTGACAAAAACCGCGTGGGCGATATTATGTCGCGCATGACTGGCGATTTGGAGGCCATTAGGCATTTTGTCGCGTTTGTTAGCTATATGGTGATTGAGCATGTTACGCTGTATATTGCGGCGGTGGCGGTGATGTGCTTTATTAGCGTGCCGCTTACGCTGGCTATGCTGCTTACTACGCCTGTTCTTATTTTTGCGGCGGTCAAGCAGTCTAGGGAAGTACGCCCTGCGTTCAAAAATGTACGCGAGCAGTTTGCCAACCTAAACTCGCTATGCGGCGAAAATATCGGCGGAAACCGCGTTGTAAAGGCGTTCACAAAGGAGGCGTACGAGATTGAGCGGTTTTCGGCGGTGAACGGCGCGTTTTTTGATGCAAATATGCAGACTGCGCGGGTTCGTGTGAAATATTTCCCAGTAATGGAAACCTGCGCCGCGCTTTTGCCGTGGCTTCTGATTTTGGCTGGCGGACTGTTGACGATTTACGGTAGCATGGAAACGTGGGAGCTGATTGCGTTCGGCGGCTATCTGTGGATGATTGACGCGCCTACGCGGATTTTTACTTGGGCTGTGAATGATACGCAAAATGCGGTGGCTTCGTTGGATAAGGTGTATGATATGATGCGCCGCTCTGTGCTAATTGAGAGCGGTGGTTGCACCGCCACGGAAGCCGCCACGGAAACCGCCGTAGAATTTAAAGACGTGAGCTTTAGCTACGCGCCGTACGAAACTAACGAAATTGTGCTAAAAAACATATCCTTTAGCGTAAAAAAGGGGCAAACCGTAGGCATTGTCGGGGCTACAGGCTCGGGCAAGACCACGCTGGTAAATTTGATTGCGCGGTTTTATGATACCTGCAAGGGCGAGGTTCTCGTAAACGGCGTAAACGTAAGGGATTATAATTTGCAGGAGCTGCGGCGTGAGATTTGTTACGCAATGCAGGACGTTTTTTTGTTTTCTGATACAGTGGAGGGCAATATCGCCTTTGGTGTGCCAGATGCTTCCATGGAAGAAATTTACAAAGCCGCGGCAATAGCAGACGCGGCAGAGTTTATAGAGGCTATGCCCGAAAAATACGACACCGTAGTGGGCGAAAGGGGCGTTGGGCTTTCCGGCGGACAAAAACAGCGTATTTCCCTCGCGCGCGCCATAGCCGCAAACCCGCAAATCCTAGTGCTTGACGATGTTACCTCCGCCGTAGACACCGAAACAGAGCACCGCATACAAGCCGCGCTCGCGGAAGCAAACGAAAACCGCACAACCTTTATTGTGGCACACAGGCTCGCCTCGGTAAAGGAAGCCGACTTGATTATCGTGCTGGCGCGCGGTGAGATTGTGGAAATGGGTACGGATAGGGAATTGATGGGTATGGGCGGGTATTATGCGGAGCTGTGTCGGGAGCAGGGGTGAGGACACGGCACGCCAAGCACACGAACGGCAGAGGAGTGTAGCTTCTTTGGTTTTAAAAGCGGTTAAACGCGGATTTAGCGGATTCACGCAGATTTACGCGGATTTTGTCGGACGGAACGGATTTTCGTGGACTTTCGTGGATTTTTCCACGAGCCAATCCGCGTAATCCGTGAAAATCCGTTAAATCCGTGTGAAGCCCTTAAATCTTAATTAAAGTGATTTTCTGAAATTTTCCTTAAATCGTCTAACGTCAGCTCTAAATTGTTTTGTTCGCTAAAACTTTTAAGGCTAGGGCTTGTGGTGTTATTTTCGCTAAAGCCCTGTAGCTCTGTGCTTTCCCCCGCTTCAAGCTCGGCACTTTCCCCTACACTTTCAAATGGCGTTTCTATTTCAAACTCAAAGAGGTATGCGGCTTGTACTGGGTTTAGTAGGCTTGCGGGCATACCGACAAGGTCACTATATGACTCCAAAAATAAAACCATATCCGCATCAAAATCAAAGGTTAGCGTATTGTCATTAGCCTGCAATTGCTTAACCTCTACTAGCTCGCCCACCTCAAAATTGCCCTTAAAGACATCTATAACCTCTAGGCTGAAAACGGTGTAATTCCAAGCTCCGTTGGGGTCGTCTGGGCGCGGCGGTATTCTGGTGTCGATTTTTTGGGTTCTTACGTCTAGTAGCTTGGCTCTAATTACATCTGTGGCTTGTGACGACATATCGGAAACGCTGTCAAACCATCGGTAATCTGCGGAAAAAATCGTGGTTGGTTCTTCGGTTGCTTCTTCGGATTCGGTTGCTGTTACTGTTTCAGCTACTGTTTCGTGTGCTTCTTCGGTTACTGCTTCGTGCGGTTGATTGTTGGAAACGCCGTCAGTAGCACAAGCCGTCAATAGAAACAAAAGTAAGACTAATATTTTTTTCATTGCGGACACTCCTTTTTCGTTAGGAAACGGTTAAGGCTTCGAGGTGATATTCCCACCATAGTACAGTCGGGAAAACAAGGGCAACGCCCCTAGTAATACATCATTTTCACACTAATCACATCATACTCTGGTATTTTTGAAAAATTATTAAGGTCGTAAATATAATTCATTAGCGAATCATAGCTGCCGCCGTACAAATACGGATTGTCGCGCAGGGAAATAACATGCCCCAGCTCGTGTGCAAATACGGCGGAAATAGTTTTGTCTAGGTTTGCGGCATAGGCGCGTATGTTTCTTTCGTTTAGTATAATGTCAAACCGCAATGTCGTAACGCCCGAAACTGTCGATATGCAGACACCGCTCCACGAGTCTGCCCTTTGCTCCGCCACGGCGGTGTTTTTTGAGTTGGTATTAACGGAAAACTGTACCAAGGTGTCGGCATTGTTCCATTCGTTCATTCCTGCGCGCATTTGGGTGTTCCATGAGCCGCTTGTAAAACGGAAGTCAATGGAGGTTATGCTTCCTCTGCTTGCAGGTTGCCATCTAAAGGGTACGTGCCTAATCGCATCGTAGCCATGTGCAATGGGTGGGGCTGTGGTGGGGGTTGGGGTCGGTGCTGTGGTGGGGCTTGGTTTTGGGGTTAAAGTGGGGGTTGGGGTTGGGGTTGGGCTAGGTGTAGGTGTTGATGTTGGTCTTGGGCGTGGTCGTTGGGTTATAGTAGGGGTTGGTGTTGGTGCTATAGTAGGTCTTGGGGCTATGGTAGGACTTGGGCTAGGTGTTGGTGTTAAAGTGGGTCTTGGTGTCGGTGCTATAGTAGGGCTTGGGCTTGGTGCTAAAGTAGGTCTTGGGGTTACAATAGAACTTGGGGCAGGTGCTACCGTAGGTCTTGGGGTTATAATAGGGCTTGGGGCAGGTGCTAAAGTAGGTCTTGGAGTTATAATAGGGCTTGGGCTTGGTGTAGGTGTTGGCGTGGGTCTTGGTGTCGGGGCTATAGTAGGATTTGGGCTTGGTATCGGTGTCGCTATCGGGCTTGACTGCGGCGTACCCGCCCCACCTATCACTTGATTACTGCCATAAACCACAAGATTTGAACCTGTTATGACATTGTTCGAGCCATACACATCATTGTTGTTGCCGTTTATAACATTGCCCGAGCCGCTCCATACGTTATTGCTGTTTCCGTTGATTGTATTTCCCGAGCCGCTCCATATGTCGTTATCCGAGCCGCTGATTTGGTTGCGAGAGCCGCTTCTGATGTCGTTGTCTGAGCCTGCGATAATGCTATTATTTGAACCAGAGCCAATCGTATTGTTATTTCCGCTGGAAATGGTGTTGTTACTGCCGCTTTTAATCGCGTTTCCGTTCCCATTAGAAATTACATTGTTTCTACCGCTTCCAACGGAATTATTGCCGCTGACGGTAAGCGCGTTTACTGCCAACGCAAAAAAGACTATGGCACATAGAAATAATCGCATTATGCGGTTTAATCTTCCCACTAAGAATCTCATACATACCCTCCCGCTTCTGCTCCTACTTTTGTTAAGGCTTCGAGGCGACATTCCCACCAAGCAACAGTCGGAGAAATGCGGCGAAGCCGCCTATTTCTCAAACAAAAACTCCTCCAACTCAAACAAACACCGCCCATCAAAGCTATCCTTAAACCAACCGCCATTTGTGCTTTTTGCCACAAAAAACACAGCATGTACGCCAGTCACGCATTTCACCGCACAGCTATACACGCCGCTGTCCAGCCCTATTTTGCACACGCCGATTTCCGCGCCGTTTTTGTAACAATCTATGAGTATTTTTATTTCGCCATATATGCCCATTCCCCTAATTTTTGCGAAAAATTCCATTGTTTTGCTCGAATAATCGTCGCCGAAATCAAAGTATTTGTACCCTATAATACAGCCGTCCGTGATGCTTACAATAGGGCGCGAAAACACGTTTTTCTCGGCGATAAAGCAACCGCCGATTAGCACACAGGCAATGTCCGCGGGCGTGGCGGCATACGGCGAAAGGGCTTTGTCGAAGCCCAGCGAGGTCATTTCCGCTTGTACAATTTTTCCGCAGGGCAGTATTTCTATAGGCTCGACACAGGCGCGGCGCGACATTATTGTGTTGTTGGTCATGCGGTGATAAAAAATGTACCACGTATCTTTTATTTTGCAGATTGAGCCGTGGTTGTTGCCGCCAGGGTAGTCAACGCCGTTGTCGATTATTACGCCGCCATATGCAAACGGCCCCATAGGCGATTTGCTCGTAGCGTAAACCAACTGGCTAGACGTAAGCGGCGAATAAATGAGATAGTACGTGTCGCCTATTTTTCGCGGCGAGCAAGCCTCAAAAAAGCTAAACGGCTCGTCTACGGGAATAATATCGCTTATGTAGCTGCCGTCAACTACCTCGTACATATTAGCAAGCTCCGCCGCCCACGAACGCTTGTAGCCGCAGTAAATAAACACCCTGCCATCGTCGTCAACAAGAACGCCAGGGTCAATAAACCAGCCATTGTCGCAGTAGTTTTCTTGGTCTGGCTGGTCGGTATAAGCATACTCCGAAAGCAAGCTAAACGGCCCTTCGGGGCGGTCGCTTACTGCCACACAGCCCTTAGCGTCCATTATATATGCGTACAAATAGTATTTTCCGTCCCTAAAAACCACATCTGGCGCGAACAGGTACTTGCCCTCGCGCGGTATGTCCGCCGCATGGTCGCGGTCGGGCGTAGTATGGAAAATATCGCCGTGACACAGCCATTCGCCTAAATTGTGAATCGAAGCCGACCACACCTTTAGCTTAAAGTCGCAAAAGCAATCCGAGCCTGCCCTATCGTGCGAGCCGTAGATGTAGATGCGTTCGCCGAAAATGCGCGGCTCGCCGTCTGGAATGTATTCGTGTAGGGGGAGGTAGGGGTTTGGCATGGGCTACATCTCCTCCGCCAGCTTAGTACCGCACTCCGCACAATACTTACACTCCAGCGAAGCCACAATATAACACCCAGGGCAAATCCTTTTCATAGGCTCGCCGCACTCGGTACAAAACTTGCCGTGCGCGGTAAGGATTTTGCATTTCGGGCAGGTTATGCGTTGCTTTTCCTTTGGGGCGGCTTGCTCGGCGGCCGCCTCTGTAGAAGCCGCGGACGTTGACGCGGCGGGCTTTTCGGCTATGGCTACCGCGCGCTTTTGTTCCTCGGTAGGCGTAAACTTAGTCAAGGTGGTGCTGATGTTGGGCTGTTGAAAATTAAGCAGGCGGTACGCGGTTTTTACCTGTCCGCGCCCCTTAGGCATGTCTATGACTACGTGCCAGTGCGCCGATGAGATAGTCTGCATTCTGATTGGCGAAAAGGTCATAAGCCCTCCGAGCGCGTAAAAGGGCTTTGCTTTCGCATATTTTGCCATGTTTTCATGGTCCATTAAATAGACGTTTGCAGCGTTACCCTGCAAAACAACTTCGACGGTTCTTCCCTTGCCTAGCCCGCCTAGGTCATAATGTGTATAATTCACCTTTACTTCCCCCGTTATATTATCAAAGTATTACATTTGTGTACGCATTTATAAGAAACGGAAAATCCTCGCCGCGGATAAAAATTCTGTAAAACGGAACAGCGGGAAAAACCGCGTCCTCCTGGTCTGAAGCGTATTCTTGATTGTAAACTATATCCATATGGCGTATAAAAATCGGTTCGTCCATTACGTGCCGTACCCTCTGCATAAACGTAAGCAAAACCTCGTCCGGCGCAAAAATCATGCGAGTTTCCGCGCTGTAGCCCAAAACTCTGCCAAACTCCATTTCTACCCACGCTATGCCCTGCGGCACGATAAAAAATTCTATATAGTTAGAATGTATTAGCTGTCCGCGATAGCTCTGTCTGTATATTATATTAAATCCCAAATCCTCCTCCAATACCATATCCCGCACAAAATCGGGAAAATGCTCTTGGATAAAAGCATCGGAAATTTTCAACGCGTTTTCGCGAGAAATAATTCCCCCACTATTTTCCCCTAAACTGCCCCGATTGTCAAAAGAAATAAATCCGTTAGAAATTTCCAGTCTTGTGTCCTCTGTTTCAAACAAATAATAATTTGTGTCCGTTATGCTCGAAAAGGCTTCGCCGTCAAAAAAAATGTCCAGTAAAGCAGGTATTTCATAGTGTCCGCCCGACACGTTCAAGTGCCGCATAGGCGCGAACCGCCGCGGCAAGGGCGTATACAAATTTATATTGTTCTGCGACAAAACCGTGTGAATGTCGCCTAGCCTATCCGCATCTAAGGTATATCGGCTGTATTCCGTAAACAAAAGCCAGCCAAGCCCCGCGTTAAGCAACAAAAACGCAAGCAGTATATAGCTTTTCGCGCGTTCCCATTCCATTTAATACACCGCCTCCAGCTCCACAACCGCCCCCGAGGCAGGCTCAAGGGGAAAGCCAAGCATATATCCTGCTTCCTCAGGCAAATTGAACCATGCAAGCTCGCCAGTGACAAAGGTATACGCAATGCGCCTGTACCGCACGACACGCCCATGGTCTACGATAATTTCAATCGGCGCGGTAAGCGGCTCGCTGCACCTCGCGCTAGTGTACCATTGCTCAGTAAAAATAATGGGCTGGTCGTCTATTACATAGTTGAACCAGAAAATATTAGCCCGCCCGCCCCTCTGCTCGTGGTATCGCAGGTAGGTTTCGTTGACTACATGGCTATCATTGTTCAAAAAGTCTAACGCGGCAGAAAAATCTGCCATAAAATTGTCCGAGGCCGTACGCCCTATTGTACGATAAGAGGAATACTCTAGTACAGAGTTTTCTAAATAACGTACCATTGCATTTCTGGTAGAAAATGTATAAATTCCGTCCACGGTCGTCCCTGGGGTCATCATGGCAGGGTTGTCAAAAAAGCCCTCGACCATGCCGCGTATATGCGAACGCGTAAACAGCCCCTGCGGACTGCGGAACGGATTTTGTATAATCATGGTAGTATGCAGAAAGCCGCGCCTAAGCCCCGATTCTGGCGAACGCGGAACAAAATCGCCGTCACTGCGTACAAAATGCAGCTGCTCTGGGTCTGTCGGCTCTATTTCCAACGTGCCTACGCTGTCCGCAGGCAACGAAAATTTCCAAGCATCACGCCCATTCACAAAGTAGACATTCACCGCTTCCCCAACAAACTGAAACGCCGCGCTCTGGAAATATTCTATTCCTTGGCTCTCCAACAGATTACCCTGCCCAAGCACATTGGTAAAAATTTCCGCACTCATGGGAAAGGCATATTCGCAAAGCACAACTGGGTATTCCCGAAAAATCTCCGTCTGCGATGTCCTTTCCGCCGAATAGCTCGCGCCGCGCCGCAGCATGGTTTTTAGCACAGCCTCGCCGAACAGCCATTCCTGCGATTGCGAAATTTCACTATAACGTATGTCAAAAAGCCCGTCGCCCGCACCATAAACAATCCTATACGGCTTGGCAAACTCGCTTTGCCCGTCTGGCGCAGACGGCGCGAATCGCGCTTGCAAATAAATAAAGAAGCTACGGTTGGTAAGCGTGCTAAGCCACAGATGCGTGACTTGAACAATCGCAAGCGCGGCTAGTGCTACGATTAGTAGTGATTTTATTGTTGGTATGAGCTTACCTCGCATACTCATCTAACCGCCTAAACCTCAGCACCATAGTTGTCCCCTGCCCTAGCTTGCTTGTCGCGCTTACCTTGCCGCCGTGTTCCTCCATTATTTCCTTTACTATAGCCAGCCCAAGCCCTGTACCGCCCAGCGAGCGCGAGCGCGCCTTGTCTACGCGGTAAAAGCGTTCAAAAATGCGGGTAAGGCTTTCCTGCGGAATACCCATGCCCTGGTCTTTGATAAATACGCGGAAATACTTTTCGGTTGCTTCCATTGTTATTCTAATTGTAGTATTTTCGGGGCTGTATTTTATTGAATTAGACAAAATATTGGTTATTACTTGGTTTATTCGCGAGGCGTTGGCTTCGATAAAGCATACGTTTTTTGGCGGTACAAATTCGATTTTCTGCGACTTTTGCTCCGCGGGAATTTGTGCCTGACGTATAGCCAAGCGAAGCAACGCCACTAGGTCAATGGCTTCCGTTTCCAGTACGAGCTGTTTCGAGTCAATCCGCGACAGCTCCAATAAATCGGAAACAAGGAACGACATTCTGTCTGCCTCGTCATCTATTACCTTGAGGAAGCGCATGGCGGTTTCGCGGTCGTCCAACGCGCCGTCCAACAAGGTTTCCGCATAGGTTTTTACATTCGTAAGCGGTGTGCGTAGCTCGTGCGACACATTCGCCACAAATTCCTTACGCATATTATCTAGCTTTTGTTGGCGCGTTATGTCCTGTATCACTATTACAAAGCCGTCTGTTTTGCCTGTTTCGCCTGTGTAGGTGGTCACGGTCGCATACAAAAAGCTGTCCTCGTCCTCGTGGACAGATTCGCGTACCTCGCCCGCGCTTAGCTGAAAAACGTCCTCTGGCTCAAAGCCGAAAAAGCGAAAGGTTTCCTTTACGCTCGCGTTGTTTAAGTCCATGCCGTTTAACAGCTCGCCGCAGGCATTGTTCGCGTGGATTAGCTGCCCTGTTACATCGTATACAAGAACGCCGTGAGATGTGTTTTTAAACAACGCTTCTATTTTATTGCTTTCGCTCGCCATACGTGAAAGTGTCGCCTTTAGCTCCTTGGACATATTATTAAAATCGTGTGCGAGCTGTCCTATTTCGTCATCACTGCTTACCGTTATTTCATGCGAAAAATCGCCCGAGGCAATCGCCTTGGTGTGCTGTGTAAGCGCGACAATCGGGTTGGTAATGGTAGTGCTTCCCACAAAAAACCAAAACACAAGCGTAACCACAAGCGCGACAAGCACTGTAGTAACAAGCGTGAGTGTAAGCCGTGAAATACTTTCGTTTATAAAGCGCATATTCAAGCGCGTGTACACGATAAAATCCTCGTTGCCGCTAGTTACAGGCATAGCAAACGTAAACCACTGTAATTCCTCGCCTTGCAGGTTTATACCCACACTGCCCACGTTAAAAAACTCGTTGCCGGTCAAGGCGTTGACGAGCGAGCGGTCGTTAAAGCGCATACTGCTTGCCACAAACTCATGCGGAGCAAGCGGAAGCCCCATATCGCCAAGGATTACGCCCTCGATTTCACTCTGCCCCGTAGACAGCCACACAATGGAGTCCCACGCGGCAGAAAAATCGTCCTTGTCGTACAGCTGCACGATTTGGTCGTTAATCATTTCCGCATGGCTTCGCAGCGCGTTGTGGGTCTGCTCTATTTCCATATTGCGTACGGAATAGAGCATAAACGTGCCGCTTACGCTCATTACTACTAGTACCACCGCGGAGTATATTAGGATTAGTTTTGTTTTGAGGCTACGCATGGGAAGCCTTTACATGAATTGAGATAATCATAATATTGCCTTTCTGAAATGTTATAACAGCCTTTCATTCCTAAGGCATATTCTAACACATATTCATATGAAACGGATTCCGATAATTTTAATATGTCAATTCTTTTTAACACTTCTTTAGTATACGGTCGTTTAGAATCCAAAAAAGCTACCGACTTCAAGAATTGCTTACACCTCTCACTGTTTAATAAAGCAACCGTAATAATAGCGTCCTCGATTTTATGAAAATTCAAGAAATAGCAGGTATCGTCTAGCATAATGGGGATTTCTCCAGTAATAAGCGCGAATTTTGGCTCTTTATAAAAGCCCGAAATGCCTACCTTGTATTTGGAAAATGAATAATCACCCACTCCGAAAACGGAAAATTTTGGCGACTTTTTGTATATAACAGACCTACGAGCATTAAGCAAGCCCTCAAAGCGTGTCAAATATTCCCAAACAGCCCTTTCTTTTTGCATAATTATGGAAGTGTCTGAATTAACTCGTTTTTGTGTTACTACTACGTGCTTTCTAGTTTTTGTTATTTCGTCTGTTTTTATGTCCGAGCTTTTGACAAGCGGGAAAACAAATTGCCCGACAGGCAAGTCAAGCTCGTCACCAAAACCATTGATAAATTTATCCTCGTCAGATTTATTTAGCTCCATGACCTTTGAACAATCATGCTTTATTCCTTGCCGCCACTCGAATGGGCAATGTCCGTCAATGCTTGCTGTTATGCCAGACATAAGTGCGTTGGCATAAAATGCGCCATTCGCCCAGCCGAATTGTCGTTCCTTTACGTTGGTGTAAAAATCATAAACATTACATGCGACCGAAGCACTTGTGTCAAGCCCAAGTTTGGCAACAAAAAGCGCGGCATCACAGCTAACACCAAAAACGTCATTTGCGTTAAACAAAAACATATCCGCCTTGGCTATACCAAAATTGTATTTGTCAATATCTCTAATAATGTTTTTCGCTACAATAGTTTTGCACAGCATAGCAAGAGTACAGTTATAGCCCGAAAATTCGCCCAGTAGCCGCAATATTATGTACTCGGCTATATCAAAATTTCCTTTTCCTGTAATAGCGTCAATGCCCTTATGCTCCTTAAAATTACCTTTTATGGGCAGATTCTGGCTATTTATAGCAGATAGCTGTGAGTTTGTCGCCCAAGGGGGGTTGCCGATTATTAAAAGATTCTGCTTTTTTGAAATGCGTTCTTTAAAACGGCTAAAATCGAACGAAAAAATATCACCTTTATACAAGTCTAGCTTATGCGAAAAGCCCAGCCCGCAAAGGCGTTTTTTAGTTGCCTCGTAATATCCGTTGTTTACCTCCACACCGTAAGCGGTTTGTATATTTTCAAATTCAACTAACGCGCCCTCGATAAAATTCCCCGCACCAAATGTGGGTTCGAGTATTACGGCAGGTGATAATTTGTAAGCATCTTTTAGCTTAGTGCAAACTAAGCGAGCAAACGCAAGCGGTGTCTGATAATCGCCAAATTCCCGAATCGTTGCTTTAGCCCTTACAGTCATAATTAACAACTCCGCACACGCTATTAGAAAGTGTAATTACTCGCTGATACTGCAACCGCCATTGTAGCGCGTTTGATATGGTTAAATAGCCCTGAGTAACTCCGCGCCGCAAAACCTCCTCGGCTAATTGCTCAAGGATAATTTCGTCACCGGGTATATTTTTGTCTATAAAATAGGCTATTATGTCCTCTTTTGCCGCGCCGTCCTTTAGCATTTCCGCAAGGCGTTTGGTGGTTGTAAAATCGGCGGTTCTAGCCTTTGAAATAAACGTACAATTTAAAAAATCCAATTTGCTTGTACCGTTGGCATCTTTTTTATCATAAACAAGCACAAGTAAATTATAGCCAAGCCCAAAAATCTTTTGGCGAGAGGACTTATATGGACACGAGGACTGCGGCTGACGATATGAAGTAACCTTTATGTCTGTATTTATTTCGGGGGAGGGCAAATCAATGCCCGATGCACTGCTTCCTATGGTTACAACAAATCTTTCTGCCAAATACCGCTTTAGTCTATGCTCCACAAATGTACCAACGGCTTTTCCGTCCGTTACTCCCACCAATTCGGCAAAATCAAGCTGACCCTCGGCACAACAAAACTCCTGTGCCGCAAGACATAATCGCTCAATCGTTAATTTCTCTTTCACTACGCCGTCCCTATCCCAAACTCCTGCGTAAAGTGATAGCCCACACTACGCTTAGTTAAAATATAAACAGGGTTGTCGGGCGTTACCTCCAGCTTCGTACGCAAACGCCGAATGGTAACGTCCACGGTACGCACATCGCCGAAATACTCATAGCCCCATACCTTTTCCAACAGAGCCTCGCGCGAGAATACTTGATTATTTTGTGTTGCGAGGAATTTAACTAGCTCAAACTCGCGGCGCGTTAGGTCAATGGTGTCGCTTCCGCGCTTGACTACAAACATATCTAGGTCTAGGCTTAGCTCGCCGAAAACTAGCTTGTTGGAGCCGTTCGAGGGGTTTTGCGACATGCTTCCGCGCCGCAGGTTTGCCATTACGCGCGCGAGCATTTCCCGCGTGCCGAATGGCTTGGTTATATAATCGTCCGCGCCTAGCTCGAAGCTCAATACTTTGTCGGCCTCCTCCGCCTTGGCGGTTAGCATTATTACTGGGGTCTGGCTCTCCTTGCGCAGGCGTTTGCATACCTCGTAGCCGTCCATGCCAGGCATCATAATATCCAAAAGCACTAGGTCGGGGTTTTCGGAAAGCGCGAGCTTCAAGCCGTTTATTCCGTCATGGGCTTCAATAATTTCGTAGCCCTCCTTGCGTAAATTGTACGCGAGAATGTCTACTATATTTTTTTCGTCGTCTACTATTAGTATTTTTGCCATAGCTACCTTCTTTCCATAGTCGGCGCGCCAGTACCGCGTTCTATTATATGGTCTACAGGCTCGATTACTACTACTGGGTCTAGGGTCGTGCGTGACTGCTCCACGCCGTTGATGTATTCTACTCGCACGGTTACGCGCTGTTGTCCCGATTGCCCCTCCTGCACTACTCTTGTTTCCGTAATGGAAAGCTCGGGGTTTTCGATTTCCTTTACAGGCATTTCGACAAGCTCCATTGTGGGATATTCGTCAAAGGTGCGTACGGACAGCAAGGGCAAATGCGTGTAAATAGATAGCGAATCTCCCACAAAAATGCCAGTGCTTGTCAAATTGTTGTCGCCCATAATTCGGCTTACGCTTGTGCCGAAACGCTCCGCGATTCTGCCCAAATTGTCGCCGCTTACCGCAACATACGTAGTATGCTGCATTTCTGTACGGTCTAACCGCCAGTACGCTTGGTCTGGCGTGTCAAAATCCGTTTCCTCGGGGTCTACGCTCTGCACGCGTACCTCCCAGCCGTCCACAAAATCGTATTCAACGGTATTGTCGTTGCACCACCGCTCCGCTAGCATATCCTTTACGAAGTCAAGCTCTATTTGTGTGCGGAGCAACGCCTCGAAGCTGTCGTTCACGTATATGGCAAGGGCGGCTATAGTGTAGGTAAACTCGTTGCTTATGCGCGACAATACCACGCTGCCAGGCTCTCGCGCACTGCTTCGTGTCCGCGCAGGCTCTATCGTCACCTGCTGCTCCACGTTGACCTTTACGTTTCCGTACCGCGCCTCCAGTGCGTTGACAGCCTGCCTGTGAAAATGCTCGGAGGTCAGCTCGCTGTCTATTTGGACATAGCCCATAAGCTCGCCGTCCAAATATACCGCAAAGGCATTGTCCACAAACAACCCCGATATAAACCGCACAACGCTAACCAAAATAATAAGCGTGATAACGCTCCACCCCGCGTAGCTTAAATACTTGGGGTTAATTTTCGCTCGCCGCGGCCTGCGGCTTGGCTTTCTTCTCGGCTTGGCGTAGGAACGCTGTGCCGCCTTAAACGCACCTAGCCCCTTCTTTTCGGAAGGGGCTTCACTTGGCTCTTGCTTGCGTGGCATACCCACGATATGAGGGGCGGAGGAAGCCCGCCCGCGCTTTGCAGGTTGGATTTCTTTCGATAGGGAATCGGGTAATTTTGTTTTTATGGGTGTTGGTGGTGGTTGGAAAGGTTTTTTATTATCGTCCACAGCAACCCCTCCTTAACTTAGGGAAGAACAGTAACCGACCGCGCGATATTAGAGCCTTCCGCGGTGGTGACGATATAGACATTCATATTTACGCGAAGCTCGCTGGTTGACATTGTTACGCCGCTGCGCGTTACTGGCGTGCCAGTGGGTACGGCAATGGTGTGTGTGCGTGTTGTTGTGCCTTGGTTTTCCACTACTACAATAGTATTGTCGGCGCGTACTGCTTGTATAAAGCCAAGCACAACATTTTGTGCCTGTTCGTTGCTTTGGTTTTGTACGCTTATTACCTCGCGGCTGTCGAGCTGTATACGTAGGGACATGCCTATTCTAAGGGAATACACATCGTAAACGCCTGGGCGTACAATATAATTAAAGGTCGTGCCGTCGTCACGCGTTACAGAAATTTCTGTGTTACGTTCGGTTATGCGGATTTCGTTCAAGCGGCCGTTTACTAGGGTTCTTTCGCCGTTCGCCGAAACACGCGCAAGGCGGTCATGCTCTACATCGGCGGTAACGCGGTCACCTATGCGTAGGTCGCTCCAGTTTACCGCGTTTTCGTCACGAGTTATTTCCGTCACGGAAAGCACGCGGAACTCGTACAGACTGCCGTCATTTTCTTCAATCACGACAACAGGCGCAGCACCTTGATTGTCGGGCGGGCGAACGTCCGCCAACACGCCTGTAAGCGTGCGTTCGCGCTCCATTATTTCCAGCGTATTGATATTCGCGCCGCTGTATGAAAAGAATACAATGTCGCCTATTTGTATATCCTCAAATTTGGCGGCAAGCCCGCCGTTTGTGATTACCGTATTTGGCGTATGGTAAAAAACTCGCTCATCGTCAATAACCTGCCCAGTAATGCGTACGCGCTGTGTGCGGATTGTCACCGTGTTAAACGCCGAGGAAACGGCGGTAACAAAGCCCTCGTCCAGCACTGCGGGGGTCGCGGCGGTTTGTTGTGAGCTGGATTGTGCCTGTTCACGCGCTACTAGCGAAATAATCTGCCTGTTAGCGTCCACAAGCACGGTTACGTTCATGTTCTCACGCAGGAAGGACGCAGTGCGTTGTACATTATCTATCATAAGCACGGCATTTTGTGCAATGGGAAATGTTTCCGTACCTGCCGCCGAGGTAATAGTGACGTGCGTGTCAAGGAAAACATTGGAAATAGTGCCTGTAATGGTGGAGTGCGAGCCTGTGACCGCGGCCTGCTCTGGCGTAGGGCCGGAAAGCGCGTTGTAGAAAACTGTAGCCATTTCCGCGCGCGTAAAGTGCGCGACTGGATTCATATATCCGCCCGAGCCGTGGATTATTCCTATTTCCCGCGCGTGGTATACATAATGGCGGTACTGCGGCGAAATTTGGGCATCATCTCTAAACAAGGTGTGGAATTGCACAGCTTGGGCGTGGGGTGCTTGTCCCACTAGGCGAACCATCCACGCTACCGCTTCCTCGCGGGTAAGCAGCTCACGCGTTTCGTTCGTGCCTGTACGCGAAACAAAGGATTTTGCTTCGTCCGGCGTAATAATTCCGCGATATAATAAATACGAAATTTCTCTGTCAACGGTACGATTCCAAGTGGTAAACTCTGCGGCGATGTCGTCTAGCAAGGGTCGCCATGTTTCAAAGGAGCGCGTGAGAATATCCTGCTCGGCAGGCGAAAGCGTAGCCGCCGAATGGCGATAGCCTGCCGCCATAGCATAAATTTGTGCCGCTTCAAATTTGTTTAGGTTGCGCGTTGGGTTAAAATTGTTGGCGGCATCGCCTACCATAAATGCGCCGTTTTCTGGGTTGGATACCCAGTTTACCGCCTCAAACGCAAAATGGGAAATGGGGACATCTCGAAAGGTGGGGGATTGGGCTAGGAGGGGGAGGTGTGATAGGGCTAGGATTAGTAAAATTGCAAGGGGTAGGGTTTTTAGGGGGTTTAGGGTTTTTGTTTTCATGGTAATAAACAGTCCTTTCTTGACTTGTCCTCGTCTAGGGTTGGGCTTTTTAATTGGGGGCATTTTTTTAAAGGCATGGGACGCGGATTTTCGCGGATTTTACGGATTTTCGCGGATTTCATGTTCGGAGGTTTTTAGAATCCGCGTGAATCCGTGTAAATCCGTGTTCCTTTAATTTTTTTGTAGAGTGGGGAGCTTTGTATCGTGGGAGTTTTGTAGGGTGGCAGCTTGTCCATCTCGTCTATCTCGGCAGGGGCAAGCCCCTTGCCTGCGATTAACTGCTTAGCCTGTTGGCTTACAGATAAAAACCTTTATATTATCGCCGCGGCGTAACTGCTCTAACGCCGTATTGGCGGTACTTTCGTCTTGGAAATACGCAAACACCGAGGAACCAGTGCCGCTCATTTGTGCGCCTAGTGCGCCTAGCTTCTTACAGCGGTTGATTATTTCGGTGATTTGGGGGTGAATGGACGTGGTAAGCGGTGTAAAAAAATTATATAAGAGGGAAGCAATTTTCGTGGGGTCGTTTGTTTTTAGGGCTTGCAGGAAGTTTCCACGGCGTAGGTTGGCGGTTTGAGTTTCGTCAGTTCGTGAAACATTCACCTGTCCAAAAATTTCATTTTCGCCAGAATGTGCAACATTCGCCCTCTCAAAAATTTCCCGAGTAGAAACAAAAATGTTAGGGCAAGCAACTACTATACAACATGGCGGGTGGGGTTGCAGGGCTGTGA
>WRLD01000003.1:92147-134935 GCA_009777845.1 Defluviitaleaceae bacterium
TGGGGCGAGGTCGTCTAGCAAGGGTCGCCATGTTTCAAAGGAGCGCGTGAGAATATCCTGCTCGGCAGGCGAAAGCGTAGCCGCCGAATGACGATAGCCTGCCGCCATAGCATAAATTTGTGCCGCTTCAAATTTGTTTAGGTTGCGTGTTGGGTTAAAATTGTTGGCGGCATCGCCTACCATGAACGCGCCGTTTTCTGGGTTGGATACCCAGTTTACCGCCTCGAACGCAAAATGGGAAATGGGGACATCTCGAAAGGTGGGGGATTGGGCTAGGAGGGGGAGCTGTGATAAGGCTAGGATTAGTAAAATTGCAAGGGGTAGGGTTTTTAGGGGGGTTAGGTGGGTTAGTTTCATGGTAATAAACAGTCCTTTCTTGACTTGTCCTCGTTTGGGGTTGGGCTTTTTAATTGGGGGCATTTTTTAAAGGCATGGTACGCGGATTTTCGCGGATTTTACGGATTTTCGCGGATTTTATCTTCGGAGGTTTTTAGAATCCGCGTGAATCCGTGTAAATCCGTGTTCTTTTAATTTTTTGTAGAGCGGGAGTTTTGTAGAGTGGGAGCTTGTCCGTTTATCTTGGGAGGGGCAAAGCCCCTCGCCTGCTTAACTGCTTAGCCTATTGGCGTGCAAATGAATGTCTTTATATTATCGCCGTGGCGTAACTGCTCTAACGCCGTTTTGGCGGTACTTTCGTCTTGGAAATACGCAAACACCGAGGAACCAGTGCCGCTCATTTGTGCGCCTAACGCGCCGAGCTTTTTAAATCGGTTGATTATTTCGGTGATTTGGGGGTGAATGGACGTGGTAAGCGGTGTGAAAAAATTATATAAGGAGCAAGCAATTTTCGTGGGGTCGTTTGTTTTTAGGGCTTGCAGGAAGTTTTTACGGCGTAGTGTGGTAGTTTCATTTTCGTCAGTTCGTGCAACATTCGCTTGTCCAAAAATTTCATTTTCGCCAGAATGTGCAACATTCGCCCTCTCAAAAATTTCCCGAGTAGAAACAAAAATGTTAGGGCAAGCAACTACTATACAACATGGCGGGTGGGGTTGCAGGGCTGTGATTCTCTCGCCTATGCCCTCTACTAACGCAGTGCCGCCAGTCAGACAAAAGGGAACGTCTGCGCCGAGTGATTTTCCTATTTTTAGCAGATTTTCCGCAGGAATGGCTAGGTCAAAAAGCGCGTTAATGCCCAAAAGCGCAGCGGCGGCGTTACTGCTACCGCCCGCAAGCCCTGCGCCAACGGGGATTTTTTTCGTTAGCTTAAAATTTATGCCGTGGGGCAGGTTGTATTCTTGGTCTAGTAGCCTTGCCGCCTTGATGATTAGGTTAGTTTCGTCCAGTGGTAGGCTTGGATTGTCGCACTCTAGCACGAACAAATGTTCACTGTTGGGGGACAGCTCCAGCTCGTCACAAAGACTAATGCTCTGCATTACGGAAGAAATATCGTGAAAACCATCGTTTCTTTTGTTTAGAACGTCCAAAAAAAGGTTAATTTTGGCAGGTGCTTGTACTTTTACAAAACCCCCTGTACACAACAGGGGGTTTTGTAGGAAGTCGGGGGTAAAGCTAAGCATATAAAAATTAGCGTTTCGAGAACTGCGGCGCGCGTCTTGCGCCTTTTAAGCCGTATTTTTTACGCTCTTTCATGCGTGGGTCGCGTGTAAGGAAGCCCGCTTTTTTAAGCGGCCCGCGGAAATCGCCGTCTGCGATAAGCAACGCACGCGAAATGCCGTGGCGAATTGCGCCCGCTTGCCCTGTGTAGCCGCCGCCGAAAACATTAACCTTTACATCAAATTTATTCAATGTGCCAGTTAATTCCAGTGGCTGACGTACAATGAGCTTTAGCGTATCTAGCCCAAAATAGTCGTCGATACCGCGCTTGTTAATTGAAATATTGCCTTTTCCAGGCAGAAGATACACACGCGCAACCGCGCTTTTCCTTCTCCCCGTTCCATAATAAGAAACTGCTGCCATTATGATTACTCCTTATTACAAAGTATAAGTGCCTCGGGCTGTTGCGCCTGGTGCTTATGCTCAGGCCCCGCATACACATGAAATTTTTCAAACATTTTGCGGCCCAAATTGTTCTTAGGCAGCATACCCTTTACCGCATGGGAAAGCACAAACTCGGGCTTTTTGTTAAGCATGTCCTTGAGCTTTGTTTCCTTGCGGCGGCCGATGTGGCCAGAGTGCCTTACATAGGTCTTTTGTTCCAATTTGCGGCCTGTTACTACAATTTTATCCGCATTTACGACAATAATATAATCGCCTGTATCTACAGAGGGGCTATAAGTGGGTTTATGCTTGCCTCTTAAAATATGAGCGATTTGCGAAGAAAGTCTGCCCAAATTCTGGCCCTCAGCGTCTACAACAAACCATTTACGCTGAACCTCTTGGGGCTTAGTGATGTGGGTGGAACGCATTTTAAAAACTCCTTAATTCGTGCCGCCCGTAACGGCAACACGTCAATATCTTAATCGGGGCTAAGATGTTTGGAGTTATGATAAATTATATGCTGGGAAAAGTCAAATATAATTTTTTTTGGGAATTTGTGGGTGGGGTTTTGTGGGGGTCTTTCTACCTCCATTATTAGGAAAAGTTTGTCTTGACATGTCCTTTGAAAATTGGTATGCTACGCTTAGGTGTTATTCTACGATGTGTTATACTTAGTAAGTTGGACTGAAAAAGTGTAACATATTGTAGTAGTGTATCTGGTAATATACTAGATACCGCATCAGAGGAGAAAGTATTACAAACCGAAATTAGCGTATGTATGGTTGATTTGCTGAGCTGTTGGTTTGTTATGCCTTTTTTCCTTAAATATCCCTTTTATTATTTGAGGTTCTACTTAGGCTAACAGCTCTTATAGTAGAATTTTTTATTTTAGGAGGGGTGAGCATGTTTGATATATTGATAGCAATAATAGCCCTTTTTGCTATATTGATAGCACTAATAGACCTTGTTTTAGTTATATATATAGGTAATATCTTCCTTAATATTTCAAGTAAAAACAACGAGGAAGTCTTTACTGAAACATCTGTTGAACTTGCGAAAATATTCAAAATATGGCAAAAAAACCATATAAAAAGAAACATGAAAAAACCAGAGGATAATTCAAGCCAAGATGGGGCTTAATGGTATTTTGGTAGCAATTGTCAATTTGCAAGGGCTTTCGTAGGGGACGGATTTATCCGTCCCGAGGTGCTAGCGTTCGTCAATTCGGGCAGGGCAACGTCCATTGACGCAGAGCGATGTAGCCTCGGGACGGATAAATCCGTCCCCTACAATTACCCCGCAATAAACGCATGAAGCCGAAACATATAAATTAAACGTGGATTTGGCGGAAACGGTGCAGTCGTGAACGGTGACATTTTTTTCTTGACAAATCCCCCTCACTCCGCTAAACTCACACCACCATAGACAGTAGGTGTGCTTTCTGCGCGTAAATCCTACCGAGGTACGCATACGCATTACTAAGACTATGCAGTCCTGACTATGGTACGACCATGTCTAGGGCTTTTTTTATTGCTTCACGTCAACTGCCCTAATACAAAAGGAGGTGTAAGCAGATGACAAATTTGGAAAAAAATCGCAAGGCTAAAGAGGCCGTGGTACAGGAAATACGCGAAAAGCTCGAACGCGCTAAGTCCGTAGTGCTTGTGGATTCCCGCGGGCTTTCTGTGGCACAGGACACCACCCTGCGTAAATCGTTGCGTAAGGCGGGCGGAATAGATTACAAGGTCTACAAAAATTCCATGCTAAACTTCGCGATTGAGGGTACGGAATTTAGCGGCCTAAAGGAATATCTCAAAGGGCCTACGGCTGTCGCTTTTTCATATGAAGATGCAACCGCGGCGGCGGCGGCTATTTCAAAGAATTTGAAAGCTATGCCAGCGTTGGAATTTAAGGCGAGCGCGATTGACGGCGAAATTTATGATGCCGACAAAACTAAGGCAATCGCAGAAATTCCGTCCCGCGAGGTACTTCTTTCCAGACTTCTCGGCTCGTTCAAGTCGCCGCTTGCGAGCTTCGCACGCGTTATCAACGCAATCGCAGAGAAACAAAGTGAGCAGTAACACCATAATTGTACACAGTGGGTTTATAGCCCATATTAACGAATATACTTCCAAGGAGGAACTAAAAAATGGCTAAATTAGCAATTGCTGACATTATTGCGGCAGTAAAGGATTTAAGCGTACTGGAACTAAACGAGCTTGTGAAAGCGGCAGAGGAAGAATTTGGCGTAAGCGCGGCTGCTGGCGTAATGGTAGCCGCAGGCCCTGCGGCAGGCGGCGGAGAAGCCGCGGAAGAAAAAACCGAGTTTGACATCGAGCTTACAGACGTAGGCGCAGAAAAAATCAAGGTAATCAAAATCGTTCGCGAAATCACAGGTCTTGGCCTAAAAGAAGCCAAAGAAATGGTAGACGGCGCGCCCAAAATTATGAAAGAGGGTTCACCTAAAGCCGAAGCCGACGAAATAGTAAAAAAACTCGCCGAAGTAGGCGCGAAGGCTACATTAAAATAATTGATTTTTTGAACAATTATTTTGCAGGGGGCGCTGCCCCCTGCACCCCCGCTTCTTTTTTTGGAAAAAAAGAAGCAAAAAAACTTTAATATTTGTGTTGGTTTGGCGTGGGTGGGGACGGTGTTTTTGTATGGCGGTTTGATTTTAGGGTAATGATTACCAGCTTGCGGGGGTTTTTGTAGGAGGATAGCTTCCTCGCCCTGCGGTTGCGTGCATACCTCGGGAGGGGCAAGCCCCTCCCCTACAATAAACCATCATATCTGCCATGCAATCGAATCGCCCTAGTGTCCCCTGCGTGACGACAATCCCACCACAGTATATCGTAAACGCCCCCCGCAGGGGCAATCCCACCACAGTATATCGTAATCAGCCCTCCGCTAGGAGCGGGGGTGCAGGGGGCAGCGCCCCCTGCAAAAACAAAACAACAGGAGGCCAAAATATGGCACATAAATACGTATACATGTTCAAAGAAGGCGACGCTACCATGCGTAACCTTTTGGGCGGCAAAGGTGCTAACCTTTCGGAAATGACCAATATGGGCATACCCGTACCCAACGGCTTCATAGTAACAACCGAAGCATGTACGCTTTACAACTCGTCCGGCAAGGTAATGTCAGCCGACATAAAAAAACAAATCGACGAATGTATCGCACAGCTCGAAGCAACAAGCGGCAAAAAATTCGGCGATGCTGTAAACCCACTGCTGGTGTCGGTACGTTCTGGCGCAAGAGCCTCTATGCCAGGCATGATGGACACCGTGCTTAACCTCGGAATCAACGACGAGGTAGCCGAAGCGTTAGCAAAAAAAGCGGGCGCTTCCTTTGCGTACGACTCGTACCGCCGCTTTATTATGATGTTCGCGGACGTTGTTATCGGCGTAAGCAAGCACAAATTCGAGCATGACCTCGACCATTATAAGCAGTCAAAGGGCTACAAATCCGACGACGATATGACAGCCGACGACTGGAAAGCGATTGTAGAGCTTTTCAAAAAAATCTACCGCGACGACCAAGGCAAGGACTTCACCACAGATGCAAAGGAACAGCTTTACGGCGCAATCACCGCCGTTTTCCAATCCTGGGACAACGAGCGCGCGTTCGCGTACCGCCGTATGCACGACATTCCCTACGAATGGGGAACAGCCGTAAATATACAAGAAATGGTTTTCGGAAACCTCGGCGCGACCTCTGGTACAGGCGTTGTGTTTACGCGTAACCCTGCCACAGGCGAGAACAAAATTTACGGCGAATACCTTATGAACGCACAAGGCGAGGACGTTGTCGCAGGCGTTCGCACACCAAAGGATTTTAACGACCTTGCAACCGATTCACCTAAATGCTACGAGGAATTTTTGGCAATCGCGAAAAAACTCGAAGGGCATTACAAATATATGCAGGACATGGAGTTTACCATCGAGGACGGAACGCTTCACATCTTGCAAACGCGTAACGGAAAATGTACCGCACAAGCGGCGCTTCGTCTAGCCGTAGAGCTTGTGAACGAGGGCGTTGTTACTAAAGAGGAAGCTATTCGCCAGGTTGACCCGCGCGCGCTAGACCAGCTTCTTCACCCCATGTTTGACCCTGCGGCGTTAGCGGCAGGTAAAGTCGTAGGCTCTGCGCTTCCTGCTTCGCCCGGCGCGGCGGCAGGTAAGGTTTACTTTGAAGCAAAAGATGCCGTTGTGGCAAAGGAACGCGGCGAGCGCGTAATTCTCGTGCGTTTGGAAACCTCGCCCGACGATATTATCGGCATGGAAGTATCGCAGGGTATTCTTACCGCTCGCGGCGGCAACACAAGCCATGCGGCGGTTGTAGCTCGCGGAATGGGTACTTGCTGTGTTTCTGGCTGCGAGGATATTAAATTCGGCACCAAGGAATTTACACTTGGCGGCGTAACCTTCAAAGAGGGCGATTATGTTTCTCTTGACGGCTCTACAGGAAAGGTTTACCAAGGCGATATTCCTACCGTTCCCGCAGAAATAGCAGGAAACTTTGAAATTTTCATGGACTGGGTAAAAGCTGTGCCTAACCAAATGGGCGTTCGCGCAAACGCAGATTCGCCTAAGGACGCGCTTAAAGCCCTTGAATTTGGCGCAGTAGGTATCGGGCTTTGCCGTACGGAGCATATGTTCTTTGATGCCGACCGTATTCCCAAAATGCGTAAAATGATTTTGGCAGACACAGAAGCAGAACGCCGCGCGGCTCTTGACGAGCTTCTTCCTTTCCAACGCACAGATTTCAAAGAAATCTACGAGGTAATGCAAGACCGCCCCGTTACTATTCGCCTGCTCGACCCGCCGTTGCATGAGTTTATGCCCACAAAAGATGAGGACTTTGCTTCTCTCGCTACGGAAATGGGCAAAACTGCACAGCAAATTAAGGAACGCGCGGAATCCTTGCATGAGCTTAACCCAATGATGGGACATCGCGGCTGTCGTTTGGCTGTAAGCTACCCAGAAATCGCGCAAATGCAAACACGCGCTATTATCGAAGCGGCCTTGGAAGTGAAAAAATCCAGCGGCTTAGACATTAAGCCAGAAATTATGATACCCCTAGTGGGCGACATAAAGGAAACCCGCTATGTGAAAGAAATCGTGCAAAAACAAGCAAACGAGCTTTGCGAACAGGCTGGCGTAAAGCTAGATTACCAAGTAGGAACAATGATGGAAATTCCGCGCGCTTGCTTAATCGCAGACGGCATTGCGGGCGAAGCAGAATTTTTCTCGTTTGGCACAAACGACCTCACGCAAATGGTTTACGGGCTTTCCCGCGACGACGCTGGCCGTATTCTCAAGGACTATATCGAAAACAACATCTACGAGGGCGACCCGACCGCGCGTCTTGACCAGGTGGGCGTGGGACAGCTTATGAAAACCGCAATCAAAAAAGGACGTTCTGTTAAGCCCAAGCTAAAAATCGGTATTTGCGGCGAACACGGCGGAGAGCCTTCGAGCATAATGTTCTGCCACAAGGTTGGGCTTGACTATGTGTCTTGCTCGCCGTTCCGTGTGCCTATTGCGAGGTTGTCTGCGGCGCAGGCGGCTTTGGCAGGGGAAAAGTTTGATTAGGGGGGCATAGCCCCTTTTCACCGCTGTACCTTGGTGGGAATTTCGTCACGAGCCTTGAGGCATAGCCTCTTTTCTCCGACTTTCCCTTGGTGGGAATTTCGTCACGAGCCTTGGGGCTTGTGGGAATAGAGAAGCAAATAAAAAAACACCGCTTATGCGGTGTTTTTTTATTTGCTTCTTTGACAAAAGTATGACTATGCAATACAATAGAATTACATCAAACTACTAAACGAGGTGATGTTATGGCAAGTCAATCGCAGAGTGCGTTGATACAGGTAAGGCTTGACGAGAGCATAAAAAACAAGGCGGACACATTATTTTCCGACCTTGGCTTTGATACGCCTACGGCAATACGAATTTTCCTCAACCAAGCTATAAGGCGCGAGGGTATGCCGTTTGAAGTAGCAAAGCCTCAGCCTAACGCGGAAACGCTTGCGGCTATGCTGAACACAATGGAACGTATTCCGAAACGCTACAGCAGTTTTAAGGATATTATATCCGAGGTCAACGCCGAGATTGAGGCGGAGGGATATGATGAGGTATGAAATTGAACAATCTACCCGCTTTAAGCGCGAATTGAAAACAGCCATAAAGCGAGGTTACGACATCAATAAATTAGAAGCGGTTGTTGACTTGCTTGCAGAGGGAGCGACACTGCCGCTTAAAAACCGCGACCACGCTTTGGTCGGTGACTATAACGGATTCAGAGAGTGTCACATAACGCCAGATTGGCTACTTGTTTATCGGCACGAGGAAGAAACTCTCGTCCTCTACCTTTTCAGAACAGGAACACATAGCGATTTGTTTTAGTGGGGAATTAGGCAAAAAAACACCGCTTATGCGGTGTTTTTTTATTTGCTTCTTATAATCTACTCATTCCGTATTTTTTAGAACTAATCCGCATTTATTCGTGATAAACAAAAATATAAATACAACTAATATACCGACTGTGCCATACAACGCATCAATAATATCGGGTGTGTTCATAAACGCCATAAACGGCGATTCGCAAATAAAATTTGCCAATACCATAAACGCTCCTAAAATGATAATAAAACGAAATTTCACGCCGCTTATAAGCCAACTATAGCCTATTCCCAAATAGCCTAATATGCTTAACGAAAGGTTAGAGATATGTGAATGTATCTCACTATTGATTACCACGAAATCATCAATAAAAATACTGCTCCATCTTCCGATAGCCAACAAAAAAGCCACCGATGTTAAAAATATAAACACGATTAAAACAAATTTTTTGGGTTTATATTTCGTAGTCATTTTCATTTTCTACATTATTTCTTGCAACGCCATAACCTGCCCTTTATTGTCGAAGCAATACCTATACGGATATTCACGCAGTCGAGCCGTGTCGGAAAACTGCTCGGTCACGTCTAGTTGATTTTCCGCGCTTGATATGGCGAATTTCCAGTTTTTCATTACGTTTGTGCCAAGCAGAATGTGGTCTTTTAATTCGCCGTCAAAAGGAATGGCTAGGGCGACGACTTTTTCTAATACATGACCGCCTATGCGTAATTTATGCAAAATGCAAATATTCGCATCGCCGCTATAGCTGCCAAGCGTTACTTTCATGGTTTGGTTGGTCATTATGCCGTACTTTGCGACAAGCATTTTGTGAATGGTGGTGTTAAATGCGCCAGTGTCGAACAAAACGTCTATTGGCTTTGAAAATTTATTCGCATGGCTATCCCATAAATTGGCATCAAAAACATAACGGCATGGGCGATTGGGATTAAATTTAACCGAGAAGCTGGACATGGAGATTACCTCTTTCCGTACACCCATAGTAAATTTTTGCGTTAGCATTAAGTTCATTCACGGCAATATCGTCCATCGGCAAATACATTTCGTCCGCGCCGTCTGCCGAAGCCACAAGATACCCGCAGTCCCATGGGTCGGCTTCGTCTAGGCGTACCAGTACCCATTTGCCTGTAAATTCGCGGTCGATTTCGTCCAGTGTTATAAGCCTTGTACCGTCATATCTTGTTATGTCCATGAGGAACGCCTCCTTTGCAAGTCTGATACTATCATACCTCAAAACGCAAAAATTGTTAAGCGGAATAATTTTCTCTTGACAAATTAAAATACAAGTGTAGAATGTAACAAAAGACATGTGTAGAATATTCATTTCTCACATAAAAAAGGCAGTGCAAAGTCGCACATAAAAAATCGCCGAAGGCGAGCCAAAAAAACAAGGAGTGGTGGAAATGAAATTTAAGGTGATTATTCTTATTATTACAACTATGCTATTAGTGGGTTGCAATGAGGCTTCTGCTTCTGTGCCAAAGCAGGAACAGCAGGCTGCGAGGTCTGCGCGAAATACGTCCGCCGAAATGAAAACAATAACGCTGGACGATAACAATACCAGCTTTTCGGGCGGCGGAGCTTCCGTAAGTGACGGCTCTGTCACCATCACCGAGGGCGGCAGCTATCTTATTTCTGGGAATTTGTCCGATGGCAGAATAGCAATTGACACGGCGAGCGATGTCTGCCTCGTGTTTAACGGCGTGGATATAATAAGCTCCAAACGCTCCGCGATTGTGTCAAACGGCGCAGGAAAGGTAACAATCGAAATAGCAAGGGACACGGAAAACCGTATCGCGGACGGGGAGCGGCGCGCAAAGAAAAAAGACAGGAACGCCGACACCAACGCCGTCATATACACAAACGGAAGCCTTGAAATTACAGGCGAGGGCGTGCTGGATATTTCTGGAAACCACAGGGGCGGAATGTACAGCGAGCAATCCGTAGAAATTTTTTCGGGTACGCTAAATATTGAGGCAAAGGGGCTTGGAATTTATTCGCGGCAAAGGCTCGCCGTCCACGGCGGAAATGTAAGCATAGACAACAAGGACGATGAGGGCGCGGAAAGCGACGAAATTATCATAAACGGCGGAAATATCCGCATAATTTCAAAGCAGGACGCGCTTAACGCGCAGAACAATATCGTTATTAACGGCGGAAATATCTATGTAGAAGCCAACGACGACGGCTTCGATTCCAACGACACTATGACAATAAACGGCGGTACAATATTCATTTTCGCGAAAAACAGCGCGCTTGACGTAAGTGACGGCAAAAAAATCGGTACCTTTACAATAAACGGCGGCACGGTTGTCGCGGTCGGCGGAGATTACAGGATTGCCGCCGACTCCCGCTCCGAACAAGGCTTCGCATGGCTCGATGCGCCGCGCTTGCCCAAGGGCGCAGGCTCGGCAAGCGTTTTCTCCGAAAGCGGTGAAAAAATAATAGACTTTGATTACCCTAATAGATTTTCGCTGGTATTTGTGAGTACGGAGAGGGTACGGAATGCTAATGAGGGTTTGAGGCTTAGATTCGACTAGGGGGCATAGCCCCTTTTCTCCGACTTTCCCTTGGTGGGAATGTCGTCACGAGCCTTGAGGCATAGCCTCTTTTCTCCGCTATAGCGTGGTGGGAATATCGTCACAAGCCTTTAGGCTTGGGCAACGAACGCACAAATGGCAAAAGCGTGTAATTTCTTCGGTTTTAAAAAGCGATTAAGCGCGGATTTAGTGGATTCACGCAGATTTAAGCGGATTTTTGCACGAGCGAATCCGCGTAAATCCGTGAAAATCCGTTAAATCCGTGTTTAGATTTACATATTTTGGCTTAATGCGTTTGTCGCGCGTATGCTTGCAAGCAGATAATATAACAATCTCTCCGATTGCCATTATCCCATTTGTGCGGGCGACATTTCCGTTTCTGGCGGCATATTGACGCCTGGTGGGTCATGGGGGTCATTTTCACTCATTATTTTTGGCGGCGGAGTATGTTTCTTGGTGTTTTTTTTAGACTTGCGTTCGCTTGAGGACATTTGCATTTATCCTTTCATATGGAAGTTTGGGGATAGTGTGTGCTAAAATAGGCTGAAATATTCAAGGGCAGTTTATAGCTGTTTAATCTGAAATTAGTATGATATAATAGACACCACCCACCCAAGAAAGGATTCCCCCATGGCACGTAACACCTTCCGCATAGACGAAACACTGGACGAAAGCAGTGTTTTCAAGCTCAGTCACCTGCTAAGACTTGGCAAATATATACGCCCGTACAAAAGGGGCTTTATCCTTTCTTTTTTGTGTACCGTGGCTTCTAGCGCGGTGGGCTTGCTTGCGCCGTTTCTTACTATGCTGGTGATTGACGAGGCTATTCCCAACGGCGATATTCGCTTGGTCTTGCTTTTGTCGGGCTTTATGCTCGTTGCTATTATTGTCAATATTTTCTTTCTGCGGTATCGCATTATGGCTATGGCGCAGGTGGGGCAGAGCGTAATACGCGATTTGCGGCTTGATGTGTTTAAGCATTTACAGCTATTGCCATTTGCGTATTTCGATAGCCGTCCGCACGGCAAAATTCTTGTGCGCGCCGTAAATTATATCAATTCGCTTAGCGATATGCTTTCCAATGGAATCTTGAACGCAATTACCGACATGCTTTCGCTGGTGATTATTTTTGTGATGATGCTGATTATAGATGTACGGCTTACGGCGGTCGCTATGGCGGGTATGCCTGTTTTGTTTTTCGCCATTTTTTTCATTCGCATAAAAAACCGCAAGGCGTGGCAAATAATAAGCGCGAAGCAGTCGAACATGAACGCCTACATCTACGAAAGTATCGCAGGCGTACGCATTACGCAGTCATTCTCACGAGAAAAGGAAAACCAAAAAATCTTCTCGGAGGTCTTGACAAGCCTGTACACGTCTTGGATGCGCGGCATAAGAATTGTTTTCTTTATGCGACCCACGGTCGAGAACATAAGCTCGCTGGCGATTACATTTTTGTACGTGGTCGCGGTGGGCATGATTAGCGGCGGAAGCCTAGCCGTGGGCGTGCTTGTGGCGTTTATCATGTATATTCACAGATTTTGGACTCCTATAAACAATATCGCGATGTTTTACAACTCGCTTGTCACAAATATGAGCTACCTGGAGCTTATTTTTGAAACGCTTGACGAGCCTGTTCTGGTAAAGGATAGCGAGAACGCCTCGCCCTTGCCGCAAATAAAGGGGAATGTCGAGTTCAAGGACGTTTCCTTTTCCTACGAGGACGGGCAGCCCGTGTTGGAAAATGTCAGCTTTTCCTGCGAAGCGGGAAGCACAGTCGCGCTTGTCGGCCCTACGGGCGCAGGAAAAACCACGATTGTGAACCTACTAAGCCGTTTTTACGAAACAAACGGCGGCGAAATTCTAATAGACGGCTTCGACATAAGCCACGCGACCCTTGCTTCCCTACGCAGTCAAATGGGAATAATGCTACAGGACAGCTTCCTTTTTTCCGGCACAATCATGGAAAACATACGCTACAGCCGCCTAGAAGCCACGGACGAGCAAGTAATCGCCGCCGCCAAAGCCGTCTGCGCCCACGACTTCATTATCGAAACCGAAAAGGGCTACAAAACCGAGGTAAACGAACGCGGAAGCCGCCTAAGCGTAGGTCAACGCCAGCTAATTTCGTTCGCGCGGGCATTGCTCGCCGACCCGCGCATACTCATACTGGACGAAGCCACCGCAAACATAGACACCCGCACCGAAAAAGCCCTGCAAGAGGGCTTGGAACGCCTGCTGCGCGGGCGTACCTCGTTTATAATCGCGCATAGGCTGTCTACTATAAAGCACGCGGATTTGATTATGTATGTGGAGCATGGGAAGGTAGCGGAAGCTGGTACGCATGAGGAGCTGATGGGGGTGGAAGGGGCTTATTTTGGGTTGGTGGTGGGGTTGCGTGGGGAGTAGGGACAAGGGGGTTATTTCGTGTCAGTAGAGCAAAGAGCAAGGGTGTAACGAGCTTTCATTTTTAGTGGGAGTTATACTCCAAAAATAAAAATGGGGCTTTTTTTGATTGAAAAAAGCCCCATTGTAAATTATTCTATATGGGTAATTCGTGAAAAAATATACTTAATATTGCATTGTTAAAAACAAAACTTCAATTCACACAGTTGACTTTCTTTTATTTCTTTTTTACATCGCCTGACGTATCCCATAGTTCCTCGGCAACTTCCTCGCTATATTCCTTATTTTTCTCTGCCAATTCTCGCCACACGTTTGCGTAGAGGAAGCATTTTTGTTCAACTAGCCTATTCATACATCTTTCATATAGATAATTATTCATAATTATCCTCCTTTATCACTTGGGGTGGTTTTTGTTTTTACTCCTATTCTTATAAAGTGCATTTAACTTCCCACTCCTTTCATCTCACATTTCACTATACTTAAATTTACTCCACACAAGTCAAAATGTTATACTCGCGTTATGTTTATGTGAGAATATTATCACGCCAATGTAACAAAGTCAATACTTTTTTAATTATCTTGGCAAACCATATTCTTCTTGGATGGCTGAGCTTATTTGTTTTACACTCAATAAACTTGACATTTGCAAGCATTTCAGATAGTATTCATGCTATCTCTATTATGGAGCTACAGAAAGGGTGTAACTCTGGGGTACACCGTACGCTTTTTCGCACGTCCTAGCCTTGCAGGCGTTATGTATTTGTGATACGCAAGACTAAATCAATCTTGAAAGTGTGATATTATGTCGAAAAAAATATTTGGGGATTATATACGTTCTGTTAAAGTTGCTGTTGAGGGAATGACTAACGAACTGCTTGTGATAGGCTTATTTAAAGCAGCTAATCATGCCATAGCTATAGGTCAGACAGATTCCTCAACGGTTAGACAGTGGATGTCTGGTGGGAATACAAGTTACACTAAGTTTTTTACGAATAAAGACTTTAATGATAGTGAATTTATCAATTACTTAGAGGAACATATTGGGATTTCGTGGGTGGACGTTAAAAAGGAGCTTAGAAAACACCGCGATTCTATGCCACATATTGATTACGAAACCGCCGACAGCAATACTTTTTTTCGTAGCTTAACAAATCAATTCAGAGCCATTCTGGGCAAGTCTGTGAATTTGAGTGAGAACTCGTATCACAATTATGATGACTCCTTTTATAAGGGTATTGTTTTCTTGGATAAAACCATAGACCAACGGAACCATGATTTTTTAGACCTCTTAACAGGGCAGACGAGGCAAACTGATGCGATATATATGTACTTAGGCAAAGAATCAACGGAACGGTATCTTGAGATTATGATGTCGGCGGAGTATACCTTATTTAGGGACACTCGAGCAATGCTAGATAAACACATGAAAGACATCATTAGTTATATAACATCAACAAGTGACAAGTCGCTCCGCATTATTTCATTAGGCATTGGAAACGGTGAAAAGGATTACTCCTTAGTACAACACATCTTGAACGCTACAACGCAAAACCTAGAGTATCTCGCCGTAGATATTAGCTTGGATATGCTACAAATCGGCATTAGAAACGTGTATAGACCATTAACTGAGGATAATCGCAATCGACTGAATATACAGATAGCAGAAGCAGATTTTATGGATATTGATAGGTTTTTTGTGGACAGACTGTTGCCAACGCCAAAGTCAGCGAAAAGAAATATTTTCATGTTGCTTGGAAACACCTTGGGCAACTTTCAAGAAGACCAGTTGTTGAATAAAATTGCTGATGTTATGAATAGCGGAGATATACTGCTTGTCGATAATCAGCTTAAAAGAGAGGGTCGCCTTACCCCCGAGGAAGAACACGATTACATGAATATGTACAATTCCAAGAAAGAACATGAAATGGTGTATGCTATCTTAAAACGCGGTGGTCTTTCCAAGGATGACGGACGTATAGAACAGGATGTTTCTTATAACCACCACCTTACAAACGCACATTTAAAAGATAACAATTGTCTAACAGTTTTACAACAATTTAACCTAAACAACTCCGCCATTTCAAAAGAGATACACGGTCGGCGCGTTAAATATCCAAAAAACTCTATTATCACAGTATACTACTCAAGAAAATACACAAAAAAAGCATTTGAGAATATTATCAAGGACGTTCTCGAAATAAAAGTAGATTTTTCTAATGATAAATATGGTATGTTTATCTGCCAAAAGGCATAACTCTGTTAGGTTTTTGTTACGCTCGTAGCTGTCGTTTGTGATAAATTTCAATGCGGAGCTTCCCTCAACGTCTACTGCTACACTTAGCTAGATGTCGTTACACAAGACGAGGATATTCTTATCTCGATTAAAAATCCACTCATACGGCACGGCGGAAGAAAACCGTGCTTTCTAGCCGTATGAGTGGATTTTTATTAGTATTGTTTGCATTTTTTTGCTTCACGGTATTCTTGGAACGCCAAAATTTCGTCTAGGGACGGCTCGGCTTCCTCTATATCGTCCCATGTTTTCGGCTTCAGTGCAAATGCTTCTTTTACATATTGCAAGACTTGATTGGCTTCGTTTTCAATTATGCTCATTTAACCAAACCCCCATTCACCTCTATAATAACCGCTCGCAACAAAAAAGTATACTGCCCTACTATTCACACCCACGACAAACGCACGAACGCAGGTTCTTTGTAGGGGACGGATTTATCCGTCCCGAGATTACCTCGCTGTGCTTTAATGGACGTTGCTCGTCCCCGAATTGACGAATGTGCGTACCTCGGGACGGATAAATCCGTCCCCTACGATTAGCCGTCACGGCAAACGCACGAAGCCAAAATGTGTAAGTTGAACACGGATTTTCGCGGATTTTGCGGATTCGTTCGTGGGGAAAATCTGCGTAAATCTGCGTAAATCTGCGTGAATCCGCTAAATCCGAATAATCTTTTTGTAGGGGACGGATTTATCCGTCCCGAGATTACCTCGCTCTGCTTTAATGGACGTTATCCGTCCCCGAATTGACGAACGTGCGTACCTCGGGACGGATAAATCCGTCCCCTACGATTAGCCGTCACGACAAACGAATTAACGGCAAAATCACGAACGGCAAACGTATGAACGGCAAACGCACGAACGACAAATGCACGAACAGCAAAATCACGAACGGCAAACGCATGAAGCCAGAATGTGTAAATCGAACACGGATTTAACGGATTTTCACGGATTACGCGGATTTTGCGGATTCGTTAAGAGAAGAACCAAGCACAATGCTGTTAAAACCATTTTCACACAGAGGCACAGAGGCACAGAGGGAACGAAGCACAGCAGACGAAAAGCGAAAATCCAAATTTTCGCCATTATTTCTTCCGTGCCTCGCTCCCTCTGTGCCTCTGTGCCTCTGTGTGAAAATCTTTTTTTCCTAAATTCCCATACAAGAAAAAGTTTATCCCTTACAAATCCCCCCCCACCCATTTGCATTTTACCAGCCCACAGATGTATAATTCAAAAGACACAACCTCACAAAGGAGCCACCCATGACCCCTCTCCCCTCATACATGAAGCCCGCCTTCTCCGCAAACGGCGTACCTGTAGACGAGCTACTCTTTGCTATACACACAGACATGACCCTAGAGGGCGATTTTTCTGATGTGTACACTGCCGTGAGCCGCACGCATTTGTATATCCTCTACGGCATAGAGCGAGTAGTCAAAACCGAGGACGCAAGACGGCTTGTCGCACAGTACGACACGCACGAGCTTGTAGTCCACCCCTTGGACGAGCTTGGGCAGCTGAAAACGGAGGCGCTGCTTTCTACATGCCGTTTGGTAAGCAATAAGGACGGCGAAAAGCGGCTTATTTTGCTGTTTACCTTGGGCGGACAGAGCTTTGCCGACAGACTAGCCAAGGTAGTAAAGAACATCAATAACGAAAATCCGTTGCAGGAAATCCGCCTAGAGGAAGCCCTATTTTGCCCAAAATGCGGCGTGCGTTACCCCGAGCCTGCGCGCGCCCTTTGCCCGAACTGCACAGGCAAAATGAGTATTTTCTTTAGATTGCTTAGCTTTTTTAGGTTTTATAAGGGCAAAATAGCCGCGTGTACTATTGTTATGCTTGGCATTACCATTATGCAAATTCTCGCGCCGTATGTGAGTACGCGGCTTTTTATAGACGAGGTGCTGACCTATGACGGCCGTTTTTATGGCTTGGTGGGGCAAATTGTGCTTGTAATCGCGCTTGTGCGTGTTTTGGCTACGGGCTTCCAGATGTTGTATCAGGTCGTACTCGCCAAGACAATGCCGTGGATTATTTACGACTTACAGGTGCGTATATTTGAAGCCATGCAAAGGCTTTCCGTGTCGTTTTATACGTCCAAGCGGACAGGCTCGCTAATGAACAGAATCGGGCGCGATGCGCGTAATATTTACTGGTTTTTTGTGGACGGGCTTCCGTTTATTATTCTTAACGCAATCGTATTTATCGGAATTTTCATTGTTATGTTTATGCTGGAATGGCGGCTCGCGCTTATTTGTCTTTCGATTGTTCCGTTGGCAGGGCTTTTGTTTTGGGTGCTAAGCCTTATTTTCCAGCGTTATCACCACAAATTTTGGGTAATCAATTCTCAGCTAAACAACATGGTTTCCGACTCGGTAAACGGACAGCGCGTAATCAAGGCGTTTGCGCGCGAGGACGAGGAATTCGCCCGCTTTTCCGTTTCCAGTAACAAGCAAGCCGCCGTGCAAATAGGCATGGCAAACCTTGGCTGGACGGCGTTTCCGCTTATTTATTTGTTCCTGTTTTTCGGGCAGGTCGCCGTTACCGCCCTTGGCGCGATGATGGTAATAGACGAAAAAATTTCGCTCGGCATTTTTCTTACTTTTTTGGCGTATTTGGGAATGTTATACGGCCCTTTGCAATTTATGGCTACCGTTAGCAACTGGTGGGCAAGGTGCGTAGATGCGGCACAGCGCGTGTTTGAGGTAATAGATGCGAAGGCGGAGGTCGAAGAACCGCTCGACCCTGTAGAAATCAAGGAAATCAAGGGCGCGCTAAGGGTAAAGGACGTGTGGTTTCAATACGAACCCGCGCTGCCTATTTTAAAGGGGCTAAGCATAGAAATAGAAGCAGGAAAAAGCCTAGGAATAGTAGGAAAAACAGGCTCGGGCAAGTCTACGCTCGCGAATTTAATCGCGCGGCTGTACGACCCAAACGAGGGGCAGATTTTCATAGACGGACACGACATAAAGACCATTCCGCTACAGACCCTGCGTGCAAATATCGGCATTGTTTCCCAGGATATTTACTTGTTCATCGGCAGTATCGCCGACAATATCCGCTACGCGCGCCCCAACGCTTCCATAGAGGAAGTAATCTGGGCGGCAAAAATGGCTTCGGCGCATGACTTTATCGCCAAGCTGCCCGATGCGTACGAAACGCGCGTAGGCGCAGGCGGTCAAGACCTCTCTGGCGGCGAAAAACAGCGGCTTTCTATCGCGCGCACAATCATACAAAACCCCAAAATACTAATCCTCGACGAAGCCACCGCCGCCATGGACACCGAAACCGAGGGCAAAATCCAAGCCGCGCTAAACAAGCTAAAAACCGACCGCACCACCATCTTGATTGCACACAGAATGTCTACGCTAAAGGACGTGGATAGCCTAGCGGTAATACGTAAGGGGCAGGTGACGGAAATGGGTACGCATGAGGAGTTAATGAAGAAAAAAGGGCAGTATTATAAGCTGTATATGTTGCAGTTGGAGGGGCTTAGTGTTATTAGTATGGATTAGGGTGGGTGTTTCACCCCTTTAGAATGTAATCCGTGCTGACATCAAAAATAACGCTTAACCTTATACATTTTAAGTTCGTCACGCCGCGCTCACCGCGTTCGATTAGCCCGAGGTGCGGAACGCTTATTCCTATTTTTTCGGCTAAATATGCGCGTGACATGCCCTTGGCTTGGCGTAGCTTGTTTATTCGTTGCCCTATTTCGCGGTTTAGCTCGTTGGCTTGTTGGATTGCATTTGTTTCTTTCATGGAATCACTCCTAAATTTCTAAAAAATGTGAGTGCGGGTAAGAAGCCCCCGCAGCTCACGAAAAGAAAGGGGTTTGTTAGAACCAAAAAAGCCCGCAGGGACGGCAAAAAGTGCCATTACCTACGAGCTTAAAATACAAGCTAAGTGCCGTTACCCTTGGTACGCAAACAAAACAAAAACCCCTCGCGCAGAAAACACAAAAACAACGCGGACGAAAAAACTACCGAAAACGCCTCGAACCGAACGGTCAAAAAAAATTCGATTTGTAGAAATAGGTTTTTTGTTGTAAACTACTGTTTGCCGTAGTGATGGGCGTAAGCCTTGGACGTAGGTGATGATTCGAATCCCTATGTTCCGTTGATTAGGTGGTGAGATACCTAGTCAACCATTACGGTTTTTTTGTTTCGCTAGTAGTTTAGCACGCTATTATAAAAATCGCAAATGTTATTTTGGAAATGGTTGTTTTTTTGTTTTGTGTGTGTTGCGGTTGTTTTTTTAAAATAAAGACAAATGCGTTTTGTCGTCAGAATGTTTGGGTGTTGTCTTTTTGTGGCACGGCAAACGTGCGGAGCTGGAATCAGTTGGTATTTGATAAAGAAAGAGGGAGTGCGTTAGCACTCCCTCTTTCCTTTTATTGCTTTGCTTCATGTTAATTCGCTCAACTGCAAAACCTACGTCACATTAGCCCATAAATTATTTTTGTAGGCTTGGTTTGTCGGTGCGGTAAGGGCTTGCTTTCCAACGGTGATTTTATTGTCCTGTGAAGAAATAGACGGATTCTTACTACTGCGTAATTCGGGATTTTCGTCACTTTCGGCAATAATCTTTATTTTTCCACAGCTATAAACTATGGTAGTTATGCCAAACCTCGTAATTCTAAACACTTCCTCGCTTTCCTCGGTAGCCAACTTATCCTTAGCAGGCGCTTCTAGGAGTGCTTTTTCGTCAGTGCTGTTAGCTTGATTGCAAGCATTTTCACCTTTTTGTGCTTCGTTTTTTCGGTTTCCTGCTTTGACTGGAACGATAAAATCACTTGATACTACTCTCATAAGCCAACCCCTTATAAAAAATTCTGCTTTGCGAGCGTTAATCTACAAACAACTTTATTAAATTTTTGAGGTGAAGTCAACCCCAATATTCATAATGAATTACAAACTGCAAGCTACTATAGCCAATCGAGCCAGTATAGGGCGAGCTTATCCACGGTTGTCCCGTAGCACGGAAGCCCACTCTGTATGTTCCATTTGGTGCTGTACCATTAAACTGGTTGAATACCCGAGGCACAGGAGAAACACCCGATATTTGTTGAGTTTCGGTATGTGCAGGGGAAACTCTGGTTACAGACCAGCTATTTAAAATAATTGTAGCACCTGCCACGGAAGCGGCGTTTGGCGTAAGCTCAATGCGTGTTATCGTAGCATTAGCGGGTAATCCGCTTGCTTGGAACACAGCTTCTGCCGAGGACATTTGAACATTTGGCTGTGTAACCATCAAATTTGGTCTATTTGATGTCGTTGCGTTGAATGTCTGCGAGGTTTTTATAAGCTGTTGAATGGGTTCAAATACTGCATTGAATGAAACGGCATGGTTTGGCATGACAAAGGCTTGTGACGGCACTAAGGGCATAGGCATATTGAAATTCCCACTAACCGTTTCCCAACCGACAAAGCGATTGCCTGTATTTGCAGTTGCTGTAACCGTTACAATTGTTCCCTCGGTAGCTACGGAGTGGCTTCTTGTAACAACGCCGCTTCCTGTGCGGCTAACCGTAACCGTGAATTGTGGCATAACCTCAAATTCAGCCCGAATTTCTACTGGATTATTAGGCATAACAAAGGTACGGTCGGCGTACGTAATTAAAGGAATGGTAATATCACCAGAAACAACAACCCACCGCACAAAGCGATGACCGCTACTGGGCGTGGCGATAATTCGTACACTAGCCCCCGACTCAATAACCAAAGGCACATCAGGAGCAAGAACAGTACCGTTTACAGTGACCGTGCCTGTACCTGTACTGCCTACTACTCGACCTATGGTGAGGTTATGCTCTGTAGGTGGCGGATTGTAATACCTGTGCAGTAAATCCTGTGCCGATTCTATCGAGTCATATAAATCCTTGCGGACTTTGGGTGGTGCCCACCATTGATTTGAGTTAATAGCCGCTCCGCTTTCGGCTTCAATAGTTTCGTGGTAAAGGTCTAGCGCGTGTTCGACACGTCCTTCGAGCGATGCTACGGCGGCTGCCATGTCGCCCATGTTGTCGGGAAAGACATGGGACGCTATAAAGCAGAACAAGACCACCGCAATTAAGCAAGTTGTCACCTTGTCCGCCTTGATAAAGTTGACTAGCTTTGTTGTTAGCTTTGTTTTGCGTTTTGTTCGGCTTGTTGTTGGGCTTTTCGTTGTGCGTTTTGTTGGGCGTTTCTTTGCACTTTTCCTTGTGCTGTTTCTCGTGGTTTTGCTCCTAAGTTTACTCATTGTGTTCCCTCCTCTTTTTTTTAATCGCCTTTGGCGATTTTTCGTGCGTGGATTTACGGCATTATTAGGTTTATGATTTGGAGCTATAGTGAGTCAACTTAAATTTGCAAGCGCGCTTGCAAAATTTAAGTTGCACGAACGCCCACACACCGACCGAAGCAACGCGGAGGGAGGTGGGTAGCAATATGCAAAGCATATTGCAGACAGTCAATCTTCGATTGACTGTCTATAGTAGCCCTCGCACACCCCCTAGCGGTCATTTATTTCCGCTAGGGGGTTACTCCAGTGCTTGGGCGTGGTACTTTGGTGATACAAAAAGATGTGCAAGGACGGCAAGCAAAAGCATTGCCACCACCTACACACCTTGAAAGGTCGAAAGGAAATCAAACACGCCTTGCCGTAAACTGTACGTAAATAACACAAATAGCACCTCGCTATTCCAAAAACGCCAAAGGCAGAATCTTGTAATAGTGGTAAAACAATGCTAAACTATGCCTACGTAGTGGCGGGCGAAAGCCTGTGTGTGTTAGGTGATGAGCGTAAATCCCTACACTCGCCGAGTGGTGCTGTAACACCGCTCGGTCGCTACGCTATTTTACTACATGCACATTATAACATACTTTTCCTAAAAAGTGCAAATTTTCTTTTTACTATTTTCTTTATTCCTAAAGAAAGCAACTATCACAATATTGCGGGAGCGTTATCATGGACACACTAGACCTAGGAATACTAGACATCACCCAAGCCGAATTTTACAGCGGCGCGGGCGGGTTTGCGGGGCTTAGATACAAGGGCGAGGACTATCCGCATATTATTTTGCGGCGCATTATGCCGTTGGCGCAGCCGTTTACTTATATTTCTGTGGCAGACCACGAGAATAAGGAAATCGGTATTCTCAAGGCCGTGGACGAGCTGCCGCAGGCGCAGCGCGAAATCGTGTTGACCGAGCTTGACAACCGCTATTATTCGCCCGAGGTTTTGGAGGTCGTTTCTGTGCAGGATAAGCTAGGGTATGTTTATATGGAGCTTCGCCTGAAAAATAAAAAGGGCGTGGAGTACAAAAAAAACTGCGCCGTAAAGGACGTAAGCCGAAATATACGTATGCTTTCGGCTACTAGCGTAATTATTTTTGATGTGGACGGAAATAGGTATATAGTGGAAGATTTGAAGCGGCTTAGCAGGCAGAGCTTGCGTAAGCTGGACGCGTATTTATTTTAAGTGAGGGCGATTATGCTAAAAAACGACTTAAAAACAGCACTGCACGACACAGAAATCTTAACAAAGGCATTAGGCTTCCCGCCGTTTGAATTGTATCTGCTCGGCGGCTCGGGCGGTATACTGGCGGGGTATCTTACACGCGCTACCCGCGACTTTGATATTGTTGACCTAGACTACGGCTCGTCTATCGGGCGCGTGCTAAAACCGCTAGAACCCTATGACATGATTGACCTAGACTTGGCAGTTGTCCCGCCGTCATTCAAAGACCGCGCCGTTTTGTTGCCCGATTTTGATTTTCTGAGAATTTACGTGCTATCGCGGGAGGATATTATCGTTAGCAAGCTAGGGCGGTTGAACGAGCGGGATTTTGACGATATAAAAATCATTCTGCCGCAAGCAGACCTACACTGCATTGTCGATTTAATAAACGAAGTCCTCGCGGGCAAGCTACTGCCCATAGCAAAAAAAACTTTCATAAACAATGCAATCACAGTCATGGAGGCTTGCGATGTACAGGATATTGTGCAACAGCTTAAAAAACTACGCCAAGGAGCTTGACGGCGGCACACGCCATGCGCCTGTAAAATTTTTACATCTTGTCGCGGACACGCAGGAATACGCTACGCACAAAGCACAAAATACAGACGAGTATCAGCGGCTTTCCCATTTTTTGTGGGAAATTTCTAACTGTCCAAGCTCCGAACAAACGCTTTACGAATTATCCGTTTTGGGAATTGAGGGCCAGCCGTTTTTAGAGAACCCCGACTTTACGGAAGCTAGAAGAATATGGAATATGCTTATGAAAAAAGCATACTGGCACGATTGCGAGGATTAAAATGAACCAATTCACCCTTGAATACGACCTAGCCCTAGACATGAACCCGATTAGCGGACAGCTAGTCTTTTTTCAAGACGGCTGTATGCGTGCGGAGGAAAACGGCAGGGAAATATTTTCATTCACGGCGACGGAAACAAAAGCAATCAAGGAGCTAAAGGTGCAGGCAGGCATAGGCTGCGGCTTGGTTTACGCTGTCTACGAAGCCGCGGACACGCCGCACCGCGTGTTATGCCGTTTTTCTATGAGTGGGCTAAAGCAAGCGGGCGAGCTTTGCAAAATCGTGAATTATTTTATTGTCACAGGCGAGGCTGTATTCCCAGAAGAACCAGAAAAAATAGTATGCGAAAAATGCAAGCGCCCCATGCTGGAGGAACTGAGAGTTTGCGTTTTTTGTTACAATAAGTTTACGGTGATTAAACGCGCGATTAGCTTTTTGAAGCCGTATGCCGCCACGGTTACGCTGTCGCAGGTTTTTCACGCGCTGTCGCTGTCGGCGTTTCTTGTGCCGCCGCTGCTTATGCAGTGGCTTATTGATAGCTATTTGGCACCTATGGACGGCACATGGGGGCAGATTCTTGTTGTTTGTGCCGCACTGTTGCTTTCGCGTATTTTCGGCGAGGGCGTTATTGTTTTGGCGGCGCGGAAGTATAACCACGCCACTATTTCCGTTTTCGCGGACATGCGGGCTTCGGCGTACAAAAAGCTACAGGCGCACTCGATGTCATTATTTGCCAAACGCACGCCGGGCGACCTAATTCGCCGAATAATGGACGATACCGACGTGGTGGGCGAATTTATGACGGATATTGCGCGCTGGGTTATTGAAATGCTCTTTTTGTTTGTTATTTCCGCCGCCATTTTGTTTTTTGCGGAATGGCGGCTTGCGTTGCTTATTCTCGCGCCTGTGCCGCTCGTCACGCTTTTTATGTGGGGTTTTCAAAAATTCCTATACGCCCGTTTTGAACGCCAATGGCGAAAATCCTCGCGCGTTAGCTCCATTTTGCACGACATTATCAAGGGAATACGCACGGTAAAGTCCTTCGGCAACGAAAAACGCGAAATCGAGAAATTCTCACAAGCAAATCACGAGCTTGCAACCATTTCTTCTCAAAACGAGGTGCTATGGGGCGTTATGTTTCCGCCGCTCACCTTTTTGGTAGGCATGGGCGAGTTTTTTGTGCTGTTTTTCGGTGGATTTATGGTGCTTAACGGGACAATTTCCATAGGCGTTATGGTGCTGTTTACTATGTATTTGTGGGCTATTTACGAGCCTTTGCGTTGGCTTGTACACGTTCCGCGGTGGTTCGCCAACACCACCACCAGCATGGTAAAGGTCTTTGAACTGCTGGACGAGGAAAGCGAGCTTGCGGAAGCCCAAAACCCCAAGGACGTACCCCTTGACGGCAATGTGGCGTACGAAAACGTGTATTTTGGCTACAAATCCTACGAGCCTGTATTGAAGGGCGTAAGCCTAGAAATAGAGCGGGGCGAAATGCTCGGCATTGTGGGAAAATCGGGCGTGGGCAAGTCTACGCTAATTAACCTTGCCATGCGCCTTTATGACCCAAACAACGGGCGTGTCGCCATCAACGAAACAAATATCCGCGATATAAGCCCAAGCCATTTGCACGAGAATATGGGCGTTGTGTTCCAAGATTCGTTCCTGTTCGCAGGTACTTTTTACGACAACATCGCCTATGGGAAACACGGCGCGACGCTCGAGGAAGTAATCGCCGCCGCAAAAGCCGCAAACGCGCATGACTTTATCACGCAAAGCCCCGACGGTTACAATACGCTAATCGGCGAGGGCGGCCAATCCCTTTCAGGCGGCGAACGCCAGCGCCTAGCAATCGCACGCGCCGTAATCAAAGACCCTGCGCTTTTGATTTTGGACGAGGCTACGGCTTCGCTTGACGTAGAAACAGAAGCCATAATACAGGAAAGCCTTTCGAGAATTACCAAGGGGCGTACGACCATTGCCATCGCGCATAGGCTGTCTACCCTGCGTAACGCAAATAGGCTCGTTGTGCTTGACGAGGGCGGCGTGGCGGAGGTCGGTACGCATAGGGAGTTATTGAAGAAAAAGGGCTTGTACTATGAACTTGTTACGGCGCAGAGGAGGAATAGTCGGGGGTAGGGGGGCGTACAACGCCCAACTCCACTATCCCCTCAAAATCACTATGCAACAGCCTAGTTTCAATCTCCGCGATAAGCTCCCCAGTTTCCCTCGACCATGTTTCCTTGCTAAGCACCACCAACGCATTACGTATATTCTTCTTGTCGTATCTGTCGGCGGCACGGAAAATTGCTTCCAGTGTGGAGCTTAACAGCTCGGGGTCGGAATCGGCGGTGGCTTCTGCGGCGGCGGGCGGCTCCAGCTCGTTTATTATGGACGTGAGGAAGCTAATAAATGCGGGCGCTTGTGCCATAATCAGCTCGGTATCGTCTGCGTTGGCGGCGGTTTCTAGGCGTGCGGCAAGGTCAACGGGCTTTGATATATTCGCGAGCGAGCTTTTTAGGCCATGCGCCTGTATGGCAAAGCTACGCAGGGTTTCGTTGCCTTGCAGATAGCTTTGCATAATGTTGATTGCGTTTTTTGCATCACGGACAAATGCCCCCGCGATTTTTGGATTTAGCTTTTTTGCCTTGGTTATGTTTGCCAGCAGGAAGTCGTTGAGCTGTACCGCATCGATTGGCTTGGGCAAAAAGCCCGAAAAGCCGTTGCTTAACAATAGCTCCTGCGTACCCTTGATAATATTGGCGGTTAGGGCGATTATGGGCTTTTGGTAGCCCATTCCGCGTAGTATTTTTGTCGCCTCCAGCCCGTCCATTTCTGGCATCATATGGTCCATAAAAATGATGTCGTAGGTGTTGCCTGCGCGTACCCTTTCTATGGCCTCCTCGCCGCTTCGTACTGTTTCTGGTACAATCTTGTACGGCTCTAGGTAGCCCTCTATTACATACAAATTGGTTTCTATATCGTCCACCACAAGCACTCTGCCATGCGGAAGCGGCTCGTATTCCAGTACAGGCATTAGGCTAGGCGCGGCTCGCTCGTTTTTCATGTTATACAAATTTTGGGCGGCTTCCGCGCCTATGGTTTCGTTGGTACTTACTGCCTGCGGTATGCGAATGGTAAAAAATGTACCCTCGCCCACTACCGATTTTACGGAAACACTGCCGTCCATCATGGAAATAAGCTGATGCGCGATAGATAGCCCTAGCCCTGTGCCCTCGATTGCGCGGTTTTCCTTTATATTAAAGCGCGTGAAAGCCGATTCAAACAAATTTGAAATTTGCTCGGGACTCATGCCCTGCCCTGTGTCCTCGATATTAAATACTATATCTAGCTTATTTTTTTCCGATGTGCTTACCTTGCCTACGGACATTTTTACTGTACCCTCGGCGGTGTATTTAAAGGCGTTGGACAGGAAATTATTCAAAATTTGCTTTATTCTATGCTCGTCGCCTATTAGCGTTTTGGGAATATTCTCGTTTACATTAAGAATAAATTCAATCGGCTTTTCCGCCTTGTGCATTAGGTTCAAATTGACGGTGTCCATAATAAGCGTGGCGGTGTCGTATTCCGCGACGACTACCTCCATTTTCCCTGCTTCCACCTTGGACAAGTCCAAAATATCGTTGATTACCGTAAGCAATAGCTTGGACGAGCGGTGTATACGCGAGAACGCCTCAAAGGTTTCCTGCGAAGGATTCGGCTTCATTAGCTCTATTTCCGTTATGCCCAAAACAGCGTTCATGGGCGTGCGTATTTCATGGCTCATTCGCGCTAGGAACTGTGTCTTTGCGCGGCTTTCCTCCTCGGCGGCCTCGCGAAGCCGCTCCTCGTTTTCGCGGATTCTCGTGGTTTTACGCATTTCGTGTATAGCGTTCTGCACCATTCGTAGCAAAATAAACGTGCCAAAAATACTGGCAAACGCAAAAAGCAAGGTTACGATAACGCGCATATAAAAATGTATGGTAAACACCGTCCCCGCGCTTTCCAGCTGTTCATGCGTAAACGCGGTTATGCTTTTTTGCAGGTCGTCCAGTGTGGTTTCCAGTGAATATGTTAAGTCGTACACCTCACTGCTCAGAAGAATTTCAATCGCGCGCACGGATTCGCCGTCCAAGACCGCATCAAGCGCGGTTTTTTCCAACGCCCGCAGACTGTCGGACAGCTCCCTTGCACGCAGAATTAGCTGTAGGTCGTCCGCCTTTGCGTTTTTTTGTGCAAACAGCTCTGCGGCACGGTCGATTGTGGCTTGCTCCAGTAGGTTTATATACGCCATATAGTTATTGTTGGTTTCGGCTTCGATATGCGAAAGCGTAACAAAAGAACGCACATTGCGCGTAAGCAGCATAGACCATGTGCTAGAATCGTATGTAGCCGACTTAAACTCATTGCTCAAGTCATAGCCATAGAAAAGCATCTCGCGCGAACGGTTCGACAACACCGCCAAAGCGATATTGATACACGCCAGTATACTAAAAATGGCTATGAGCGATTTCATTAAAGAAGTAACGCGCATGGTACACGTCCTTTGGGGGTGGTGGGGGTGGGTGGGGATATTGTGTGGTATGTGGTATGTAAAGAAGTGTAACACGATAGCAGGGGAATAGGCAAGGGGAATTGTTTGGTGGGGGTGGTGAATTTGGGGGTGGTGGGGTTTAAGGGCGTGAGGCGCGGGTTTTAAAGGCATGGAACGCGGATTTTCGCGGATTTGGCGGATTTTCACGGATTCTTTCGGGCGTAGCGGTTTTTTTGGATTAAAATTTACGATTGCAGGGGAATAAACGGCGATAGGACACGGATTCAACGGATTTTCACGGATTACGCGGATTCGTTCTTGCATTCATTAAAAACTAACGGAACGCGGATTTAAAGGCAATGGCACGCAGATTATGTGGATTTTGGCACGAGCGAATCCGCGTAAATCTGCGTAAATCCGTAAAATCCGCGTTTAATTTGCATGTTTTGGTTTCGTGCGGTTATCGTGACGGCTAATCGTGGGGGACGGTTTTGGGTTTGGTGACGGCTACCTGTAGGGGACGGATTTATCCGTCCCCTACAAGGGCGTGGGGCGTGGGTTTTTGTACGAGCAAATCCGCGTTCCCCCCACCACAAAAAAACATTGCCGCACAGATATTGCCATACCACCGTAAAGGTGTATAATATAAACTATAACCTAGAACCTTTTCTGGAAAGTAGGCGTAAAATGCAATCGAAAATAAAAAACGAGCTAGGCGCAATAAACATTGAGAACGAAGTGATTTCGCGGATTGCGGGGCTTACCGCTATGGAGTGCTACGGCGTAGTAGGCATGGCGGCAAAGAGCATACGCGACGGCTTTGTTCATTTGCTGAAAATAGAAAGCCTGTCCAAGGGCATAGAGCTAAAAACGCTGGAAAACGGCGAGCTAATCATTGGGCTTCATATTATAGTAGACTATGGTACTAATTTGGCGGCGATTGCCGACACCTTGCAGAGCAATGTGCGGTACAAGGTAGAGGAAAGCGTAGGCATGAGTGTACGCGAGGTGAATATATATATAGAAAGTGTTCGCGCTGATACGGAGGTTTAAAACGTGGGACTAATCACTATAGACGGAAGAATTTTAGTAAATATGGTAGTCGGCGGTGCAAACGAGGTTACGGAAAACACCGCCTCGCTTAATGCGTTGAATGTGTTTCCTGTGCCTGACGGCGACACTGGTACAAATATGGGGCATACGGTACGCGCGGCGGCAAAGGAAGCGCTGGCGAACGCCTCGCCGAACATCGCAGATGTGGCAAAGGCGGCAAGCAACGGAGCGTTGCGCGGCGCGAGGGGAAACTCGGGCGTAATTTTGTCACAGCTTTTCCGCGGCTTTTCCCGCGGCTTAGAGGGCAAGGCAGTGGCGACGAACGAGGACTTGGCGGAAGCGTTTTCTAAGTCGTCGGAGCTGGCGTACAAGGCCGTAATGAAGCCCAAAGAAGGTACAATGCTCACGATTGGACGAGCAGTAGCGGAAGCGGCGCACGAGATTTCCTTTGACGAGGAAAACATAGAGGAATGTTTTAGGTTTATTATAGAAAAGGCCGACCTTATGCTTTCGCGTACGCCGTCCATGCTTCCTGCGTTAAAGCAGGCGGGCGTAGTGGATTCTGGCGGCATGGGCATTGTTTGCTTCGTAAAGGGTATGCTAAAGGGCTTGACCGCCAAGGAGGAGCTTACCCTAGTAGAGCAAGCAAGCGAAGTCGCCGAGGGCGTTCCCGGTGCGTTTATTGACCCTGCGGACATTAAATTTGCGTATTGCACGGAATTTTTAATCGAGCTTTGTCCGCATACGGTAAAGGGTCATTCCCAAAACGCCGAGGAGGTGTTGCGTTCGTACCTGCCCACAATCGGCGATTCCGTAGTGGTAATCGAGGACGCAGGCCTAGTAAAAGTACATGTGCATACAAATAACCCTGGCAAGGCGTTAGAAAAGGCCTTGATGTTTGGTATGCTATTAAACATAAAAATAGACAATATGAAAGCGCAGAACACGGAGCTGGTGACAGATTTTTCCAGCAGTCGGCCGCCCAAGCCGCTTGGCATAGTTTCTGTAGCGGCAGGCGCAGGCTTGGTTACGCTGTTTGGCGAGCTAGGCGCGGATTTTGTAATCGAGGGCGGACAGAGCATGAACCCTAGTGCAGAGGATATTGCCCGAGCAATAGAACGCGTGAACGCCGATGCCGTGATTGTGCTTCCCAACAACAAGAATATCACCCTTACGGCAGAGCAGGCGGGCAAGCTCGTACCGACAAAAAAGGTATACGTTGTGCCTACTAAGTCTGTGCCGCAGGGCGTGTCATGTATGCTCGCCTACGATGTAGACCTAGCCGCCGAGGAAAACGCCGACGGCATGAAAGAAGCCATGGAAGCCGTAAGCACAGGGCAAATTACCCAAGCCGTACGCTCCACAGTAATAGACGACATGGAAATAACCGAGGGCGATTTCCTCTGTATCTACAACGGCGATATTAAGCTCGCCGAAAAGGATTTGATGTCGGCGGCGCGTTCCCTGCTAGACTTTATGCTAAAGGACGGCGGCGACATAGTAAGCATTTATTACGGCGAGGGCGCGGCAGGGGAAGCGGCTGACGAGCTGGCGGAATATGTCGGCGAGAACCACCCTAGAATAGAAGTAGAAACCTATGACGGCGGCCAACCGCTTTATGGGTTTATTATTTCGGTGGAGTGAGGTGGATTTTATGCAAACGGCACATATCAATATCTGCTCTGATGTTGAAACAAAGAGTAAGGCGCAGGAAATATTTACGGCACTGGGGCTTGACATGTCCACCGCAATAAACATGTTCCTACGCCAAACAATTCGCCAAAACGAATTGCCCTTTGTGTTATCTGCCAACGTAAAGCCAATAAATAAATCAAGGCTAGAGATGTTCGGTTGTCTGCGCGGCGAGTACAAGGTTGCGGACGATTTTGACGCACCTCTTGACGATTTTAGGGAATATATGGAATGAAGCTGTTAATTGATACCCATGCCGCCTTATGGCTGTTTAACGAACACGAAAACCTGCCCGCCGCGGTTAAGGAACAGCTGCTTAACGAAAGCAACGAGCTTTATATCAGTATTGTGTCTGCGTGGGAAATTGCCATAAAGCATAGTCTAGGCAAGCTGACGGAATTTAATGGCGGTGTTAAGCGTTTTTTGTTTGCCGTTGGGCAATACCCCATTGAGCTTATAACCGTACTGCCCCAATATGTCGAAGCAGTAGAGCGTTTGCCATACATTCACCGTGACCCATTTGACCGCATAATCGTGGCGACCGCCATGTGCGAAAATATGTATATAGTAACTGCGGACGAGAATATTCGTGCTTATGATGTTAAATGTATGTGGTGACACTTGGCATAGGAGTACCAAAATGAACATAACCGACCTAAAAGGCGTGGGTACAAAGCGTACCCACGCTTTACAATCCGTGGGGATTTTTTCTGTTGAGGATTTGCTAAACCACTTCCCACGAGATTATGACGACAGAAGCAAGGTAAAAAAAATAAGCGAGCTAATACCCGAGGCCGTGAATACTATTCGCGGCGTTGTTGCGTTTGAGCCAGAGTCGGCAAATGTCGGTCGTAAAAAATTCTCGTTGACGAAGGTCATTATCAAAGACCAAACTGGCGTTTTGGAAATAGTTTGGTTTAACCAGCCATATCTGAAAAAATATTTCAAAAAGGGCAACGAATACATTTTTACGGGAATGGTTAGGGAAAACGCGAAATTGCAAATGCTCTCGCCCGATTATGAGCCTGCGAGCGAAACCTTGCTTTCGGGCGGACGGATTGTGCCTGTTTATTCGCCGCCGCCGCAGTTTTCCCAAAAGACGTTCCGCGCCTTGATTTACCAAGCGTTACAGCACGCGGAAACCTTCGAGGAGCGGCTATCCGCCGAAATTCGACAAAAATACAAGCTATGCGACCGCGAAACCGCCATACGCAATATCCATTTTCCCGAAAACAACGAGCTTTTCCTAGAAGCGCGGCGGTGCTTGGTGTTTGAGGAATTGTTTTTTTCACAGCTCGCGCTTTTGCAAATAAAGGCGAATGTACAAGCCGAGCAGGGCATTGTGTTTGCGGCTTTGGACTTCGCGCCGTTTTTGGCGGCTTTGCCTTTCGCGCCTACGCAGGCACAAGCGCGTGTTATGGCAGAAATTGCAAGCGATACAGGCAACGGAAAACGCATGAACAGGCTAATTCAGGGCGATGTAGGCTCGGGCAAAACGGCGGTAGCGTTCGCCGCTATTTTCCTTGCCGCAAAAAACGGCTTCCAGTCCGCATTGATGGCACCTACGGACGTTCTCGCGGCGCAGCATTATACGCAGTGCAAGAAGCTGTTCGCGTTATTCGGCTACGAAACAGTGTTTCTCACAGGCGCGAATACGGCTAAGGAAAGACGGCAAATACTGCAAAAAATAGAAAACGGCACGGCGAATATAATAATCGGCACTCACGCGCTTATTCAAGAAAAAGTGCAGTATCACAGCCTCGGCTTGTGTATCACGGACGAACAACACCGTTTTGGGGTAAACCAACGCCTCGCTTTGTCGAAAAAGGGCGTAATAGCTCCCCACGTTTTGGTAATGAGTGCCACGCCCATTCCACGCACACTGGGGCTAATCCTTTATGGTGATTTAGATATTTCGATTATTAACGAGCTTCCCCCAGGGCGGCAGGAAATAAAAACCTATTGCGTTAATTCCTCGTACCGTGAAAGACTTTACGCCTTTATTCGCAAGGAAATCGCCGAAGCGCGGCAGGCCTATGTAATTTGCGCAAGGGCGGAGCATGGCGAGGACAGCGATGTGCAGAACGTAATAAGCTACACGCAAACGCTTTCCGCCGCGCTTCCCGAAATAAAAATAGCCTACCTGCACGGAAAAATGGGCGACAAGCAGGAGCTAACCGCCGCGTTTAAGGCAGGCGAAATACAGGTGCTAGTAGCCACAACCGTGGTAGAGGTAGGCATACACGCCGAAAACGCCACGCTAATAATAGTAGAAAACGCGGAACGCTTCGGGCTGTCACAGCTACATCAGCTCCGCGGACGAGTGGGCCGCGGCACGGCGCAGTCCTACTGCGTTCTTGTCACCGACTCCAAAAACGAGCAAACACGCGCAAGAATGAAAGCAATGAGCCAAACCTGCGACGGCTTTAAGCTGGCGGAGCTTGACTTGCAGCAGCGCGGGGCGGGCGATTTTTTTGGTACGCGCCAGCATGGGCTGCCGTCTTTTAGGGTGGCTAATTTGTATAGTGATTTAGGGGTTTTGGAGGAAGCAAGGGAAGCGGCTCGGGGGCATAGCCCCTTTTCACCGCTGTACTTTGGTGGGAATATCGTCACGAGCCTTTAAAGATAATGGAACGCGGATTCGCTCGTACAAAAACCCACGTTCCACGCCCTTGTAGGGGACGGATTTATCCGTCCCGAGGTACGACCGCTTGTCAATATAGAACGGCTACATACAGGACGGCTAAATTCAAAACGAGGCAATCTCGGGAGGGATAAATCCCTCCCCTACAGGTAGCCGTCACGACAACCACACAAAACCAAAACATGTAAATCAAACACGGATTTAACGGATTTACGCAGATTTACGCGGATTTTTTCGGGCTTGGCGTATTTTCGTGGATTTTCGTGGATTTTCCCACGAGTCAATCCGCAAAATCCACGTTCAATGCCCTTGTAGGGGGTATTGCCTACGTAGTGTATACGTAGTACAATAGGGACACGTAAGGAGGGAACGCAGTGAAAGTAAGCGAATTGACAAGGTTGGCAAAAAGACATGGTTGTCACATAAAAAGACATGGTGCGGAACACGATATATGGATAAACCCGAAAACTGGAAGCACAGCGAGTATACCCCGACACCATAGTAAGGAAGTCGCTACTGGCACGGCTAAGAATATTATCAAGGAATTAGGACTTAAATAATCTACGCATACCCTTAATTGTGAAAGGATTGTTTCATTATGAAATACGCATACACAGCAGTATTAACGCCCGAGGACAATGGCATGGTTAGTGTCGATTTTCCCGACATAAAAGGGTGCTATACAAGCGGTAATGATGTGGCAGATGCCGTATATATGGCACAGGACGTACTTTGCCTAGCCTTGTACGATATGGAGCAGGACGGCGAACCCCTGCCCGAAGCAAGCAAGCCATGCGATATTAAAACCCTTGGCGACCAGTTTAAGAGCGTTGTCGCTGTTGATACCGAATTTTACCATAGATTTTATAGCAATAAGCTAGTTAAAAAAACTCTAAATATCCCCATGTGGCTTAACGAGCAAGCGGTGCGTGCAGGGCTTAATTTTTCTGGCATTTTGCAAGACGCGCTAAAGGCACAGCTGCATATCGGGGACGGTACGACAAACGCATGAAGCTGAGGCGTGTGAATTAAACGCGGATTTAACGGATTCACTCAGATTTCACGGATTTCCCACGAACGAATCCGCAAAATCCGCGTAAATCCGTTAAATCCGTGTTTTATGTTTCTTAAAATCCATGTGAACCCGTTAAAACACAAAACCAAAACATACAAATCAAACACGGATTTAACGGATTTTCACAGATTTACGCGGATTCGTTCGTGCAAAAATCCGCGTTCCGTAATCCGTCAAATCCACACTCCACGCCCTTGTAGGGGACGGATTTATCCGTCCCGAGGTACGCACGTTCGTCAATTAGAAGCGAGCAACGTCCATTAACGCAGAGCTAGGTAACCTCGGGACGGATAAATCCGTCCCCTACAGGTAGCCGTCACCAAATCCAAATCACGCCAAACCAAAACCAAACCAACACAACAACCACACAAAACCAAAACATGCAAATCAAACACGGATTTAACGGATTTTCACGGATTACGCGGATTCGTTCGTGCAAAAATCCACGCTCCACGCCCTATCCGCAAAATCCACGCTCCACGCCTATCCGCAAAATCCACGCCCCACTCCCTTGTAGGGGACGGATTTATCCGTCCCGAGGTACGCACGTTCGTCAATTCGGGGACGAGCAACGTACATTAACGCAGAGCTAGGCAACCTCGGGAGGGATAAATCCGTCCCCTACAGGTAGCCGTCACCAAGCCCAAATCACGCCAAACCAACCCAAACCCAAACCCAAACCCAAACCCAAACCCAAACCCAAACCCAAACCCAAACCCAAACCCAAACCCAAACCCAAACCCAAACCCAAACCCAAACCCAAACCCCTACAATCAACACCATCTCACGCTCCGTATTGCATATGCATTTAATAAAGGTTAAAATACATGCGATATTTAATTAAAGGTCGGTGAATGATGTGGCAACCCCATTACTGCTAAATAGATTACTTAATTTAACCCAAGACGAATTAAACAGAACGAAAGTCAAATTTAATCTACACAATGGCGGTGGAATTTCCCAAATTGAAACCTATCTAAAAAATCCCGATGCTGTTAATATTTCCTCTATTTTTTGGAGGCAGAAAAGACGATATTTTAACGTAGGCGAAATTGTAATATCCCTTGTGCAGATGTCTTGGGACACATGGCTTCTTGCGACAGTAAAAGAAGTTACTCGTGAATTGGGGGTAATTGACGGAATAAACTATGACGGTATTGAGGTAGAAGCGTGCCAACCATATTTAGGTCGTGTAGTAATAAAATATCGGAAAACTCAACAAACCGCCGTTCGTCATGCAAACAACATAATTGATAAGCTGGAAGTTTTACAGGTTTTGCCAAGCATTTATGACGGCGACGATTTTCCAGGCTATGACAAGGTTCGTTTATCATACGAACAACTAGCCGCAATAATTCAAAGACGAAAACAGGATTGGGTCGCTGCTTTGGAAAACCAAAAAGCCGTTTATTTGATTGCAGATAAAGAAAGCGGAAAACAATATGTCGGGTCGGCATATGGGGAAAATGGCATGTTATTAAAACGGTGGACAGACTATGTACATAATGGACATGGCGGAAATAAACTTCTAAAAGAGGTTATTAACAACCTTGGATTCGATTATATTAAAAATAATTTTCAATACTCAATTTTAGAAAACTATAATGCCCGAACAGACAAGCGTATTCTTTTGGAAAGAGAATCGTGGTGGAAAGAAACCCTTGGGAGCAGGGTATTTGGATTGAACGCGAACTGAAAACTTATGTAAACTCACCCCATAACAATTCCCATAGCAATCCCAACAAATATATGCTACACTACTACCAACTACCAACCACCACCCCAACCCCCAAGGAGTGAAACCCCATGCCAGGCTTCCTAACGCACTACATAGCAGGAAAGACCGCCCTGCAAGCCACGCTACATTCCACGCCACAGCTACACCAAGCCATTGCCCCATACGAACAGCTATACAACCTAGGCACGCTAGGCCCGGACGTATTCTTTTATTATTTCCCTAGCCAAATATTGAAGCGTTCCCGCGGGCTGGCGCAGGAAATGCACCAAGGGGGCATGGGCTTGCTTATAGAACAGCTTGCGTGTACCGCTAGGCAAGCCGAGGGGCAGGAGCGGGACATTATTTTTGCGTACATGGGCGGATTTTTGATGCACTATGTCTTAGATTGCCATATTCACCCATATATATATGCGCGTTCGTTTAAGCGCGGAAACGTAAAAATTGTCAATTCGCTAAAGCACCGCAGATTTGAGAGCGCGTTAGACGACGCGTTGTTGGGCTTGATTTGTGACGAAAAGCCAGCAGGGGTCAAGCAGTGGCAGTTAATCAACGCCGAAGGGCACAGTATCGCCGTTTCCGCGGAAGCGTTACGCCGTGGGCTTGCAGGTGTATATAAAAGGAAGGTATCCGTGCAAACAATCCAGCGCGCGTTAAAATTTACCATACACGCGACAAAGGTTATTTGTTCCAAGAATATAGACAAGCTCACGGAAACAATTATTTTGCGTGAACCAACAGCCGTAGGCGACTGCGACTGCTTAAACATGAAAAAAACGCCGTGGCGTACGCCGTGGCCGTCCGAAATGTGCAACGATAGCTTTATGGAGCGGTACAGCCTTGCGTTGGACGAGGGAATAAGCATACTCGAATCGCTTTATGCCTTTGTGTACAACGGCGAGGTACAGCCGTTTGTAATCGCAAATAAGCTAGGCAATCGTTCGCTTAAAACAGGGCAGCAATGCGCGTAGGGGTAGTAGGCGGAGGCGCGGCAGGTATGCTTGCGGCGGCTACAGCGGCAGAAAACGGCGCGAGCGTTATATTGTTGGAAAAAAACGAAAAACTAGGCAAAAAGCTGTATATCACGGGCAAGGGTCGCTGTAATATCACAAACGACACCGACGTGCAGGGCTTGCTCGCCCATGTGCTGACTAATCCGCGGTTTTTGAATAGCGCGTTTTACAATTTTGACAGCCGCGCGCTTATGGGCTACGAGGCGTTTAAGGGCGTGCCGTTTAAAACGGAGCGCGGCGGACGGGTTTTCCCAGAAAGTGACAAGGCAGACGATATTAACAAGGCATTGGAACAACACCTACGCGGCCTAAACGTAAAAATCAAGCTAAATACGGCTGTGAAAAAAATTGCCGCCGTTGAAAACGCCTTTGAAATAGTCACAAGCGGCAGGACGGAAAGGGTAAACGCCGTAATAATCGCTACTGGGGGGCTTTCCTATCCGTCCACTGGCTCTACAGGTGACGGCTATGCGTTCGCAAGGGGCTTTAGCCATGCGGTTACGGACGTGTACCCATCGCTCGTGCCGCTTATTACCGCGGAAAAATGGGTAGCCGACCTAGAGGGGCTTAGCCTAAAAAATGTGCGTTGCATAGCCAAAATTTCTGGTAAAATAGTGTACGAGGAAACAGGCGAAATGCTGTTTACGCATAGCGGCGTAAGCGGGCCGATTATTTTGAGGGCTAGCGCGTTTTTGTGTTCGCGGCTACAGGACAAGCCAATAATTACCATAGACTTAAAGCCTGCGCTTACCCATGAACAGCTAGACGCGCGTATTCTCCGCGATTTTTCCCAAATACAAAACAGGAATTTCATAAACGCGCTTGACGCGCTTTTGCCCAAGCGGTTAATCGAAACGGTCGTGTCGCTTTCCGAAATTCCGCCGGAAAAAAAGGTAAACACAATCACGCGCGCCGAGCGTTTGGTTGTGGTTAATATTCTAAAGGGGCTTACGCTTACGCCCACCGCCACGGCGGGCTTTAAGGAAGCCATTATCACAAAGGGCGGCGTAGATGTGCGTGAAATAAACCCGTCCAGTCTAATGTCCAAGAAGCAAGCAGGCGTTTTTTTCGCAGGCGAGGTACTGGACGTGGACGCTATGACAGGCGGCTTCAATCTGCAAATTGCGTTTTCTACAGGGCGGCTGGCAGGGCTTGGGGCTTCACGTTTTTGCCGCATTGATTAAAATAGGAGTGAGCTGCATGGAAAATACTGGCAAAAAGGGCTTTGCGATAGCCATAGACGGGCCTGTGGGCGTAGGAAAAAGCACAACGGCACAGCTTGTGGCGCGCGAATTAAATATGACATATATCGACACTGGCGCAATGTACCGCGCTGTGGCGTTGTATCAGCTAGAAAATGGGCTTGACCCGCATAATTCGCAGGAGTTGGAAGGCTCGCTCGCGCAGATTAAAATAGACATGGACAACGAAAACGGCGTACAGCGTGTTTTTTTGAATGGGCGTGATGTGTCCGCCCTGATTAGAACGCAGGAGGTGGCGCAGGCCGCATCAGTTGTGGCGGTAAATATGAAGGTACGCGAAAAGCTGGTTAATCAGCAGCGTGAAATAGCCGCCGCGCGCTCTGTCGTGATGGACGGGCGCGACATAGGCTCGCATGTTTTGCCGCACGCGCAGGTGAAAATCTATCTCGACGCAAGCATAGAAACACGCGCAACACGCCGCACAAAGGAGCTGCTGGCAAAAAACCAGCCTGCCGATTACCAAACAATATACGAGGAAACAAAAATGCGTGACGAGCGCGACAAAACGCGCGAATTGAACCCACTGGTACGTGCGGCGGACGCGGTTTATATTGATACTGGGGAGATGACGGCGTTGGAGGCGGTGGGGGTTATTGTTGGGATATGTAGGGGGGCATAGCCCCTTTTCACCGCTGGGCTTTGGTGGGAATGTCGTCACGAGCCTTTAGGGTGTTGTCACCTTGGTGGGAATGTCGTCTGCGAGCCTTTGGGGCGTTGTCACTTAAAAAATATTATAGCTCCCCTCGTTAAATCTTGAAAAGATTTAACGAGGGGAGCTATAATTTTGCAATTTAAGAAAGTGCCGCTTCTTTTTTTCCACCGTATTCATTTTTCATTTTTCGTAGAAGCTCTGCTATTTCCATTGGGTCAGCACCTATTTCAAGGAGTTTTAGGGCTTTGTTAGCGGTTTCTGCACCGATAGATAGCCCCTCGCCCCTGCCCTCAACCCTAGCCCTCGCCGCGGCATCTCTTTCCCATCGCTCTCTGAATGTAAACATTTCCACCACTTCCTTATCCTCCTTAAAGTCTTGAAAGCTCGTCTTAATTGCCGCCGCTATGGTTTTTACAGCTTCGTCTTGTGGGTCTAGGCTTTTGCCGAGAAAAAGCGCGGCTAGCTCCCCTGCTTGGCTGTTTTCTTCTGATAGCTTTTCCAAGTCTGCGAACATAATACCCGAGTGGTCGGGGTGGCTGTTGCCTGTTACTTCGTCCTTGAGAATGTAGCGCGTGAACAGCTTGCCGTGCAGGACGGAGGGGACAGCCTCGGCGAGCAGCCATATTTGGTTCGCGGGCTTGCCCTTTGCGTGGCTTATTCCCAAGCCAAAATATACCACTGACCTGTCGGGAATGGGCGGGTCGGTGTACGCGCTGTTTTGAAATTCTATGAAATAGCTGCCTTTTTTTGTGTCGGTTAGCTTAACGTCTTGGTCGCGGGCGGTTTTTGTGTTTTTGCCTATTAGCTGTTTAAACTGCGTTTTTACGTCTATTTCTCCGTTGATTGTGCCTAGCAGGGTATCGGGCTTTTCCTTTTGAAAACGCTCTATGAAGATGTTGATTGCCACGCGTAGGGCTTCCCAGTTGTTGATGTGTTGGAATGTGAAGTTGATAAAAATGTCATTCATGGGAAAGATTGGCAAGCTGCCGTCCGCTAGTTCCACGTAGCCTAGTGGTGTTGGTGTTTTCATGGTACCTCCCGATTTCATTTGTGTAAGTTTATTTTAACATACTCCGCCGATTAAAGCTATATTTTGTTTGGCGTGGGGGCGGTAGATGTGGTGTAGGTGGGGAGGGAAATAAACAAGGCAATAACGCGAGGGGGTGGGGGCGTTATTGCCTTGTTTTTTGTGGTTTATATTATGGGTTGGTGTGGAAAGAGGGATTGTCAGTGGGTACTTGGTGGGTGTTTTCGCTTACGTCCCATGAGCTTGACTGGAATTGAGGTGCAGGTGCATTACCTAGATTGTTGTTGTCGCCAGCGTTATCGTTCTCAAAAAAATCTTCAAGCTCGGGCATCATGTCCATTGTCGGGAGCTTCGTTCCATTGATGTTTGTATCGCCCTCAATGAAGCTACCTACACTTTCATTGGCTATCAGTATGCCGTTAAAATCTGCACCGTCATTATCCACGTTAAGCATAACATGACCACCGTCTGAGGTTACAAATAATCCTCCCATGTTGTCAACCTTTGCACTGTTACCCTCTGAATCTACGCCTTTAAACATTAAGGGGTTATAAGTTTCGCCGTCCTTCGCTCCAATGTTCGAGCGTGCATAAAATTGAGGTATTTGTCCCTCTTTCCATGCAGTCGCGGCGATTGTGCCGTGAATACCACCCTCTTTCCCCATAAACGTAGCACCTAGGCTTATACTACCTAGAGTATCTGGAGGACTATTAAAATTCACAAAACCATCGGTTGCCACGTTTACATTTTCCAAAGCAAGCCCATCTCTTACATTTACCTCTATTCTTGTCGTAGCAGCGATAAATGTTTGATTTTCCTTTCCTGCTACATTTTCGGCTTTAAAGGGTACGTCTGCCGAACCAAGAACAAGCGAAGGCCCACGGTTAAGAAGATTAACGCCCGTAAAATCACCTGTTAATATCAAGGGCATTCCCGTATTCAGTATCAAATTCGGGGGGTCACCAGGGGGCATAGGGGTTACAACTCCGTCTATGGTTAATACACGATTACCGCCAACAATGTCAATATGGGCAGTCACAGGAGCATTACCAGGCGTACTATAAATATTTATATTTGATGAGCCATAGTCGGTATGCAGCCCTCCGAAAACGTCATACATCGAGGCTGTAAATCGGTCAAATGCCCCTTGATTTTCGTCTTTATTCAAAGGGGGTATATGCGAAACGGCGGGCGGTGTATGGCTTTTTTCATTGCCATAGGTTACACCTCTGCCCTCAAGTCCGCCGTCATAAGCACTAACAGTAACGCCGTAGAGGTTACCACTGGCACTCCCATCGGGGCTACCAGCATATTCATACATACCAAAATGCACATTAAACTTACCAATCGGGATAACAATATCCTGCGTAATAGATTGACCGCCAGTAACCGTACCTGCGTAGGATTCAAAGGTTATATACGGTTTAATGGTAACGGTCGTTCTGTACATTTTAAGACCTGGTATATCGTCCTCATGGTTGGGGTGGCTATCGTCCATATAAGGCTCGGTTGCTGTCACGTCCACAAGCCCTACCCACAAGGTATCGTCACTCGCGCTTACTCTTTTTAAATTAGCGTACCCAGGCGCATTAAAACCGTCCATGGCAGATGTAACATCAGCACCTAGAGGCCATGTATCATTATCAGCACCGTCTATAAGCCAAAAATAAGCCTCGCTTACGCCTATGCTAGGCGTGGACGAATGTGGGGCGGGTAGGTTGATAGCTGTACTGATATAGGTATGCACTGCGTTTCTTATACCCTCTTGATAACCCGAATCGGTGTCAAAGCCTGTTTTTAAATAGTTCCCTAACATAGTGCCAGTAGGTACAGTCGAGCCTGTGCTTGGAAACGAGCTAAACCGAGTGCCTACAGCCGCGGCTATGTCCGCCGCCGCTTGTTTTGCGGCTTCCTCTACTGTATCAACCGAAAAATCGCTAACATCATTTACCAAGCTAACCATAGCCCTATTTATGGCAGATTCGGCGGCATAGTAGTGTCCGTCTAGCGTAGGTGTTGCGTTAGACATTTTCATGGAACGGTTAGACACCACCACCATTAGTGTACCTACAGTAGCCATCATAATAATAAACAAAACCACCGTAGGCAGTGCCAAGCCTGCATTTCTTCTAAATTGCTTCCTCATGGG
>WRLD01000004.1 GCA_009777845.1 Defluviitaleaceae bacterium
TTGTGCCGATTAACTCCTCGTACCAGTCGGGCAAGCCGTCCTCGTCCGTGTCTGTATCACTCATGTAAACAAAGTTTGCGGTAATGGTCGTATCGTTCTCGGGCATGATAAAAGAGTTGTTTGGCATTAGCTCGTGGAAATAAAACTCTCCGCCGTTTGACGTTTCCCAACCTGTGAAAAAATAGCCCTCGTCTGCTTCGGCTTCTATTGCTACGGCGGTATTTGCACGGTAATAGTCGGGTATCGGGCTTAGTATTCGCCCACCTGTGGTAGGTTGAACGCTTAGGGTAAACTCACTCCTTAGAAAGCGTAGATTGAAGCCTACAAGCCACCGCAACAGTGCGGTAATGTCCGCACTATCCACAACTCCGTCACCGTTTATATCTGCGATACGTTCGTCTATCGATTCAAAGCCATCGTGTCCTGCGATTGCACGAGCGAGAAAGACAACATCAGCAGAGGACACACTTCCCATACCGCCCGAAGAAACAGCCCCAAGCCGTAGCCATAGGGGCGTTAGCACTCTGTCCTCGGTAAAAACCTCGTTCTCGAAGTCTATCTTGTTTCCGCCGTTTACGTTCCAACCGTTAAATACCCACTCCAAGCGGAATAATTCGGGGGGTGTGATTGTAACTGTTTCGTCTAACGGTATTTCCTGTATAAGACTGCCACCGCCTATGTGTTCGCCACCCTCGGTGAGGAAAGTAAGTGTGATTGTGTCGTTGGCTAAGACTAGCTGTGTGGTGAGAGGAAGCAACGGCAAAACAAGTAAAACAGACAAAAAGACACAAACTGCTTTTTTAAGGTTAAGCATAAAATCCCTCCCAAACATTTAATTGATTCTATGCTACCATAACCAAGCAATCTTAACAAGCTAATTCAATCTACTGCCTAACACAATACTAATCTCAATTCGTTCGCCGTCACGGTAAATAACCAGAACAACCTCGTCTGCGGGGCGGGCGTTTTCCAGTGCTTGCTGTAAATCCGCAATGCTCTCAATCCGCTTTTCGTCAAATTCTACTATTAAATCGCCGCGCTGCAAGCCCGATTCCTCCGCAGGCGAATCGCTCTCTACATCGCCGACCAAAACGCCTGTAGACGGCAGATTAAACAAATTGCGAATCCATTCCGTCACGTCCTCGGCGTTTATTCCCAAATACGCGCGGCGGATATTTCCTGTTTCCAATATGTCCTCCAATAGGGGGCGTACGTTGTTAATCGGCAGTGCGTAGCCCATGCCCTCTATGTCCGCGCCTATTAGCTTGGCGGTGACAATGCCGACCACCTCGCCGTTTTGGTTGACAAGCGGGCCGCCGCTGTTTCCGCGGTTTACTGCCGCGTCTGTTTGCAGAACGTCCAGATTTAGGCGGTTTCGATTACTGGGAATGGGAATGTTAAGGCTAAGCGCGCTTATTATTCCGCGCGTGACGGTTTGCCCCTCGCCCATGGCGTTTCCGATTGCGATTACCGCATCGCCCATTCTTAGCAGGTCGGAATCGCCAAGCGGCGCAATAGCAAAGGGAGCTTCGAGCTTTTCGAGTTCCTCGCGTAATACGGCGATTACCGCCACATCGGAGTCTGTGTCGTACCCCACAACAACGGCGGGAATGTCCTCTATATCGTCCAGCGAAACTCGAATACTAATTGTATTCTCTATAACGTGATTATTTGTAGCAATAAAGTAAAATTCCTCGTCCTCCGCAAAAATAAACCCCGAGCCAGAGCCAGGTGCTTCCCCTCGCCCGAAAATGCTTACAGTCGGCGCGGTTACGTTTATGCTCACCACCGCCGCCTTTGCCCTGGGAATAACCTCCACAAAGCTAGGCTCCTGCGGGTCTATGGGAACAACCAGCGGATTGACATGCACGGTGGTAATTGCCGTTTCCGCAGGGCTTGGCGCTTCGACTATGGCCTGCGGCTCTGGCAGGAAATGCTGCGTAAGCGCGTAGCCCGCACCAAGCCCAAGCCCAAGGGTCGCACCGCCGATACAGAATGAGATTAGGATTAGAATGATTTTTTTTGTGTTCATGGTATTTGCTCCTTTTCATAATTTGTCTATACTACGTTGATAATTAAGCCCCTCAACAACCAAGCCGAGCGGTATTTTTGAATTAACCTGAATAGAAAATAATTCATCGTCATTGTCCCCGACAAAAAGAACCGTTCCTTTTGGGTTAAACAAGCTCCTATCGTCCATTTGCATGAGAATGTAGCTGTCGGGGTATAGCTCCGATGCCTCGTGCATAGTCATACGCGGGCTTTCCTCTATTTTTTTATACATTAAGAGCCTCCTTGCATTAAGATTTTTGCCGTGCGATTTCTATTATAATACAAATAATAAATGGACAGAGTTAGCATAAAATTGTAACAAATTTGTGACAGGTGTGATTGTAGCATATGGGGTAGAAAATACAGCAAAAATATAATGCGAATATCATAATTTATTAAATTTTATGTTACGCATTGATTAAACTTGTTAAGATTGCTTGATTATGGTAGCATAAAATCACCTAAATAGAAAAGAGGGATTCTATGTTTAAACTTAAAAGGTTTGAAAAGGTTAAAGACCTTAAAGCAGTTTCTGTTTTTTTGTCTGTTTTACTTATTTTGCCGTTGTTCTTGTTGCTACTGCTCACCACACAACCAGTCTTTGCCACAAGCACGGACGACCCAACCGACACAATCACCCTAACATTCCTTATTGGAAATGGTACACACACAGGCGGTGGAAGCCTCATACAAGAAATACCGCTAGACGAAACAGTTACAATCACAGCCCCCGAATTAGAATACTCGGGCTGGATTTTTGACGGTTGGAGCATAGACGGCGAAAACAAGGTAGACTTCGAGAACGAAAGTTTTACCGAGGACACGGAGCTAACGCCTCTATGGCTACGGCTTGGGGCTGTTTCTTCGGGCGGCAAGGGTCATGTATCCTCTGCCGATGTGGTATGGTTATGGCGTTATATCCGCAAGCACAAAGGCTTTGAAACGATGCCCGATTTGCGTGTTGCGAATATATACGGTGAGGATAGAGAGCCTACCGAAGCCGACCCGCCACTCTTTATGAAATGGCTTACAGGTCACGACTTAGATTCTCTAAAAAAGAGGTTTATTCTAAGCATTTTATCTAGTGTAGGTGGGCGTGTGTTCGGCATAACAAACGACCAATACCCACCCAATACCGTAATCGCAATAGAAGCCCAAGCAGACGAAGGCTACTTTTTCACAGGCTGGGAAACGTCAAACGGCGGAGAGTTTTATTTCCACGAGCTTATGCCAAACAACTCTTTTATCATGCCCGAGAACGATACGACCATTACCGCAAACTTTGTTTACATGAGTGATACAGACACGGACGAGGACGGCTTGCCCGACTGGTACGAGGAGTTAATCGGCACAGACCCCGAGAACCCCGACACGGACGGCGACGGTTTGCCCGACGGCTACGAGGTATTCGTTTCATTTACAAACCCATTGCTGTGGGATTCCGAGGGGGACGGAATAAGTGACGGCGAGAGGGATTCTGACGGTGACGGATTGACAAATTACGAGGAATTTCTGCTAGGTACGAATCCGAACAGCTCCGACACGGACGGCGATGGCTTGACTGATTACGAGGAAGTACACACTTACGGCACAGACCCATTAAACCCCGATACCGATAATGACGGCTTGACCGACTATGAGGAAATCCACGTATTCGGTACAGACCCTTTGAACCCCGACACATTCGGGGACGGTATTTTGGACGGCAATCGACTGTTTAACACCGTGGTGGAAGCCCCCGATTTACAGCCGAGCGATAGAGCAGTGCCGAGCATTTCTATAGACTTGCCTGCAAGTGAAATGGGTAAGGTGTCGATAAATCGCGTACCCGAAAACGATTACTTTTTCGGTGGAGATATGCCAGGGGCTACAGGTGGGGCGTTTGAGATACGGATTGATGCGGATTTTGGCGAAGCTACGTTGACCTTTGACCTTGACCCCACGCTGTTTAATGACCCCGATTTTGATGCAGGGATATTCTTTTGGGACGAGGAAACACAGCTACTAATAGATGTGACCGATTTGCTCGAAGCCCCGATTTCGGGCATGAGTGTACAGTCAACGAGCGATACAATTTCGCTACAGCTCGCCTACCATGACTGGCTGAACGGCTTTTCCTCTCGTTCTAGGATTCCTCGCTTTATTGTGCTTGATAGAACAGCACGGCGAGAATCCATTCTAGCAAGACCGCAAATACCGCAAGTGCCACGCAACGCAAATGTGCTTTTAATGATTGAAGAATCCTCGCCAGTAACGTCCGCAGAATTTGCACAAATGAGGGCGTTTGCGTTGGAGCTAGTCGAGGGGCTAGAGGACGATGACAGCGTTGCAATCGCCACCTATTCGGCAAATCTTGTCCGCTATCACACCAATTTTAACACTGGCAATGCACAAAAAAGCACCGCTATAGAACATCTCGAAAGCCCATTAAGCCCCGCGCCCCAAGGCTCGAACGCCTGCACCTATCGCACGCTTGCCTCGGGCTTTCTAGCGTTAAATAACGCTAACCGCGAAAATCAGCCAGTTGTGGTATTTTTGTCAAGCGGACTATACAACACGTCAAACGCACAATTCCTTACTTTTGTACACGACACAATACCTGCGCGCGGAATAATCGTGCATACTGTGGCTTCGAGTGTCACGCAGACCGCAGGGCGTGGACAGCTTAATACGTTGTCTGCCATGAGTGGCGGTGTGGCGGTTGACCTAAACCAAGGGGGGCTTGAAACGCTCGCTAACGCACTTTATACAAGAGTTATGGTGACTGGCGAGGATTCGGACGGTGACGGCTTGTCTGATATTATCGAGCAAATGATAGCCAACGGTGACATATATATAGACATTGATACGGAACGCCACATGCAGGGGCATAAATTGTTGGATTATCTGAACGCAGACACAGACGGCGACGGCCTATTGGACGGACAGGAAATAGAGGTACGGTTTAGGGACGCAGGGAACGGCGAGGAAAGACCGTATATCTTTGCGTATTCTAATCCTACTATGGTGGATTCGGACGGTGACGGCTTGCCCGATAATCTCGATGCACGACCGCTAGAGCCACATGACAATCGCTTTATTGTGGTGAGTGACCCTAATTATAGACCGCCGAACAGTGAGGTGGACGAAGCACAAGAGCATAGTAATCAAACGCATTTTACTATATTACCAGGCACACCTAATGCCTTAACACTTAATCAACTCTGGTTTATTCGAGAGCGAGCGTGGAGAACGGCGAACGGAGGGGCTGCAGTGAATTTACCAAACGCCTCAATGGGATTAACCTACTTTTTAGCGAATGTAGGAAAAACCTTATCCGTTTCTATTCGCTCCCTGCTTGATACGCAAAATGGACGGCGACATTTTGAAGTAAACATGGATATATTTATGAACGCCGCCGAGCAAATGACAATGGACGGCACAACTCTAATCATTTCTTCCGTTGACCCTGCTACCGTTCCGTTTATATGCACCTGTTCACCCGGTAAAGAAGAGTGTGAATGTATGTTCCCACGGCGACTTTGGGCATCGGGCAACCGAGGAGGGCGAGGGATTACATGGCCAGACTCGTATGCCATGCCGCCAAGGTACGTAAGTGACTATGACTGGGAACATTTTGTCGGAGATTCTACGTCCGCTATAGTCGGAACTGTCAGTAGAAACGGCGATTTTTACACTGCGACAATCAATTACTTCTTAGACGACCAGTATGATTGGGAAAATGACCCTACATTGAGGGCTGGACTTGTTTTAGATAGCGAAATGGCACAGCTTCATTTTTACGGTTTGGCTAAAGCATACCGTGTTGATGGCTCTGTTCTCGGAATAGGGCTTAGTTGGCAGAGGGAGCAACGGTTTGCTAAAAGTCAACCTGTCTTAACACTGCCATGAGGAAGTCAAGAATTGAGATAATTGACAATATTATTGTCATATTGATTGTTTTGATGATTTTCCCTGTGTTTCTGTGCTATTTCGCCGCGGACATACAAATGGGGACGGCAATTGAAATCCGAGAATTTAAGAACCCAGAACATCTCGATATAATGATTTCCACGTTTCAGTTTGATTTAGCACCCAATGAAACGCTTTATGTTGAGAGCTTTAGTCGCGGAGCAGGGCAAGCACCTCCAACCCTAAGCATTGCAATAGATGGCATAGAATCGGTAGACGATTTTATCTCACGATATAAGGGGTATATTACCGAGATTGATGTTGTCGAGTATCCCTATTTTTTGGAATACAGGGAACAGTTTGGTGCATTTAGGATATGTACAGTAAGCATACAAGGCTCTTCTGCTCGTGAACTCGTATTTTATCAAAATGAGGACGGCATAACTGCCAAGCTAGATGTCGGAGATAGGCTATTGCGACGACTTGAAGATGTATACGGTATTTTACTCGGGTATATCCCTTGTGCATGGCTTCACCCAATCTTTCTTGTACCTGTAGCTATCCAAGCAGGGCTAGCTATTTTCGTGGTTGTACGCTTTATTCGCAGGATAATTCACAAAACCCACAACAAAAAACACCTTAATGAGGGGGTATAAGAAATGGCACAGCTACACTTGTATGGGCACGCTAAAGAATATCGCATTGACGGCTATGTCCACGGTATACAACTCACTTGGCAGAAAGAGCAACGGTTTGATTCGTTGAATCAACCTGCCTTAACACTGCCATGAGAAAGCCAGTTGCTTGGGATATAATCGCTATCATATTAGCCGTGCTAATGATTATTCCTGTACTAATAGGATTAGGAATTGCGGACATTCACTCAGCGAGTGTGACAATCGAAGTGCGAGAATTTAAAAAAGAGCAACATGCCAAAGCAATTGCTTCTGCGTTTCAGTTTGAATTAGCACCCAACGAAACGCTATCCGTAGAGCGTTTTTTCAGAGGCTTCCTACAGGCGAGAATGGAACTAGACATTGTAGTTGAGGGCATAGAATCCAAGGAAGATTTTCTTTCACGATTTTACAGTGAGCTAGTGGAAATACGAGCATATACTAGCCCCGAAATGAAAGATGGGAAGCCACTACTCACAACTAATGGTTATCAAATACCTGCATTTTATCCCGCCCATAGAGAGTTTCGCCACGGTTTCGGATTATCTGAAGATGAGGACGGTATAACCGCCAAATTCTTCACTCGCGGAGGAACTCCGCCACCACTTGGAGAGGCTGTGCATGTTTTAGTGAAGTATTTACCTAGTAGATACCTCCACCCATTCTTTCTCGTGCCTTTAGCTATCCAAGCGAGCTTGATTCTTTTCGTGGTTGTCCGCTTTATTCGCAGGATAATTCCCAAAAAACGCAATGAAAAAGGGCAGAATGAGGGGGTATAAGAAATGGCGCATGAATACCGTGTTGACGGTTATTTGTATGATATAGAGCTAACATGGCAGAAAGGGCAACGGTTTGCTTCAGCAAATCAGCCCATCTTGGTACTGTCACCTATCGTGGTGTACCCATGAGGAAGCGGCTTAGTCAAAATACGCATGACCTTATATCAGCGTTGATGATGATGTTTCCTGTGTTGGCGATAGGGGAGATATTCCGCCCCTCTGACAATAAGCGGTGGGTTAATTGGGATATTCGCGCCCTAATAGCAGCCGTGCTAATGATTATTCCTGCAATGATAGGATTAGCCATGGCAGACTTTGACATGAGTGCTAGGTCAGTGGAAATACGAAAATTTAAGAATCCAGAGCACCTTGAAACATTGATTTCTGCCTTTCATTTTGATTTAGCCCCCAACGAAACGCTTTATGTAGAGAACTTTAGGCGCGGAATGTTACAAGCAGACCCAGAGCTAGGCAACATTGCTATAGAGGGTATAATATCGGTAGACGATTTTATTTCTCGATACAAGAGCGATATTATAGAGGTTGATGTTGTCGAATATCCCAATCTCGTGGAAAATCGGCTTGGTGCATTTAGGGCATGTCTTGTAGACCTACAAATAGATGGGTATTATCGCGAACTCATATTTTATCAAGCTAAAAAAGGGATAACCGCAAGGCTAGATGTCGAAGAACACGCATGGCGAGAACTTGTAGATGTAGGCAGTATTTTGTTTGGGAATTACCCGAGCTTGTACCGCCACCCATTCTTTCTCGTGCCTGTAGCTATTCAAGCAGGGCTAGTTATTTTCGTGGTTGTCCGTGTTATTCGTAGGATAATTCACAAAACACGCACTAAAAAAACACCTCAATGAGCCGTAAAGCTATTTATTCCAGTAAAGCATTATAATTTCAAATAAGCCAAGGAGGAACAAAAAATGCAAACCACCAAAAAAGCAGTCACAGTAATCCCAGGGGACGGCATAGGCCCGGAATGTATCAACGCCGCCATACAAATTATCGAGGCGGCTGGCGTAAATATCGAGTGGGAGGAACGCCACGCGGGCGCGCGGGTTTTTAAGCAGGGCATAGCCTCGGGCGTTCCTGTGGACACAATCGAGTCGATTAAACGGACGCGCGTACTCTTGAAAGGGCCGCTCGAAACGCCCGTAGGCTTTGGGCAAAAGAGCGCGAACGTAACCTTGCGTAAGCTGTTTGAAACCTACGCAAATATCCGCCCTGTGCGTGAGTTCCCAGGGGTGACTACGCCGTATAGCGGGCGCGGAATTGACCTAGTTGTGGTTAGGGAAAACGTGGAGGATTTGTACGCGGGAATAGAGCATATGCAAACGCCAGGCGTTGCACAATGCCTAAAGCTGATTTCGCGTAAGGGCTGCGAAAAAATCGTACGCACGGCGTTTGAATTTGCCAGAGCGGAGGGCAGAAAGTCCGTAGCCTGTGCCACAAAGGCCAATATAATGAAGCTCACCGAGGGCTTTTTAAAAAAGACCTTTGAGGAAATCGCGCCGGAATACCCCGACATAGAGTCGTGGCATGTAATTATTGACAATTGCGCCCATCAGCTAGTAAAAAAGCCCGAGCAATATGACGTGATTGTCACCACAAACATGAACGGCGACATAATAAGCGACCTCACATCGGGGCTAGTGGGCGGACTGGGCTTCGCACCTACCGCCAATTTGGGCAACGATGTGGCAATTTTCGAGGCGGTTCACGGCTCCGCGCCAAAATACGCAGGCAAGGACGTAATCAACCCCACGGCGGTAATACTTTCCGCGGTAATGATGCTTAGACATATAGGCGAATTTGAAGCGGCGGCGCGGATTGAAAACGCGGTCATGGTAACAATCGAGGAGGGCGAAGCCCAAACAGGCGACATAGTAGGCTACGACAAGGGCGTTTCCACAAGCGCGTACACGAAAAAAATCATAGAAAACCTAGGCCGCAAGCCAGCAAAATACCAAGTACGCGACTATGCGCCGATTAAACTACCAAACGTGTCCAAAAGCCCTGTTTTTGTCACACCAAAAACGCGGCGCGTAATAGGCGCAGATATTTTTGTGGAATGGGGCAACGACGCGGAAGCCCTAGGCAAAAGCATAGAAAAAATCGCCGAAGCCACGCCCTTCCGCCTAAAAATGATTTCCAACCGCGGCACAAAGGTTTACCCCGTCGGCGACACGCTGCCCGACTGCGCCGACCATTGGCGGTGTCGTTTTGTGTTGCGTGACACTGGCGCGGATGCTTCGCAGGAGCAGTTGATAGGGCTGTTGGGTGCTGTTTCTGCGGGGCATCGGTGGATGCACGTAGAGAAGCTGTCGGAGATTGATGGGGAGCTGGGGTATACTATGGCGCAGGGTGAGGATTAGGGGCGGCGTTGCCGCTTTTCTCCGAATGGGTCGTTGATGTTTTGCATTAAACGCAAGACATCAACTTGGTGGGAATGTCGCAACGAAGCATTGATTGAGTGGTACTCCCGTGAAAAAAATTGCACCAAAAAGCCCTCGAAGCCTTTGCTCGGTTTGTGGTATTATCTAAGAAAACACCACTTAGGTAATACCTTGCCGCCTGCTTCGAGGGCTTTGTTGTTTTAAACAAAACGGTTGCTAGGAAGTTCGCTGTTGGCTAAGTTTTCAATTTAGTTTTTATAGTTATTATCACACTTAACAACCCTATCATTTCAAATTCTCTCAATAACCCAAGATATAATTGGTAATCCCCTTTTTTGCAAGGATTCACAAACTTCCCGTGCATACGTTGGACAAAGAGCGATTAAAAAGACGGTTTTCTCAGTAATATTCACTTCAGATAAATAATAAACATTATGCCCAAAGAACACATCTTTTTTAAGTTGACCATCACTTACAACAAACCCTTTACAGTTTAAATCAATAGAATACCTAGTCATTATAGTTCCCCAATAAGTCGCAACATCACCTGTTCCATAGATATACACTTCTTTACTTTCTTTAACAAGGTCAACGTAAGCAGCTAATATTTTTATAAATTGCCTACTATATCGTCCACTACTATTTAAAAAACTAATATATAAAGAATTATTATATGGAGCAGTTACTAAGTTGTTCAAATGTGTATAGTCGCTATCGCCCTTTACAAAAATCTCAGTAGGGCTATTGAGAGTCATGGAGAAAGGTGAATTATTGCGATATAACAACTGCCATTGCTTAGGGTAATTCCAATCACCTTTAAAAATATATTCTTTACTATTATTCAAGTATATTAACGCACGGTCTGCACCAAAACGATTAAAAAAGTCTAAATAATAGTCAACATGCCATTGCGACATTTCCTGCATACTATAAATATTAACAAATAAGTTGAAATCTATTGAATTTTCGGTACAAACAGATTCGAGATGCCACGCAGGTATTATATAGCAATCATAGTCTAGCGGGTTTGCTGATGGATTGTCATAAAACAGCCCTATGCGGTGGTTCGGCAAATTCTTCTTCAAAAACAGATAGGCATACATTAAAGAAATAGGAACAGAGTCAGCAAGTACATACTTCACACCTTTATACACATTTAAAACTGCTTCAGCTAACCGCCCATACCCCCCCCCTATTTCCAGTATTTTCAATTCGTGTGAATTTTTGGTTAATGAATTTATCATAGATATTTCTTGTATTGTCATGAAATCAGGTGTTATTTTATAAGAAGAACTGTTTTTAAATTCATTAAAAAAAGATAAATCGCCTAATCCTTTAAGGAATTCTTCCAACTCAAAAACTTTACTTTCATTAGGTATACCTCCTGTTTCACAGTCGATGCTAGCGTTGTTTTCATCGCATCCAAGCCAACATTCCAACATTGCAGTTAATGTTTGGTTTTTTTCCAATACCCTCATAGCATTTTTTGAGGCATCAGACTTTGATGGAATCTCTGTATATTCCGAATCGTCAAGATTTACTTTAGTCCAACATGAATGAGGCATAAAATCCCCTGCCCTATCTGACATTTCGTCAACAATTTGTTTATATAGATTAGTATCTGCATCTATATTAAACGATTCGTTAGTGTGACAATGTATTAACAACCCACGAGTATCCATTTTTTTTCCTCACTTTATAATTATTTTATTATACGTCTTGTACTTCTGCAGTATAACAAAAGCATCACAGCATAGTCAACCAAAAAACCTCCCCAAAAAAACCCTCGGAGTATCTGCTACTGTATACCCCCCAACCCACACAAAAGGTCGGGTATACTCTCGTTTACAGTTTGCCATACACGCTCTAGCTTCACGCCGTCATAATCATGTACTATTCTGTTTCTTAATCCGTTGATACTAGCCCAAGGGATATTAGGATTTTTTTCTTTTACATCGGTTGATAGCTTTGTCACCAGTTCACCCAACTGGGATAAAGTAAAAACCACGGCATACATAGTTTTTTCGTCCGCAAGAAATTGCTCGTACGATATGCCTTGAACATACGAGATTGATTTTTGGGCATACTGTATCATTTTTTCAATAATTATTTTATCCTTTGACATACACCAAAACCCCCGTATTTTTAATTTCCTCATCTATCGGCGAGCCGCCAATAATATCCGTATGCCCTATCACATCAACCCTACAATTAAAGGCTTCGGCAATTTCGTTCGATATGACAAAAAATGACAATCCTCTGACAGAATCGCCTGTTTTGACGTAAAAATCCATGTCGCTATGCTCTGTAGCCACACCCTTTGCATAAGAGCCAAAAAGGATAACTTCTGCGACATCAAAAGAGGGCATAATTTTTGATAACTCGTTTTTTATGTCTATTACGCTGTAGGTATACATTTTAGAACACCCTTTCGACCTCAATAGTTTTCACCATACGCATACAGAATCATATCCTTTCCATACCCCCCTCAAAAAACCGCCCCAAAAACCCTTCCTCACTAACAACCTCCACCCCAAGCTCCCGCGCTTTCTTATTCTTCCCAGACCCCGAAAGCGCGTCATTATTTATCAAAAACGAAGTTTTCGCGGTAACCGCAGACGTTGTACGTCCGCCGTTTTTTTCTATAAAGGCTTGCAGCTCGCCGCGGTTTTTGAAGCGGTGTACATCGCCGGTTATCACAAAGGTAAGCCCAGCCAACGCCAATTCGCCTTGACTAGGCTCGACATAATCCGCTATGTCAAGAATTAACAACGCACGCGAAAACAATTCGCGGTTCTTTTCCTGCGAAAAATACTCGTGCAAGCTATAAGAAATAGCCTCGCCGAAGCCCTTTATTTCCGAAAGCGCGCCCAAAAAATCCTCGCTCGCACAGGCGCTTGCGATTTCCGCCGCGTTGTGCTTAAAATGCGCGCAGAGTAGCTTTGCGTTGGCAAGCCCTACGTGCTTTATGCCCAAGGCGTATATGAAATTAGGCAGGGGTATATTTTTTGCGGCTTCTATGCTGGCGGTTAAATTTGCGTACGATTTTTTGCCAAAGCCTTCCATTTTTACAATCTCGTCTTGGTGCTTTTCTATGGAAAATAAGTCGATATAGTCCGAAATAAAGCCGCAAGCCACGAGCTTCTCCAAGGTCTGCTCCGACAAACCGCCGATATTTAGCGCATCACGGCTGACAAAATGCGACAACGCTCGCACGCGCTGTGCGGCGCATAGCGGATTTACGCAGTACATGGCCTCAGGCTCGCCCACGATTTCCGTCCCACCACCGCAAACAGGACAGCTACTAGGCAGCTCCACCTCGCCCCCACCGCTCAAATTCTCCGCCACCTGGGGAATAATCATATTCGCCTTGTACACGCTTATTCTGTCGCCCGTCCGCAAGCCAAGCCCACGCAAAATGCTCACATTGTGCAAGCTCGCGCGGCTCACCTGCGTACCCTCTATTTCCACGGGTTCAAACACCGCCACAGGGTTTACCAAGCCTGTCCGCGAGGTACTCCACTCTACGCCAATCAGCGTAGTTTCCGCCAGCTCGTCCGCCCACTTAAAGGCGATGCTGTCCTTTGGGAATTTCGAGGTAGCCCCAAGGGATTCGCTGTATTTTACGCTGTCGAAGGTAAGCACAAGCCCGTCCGACATGATTGGCGCGGTAGGGATTTGCTCCTTGAAATTCTCCAACGCGCCGATTACATTCTGCGCGGAAACAAGCTCGCTAGTCACGACCTCAAAGCCCAACGAGCCGAGCCATTCTAGCTGTTCCGACTTTCTCGCAAGCTCCACAGACGAAGCAAGCAAGCCAAACGCAAAAAACCGCACGCGCCGCTTTGCGGTGATTTCGCTGTTTAACTGCCTAACCGCTCCGCTACATAGATTACGCGGATTTTTGTACTCGCCGTTCTCGTTGATTATGTCAAAATCCGCGTTGGAAATTACCGCCTCGCCGCGTAGGCTAAACCTGCCCTTGTGCGGTACGGTTAGCGGCAAATTCATAAAAACACGCGCATTGTGCGTTACGTCCTCGCCTATATGCCCGTTACCGCGGGTAAGGGCTTGTTGCAGCTCGCCGTTTTCATATTTTAATACAATCGTAAGCCCGTCTAGCTTCCACGAAAGCAAGCCGAGTTCATCGCCGAGAAATTCCGCTAGGGCTTCGGGGCTTTTTGTTTTGTCCAACGAAAGCATGGGAATTTCATGCTCCGCCTTTTTTAAGCCGCCTACTATTTCGTAGCCTACCCTGCGCGTGGGGCTGCCTGCAAGCCGCACGCCTGTGGATTCTTCTAGCTGCACAAGCTCGTCATACAAATTGTCATACTCTAGGTTAGACATTATTTCGCGGTTTTCTTGATAATACGCCTTGTTTGCGGCGTTGAGTGCGGTTATTAGCTCATTCATTCTATTCATTTATTATTCTCACCATATCCATAGTTATTTCTTGTTCAAATGGGTTTACCGTGCTGTTTATTAGCTCCAAAAGTGCCTCCGCATCGACTACCTCGTACCACCCTGCGCGGATTGTTTCGCCTGTAGGAATGGTGTACGCCGAAAACGTACCCTCGCGTAAATCACTCAATTGCCCTGCAAACCATAGCATTTCCGCCAGCTCCATATTAGTCCGCACATGGTCGGCGTAAATGTTAATCAGCTCGGGTACGCGCGTGATTGTTTGCGGCGTGAGAAGCTCGTCAAAAATGGAACGCAATATTTGCTGTTGGTTTTTTATCCGTTCGTAGTCCGTAACGGCTCTGTAGCCCTCGTTAGCTTGGCGGTAGCGCGCGAAATGCAGGGCTTTTTCGCCGCTGAGGGTCTGTTCCCCTGCGGGAATATTTATATGCAAATTGTCAAAGGGGTCGTCATACCGCATAGGGAACGGCACGTTTACCTTTACACCGCCCACCGCGTCCACAATCCGCACAAACGCCTGTGTCTGCACGCTTATATAAAAGTCTGGACGGAAGCCAAACAGCGACTGCACATCGGAGTACATTTGCTCCACGCCGCCCTCGTGGCCGCCGCCGCCCACGCGCCCTGCGGAATATGCCCCCACAGGCTTACGCAAACGGCGCGGAACATCTACCAGGGTATCACGCGGCACGCTTACCAAAAAAACGTCATGCGAGGGTATATCTACCGCGCCCACGATAATAACATCGGCGTTGTTGGAATTGTCTATGCCGAATAGTAAAAATGTGTAAAACAATTCTTTTCTGTCCATAACGCCGATTTTTTGGGAATCGCCGTCACTTGGAACGGTAACGCCGTCCGCTGTGCCGTCTGACGTGCCGTCCGCAGGCGTAAGCCCGCCGCTATACCCCTGCCGTGTAATAACCACCTGCGCAGGAATAGTCGGCGGTGTAGACAGCGAGGTAATCATAGCGTAAACGCCCCATGCCACACCGCTGACAATTAGAGCCACCACCGTGGTAATAACTGACGTAAATATGAATTTTTTAACGTGTTTGTTCAAGTTTTACGCGCCTCCTGTAAAAACCGCTTCTTGTAAATGTAAATCCATAGCCCTGCCGAGGTTAGAATAAAAACAACCATAACAGCGGTGTAAGCGTTCATATCCGCTACGCCTGTAATGGGAAAGTCAAATCTGCACCAACGCTCACATTCTGAGGTTTCGCAGGTGCAACACTGCATACAGCCTAGGTCAAGGCAGTTTTTGCAGTCACTGCACCACCAACAGCCCCCATCAAAGCAGTATAGGCAGTCATATTCTGTAAATTTGCAGCGAGGTACACATTCCTGTGTTTGGCAGGTACAACATTCTATACAGCCTAGGTCAAGGCAGTACGGACAGTCGCGGCACTCTATACAGCCTATGTCAAGGCAGTGCTGGCAGTCGTATGCTGCGCCTGTTATGGCTTTTATGGAGAAATTTAAACTTTCGGGGCTATAGAATCCGCCAAGGCTTGGGTTAAAAATAAAAGATGTACCGTTAGGGGCATTATAATCACCAACACTGACAAAGGCATCGCCGCCGATTCTTTCGGCTCTGATAATAACGGCAAATCGGCTATTCGCCGCGCCTAGCCTTACAGGCTCTGGCAGGTCAATAGTATAATAGCCTGGGTGGGGGGCGATTATATACGTCCTGCCGTTAAAGGTGTTTTGGTTATGCCCGATAAAGTTTACATAATTTGGTATGATGTCAACAAAAAACACCGTGTTTGCACTAAATGCCCCTACAACCACCTGCTCGACCTGCTCGCCGTCACTGCCTACCGTAAACACGCGGGCATACTGATTAGCATCTACACCGTAGCCAGTTCCGCCCATCGCTGGCAAATAATCATATTCATAGATATTCTTCTCGGATTCATATGGTTTTACTCCGTCCACCACCCATATATGCTGCGGAAAATTGGTATCCTCATACGAAGCCCAAAAAAAGCCTTGTATATGGGTATCTGCCCCCCAACTGTTTTTTACTAGCCACGCACCGTTATTAGTAGGGCGTAGGGCAGACTGGAAATTATTACGGCTGTAGTTGTCGTCCCACCCCACAATAGTAACGGCGTGGTTGGTAGCATTTATCGCAATACCCCCAGTATTGCGGTAAAAAAACGCGCTTGTTGCTGGGTTATAGTTGTTAGTGTCCTGTAGCGGCCAAAACATGGACGCGCCAAGCGCGCCATAGTCCATGAGGGCTTGTTTAATTTGATTTTGCGGCGTTCTTGGTGTGCCGACTTCATTTGCCTTAGTTACAAACATAACATTTTGTACCCTGTGGGTTCTTGGCTTATCTCTTGTTATGGAATTGTTGCGGGCGGGTATGCTTTGCAGGCTTAATACAGTGGAATAAGGGTCGTCGCTTTCCCTTACCGTTCCGCTAAAGGCGGAACGCATAAGGTACGAAGCCGATATTATATGGTTTCCGCCGTCGCTAGGGTTTGGGCGTTCTTGCATTGCGTACGCACCGCCCACATGGCTGTGTGCGGTGGAGTAAGCCATATGCAGCTCTGAAAAATTGTGCAAGCCCAAGCCGTTTTTAAGCATATGCGACTCGATTACCGCATTAGCCGCAAACGTCCAACATGTCCCATGCTGACCTTGATTTTCCACAGGGGAAACATGCCCCGAATCGCGCAGGCTAAAGCGAGCAGGAAAGTCAGAAAACCCCTCGACCTGCGGCTCTGAGTAAATAAAATCAACGTCGGGAGGTATGTACCCGCCAACAAATGGCGGGCTTGCAAAAACGGTAGACGTTAGTGTCGTTGTGCAAATGGTGACGAGGGCGAGGAATAGTAAGATTTTCTTTTGCAAATAAATCACGCTCCATTATAAGAAGTTGTGTTCATGCCCTATGAATAAACCTCACTATATAGTGCTTTTTCTACTAAGGCGTTAAGCGTAAGCCCTTTGTTACTGGCGATAATGGCGGCTTCTCTGTGTAAATCTGGCGATATGCGGATATTAAAATAGCCCTCGTAGGTTTTTTGCGGTTCTTTGCCCACTTCCTTGCACAGCACGATATAATCCTCGACCGCTTCCGCAAAGGCTTCTTTAAGAGCTACTACGCTATCGCCCTCAAAGGTAACAAGGTCTGACACATCTACAATCTTACCAAAAAAACACTCGTCATTAGCGGAATAATCCACGCTACCGCAAAAGCCTTTATATTTGAGAATGTTGTCAGTCATGCAAATAACCTCCTAGCTTTAATTGAGTAACGACAGCTTTAACGAGATATTCCTTGAGTATAGGCGAGGGGTGAGGCTTGTGCAGTCGTAGTATTTGACCAGTTTCGGGGTGTTTAAAACGCACAGCCGAGCCGCTTGTGCCGCCAACATTGGACAGCTCAAAGCCCAAGCCAGTAAGCAATGTTTCAAGCTCCCCAAAGGTAAAATCCTTTGGGGATTTTGATAATCGGGATAGGAGTTTTTCGGATTTACCCATCACTTTTCCTCTCCCGTCCGCTTTTCCCCCGCCAACTTCCGCAAGGACTTCCTACAATCCTCTAACGCCTCATGTATCGACCAAAACAAAATCCACGCTTCGCACATCAGCCGCCATATAAACAGCCCAAAAATCAATATACCCAACGCAATCAGCCAGCCGCCGCTAGTATCGGCAATCACAAAGCATATAGCAATAAAAATGATTGCCACCATACCCAAAATATGAATTGTTGATATAAACGGCCGCGTTATCATGCGCTTAAACGAAAAATAATCCTTCATTGCTCCGTCACCTCCCCTAGCACCTTGCCTATACTTTCTCGAATAACCAAATCTGCGGCATTATCATAATTCGTTTCACTCTTGTTAATCAACACCAATTTATTGCCACTAAAATATCGAAGCAAGCCTGCGGCAGGGTAAACCACTAAGGACGTACCGCCCACGATAAGGCAATCCGCGGAGGAAATGGCGGTTACCGCGGCGTTGATAACGCCGTCGTCGAGCTGTTCCTCGTACAGCACCACATCTGGGCGAACCGTGCCGCCGCATTTGCATTTTGGCACAACGCCGTCATTATTTTCGGGCGCGAGAATGTAGTCTAAATTATACCGCGCATTGCAATTTACACAATACTGCTTTAAATTTGTGCCGTGCAGTTCAATTACATTGTTACTGCCTGCCGTCTGGTGAAGCCCATCAATATTCTGTGTCACCACAGCCGAAAGCGCGCCCGCTTTTTCCAGCTTGGCGAGTGAAATATGCGCGGCGTTGGGCTTCGCGCCTAGGTGGATTAGGTTTTCCTTGTAGTATCGGAAAAACAACTCGGGCGTTTTCCTAAAGCAAGTATAACTCAAAAGGTACTCGGGCGGATAGCCATAATTTTTTTCCGCGGCATAAAGTCCGCTCTCGGAGCGAAAGTCGGGGATATTGCTCTCGGTAGAAACCCCCGCGCCGCCAAAGAATACTATGTTTTTGCTGTTTTTGATTATTTCACGCAGCATAATAAATTCCCCTTTCAGTTCGCTTTTTGCAAATAATCCTTTAGCCCCTGCTGTAATATCTGCGAAAATGGCGCGTTTGCCCGCTCCGCTTCCCGATTAAGCCAAGACGGTATCGACAATGTCTTTTTTATTGCGCGCGTATCGTTAGCTTTTCTGTATTCGTCAGTATCGGCGGCGACCAAAGTCACCGTTTCATTTGCCCCTGCACAAATATTCGCCACCAAGGTTGGGCTTGGTATAGGTTTATTTTCATTTTCAGCGTTCCACAACCACATTTCTATTGCGTCCTTAGCCATAAGCAAGGCTTCCGCCATATCGCTGCCAAAGGTGTGACAGCCACGCAAATCAGGAACAGTCGCGCTAATCATGCCGTCGTCTGGTTCAAGAATAATCGGGTACACGTATTTCATAAATGTCAATCCTTTCCACTATAAGCCTATTTCAGCCCTGCATCTTTTAGCATTTTATTCAGTGTTCCAGTGGGAATGTCGCCAGTATGCCGAGGGATTGCTATTTGAATTTCGGGCTTGTCGGGGTGTGTCGCCAGCTCGTGCCTACTACCCTGTATTATTGTCCAGCCCTTGGCTTTTATTTTTTTCTTAAATTCCTTGGCGGTCATTGCTCCACCTCCCAACATATTATTATACGTAATATTACGTACGTCAATGTTTTTTAAACCCTCCGCACTCGTTAAAAATTACAGGCTTTTTTTATCCATGTAAATTAAAGGTAGCCGAACACGGATTTGACGGATTTACGCGAATTTTGCGGATTGGCTCGTGGGAAAATATATCGCCGTTCAGTAAATTTACGTGGACAAAATCCGCAGAGCGAGGCAACCTCGGGACGGATAAATCCGTCCCCTACAAAATCATGGCGATTTGATTTAAGGTGCGATATGGTAATTTATTGTAGGGGACGGATTTATCCGTCCCGAGGTATGCACGCTCGTCAATTCGGGGCAGGTAACGTCCATTAACGCAGAGCGAAGTAACCTCGGGACGGATAAATCCGTCCCCTACAAGTTCACCAAGCCCGCCCCCATACATTCACCAAATCCGTCCCCTACAAATTAACAAGTAGTAACTCCACCCCAACCTCAGCCCCAATCAACCCAGTCTTAATCCTAACATCTATATCCAAACAATCCTCCAACGCCTTTACCAGCCGCTCCTTACTAAACCGCTTGCCATGCCCCAACGCCTCCGCCACCATAAAATCTCGCAGCTTTAACTGCCCTACGATACTCGCTACGCCCATCGTTTTTTCCGCTAGGCATTTACATAATAGCATTATTCTTATCTGGCGAATAATCATACTCAAAATCATTAGCGGCGATTCCTTTAAGGTCAGCATATCGCTGTACATTTTCAGCGCGGCGGCGGTTTTGCCTGCGCTCATTGCCTTGGTTAGGTCAAAAATGCGCGATTCGAGGGTGGGCGTACATATTTCGTTTATGTCGTTTATGGTTATTTCGTGCTTGCCGCCGCAGAAGGAAATTAGCTTTTTGGCTTCGTTGTTGATGTTTGTCATGTCGCCGCTTCCGACCACGCGCAAGAAATGGTGTACGACAGCGGACGGCATTTGCTTGCCCTTCGCCAGCTTCGTCACCCATTTATTCAAATCGGACGGGCTAAGCGGCGTACATTCAAACATGGCGTTAAGCTCGTTCGCCTTTTTGAAAATGCGCGTACGGCGGTCTATTTCCGTTTCCACAAATACTAGCGTAGTGTCGGGCGGTATTTTGGGCAAATAATCCGCCATTTTTTCGGAATCGTCCTTGCGGCCGGAAGCGAACAGCTTTGATTCTCGTACCAGTAGCATACGCCGCTCCTCCGTCGCGCCAAAAAATGGAAGCGTTTCCGCCGCCATAATAATTTCCGATACAGGGACAGCACCGTCAAAAAGAATTTTCGCGCCTAGCTTTTTTTCTATTTCATGGGCGTAATGATTGACCAAAAATCGCTCCTCGCCAAACAAAACATACAGGCTTTGTATATTGCTTTTGGCGATTTCATCTTTTAAATTACGTTGCGGCATTTTTAGCTACCTTTCTTTTTTCAAATGTGGTATATTTTATATATCGGAAAGGGACGTGTTCTATGTTAAAACGTACTTTAATCAAACTAAGCGGCGAGGCCATAGGCAGTGAAAGCGGCTATGACAACAATATTATTGATTCTATAGTAAAACAAATCATAGGCGTTGTGCAAGCAGGAACTGAGGTCGCGCTGGTAATCGGCGGCGGAAATTTTTGGCGAGGGCGGCAGGTACCCGACATGGACAGGGTAAAGGCCGACCAAATCGGCATGTTAGCCACAGTAATGAACGCGCTGTATCTCGCGGACGCTTTTCGCCGTCACGGGCAAAAAGCAAGGGTCGTCACCCCCATAGTGGTCGGCAATTTCACGGCGGTATACGATAAGGATACCGCTAGAGAATGGCTTTCGCAAGGCTATGTTTTAATAAACGCGGCTGGGCTTGGACACCCATTCTTTTCTACGGACACCATAGCGGCGTTACGCGCGGCGGAGCTGGAAGCGGATTGCTTGCTTTACGCAAAAAACACGGACGGCGTATACACCGCCGACCCAAGAAAAAACAAAGACGCGCAGAAATTCCAGTCGCTAAGCTATCGTACCGCTATTTCCCAAAACCTGAACGTAGCCGACATGACAGCCCTACAGCTTACAAAGGATGCGGCTTTGCCGTCCTATGTGTTTAAACTTTCCGCAAAGGACAGTATAATAAAGGCATGTAACTACCCCGACACAGGCGATTTACGCGGCACGTATATAAATATAAACGAAAAGGAGAGTTTTTATGGACACTAAATCATTTGAGGAGCGCATGAAAAAAACGCTTGCGGTACTGGAGGACGAGTTTTCTACAATACGCGTAGGACGAGCCAATCCGCGCGTGCTAGACCGCATTACCGTAAACTACTACGGCAGCGAGGTACCGCTTAGTCAAGTAGGCAATATCACCGTGCCAGAAGCGCGCCTTTTGCAGGTCGCGCCATGGGAAGCAAATATGCTAAAGGAAATAGAAAAAGCAATCCAATCGTCCGACCTTGGCATAAATCCGTCAAATGACGGCAAGGTGATTCGCCTAGTGTTCCCCGAGCTTACCGAGGAACGCCGCAAAGCCCTCACCAAAGACATAAAAAAGAAAGGCGAGGACGCAAAAGTCGCCATTCGCAATATCCGCAGAGATGCGATTGATGCGTTTGCTAAAGCGGAAAAGAAAACGGAGCTAACCGAGGACGACGTAAAAATACTGGAAAAAGAAATACAAACGCTCACTGATAAATATGTGGCAGAGCTAGATAAAAAAGTAGATGCAAAGAACAAGGAAATAATGACGGTATGACGTTGTTCCTTAGGCGTGCCGCAACTACCATTATTGGCTTGCCCTTGGTTGTTTTATTTGTGTACCTTGGCGGCAAGCTGTTTTTGACACTATGCTGTGCCGTTGCGTTGGTCGGCTTACGTGAGTTTTATGTCGCGTTTTCCAAGAAAGACAGGCTCATTCATGTAATCGGCTATTTAGCCACTATTGGCTACTTCGGCGCGATTTCGGAATTTGGGGCGGGCAACTGGCTGTTAATCGCGCTTACGTTCTTTGTGATTACCGTGCAGACATGCCTTGTTGTTTTCTTTAGGACATTGCCGATTAGCGAGTGTATTACTACGGTGTACGGCTTTTTGTATGTGCCGTTTATGTTTTCGTTTGTGGTGCTTGTACGCGAACATGCGTTCGGGCATTACTACGTATGGCTGATTTTGACGGCTTCCTTTGGGTGCGACACGTTCGCATATCTCACAGGCTCGCTTTTCGGCAAAAATAAGCTAAAAAACACGCCTAGCCCCTCCAAGTCTTTCGAGGGGCTAGTGGGCGGCATAATAGGCGCGACACTAATCGGGCTTGTTTACGGCGTTGTGATTAACCATTTTTTTGGCGAAAAAGATGCCGCCGCGCATATTGTGCTTATTGCTACGGTTATTTCGTTTTTTGGCGCGATTTTTTCTATTATCGGCGACCTTGCCGCCTCCGCGGTAAAACGCCATTGTGAAATAAAAGACTTCGGTAATCTTTTCCCAGGGCATGGCGGCGTTATGGACAGAATGGACAGCATAGTTACAGTCGCGCCGATTGTGTACATGGCGATGACCGTGATGTTTTGGTTTGTGGGGCTTGAGATATGAAAATAGCGGTACTCGGCTCGACTGGCTCGATTGGCGTACAGACACTAGACGTAGTGCGTGAATGTCTGCCGCACGCGCGAATTACCGCGTTGAGCGGATTTTCCAACATAGAAACCCTCGCGCGGCAGGTAAACGAGTTTAAGCCGCTTGCTTGTTGGGTACGTGACGAGCAAGCCGCAAAAGACCTAGCAGGAAAAATAAATGTCCGCTGCGAAATTTTAATAGGCGAAGCGGGCTTGATTTCCTGTGCCTCGGAAACAAACGCCGACATAGTAGTAAACGCGCTAGTCGGGCGCGCAGGGCTTAAACCCACACTCGCGGCAATCAACGCAGGCAAGCATATAGCGTTATCCAACAAGGAAACGCTAGTAACCGCAGGCGAATTGGTGACTAATCTAGCACGCGAAAAGAACGTACGCCTAACGCCCATAGACAGCGAGCATTCGGCTATTTGGCAGTGCTTGGACAATAACACGCCCGAAAAAATCATTTTAACCGCCTCGGGCGGCCCGTTTCGCGGTCTGCCGCGAGAAAAAATAGCCGCCGCCACCGCCAAGGACGCGCTAAAGCACCCCAACTGGAGCATGGGCGACAAAATTACCATAGACAGCGCAACCCTTATGAACAAAGGGCTAGAGCTAATCGAAGCCATGTGGCTTTTCGACCAGCCACAGGAAAAAATAGATGTCGTCGTCCACCCGCAGAGCATAATCCACTCTATGGTACAGTACGAGGACGGCTCAATCCTCGCGCAAATGGGCTTGGCGGACATGCGCTTACCCATCTTGTACGCGCTTTCCTCGCCAGAGCGAGTAAAAAACAATTTCGCGCGTTTAGACCTCTTGACATGCGGCGATTTAACCTTTGAACCGCCGAATACCGACAATTTCCCATGCCTTGCACTAGCGCGCCACGCCGCACAGCAGGGCGGCACGTTGCCCGCAGTTATGAATTACATAAACGAGTGGGCTGTTTATGAATTTTTAAGCGGGAGAATAAGTTTTTATGGGATTTCGGATATAATTGAACAAGCCTTTGGCATATATACAATAAAAGAGGTTAAGACTTTAGACGATGTAAACGAGGCGGAGAGCTGGGCGGGGGAGTTTATTCGTGAAAGGGGTACACCATGATTATACCGATTCTAATTTTCATTCTAATGCTAGGCGTAGTAATTTTTGTGCACGAGCTTGGGCATTTTCTTGCGGCTCGCCGTGCGGGTATTTTTGTAGAGGAATTTGCGCTTGGCATGGGGCCTATACTATTTTCCGTAAAAGGGAAAAAGCAGAGCCTTGACGGCAAGGTTACGTTATATTCCCTGCGCGCGTTCCCTATCGGCGGCTTTTGCAAAATGCGCGGCGAAAACGAGGACATGGCGGACGATACCGAGGCGTTGAACAGCAAAACCATTGCACAGCGGCTTCTCGTAATGGTCGGCGGCTCGGGCATGAATTTTGTGCTTGCGTTTGTGCTGTTTTTTATTTATGTAGCGGCGCAGGGCTATCAATATATTGATGTGGCGGAAATTCTCGAAAACGAGCCTGCGCATATTGCGGGTCTGAGAGAGGGCGACAAAATCACGCATGTAAACGGCGTGCGTGTCGATTGGGTCAGCTTAAATTCGGAATTGAACATTGCAGGGGCAAAGAAGCGCGCCATTAAGTTTCGCGTTAGGCGCGGAAGCAAGCGGCAAATTGTTTCTGTAATGCCAACACAAGCGCGTACAAATTATTCTATAGGAATCCGCACAAGACTGACCGACGAGCGTGACATGCTGATTGTCAGAGATGTAATAGAAGCTATGCCTGCCTACGAGGCAGGGCTGCTAGAGGACGATATAATCACCACCATAAACGGCAAAAGCGTGGAATCCCTAGGCTTTGACATTGCCAAGGAAATAAACGCAGGGCAGGGCGCGCCTGTTGCTATACGCGTTTATAGGGGCGGCGCGGTCTTTGACTATTCCATTGCCCCTGTGCCGTCCACGGTGTACAGCGTAGGCGCGAGAATGGCTTACAGCCTACAGCCTGGCTTTTTCAGCGCAGGCTTTTTTGCCCCGGACGAAGCAGTAACGCGCGTGGGCGTGGGCGAAATTTTGTGGAACACCACGGACATGATGTTATTTCAGACACGCGCGCCGTTTATCCTGCTCTCACAGTTTTTCGCAGGGGAAGAAATGCCAGAGGGCGGCGGCGTAATGGGGCCGATTGGCTTGGGCAGTGTCGTGACGGAGGCGTATCAGGCCTCTATTGAATATGGCGTTTGGGAAATGGTCTTTATAATGGTGTCGATTGCCGCCGTTTTAAGCACTGCGCTAGGCATTATGAACCTGCTCCCGATACCTGCGTTGGACGGCTCGCGTATTGTGTTTTTGCTATTGGAAGCCGTTCGCAAAAAGCGAATACCCACAGAAAAGGAAGCCATGATTCATTTTGTGGGGCTTGTGATTATGCTGTTGCTTGCGGTTGTTATTGCTTATAATGATATTTCTACTTGGATATTGTGAAGCGGCTCGAAAATAGGTTATAATCCTACTAGGTGATAAAAATGCCCTTTGACGGAACGGTTTTAGCGAGCGTAATACACGAGCTATGCTTTTTAAAAGGCGGGCGAATCGACAAAATTACACAGCCCGAGCGCGACGAAATTATTTTGCATATACGAGCCAAGGGCGAAAACCACAGGCTTTTATTGACATCAAACCCAACCGCGCCGCGCCTTGGGCTAATTACGGAGAACAAAAACAGCCCCCTGCAAGCCCCCATGTTTTGTATGCTTTTGCGAAAGCATATCGGGGGCGGGCGTATTGTCGCGGTCGAACAGCCGCGGTTTGAGCGGATTGTGGAGTTGCATATAGACGCGGTTGACGAACTCGGCGAGCGTTCGGGGAAGGCTCTTGTGCTGGAAATAATGGGCAAACATAGTAATATTATCCTGTTGGACACAGATAAAAAAATCCTCGGCGCAATCAAGCACGTACCACCCTCTATAAGCACGGCGCGCCCTATTTTGCCAAATATGCGGTATTCTCCCCCACCCTCGCAAGGGAAAATAAATCCGCTTGCGGACAAGCTGAAAATCCAAAATTCACAAACCACCATACAAAAAAATATTTTCAAGAGCTACACTGGCATAAGTCCGCTGCTCGCCACAGAAATTTGCGAACGCGCGGGCGTTTATGAAAGGTCTGTTTTGTCAGACAGTGAAAAAATTAAACTGCAAGACATTTTTGCGGAAATTTTTTCGTGTGTCAAAAACAACCAATTTGAAAATGCCATTTATTCCGAAAACGGCAAGCCAATCGACATAACCGCGCTTCCGTTTTCTATTTATTCGCGTTACGAAAAGCAAATTTTTGGCTCGCCGTCAGAAATGCTTGAGATGTTTTATTCTCAACATGACGAAGCCTACAGAATTAGCCAGAAAACGGCAGATTTACGCAAAATCGTCACCAATCTGCAAAACCGTTGCTATAAAAAAGGCGTGATTTTCCAGAAAACGCTCGAAGAAATACAAGAACGCGACCAGCTCCGCATAAAGGGCGAGCTTTTGACCTCGTATATTTACAAGCTCGAACGCGGCATGACTAGCTTCACGGCGGAGAATTTTTATGACAATAACCAGTTGTTGGAAATCGCGCTGGAGCCTACGCTTACCCCTGCCGAAAACGCGCAAAAATATTTTAAAAAATATAATAAGCAGAAACGTACATTTGAGGCGTTGCAGGAGCAAGTTAAGGAAAACAACCACACATTGTTTTATCTCGAAAGCGTAGCCGCGTCCTTGCTTACGACCGCCACAGAGGCCGATATTGCACAGGTGCAGCAGGAGCTAATCGAGCAGGGCTTTGTCAAGGCACGCTCCGCAAAAGGAAAAAAGAACCAACGCCCAGCAAAGCCCCTAAAAATACGAACCGCGGACGGCTTTGATATATATGTAGGAAAAAACAATACACAAAACGACGAAATCACCTTTAAAATAGCAAAGCCGCACGACCTATGGTTTCATATAAAAAACATGCCCGGCCCGCATGTCGTGCTTGTAACAAACGGCGTAGAGCCTAGCGAAAACGCCATTCTCGAAGCCGCCGCACTGGCCGTAAAGCACAGCCGCGCCAGCGGAAGCACAAAAATGGAAGTGGCATATACCGCCAAAAAGCACATAAAAAAGCCGCCAAACGCCAAGCCCGGGCTTGTTACTTATGATAGGCATCGGACGGTTATTGTGTGAGAAGTTGTTCTCGTGCTTGAAGTGATTCATGGCACGCGGATTTACGCGGATTTTACGGATTTTCGCGGATTCTTTCGGGCTTGGCGGATTTTCGTGGATTTTAAAGGCACAGAACACAGATTTTAAAGGTATGGAACGCGGATTTAACGGATTTACGCAGATTTCGCGGATTCGTTCGGACTTGGTGGATTTTCCCACTAGCCAATCCGCATAATCCGTGAAAATCCGTTAAATCCGTGTCCTATCGCCGTTTATTCACATACAAATGTAAGTTTTAATGCGGAAAAACCGCTACGCCCGAAAAAATCTGCGAAAATCCGCCAAATCCGCGAAAATCCGCGTTCCATTGCCTTTTAATTCTACCTACACGAAAGGAAAAATACTAATGGAAAACCAAAAAAACCCAACCCACCCAAACCTAATAATCTTCGACATGGACGGCACAATGCTAGACACCGAGCCTATTTACAGGAAAGCCCTAATATACGCAGGCAATCAGCTTGGCGTAGAAATAAAGCTCGAAGTCGCCGAGTCGCTTATGGGGAAAAGCACTCCCAGATGTTGCGACATTTTACGCGCTGCTTACGGCGAGGACTTTGACCTGGACAAGCTGTTTTCTGCGCGCAATAAATACATGCGCGAATATTTGGAAAAGCACGGCGTACCGTGCAAAAAGGGGCTTTTTGAAATTCTGGACAGGCTGGACGAGCTTGGCGTAGCAAAATGTGTAGCCACGTCCACATCACGGAAACGCGCAACAGAAAGATTGTCTAGCGCGGGAATCCTGCACCGCTTCCAAGCGATAATCTGCGGCGACGAGGTAGCAAACGGAAAGCCCTCGCCCGATATTTTCCTAAAAGCCGCCCAAACATGCGGCTTCGTGCCTGCCGATTGCGTAGTAATCGAGGACACCGAGGCAGGCGCTAACGCCGCGTACAGCGCAGGCATTAGGCTTATTCTTGTGCCAGATTTGGCTCCGCTAGACGAAAAAACCCGCGCACTGGCGTTTGCCGTATGCGCGGATTTGATTGAGGTTGCGGATTTACTTTTATAACGCTTTTAACCGTTCCAACGCCTTTTTTGCCGCGTCCTGCTCTGCGGATTTTTTGCTCGCGCCTGTCCCCTTGCCAAGGCTTCTGTTCCTATGCCTTACCTGCGCGGTAAAAATCCGCTTATGGGCGGGGCCTTCTTCCTTTATTATGCTATATACAGCCGTTTCGCGGCTTTTTCTTTGCAAAATTTCTTGCAGCGTTGTCTTAAAATCGCGCGTTTGCTTGCTTGCCCTGTCCGCAATCGGCTCATATAGCCGCTGTACCAATGCACGGACTTCTTCTATTCCCCCATCTAAAAAAACCGCGCCGATAATGGATTCCATTGCATCAGAAAGAATCGAATCCTTTCCGCGGCCGCCCTCTGAGGCTTCGCCCTGTCCAAGCAAAATAAAATTGCCTACGCCCATTCGCCGCGCGATTTCCGCTAGGCATGGCTCACAAACAAGCGCGGCGCGTTTTTTGGTTAAATCGCCCTCGCTCATGTCGGGGTATCTATGATACAAAAAGTCACTTATGCAAAGCTGAAGCACCGCATCGCCCAGAAATTCCAAGCGTTCGTTAGACTGCGCGGCATCTAGCTTTTGTTCATGCACAAAGGACGAGTGTGTAATGGCATGTTTTAGCAAATTATGGCGGCTAAACGTATAGCCTAAATTTGTTTGCAGGTCACTCATACTAGCTTTTCGATGTACGCGACCGCGTCGCCTACGGTTTTTATGCTTTCCATTGCTTCGTCAGAAAATTCCATGCCAAAAATTTCTTCCAGCTCTGTAATAGTTTGGAAAATATCCAAGGAATCCGCGTTCAAATCCTCCGCAAACCTTGTTTCCTTTGTTATTGTGTTCTTGGGCTTTCCTGTTTGTTCTGCTATTATATCTCGTATTTTTTCAAATACCATTATTAAATCCTCCTGTTTCATGTAGACTCGTGTAAAACGCATTGGCGTATTGCGTTTTTAATCGCAAGCGCGTCAGACGAGCCATGCGCCTTTATTACAAGCTGATTTAGCCCCAAAAGCGGCGCGCCGCCCACCTCGCGATAATCGAAGCGTTTTTTTAGCTTAGCAAACGCGCCCTTCGCAAGCAACGCGCCGAGCTTGGAAACGCCGCTAGACATCAGCTCGTCCTTAATCATGCCCATCAGGCTTTTTGCGAAGCCCTCGGTAAATTTCAAAAGCACGTTGCCAGTAAAGCCGTCACAGACTACCACGTCCGCGCCGCCTGCGAGAATTTCCCGCCCCTCGATATTACCGACAAAATTTATGCCTGTTTCCTTTAGTAATATATATGCTTCTTTTGTTAGCAAATTCCCTTTTTCTTCCTCCGCGCCTACATTGATAAGCCCGACACGCGGGTTTTTTATTCCCATACATTTCTGCATATATTCCGCGCCCATTTGCCCAAACTGCGCGAGATATTCGGGACGGCAGTCCATGTTCGCGCCGCAGTCCATAAGCAGGGTAAAGCCCTTGCGTGACGGTAAAACGGTAGCCAAAGCAGGCCGCGAAATCCCCGCACGCCTGCCGATAATCATAGTCGCGCCTGTAAGCAACGCGCCAGTAGAGCCAGCCGAAACAAAGCACTGCGCGTGACCGTCCTTTACGTACTTTAAGCCCATAACAAGCGACGAGTCTTTTTTTCTGCGAAACGCCAGGGTAGGCGGCTCGCAAGGCTCTATAACGGTGGGCGCGTGAATTATTTTCATGCCGCCGCGCTTTTCCGCTTCCTCGCGGAGAAGTTCTTCTGTGCCAAACAAAACAGGCTCTATGGGGTATTCCAGCATTGCCATACCCACGCCCTCGATTATGGCGGCGGGGCCAAGGTCGCCGCCCATTGTGTCAATCGCAATTGTTATTTTTTTCATGTGGTAACGCACTCTTTCCTAAAGCAATGCAAATGGGCTTGCCAGTGCCAAAATCAAGGCAAGGCTCTTGTAGGGGACGGACTTGTCCGTCCCGAGGTTGCCTCGCTCTGCGTTAATGGGACGTTGCTTGTCATTCGGTTGCGTGCAAACCTCGGGAGGGATAAATCCCTCCCCTACAATTAAAACGCACCATTAAAACACACGTACTCGCCCCGAATCAAGGCAAGGCTCTTGTAGGGGACGGACTTGTCCGTCCCGAGGTTACCTCGCTCTGCACTAATGGGACGTTGCTCGTCATTCGGTTGCGTGCAAACCTCGGGAGGGATAAATCCCTCCCCTACGATTAGAACGCACAATTAAAACGCACGTACTCGCCCCGAATCAAGGCAGGTTCTTGTAGGGGACGGACTTGTCCGTCCCGAGGTTGCCTCGCTCTGCGTTAATGGGACGTTGCTCGTCATTCAGTTGCGTGCAAACCTCGGGAGGGATAAATCCCTCCCCTACAATTGGAATGCACCATTAAAACGCACAATTAAACGCACATTAAAACGCACAAAAAACGCACGTTAAACCGCACAAAACCCCACAAAACCCTACTCAGCTTTCCCCAGCACCTCGCGCTTTTTGTACTGTCCGCACGCTTTGCACATATGGTGAGATTTTACTAGCTCGCCGCAGTCGCATTTTACAAGGTTTGGCATAGCTATTTTCCATGTTTGGGCGCGTCTTTTGTTACGCCTTGCCTTTGATGTTTTTCCTTTTGGTGAAATCACTGCTAATACCTCCTAATTTCAACTAATCTCTTTTATATTTCTTCTTAAATTTCTCTACTCGCCCGCCAGCTTCGAGCAGTAGTTTTTGGCTGCCTGTGTAAAAAGGGTGGCATTTGGAACATACTTCGACACGAATTTCTTCTTTCGTAGAGCCCGTAACGAACTCATTGCCGCAGTTGCATCGTACTTTTGCCTGAAAATATTTCGGATGGATAGCCGCTTTCATTTTTTCACCACCCTTTCCTCCAAGAATTTTTTAACAACGGACAATATATCATACAATTTCCAAAAACGCAAATTTGCTTTTTTGCCGCAAAAATGATACATTTATAAAATGATTATTTTGGGCGATGTAAAACTAAAAAACAACCTAATAATGGCACCCATGGCAGGCGTAAGCGATAGGGCTTTCCGCATGATTACGGCGGAACACGGCGCGGCTCTTACCGTTTCGGAAATGGTAAGCGCGAAAAGCATCGTCTACGAAAACAAAAACACGCACGAGCTGTTAAAAAATGACAGCACCCTGCACCCATGGGCGGTACAATTTTTCGGGCGAGAGCCGCACATTATATCTGAAGCGATTAAACGGCTGGAGTCGCTGTCGTTTGAAATAGTGGATATAAATATGGGCTGCCCCATGCCAAAAATTGTTAAGAACGGCGAAGGCTCGGCGTTGATGGCCGAACCGCCGCTCGCGGCAAAAATAATAGAGGCGGCAGTAAAAGCCTCGCCGCGCCCAGTAACGGTAAAAATACGAAAGGGCTTCGCCGCTAAGCAAAACGCCGTGGAAATAGCTAAAATCGCGCAGGAATCGGGCGCGGCGGCGATTGCTGTACACGGCAGAACGCGCGAGCAGTATTACACAGGCGAAGCCGACTGGCAGACCATAGCGGCGGTAAAATCGGCTGTGAAAATATCGGTGATTGGCAACGGCGACATTTTTACGCCGGAAATCGCGGTAAAGCGATTGCAGGAGTCAGGCTGTGACGGCTTAATGCTTGCCCGCGGCGTGCTGGGAAATCCGTGGCTTTTCTCACGCACGCTAGGGCTTATGGAAACAGGGGTTGTGCCGCCGCCGCCGACACAGGAGCAAATTCTGGCTATGGCAATAAGGCATTTGCACATGGCAGAAAATTTCATTGAAATGCGGAAGCATTTATGCTGGTATACTAAGGGCATGTATGGCTCGGCGGAAGCTAGGCATGGAATTGTAAATGCGAGGAGTAAGGCGGAGATGGAAGAAATTCTCAGGAAGATACAAAATAAGGTAATGTAAAGTCGCACATGAAAAATCGCCGAAGGCGAGTCAAAACAGGAGGAATAACATGAAAAACAGAACACTCGGCAAGAAATTTCTACTTGCAATCGCAAGCACATCGGGCTTTGTACTTATTAGCCTAATCGCAGTATTTATCCACTTCAACACCCCAGCACAAGCATCACAGCCAGGCGCGAGCGATGACCCAGTAATCACTCGCTCCTACGTAGACACCAAGGTAACACAGCTTTCAGAGGAAGTAGCCATTTTGCGAGGAATAATCGCAAATATCGCGCCAAACGCCCTACCCAGCCAAGGCACGCCAAACACAGGCACTGGCACTAACACAGGAACAGGCACTAACACAGGAACAAGCACAATCACCACCACAGAACGTGACGCGCTTTTTGCAGAAGTAATGGAATATTTTGAAACAATGTACGGCTCGAAGCTAAACGCCGCGCTTACTACAGACACCTTCGGCCCTGGCGACCAGCCCACGCCGCCGCAGGTAGTTGTGTTCGAGGTGCTTAATCCGCAGGAGGGGCAAATAGTCTTGTTTGATGCAGGCGCGGAATTTATTTTGCGTGGCGGCAGAGCCGTGGCAGTGACAGGCCCGCTCAACGGCATACCAGATGTTACGGCAGGCGTAGACGTGCTGAACGGCGAAAATATCGGCTTAAACCACCTTATGATGATTCCCGTCACAGACGGCCGCGGCGTGCATTTTCAAGCGGAATCATGGATTATGGTAAGGGGCGACTATACGTTGCTAAATTGAGGTGAAATATGCCACTAACAATTGAATATAAAGATGCCCAAAACAAGCTGCTAATCATGTATTTAATCAATTTGATGGACTTGCCTATGTCACATTCGCAGATTACCGACTTTATTATCGAAAAAGAGCTAATGAACCATTTCGCGCTTGGGCAGTGCTTGGCAGACATGGTAAAACGCGGCTTTCTCGACGCGACACACGAAAACGCAAAGGACGAAAACATAACGCGCTACACGCTAACCGAGGAGGGGCTGGAAAACCTAGAGCTGCTACAGGGGCAAATTCCGCGCCCTGCGCGAAGCCTAATAAACCAATATGTAGACCAAAACAGAGGCATAATAAAAAAAGGCTTCGAGAAAACCGCCCATTATTTTCCTAATGTGGAAAACGATGAATACATTGTAAAGGTGGGAATTTACGACCGCGGAATGACCCTTATGGAAATTACCGTGCCAGTAATCACCCGAGAGCAAGCGAAGCATATACAGACGAACTGGAACGAGAATTACAACGCGCTTTATGACAAAATTTTGTTGACATTGACAGAAAACACAATAAGCTAGGAGGAAAACTATATGAAATTAGTAATGGCAATAATCCACGATGAGGACGCTTTTGACATCATGGACTACCTAAGCGCGAAGGGCTTTAGCGTTACCAAGCTCGCCACCACTGGCGGTTTTTTACGCGCGGGCAACACAACGCTTATTTGCGGTGTGACTGACGAGCGAGTTCCCGAGCTTTTGGAAATAATTGAAGCAAAATGCAAGAGCCGCAAGCAAATGACCTCAGTAAACGCGCTGAACGTAAACCTAAATGAGAGCTTTGCCCCCTACCCAGTGGAAGTAACGGTAGGCGGCGCGACTATTTTCGTCTTGCCCGTAGACGAGTTTAGAAAGGTGTAGACGTATGGATTCTATGAAGGTTTCCGAAATGCTTGCGGCGCGCTTTAGCGAAGCAAACGCAGTGGAAAAACGCCAGCCGCAGGAGGATTTCCGCTTTACGCTAAATCGCCTAAGCGACGAGGGCTTGGCGGAAAGGCTACAGGGGCTAATCGGCGATATTGCGGTGCAAGGCAAGCGCGTGGCACAGCACATGGATTTTGGCGAATTAAAAATATACCGCGGCATGATTACGAGCTTTATAAACGAGGTTGTGACACATTCGCACGAATTTAGCCGCGAAAACTTTCTCGACCGCCGCGGCCGTCACCATGTTTACGGCATTGTTCGCCTTGTCAACCAAGACTTGGACGACCTAGCGCAGGAGCTTCTCAAAAAAGAAAAAAACGCGCTTACGATTTTGGATAAAATTGACGAAATACACGGCTTGCTGCTAGATATGGTCGTTTAATGAAGTCGCACGCGATTATTTTCGTAGGCGAAAGCGAGAATCTACGCGCCCATGCCCTAGAGTACGCAAAGGGGCTTAATTGCTTGCGGGAAACCAACTGCGGCGAATGTGTTTCCTGCCGCGTTTTTGAAAGCGGCAACCACCCCGACACCTTTTTTATAAACTCGACAAAGCAAAAGGGCATAGGCGTGGACGAGGTACGAGAACAAATTGTTATGCCTATGGCGGTAAAGCCCTTTAAATACAAGTATAAAGTCTTTATCATTCAAGACCCGCTCACACCGCAGGCACAAAATGCCTTGCTAAAAACTATTGAAGAACCTGCCCCTTATGGTGTATTCTTATTCCTAGCGACTAATACGCACGGCTTTTTGCCTACGATTCTCTCGCGGTGCGTGGTAAAAAGGACTAGGGGCGAATTTTCGGGCGATGCGGACTTCGAGCCGTTAGCCCAAGAAATAATGCAAATACTGGAAACAGCCGACCTTCCGCAGGCGTTTGCGTTATACAAAAAAATAGAAGCGTTGGAAAAGGAACAGCTAAAAAATTTTTTAGACACGCTATATGTAGCCTACGGAAAAAAAATACGCGATACGCAGGAACACCTTAACGCGCCGAAAATAATTTCCGATACAAAGCGGATTTTGTCACAAAACGGCAACGCACAGCTTGCGTTGGAATTGATGTTTTTTAAACTCACTCAAAGGAGTAACATATAATGGTAATAGTAGGAGTACGATTCAAGGACGTTGGCAAGGTTTATTATTTTGACCCAGCGGGAATAAGCGAGGACAAGCTGACGAGGGACACGCCCGTCATAGTAGAAACGGCGCGCGGCGCGGAATACGGCGTTATTGCGTTGGAAAACCGCGAAATAGACATGCGCGGCTTCGGACAGCCGTTGCGTAAGGTTCTGCGGCTGGCGACAGCGAGCGACATTTCGCAGGAGGACACCAACCGCCGCCGCGAAAACGAGGCGCGCGATGTTTGCTTGGAAAAAATAAAGGAACACAATTTGGAAATGAATTTAGTTGACGTGGAGCTTTCGTTTGATTTAAGCAAGATTATTTTCTTTTTCACAGCGGACGGCCGCGTGGACTTCCGCGCGCTGGTAAAAGACCTTGCTTCCGCGTTCCGTATGCGTATTGAGCTTAGGCAAATAGGCGTACGCGACGAGGCGAAAATGCTAAGCGGCATAGGAATTTGCGGACGTATACTTTGTTGTGCTTCCTTTTTAGACGAATTTCAGCCTGTTTCTATAAAATCCGCCAAAGACCAAGGGCTAAGCCTTAACCCTACGAAAATATCGGGCATTTGCGGAAAGCTCATGTGCTGCTTGAAATACGAGGAGGAAACCTACGCGCATTTAATGGTAGGAATGCCAGGCGTGGGCGACCTTGTACGCACGCCAGACGGTGACGGAGATGTGCTTAGTATCAATATTTTGAAGCAAATCGCAAGAATTGCGGTCAAAAAAACGCCTGCGGACGAGCCAGTCACGGATTATTACGGCGTAGCCGACATAAAAATATTAGAACACCGTCCGCAATGTGAACGCAACTGTAGATGTCCGAAATGCAGGGGGCAATTGTGAGTTTGAGAGAATTGCGAGAGGAATATGAAACAAAAAGCCTAAGCCCGCGCGCAACAAAAAGCATAGAAACGCGGGGGCGTAAATTTCCTGCGGAAAAATGCTGTGTTCGTACCGATTTTCAGAAAGACCGCGACAGAATAACGCATTGCAAGGCGTTCAGACGGCTTATGCACAAAACGCAGGTATTTATTTCGCCAGAGCGCGACCACTATCGCACGCGCCTTACGCATACATTAGAAGTAGCGCAAATTTCGCGTACCGTGGCTCGCGCGCTCGCACTGAACGAGGACTTGACGGAAGCAATCGCGCTGGGTCACGACCTGGGGCATACCCCCTACGGGCATACTGGCGAGGACGCGCTAAACGGGCTTTTGGAGGGCGGCTTTCGTCACAACGAGCAAAGCGTGCGAGTGGTGGAAACCTTAGAAAATTTAAATTTGACATATGAGGTAATTGACGGTATTCTTAACCATAGAACAGTTTGCAGGCCTGCCACCCCCGAGGGGCGCGTGGTACAGCTATGCGACAAAATCGCGTACATGAACCACGATGTAGACGATGCAATCCGCGCAAGGCTGCTTACGGAGGCCGATTTGCCCGCCGTTGTTAGCTCCACGCTAGGGACTTCCCCTGGCAAGCGGATTGACACGCTCGTGCGGAATCTTATCGAGCAGAGCCTTTCACACACGGAAATAGAGCTTTCGCCAGAAATTTCCGATTGCTTAAAAATCTTTCGTACGTTTATGTTTGAGCGAGTTTACGCGCACCAGCTGCACGCCGCCGAACGTGCCAAAATCAAGACCATGCTGCGCCTTATGTACGAATATTTTTTGCAAAACCCAACAAAGCTGCCGCAGGAAATAGTAGAAAACGCCGCGCCGCTAGATATTTCCATTGCCGACTACATAGCAGGCATGACAGACCGCTTTGCCCAAAAACGGTTTAGAGAAATTTTTATGCCGTCGGCGTGGGAGATTTAATTGTAATGTAAAGGTATCGTAAACTCCAAATTTTCAACCTTGACATTTCCGTGTTTATTTTTTATCATGTTTAGGTACATCATGTGTACATTATGCGACCAGGTTGCGAAAAGGAGCAAACTCCTATGTTAAGCCAATCCATACATCACCAAAATTCCATATTGGGTGCGGCATTAAGCGGCCAAGCCGCTAGAATTGACTCCATTCAAAACAATATCGCCAATGCCGAAACCCCTCGCTTTACCGCTCGTTCCGTGGAATTTGAATCAGCCCTTAGTGACGCGATTGAAAATTGGCGCACTACGGGCAATTTGGATTTAACCAAGGCGCGGGCGACCACTAGCTACAAGGAACCAGGCACACGCTTTCGCCTAGACGGAAACAACGTGGACATAGAGCGCGAAATGGTAGCGCTTTACATTCAGTCTGTCCGTTATGACGTTATGGTAAACAGCGTAACGCACAATTCGCGTTTGCTTAACTCTGTACTCGCAGGGAGGTAATTAAATGAGCTTTTTTAACACAATGAACATTTCCGCTTCTGGTTTAACCGCCCAACGTCTACGCATGGATATAATTTCCGAAAATATCGCCAACGTAAACACCACGCGCACAGCGGACGGCGGGCCGTACAAACGCAAGACCGTGTTGTTTGAAGAAATGCGCGACAACGACCCATTTTCGTTAGTATTCTCGAATATTTTCGGCAATGGCGGCAGTATTCCCGCGCCGCAGGGTATGGGCGTTCGCGTAACTAACATAGTAGAGGACGAATCCCCTGGCAATCTAGTTTACGAGCCGACCCACCCCGATGCAAACGAGGAGGGCTACGTAAGAATGCCAAACATCAACATAGTCGAGGAAATGGTAAACATGCTCGTGGCGAGCCGCTCGTACGAAGCGAACCTTTCCGCCATGAGTACGGCGCGTAACATGACCCAACGCACGCTAGAAATAGGAGCAGGGAGGTAATAGCCTATGGCAGTTATAACCGCACTTGTAGACACTAGCCCAGCGATGGCACCGATACAGCCCTTTTCGCCCAATTTGCAGCTAGTGCAAGCCCCTAAAGAGGAGCAGGATACACCATTTTCTTCCTTTTTTAACGCCGCATTAAATATGTACGAAAGCACAAACTACATGGTAGCAAGCTCCCAACAAATGCAGCTCGACTTTGCAACTGGTAGAATTGATGATATACTAGCCGTACAAATGGCTATGGACAGAGCAATTAACGCAGTAAACTTCACTTCGTCGATTACAAACAAGGTTGTGGAATCTTACCGCGAAATTATGAGAATGCAGATTTAATACCCATTTAGCACCCATCTAGTCAACTATAAAGACGTAAACCCGAGGTGGATAAATGCCCGAGCAAGTGAAAAAATATATCGACCCATTAAAAGCCCGCTGGGACATACTGACACAGCCGCAGAGATATAAGCTCCTAGGAGTGATTGCGGCGGTACTGATTGCGCTCGCCCTTATGGGCTATTTTGCGTTTCGTACGCCGTGGGTAACGATTATGAGCGGCAGTAACCTACAGGAAATAAGCCCCATGCGTGCCGAGCTAGCAAACGCAGGCATACGGAGCAGAACGGCTAAGTTTGAAAGCGAATTGCAGGTAGACAGCCGCCGCAGGGCTGATGCTATTTCCATTATGCAGGTTGCGGACGTTGTACCAAACCGCGACCATTTTACATGGGCGGATGCACTCGACACCAACCTTAGCACAACAGATGCAGAGCGTAGAATCCTTGAAATTCGGGGAAAAGAGGGGCAAGTCGCAAGCCAGCTTACCGCCATGAACGGCATTACAGGCGCGCGAGTTACTTTTTCTATACCCAATAACCGCCCATTCGACCCCAACCCAGATGTGCCTACGGCGGCGGTTGTTCTTAACGTGACACAGGGCTTTTCCGCGGGGCAAGGGCGTAATCTAGCTAGAATTGTATCGCAGAATGTAAGCAATTTAAACATAGAAGATGTCGTTATAGTTGACCAGTACATGAATACTATTTTTTCGGGCGAGGAAGAAGCCCAAACCTCTGCTGAAATCGCACAGCAACAGCAACAGCAAAGGCGTAACAGCGGAATGATAGAAACAAGACAAATTCTCTCGTCTGTATTTGACGAGGTCAATGTTGTATTTAATCCTGTGTTTGAAACACGCATAGCGGAAGTGCAAACCTCTCAATCTTTTACCACTCCCGAGGGTGGTTTTGAGGGTGCGGGTCTAATGACACGCGATTTGACTTCGCGTGCTTCGACAGAGGGCGGCGATGCGGCTCTTGAACCGGGAATACAACCCCAAACTGCGACATTTCCAAATTATCTTAACCCCGGCAATCAACGCATGTCTGCCGAGCGGCGAGATAACGATGTAGAATACGTAATGAACTCTGTGGAAGTAATCACCGAAACAGGCCCTGGCGGCATTGACGAGGCTCGCTCAACTGGCTCTGTTATGGCTGTCAGAAACCGCAATGTACACCAAGAGGACTGGATTTATGAGGGGATTGCCCTCGGCGAGGAACGCACGGCGGACGATTGGCGAAGATATACAAACGAAGCCTCTACCCCACGCCTAATAAACAGCGAAATAGACGGCATAGAAATGGAACAATACCAACAGCTAGTCGCAAACGCCATGGGTATCCCAGTAGGAAATATATCCTTCATGCTAATGGAACGCATCGTCCCCATAAGCACAGAAATACGAGTATGGGATATTCCCACCATTCTTATGGTTGCGGTACTGCTTTTACTTCTCGCTATGCTGCTCTACGGCTTGCTCCGCAAGCAACGTACGGCAGGCGAGGACGAGGAAGCCCTCGAACCGCAGCTTGCAGTGGAGGATTTGCTTGTGTCTACACAGCTAGAGGAAGCTAGGGAAGAAGCCGCACAGGCGCTAGAGGAAATCGACTACTTCAAAGAAAACGAAATCAAGAAACAAATTGATAAATTTGTAAACGAAAAACCAGAAGCCGTAGCTGCGTTGTTGCGAAATTGGATAAATGTCGAGGAGTGGTAAACAATGGCAGTTACTGCACACACCGATGCCGAGAACCTTACAGGCCGCGAAAAAGCCGCAATTCTGCTTATTACCCTAGGGCCAGAAAAGTCTGCGCAGATTTTTAAGCACCTAAAGGAAGCGGACATTGAAGCCCTTACCCTAGAAATCGCAAACACACAGGCTGTCTTGCCAGAGGTAAAGGACAGCGTGTTGGAAGAATTTTATCAAATATGTATAGCCCAGCAGTATATCACCGAGGGCGGTATCGCGTACGCCAAGAATATTTTGGAAAAAGCGTTGGGCGAAAACAAGGCGTTCGAGATTTTGAGCAAGCTAACTGTGTCGCTACAGGTACGCCCCTTCGACTTTATTCGCAAAACAGATGCAGGGCAAATTACCAACTTCCTTTCGAGCGAACACCCGCAAACAATCGCGCTCATTTTGTCGTATCTGCGGCCTAAACAGGCGGCGGAGGTTATTGGCAGTCTTTCGCCCGACAAGCAAGCCGAGGTTGCACGCCGTATAGCCATCATGGAGGGTACATCTCCAGAGGTCATAAAAGAAGTAGAAAAGGTTTTCGAGAAGAAGCTGAGTGCCCTAATGACAGAGGATTACACACAGGCGGGCGGCATAGATGCAATCGTAGAAATTCTAAACGCCGTAGACCGCACCACCGAAAAACACATTATCGAAACACTCGAAACCGAGGACATCGAGCTTGCCGAAGAAATTCGCCGCCGCATGTTCGTATTTGAAGATATACTCATGCTGTCAAACCGCGATATACAGCAGGTACTGCGCGAGGTAGACCAAAAGGAGCTTGGCATTGCGTTAAAGGGCTGTTCGGAGGAGCTAAAGCAACACATTTTCTCCAACCTTTCAAAGCGCCTTGCCGCTATGATACAAGAGGATATGGACTATATGGGGCCTATTCGCCGCTCCGACATGGAAGAATCACAGCAGAAAATAGTAAATATTGTGCGTAGGTTACAAGAATCAGGCGAAATTATAGTAGCTCGTGGTGGTGGAGATGATGTTGTCCTATAGGGGAGTTTTGAAGCCAGAAATGGTTAATCTCGACACCGACAATAAGGTAATGATTGAAATAGCTCCGCCCGAAGCCTTCGATTTGCGTGACGAAGCGGTCGAGCTGCTTATAAGTGACGAGGACACGCAAAGCTCCGCAGAAAATATTGTTCTCACCGCCGAACGCGAGGCAGAGCAGATTATCGCCAGTGCGCGCGCCGCCGCCATGGAAGAAGCCGCCAAAATCCACCAAACCGCCGAAGCAGAAGCCGCGGCACTGATTGCGGAAGCACGGGAAACAGGCTACAACGACGGCATGGCAACCGCTACAAAAAAGGGCGAGGAAATAAAAGCCCATGCGCAGAAAATCCTTGACGACGCGAACGCCGAGCGTGAAAAAATGCAGGCCTCGCTCGAACCCGAAATCGTGAACATGGTAATCGCAATCACGGAAAAGCTGTTGGGCGATACAGTAAAAATCAACCCTGCCATTATAGTAAGCCTAGTAAAACAGGGCTTTGCAGGGACATCTGTTACAGGCGATATAAATATTCACGTTTCCGCTAACGATTACGAGCTAATCGCCGAGCGTATAGACGAAATTTCCGCCGTTGTGGACGGCTCGTCCAAAATTCAATTCATAAAGGACTTGAGCCTTTCGCCCATGGACTGCGTAATCGAAACACCTATGGGCGCCATCGATTGCAGCTTGGGTCAACAGTTTGAAACACTTAAGGCTAATTTGTTGTATATTTTGAATGAACAAGGGTGAAACAGGCTTGAATGTAGTGTTATCCCCGAAAGCGGCAAGATACCTCGAACGCCTAGGCGAACCCATGAAAGGCAGAATTACAGCCGCATTAAAAAGACTGGAAAATGCTCCTCCGCAGGGGGATATAAAGGCAATGGCAGGGAAAGACGGATTTCGGCTTAGGGTCGGCGGGTATCGTATATTGTTTGGCATGAAAGCAGATATGATTATTGTTACAGACATTGGTTTGCGAGGTCAAATTTACAAAGGGAGGTAGTCGCATGACTATGCGTCAAGAAATTCATGGTTATATAGATGCTATCTCTGAAAGCAAGCTACTGGCGTTAAAACCCCTGCTTTTTAATTTGGCAAATGAATCCGCCGTACTCGAATGGGACTTAACCGATGAGGAGCGCGCCTTAATAAGACAAGGCATGACAGAATATGAGGAAAACCCAAGTAGTTATATCCCACTCGACAAATTAAACTATAATGCTGTGTAAAAATACATGTCTTAACTGAGAGGCAACCGTGAGCATACTAGCCAAATATCAGCCCATACTCGAAAAAAGCTACATTCGCAAGCTAGGAAAAGTTTCCCAGGTAGTGGGCTTAACAATCGAATCTATCGGCCCAGATGTAAATATCGGGCAAACCTGCCTAATCAAGGCGGGCAAGTACAGCGATGCGGTTCTTTCGGAGGTTGTTGGCTTTAGGAACAACAATATTTTACTTATGCCCTTGGGCAACATGTTGGGAATAGGGCCGGGAAACCAAGTAGAAGCACTTGATAGACCAATAACCGTAGATGTTTCTGAGTCGTTGCTCGGGCGTGTGCTAGACGGCTTAGGCCGCCCCATGGACGGCAAGCCCCCCATAGACGACGGCATACCATATAATGTAACAAACCCTGCGCCAGACCCGCTTACGCGGAACAGAATAAGCGAGCCGCTTATGCTAGGCGTTAAGGCGTTGGACGGACTTCTCACTATCGGAAAGGGTCAGCGCGTAGGCATTTTTGCAGGTAGCGGCGTAGGCAAAAGCACCCTCATGGGAATGATTGCCAGAAATACAAAGGCAGACATAAACGTAATCGCTCTAGTGGGCGAACGCGGCCGCGAGGTTCGCGAGTTTATCGAAAAAGACCTGGGCGAGGAAGGCTTGAAGCGTTCGGTTTTGGTAATTGCTACGTCTGACACGCCCGCGCTAGTTCGGCTAAAGGCGGCGGAGGTCGCCACGAGCATTGCGGAGTATTTCCGCGAAAAGGGCAAGGACGTAATGCTTCTGATGGATTCACTCACGCGCTACGCTATGGCACAGCGCGAGGTAGGGCTTGCGATTGGCGAGCCGCCAGTATCGCGCGGATATACGCCCTCGGTTTTCTCGCTTATTCCGCGACTGCTGGAACGCGCGGGAAATTCCCATAAAGGCTCGATTACTGGGCTGTACACGGTTCTTGTGGACGGCGACGACCTCACCGAGCCAGTTACCGACACCGCGCGCAGTGTTTTGGACGGTCACGTTGTCCTTTCCCGCAAAATCGCTAACCGAAATCACTACCCGTCTATAGACGTTTTGGCGAGCGTTTCGCGCTGTATGAGCGACATAGTGGAAAGCGAACACAAGACAGCCGCAAATTTGCTGAAAAAGTCGATGGCAATTTATGCAAATTCCGAGGATTTAATCAATATCGGCGCGTATGTAAAGGGCTCTAGCGAGGAAATAGACGATGCAATCGAAAAGCACAGCGCGATTAACGAGTTTCTCGTACAGGAAGTGGACGAAAAGGTTGACATCGAGGATTCTATAAAAATGCTTAAAGGAATAGTATAATGCCGCGTTTCAATTTCCGATTACAACAATATTTGAACGTAAAAGAGCAAATCGAGGAGCAAAAAGAGTTCGAGTACGCAAAGGCCATTCGCATACTGGAGGAAGAAAAGCAAGCCCTCGCCGACCTGCGTTCACGCAGGGACGAGGCCGTGGAAAAGCTGCGAAAGGCAGTATCTCACGCTATTTCGCCCTTTGAGGTACGGCGGTACAACAATAATATCGAACGCATGAAGCAACAAATTAAAACGCAAAAGGAACGGGTAGCCGCCGCCGAGGCTTACGTGGAACAAAAGCGGCAGGAGCTTATCCAAGCCATGAAGGAACGCAAGGCGTTGGAAATAGTGAAAGACAACGCGCGCGAGGAGTTTCTAAAGGAAGTAGACATACAGGAACGAAAACAGGTTGACGAGCTTGTGAGCTTCAAATACGCAGAAAAAGCGGAAAATTAAGGTGGTATTGATGAGTCCATTAAATGACGACAATTTCAACGATTCGCTAAATGCCGAGAAAAAAAGCAAGGGCGGCATAATTGCCCTAGCCGTCATAATTTTGCTTGTTGGCGCGTTAATTGTGGTGCTTGCCTTTGATATAGGCGGTGTCCGCGAAAACCATATAATGCGTTATTTGCGTAATGCGCCGCTTATTGGCTCGCTGTTTTCGCAACCAGAGGCAGAGGAAGCCGACCCGCTTAACGACATGTCCGAGGACGAAATGCGGCAAATGCTTACGACCTACCGCCAACAAATCCAAAGCCTTGAAAACCAACGCGCGGAACGCGACCAGCGTATTTCCGCAATGAATACGAGAATAGCCCATTTGGAAGATTATGAGAGCCGCTGGAACGAGTACCGCGTAGCAAGCGCGGCGTTTGCCGATATGCTCGCACAAAACGAGCCACTTGGCTTTGTACGGTTTTTCGAGGACATAGTACGGCACGACCTAGTTCCCGAGGATATTTTAGCCATTGCGTACGCGCGCGCGGAAGCGATTAACACCTATGACGAGGAGCTGCAACAGCAAATCAGTACGTACAATAATATGCAGGAAAAACGCGCCGCGGAAAACCTTTCGCGCCTAATGACCACAAACACCACGCTTGCGGTTCGCATTTTAAGGGGAATGGGTTCTGCCCGCCGCGCCGCTATTTTTGACGAAATGGACGTGAATGTTTCCACGACTTTTACTATTTTGCTTTCCACCGAGCCGCCGACATTCGCGCCGCTTGTGCCGCCGACCGTGCTGGCGGAGGTTACCGAGCCTATAGTTACGCCGCCGCCTACGCCTATTCCTATTGAGGAAGCAGGGGAAGAAGCAGAGGAAGAAGCGGAAGAAGAAACAGAGGAAGCAGAAAATACCCAAGAAACAACTAATGAATAATACACCTTTTATTGATATAATCGCCCTCGGGCGTTTGTATATATTAACATAGAGGGGAGGAACAATGTGAAAATTAACGACATGGTAAACGGAGTATTCACAGGCGCAGGAGCAGGAAAAAAAGAAAAGAGCGTACAGGGAGAGGGCTTCGAGGTGATGCTTGCGAAGGCGGAAAAACGCCAACAGCAAGCCCAGCCCCAAGCCGTACCCGAGCCGCAAAACAAAACAGAAAACAGAACAGAAAACCGCGAACGTAGGCAGGAAACGCAAAAAAAGGAAAGTCCGCGTAATGACGAAGCAACGAGTACATCAGCCGCTACACAAGGGCAGGAACAGCCTCAGGCAGAAGCCCCCGAAGCCGAAATCGCAGAACAAATTGTAGAGCAGGTCGCGGCAATCATGGAGGTACCCATTGAGGTCGTGCAGGAATGGCTTTTGGAGCTAGACCTAACGGCGGTTGAGCTAACCGACCCCGCGGTCGTGTCGCAGGTTTTGCAACACGCCATGGAAGTGGAAAGTCCGCTAGAAGTGATTAACGACCCGATTTTTGCAGAAAAGTTTGTCGAGGTAAACGAAGCGGTAGCGGAAATAGTGAACGAAGCGGAAAAAATGCAGGGCGCAACAGTCAAATTAAGCAACGAGGCGCGTACGGTTGTTGACAAGCTGCAAACTACCGTCACAAACGGCGAAATAGTCGTAGAACACACCGAGGAAGCCTTGTTGGGCGACGACAAACCCGCCGAAAAGCAGGACACATTCCTTGCTTACGACGAGCCAGTGACAGAATCTCCGCAGGTAACAAATTTACAAACCAGCCCAACCATTGAGCAACCAGTAACAACCGCCGCCGCACAGCCGCAGCCCGTAAACACAGCGGACGTAATAGAGCAAATTACAAACCAAATCAAGCTAACCAACGCAGGCGAAAACTTCACCGAAATCAAAATGACCCTAAAGCCTGCAACCCTCGGCGACATTATTTTGAGAGTGGTAACGCAGAACGGCATTGTAATGGCACAGTTTGAGGCGGAAAATCAGCGCGTCAAGGAAGCGTTGGAGTCTAGCTTTAATCAGCTTCGCGACTCGTTGCACGGCGCAGGAATCCAGTTTTCGGAGCTTTCGGTGTCCGTCAGACAGGACAATAACGAACGCATGAGCCAGTTCCAAAGAGCAAGGCAACAAAGCCGCGTTCGCGCGGAGAGCATAGCGGACGTTTCCGAAATAGAGGAAGAAATATCGCACCATGATGGAATGATTGATGTAACAGCGTAGAAAGGAGGGCTTACAATGTCTGATTTTATGGGGAATGTGAATACAATTCCCGAAAGTAAAATCAACTGGGCGACAACAAAAAGAGAACCCACCGCGGAGCTAGACAAGCAAGCGTTTCTTAACCTGCTTATTCACCAGCTACGCAACCAGGACCCACTAAACCCCATGGACGACAGGGACTTTATGGCACAAATGGCGCAGTTCTCGGCGTTGGAGCAAATGGTAAACCTTAACACCACCTTCGAGCGTTCGCAGGCGTTTAGCATGATTGGCAAGGTAATAGATGCAGGCTTTACATGCCCGACCACAGGCGAGCGAGTAGACGTAGAAAACGCGCTTGTCACCGCCGTAACGCGCAGCGGCTCTAACGTGTACCTCGTTGTAACAGGCGAAAACGGAAAACCGCTTGACGTACCATTCGACTCCGTAACGAATGTTTCCGAGGACTTCTTCCTATCACATCAGCTGCATGAAATCTTTAGCCAAGTGCAGGGACAACGCGCGACCGACCTAATCGGCAAGAACGTAATGGGCTTTGCGGTAGTCGGCGATACGCTGGAATACGTTGAGGGCAACGTAGATTCCATAAGAATAGAGGGCGATATAGCCATTCTGTTTGTTGGGAATAAACAGCTTTACTTCCCGCGTGATGTGTTCGCTGTGTCTGATAATCCAAGGCTTTTGGGCAACGCAGACTTTACGGACGAAAATGACAACCCATTAACAGTCGATAGCGTAGAGGTTGTAGGCAAGGGTAACGCAAGTGCGTTGTACTTGAATTTTAAAGAAACTAACACACCTGCACGAGTACAAGTAATCGACCATGTACTAAACGCGCTTACCTATGTCGGAACGCCAATGTCCACCGCTTCTATACCTAACGGAGTTGTCGATTCAATTTCCTTGGTTGACGGGCTTGTTTATCTCAATGTAAAAACAGAGAGAAACTCCCCAGAAGTACCCGAAAAAATCGACTTCCTAAGCTATATAGCAGAACGCACAGGGCAAGAACCCGCTACAAGCTCGGTGTTTAATCCGCCTAACACAGACGACGACAAGGACAACGACACAGACGATTCCACCGACACAAACGACACGGACACAGCTACCGACACAACAACGGACGGTGACGGAGCATGATTCAAAACGTAAACCTAAAAATCGGCGGTGTACACGAAAGCCCTACACGGCTTCAAGAAACCACCGCCAACCCAACCGCTAGCCCCACCGTAAATTTCCGCGACATTCTTAAAATACACGAATCGTCACAGCCAGTTAATTTTTCCAAGCACGCGGCAGTCCGCCTAAGCGACAGAAACATCAGTCTTACAGGCGAACAGCTACAGCGGCTTACGGACGGTGTCGGCAAGGCGGACGAAAAAGGCATACGCGATTCGCTAGTGCTGGTGGACGATGTGGCGCTTGTGGTAAACATCAAGAGCCGTACCGTAATCACTGCGTTGAGCCAATCGCAGGAAAGTGTTTTCAGTAATATAGATGGCGCCGTAATCGTATAGTGATTTAATCACTTGCAGAGCCGGACCCTTATGGGGGGCTTTAAAACTCCCGAACGACAGACGGAGTTTATGCGGTGCTATACCCTAGGAGGTTATTATTATGATGCGTTCCATGTTCTCAGGTGTGTCCTCATTGCGGCTACACCAAACAAGAATGGACGTAATAGCAAATAATATTGCGAACGTAAATACAGACGGTTTTAAGGCGCAGCGCGTAACCTTTGCGGACGCTTTTTACCAAAATTTGCAAGGCGCGTCTGGTCCGAACGCGGAATTTGGGCGTACAGGAACAAACCCAAGGCAGGTAGGGCTAGGGCTTAACCTCGCATCTATCGACAGCCTAATGCACCAGGGTATCGCCAGACGTACCGACAACGCGCTTGACGTTTCCATTGAGGGCGGCGGCTTCCTTATAGTACGCGACAGCGGCGGCGCGAATTTGTTTACACGCGCAGGCAGAATTGAACGCGATGCCGAGTGGAATTTGCACATAGGCGGCAAGCAGTTGATGGGCTGGGGAACAAGACCCGATATTATGGTAGAGGGCGGCCATGCGGTAGACCGCGGCTTGCTCGTGCCGCTTTCGATTACAGGCGAAATGCGGAACATGCCGTCCGAGCCTACCACAAGAATAGAAATAGACGGCAACTTGAACACAACACAGCTTGACATCAGCCCGACTGGCGAACGGTACAAAATCGTTCCAGTAAGCCTTTATGACAGCCTAGGCAACGCCTATGTTGTGAACAAACGCTTTGTGTACCACGGCGAAATGTCGGGCGCATCTGGTGCACCGTACGGCTACTGGACAGTAGAATTTATGACGAGCGAGATTGACCCTGCTACAGGGCAGCCGCCAGAGGACGGCGCGACACCTCCCGCAGAGGGCTGGCCGCGTGCGGTCGAGGCGTTCCTTAATGGGAATCGTCAAGATGTTTCCTATGTAAGCATATGTCTTTTTAACGGCGTGCAAACTGCGGGCGGCGATGCCTACGACTTCGCAGGCGATGCCATTACCAGCGCGACAATAGCGTTTAACAGCACTGGCGACATGGTCGGCATGGGCTTAACAAACCCAGACGGAAGCCCTCGCCTATTCTTGGAATCGGAGCGTGTCGCTTCTGTCGAGGCATTGACAGGCGACGAGGGCTGGGTACGCGGACGGCAATTTGACTACAAAATCGTGCCAGTGGCAGGGGTAAACCCCTCGGCGACCTTCGGCTTTACAAGGCTTGTGTCCGACTACAGCCCAGGCCCAGAGCCTGCCACCAACCCGCCCATAGATACAGTCCGTATTGCGGTCGGTACGCTTACCTTCGACTTTACCTCGCTAGGACAAAGAGCAGGCCCAGGCGCAAACACAAGCATTAGTGCGTTTATGATTGACGGCGGCGGCCCTGGAACACTGCTAGACGTTAGCGTTGGCCCAGACGGAACAATCAGAGGTATGTACTCGAACGGCCGCGACCGCGTTCTCGGGCAAATTCCGCTTGCGTTTTTTGCTAACCCAGCAGGGCTTGAGCGTGTAGGCAACAGCTTTTGGCGTACCTCGGCTAACTCTGGCTCGTTTAACGGCGTTGGCACGGTTGGCACTATGATTGGCGGCGCGCTAGAAGGCTCTAACGTAGACCTTGCGGAGCAGTTTGTGGAAATGATTACGACACAGCGCGGATTCCAGGCGGCTTCGCGGACTATTACTACATCGGACGAGATGTTGCATGAGCTTCTTAGCTTGAAACGATAGGGAGGGGGGCATAGCCCCTTTTCTCCAAATTAGTGTTGTATTTCTTGATACACTGGTAATTGTAGGGGACGGATTTATCCGTCCCGAGGTTGCCTCGTTTTGGATTTAACCGTCACGAAATGACGAACGCAACCTCTCGGGACGAGTAAACTCGTCCCCTACGAAACCGTGCGAATCAACGTAGCACGTAACCGACTTTACCCACTTTACCCACTTTTTACATTAACACCTTTAAATTACTAAAAAATATTGCATATGGCATTTTCTTGTGTTATGTTTTAGGGGCAGTATAAAAGAGCAAGGAGTGGTCTGCCATGATAACCGTTACTAAAATCAACGACAGGGACATAATAGTGAATTGTGACCTTATCGAGGTAATAGAAACAACACCCGACACCACACTCACCACCACCACAGGCAAGAAAATTATCGTCCTCGACACAGTGGAAGAAATTCTGCAAAAGGTCGTAGAATACAAGGGGCGTATAAATAAAGTAGCAAATCAATAATTTGCGTGAAGCGAGAAATAAATAATTTGCCCGAGAGGGGATGTACATTTTGGAACTCGGTACAATAGTAGGCTTAATCGTAGGCTTTGGCTTTATGGCTATTTCTATGGCTTATACTGCGGAATGGGACTTTATCGCGGGGATAGGGGCTTTTCTTAACTTCCCCTCCGCTATGATAGTTTTGGGCGGCACTATCGGCTCGGGGCTAATCGCGGCAAAAATAAAAAACCTCCTAGTATCGCTAAAGGCCGCAGGTATTATTTTCAAAATACCTGTTTTAGACCCTGCCGCCGCGATTGACACAATCGTGCAGCTCGCGAACACGGCGCGCAAAGAGGGCGTACTAGCCTTAGAGGAATCCGCCTCAAACATGGGCGACCAGTTTCTCAAAAAGGGCATTATGCTAATAGTTGACGGAACTGACCCAGAGCTTGTAAAGGGCATAATGGAAACAGAGCTAGACTACACAGACGAGCGGCACAGCGGTGTGGCGGGCTTTTACGAAAACCTAGGGGCGTACGCGCCTGCGTGGGGCATGATTGGTACGCTAATCGGCTTGATACTTATGCTAGGTAATTTGCAAGACCCCGATTCAATCGGGCCTATGATGGGTGTGGCGCTTATAACCACGTTTTACGGCTGTGTTTTGGCTAATTTCCTGTTCCTGCCGATTGCCGCAAAGCTGCGAGATGTAAGCAAGGAGGAAATTCTTTTCCGTACGGTTATGATTGAGGGTATGCTGTCCATTCAAGCAGGCGAAAACCCTCGTATTATAGAAGAAAAGCTGAAATCATTCCTTTCACCTGCATTACGCGACGCAGTAGGCGCGACAAGAAATACCGCAAAAGCAAGCGTAGGGGCTGACGAATAATGGCAAGGCGAAGAAAAAAAGACGAGGGCGGGCCAAAGGGCGTTGCAGGTTGGATGGCGACATACGGCGATATGGTTACCTTGTTGCTGTGCTTCTTTGTCTTGCTTTTCGCAATGTCTACGGTTGATGCGGAATTATTTGAACAAATGGCGGATAGCTTTAATAATTCGAGAACCTCTACGCGCGCCCCCCTTGCAGACCTTGGAAATGTACTTCCAGAAAATAGCGATGGGCTTCTCCCTAATATAGTAGAACCACCACCTACGGGGCCAGAAGGCGATGAGGGCGGCGTAGGCGATGTTGAGCCTGTATTCGAGGGCGGTCGTGAACACGAGGGCGACACCATAGGCACACTACACAACACATTCGCTACTTATCTAGCAGAAACCGTGGGCGACAATAGCCCCTTTGATGTAGAGGTCGGCGAGGATTATATCCGCATAGATATAGACGAGCGTGACGGCGTATTTTTCAACTCGGGGCAGGCTAGGCTTACCCGCTCGGCAGAAGGCATACTTGACATTCTCGGCCCAGAGCTAAAGCGGTTTTCGGAGCTTGGACACGGCATAATCATAGAGGGTCACACAGACGATAGGCCGATTGCCAACGCACATTTCCCTAGCAACTGGACATTGTCTGGCGCAAGGGCTTCCTCTGTGGTAGAATATCTTGTAAACAATTTTGAAATAGACGTACACATGATTGCAGGGCTTGGCTTGGGCGAGCATTTCCCCAAGGCAAGTAACGAAACAGTCGAAGGCCGCGCCCAAAACCGCCGTGTTGATATTAAAATTTTCACCACAGAAATGACGGCAAGCGGAGCAATTAGAGGTTGGTTTTCCATACCAGGCACGTAATTTTTTCGTTGGCTACGCATTTAATAATGGTCAGCGGTACAATATAAATGATATAGGAGGCATCAATGAATGGATAAGAGCAAATTGATGATGATTGTTATAATAGCGCTGCTGCTATTGCTACTGGGAACGGTGGCAGGTGTAGGCTTTTATTTAATCCGCGTAGCGGACACTGGCGAGCAAGCACCGACTGTAGCGACTGCCTCGGAAATTGTCCTGCCAGGTAACATGCGCTTCATATCACTTGACAGCATGGTTGCAAACCTGTACCCAAGCACCAGCAATACCCAGGACAGCGTTAGTGTTGAGGTTACAATCGGGCTAAATGCGAGCGACAGCGTGGACAAGGCAGAGCTAGACGAATTTTTCGACACATTCACGCGCGGTATTCCGTTTGCGCGCTCGATTGTGCTTAATGTTTTTGTGTCGCGAACCTACGACCAGGTAAATACCCTTGAGGGCAGGCGCGAAACGGCAGAAATTATCAAAAACGAGCTGCAAAATGCGTTTGGTCAAAGCGGCAATTTAATAGTTGACGTTTCCTTTTCAGATATGATTGTCCTTAAAGGTAGGTGAGTTGATTGGGTGATATACTTTCACAATCCGAGATTGATGCCCTATTAAATCAGATGATGTCGGGCGGCAGTGACAGCGACCTAAACGTGCCCTCCTCCGCTTCCAAGTCAAAGGAAAAGGACTACGATTTCGCTAATCCGTCCAAGTTTAACAGGGAACAGCTACGCACACTCGAAAATATTTTCGACAACTTCTCGCGCACGGTTTCGTCGTTCCTTACAGGCTATCTGCGTACCTCCGTGCATTTAGAGGTGCAAGCCGCCGAGGAAATAATGTACCGCGATTTCAACGTGGCTCTCACCAACCCCGTTATCCTTTCCATGGTTGAGCTTACGCCGCTAAAAGGCACGGTCGTAATCGACCTGTCGAGCAATATCGGCTACGCCATAATAGACAGAATTTTGGGCGGCCCAGGCTTTGGAATTTCCAAAATGCGAGATTTTTCCGAGGTGGAAAAAATTCTGCTCGAACGCGCTATGTTGCAGATTTTGAGCTTCCTGCCCGAGCCGTGGGAGAGCGTTTTGCCGCTTAGGCCGCGGTTGGAAAAAATCGAAACAAATACCCAGTTTGCACAGATTATCGCGCCTACGGATAAGGTAGCGTTAGTGGTCTTGAATATCAAAATCGGCAGTACGGAGGGCAATCTTTCGTTTTGCTTGCCGCATAGAGTGCTTGAACCGATTGTGGATAGGCTGTATACTCGTTTCTGGTACGGTCAGCGCGAGGAAGAAAACAAGGAGCTATACCGCGAACGCCTTGAAATAGAGCTAGAACGCGCAAAAGTGCCTGTATCCGTGCAGGTAGGGAAATCGTCAATAACGGTGGGCGAGTTTATAGGCTTGCAGGTAGGCGATATAATTCCGCTAGACTCGTATGTAACCGCCGATGTAGATGTTTATATAGGTACAATGCGTAAGTTCCACGCAAAGCCTGGAACAAGCAGGGGCAAGTTTGCGGTACAAATTACAGATTTGATTGAGAGGGAGGAAACTGGAAATGGGTGAAATGCTTTCTCAAGCGGAACTTGACGCATTGCTTGGAAATGTATTAGAGGATTTAGGCGATATGCCCTTGGGCGAGCCTGCCCCTGTTGTAGACGCGCTTTCGGCAGAGGACCAGGACGTGCTTGGCGAGGTCGGAAATATAAACATGGGTACGGCCGCAACTACGCTGTTTACGCTGTTGTCGCAAAAGGTGCTTATAACCACGCCGCGCGTTAAAATGATGTCGTGGGCGGAGCTTGCGGCGAGCTATGACAGACCTGCGGTAGGAATACGCGTCGGGTACAAGGTCGGCTTACGCGGCTCAAACATATTGATTTTAAAAGACCGTGATGTTAAAATTATTGCGGATTTAATGATGGGCGGTACGGGCGAGGTAACAGACCCCGTGGAGCTTAACGACCTAGACATGAGTGCCATAGGCGAAGCCATGAACCAAATGGTAGGCTCGGCTTCGACCTCACTATCGTCTATGCTAAAGGAAAAGGTCGATATTGATACCCCCCACCCCTTTATCCTAGCGTTTGAAACAGGAATCTCTGCGTTGGAATCCGCGGGCTTCGCGCCTGATGAAACGATTGTAAGTATCGCGTTCCGCATGGAAATAGGCGAGCTTATCGACAGCGAGATAATGCAGATTTACCCCTTAGATTTTGCAAAAAGCCTAGTAAAAACACTAAAACAGCATTTTACAGGGGAAGAAGAGGCCCCTCTTGCTGTACAGCCTACTGCACCGCCGCCACCTACGGTAGCACCTCCGCCAGTAACCGCACCACCACCGCCCCCGCCTATGGCAGGACAACAAATGGAGGCACCGCCTATGTATGCACAGCCTATGTACGCACAACCGCAAATGCACGCACCGCAGCCACCGCCAATGCCGCAAAACGTGCAAGCGGCACAGTTTATGCCCTTTGACGCTAACGAGGTGTACCAACAAAAGGAAAACATGGGCATTATCATGGACGTGCCTTTGGAAATAAGCGTTGAGCTAGGACGTACACATAAAAAAATATCCGAAATCCTTGAGTTTTCGCCTGGGACGGTACTAGAGCTGGATAAGCTCGCAGGCGAATCCATTGACATAATCGTAAATGGCAAGTTTGTCGCTAAGGGTGATGTCGTAGTAATTGACGAGAATTTTGGTATTCGTATCACGGAAATAGTTAGCGCGGAAAAAAGATTGTAGAGCTAGTTAAATTTAGTTAAATCGCTAAGGAGTGGAAAATTATGTCCGACAAAACAATTCTTTTGGTAGATGATGCCGCATTCATGCGTATGATGCTAAAGGATATTTTGACCAAGAACGGTTATTCTGTTATTGGTGAAGCGGAAAACGGTGTTAAGGCCATAGAAAAGTACAAGGAGCTAAACCCCGACCTAACTATTTTAGATATTACCATGCCCGAAATGGACGGAATACAAGCCGCCAAGGGCATAAAGGCTGTGGACAGCGCGGCTTTGATTATCATGTGCTCCGCCATGGGTCAGCAGGCTATGGTTATCGAATCTATCCAAGCAGGAGCGCGCGACTTTATCGTTAAGCCGTTCCAAGCCGATAGAGTTATCGAGGCCGTAAAGAAAGTTATCGGCTAGGCGCGTTTGCCGCCGCTTGCTATGGACAATCTTATTTTTGCTTTAAGCTCTAGCGTGGTTTTGAGCCAGTTTTGGTCGTTGCTTAGGTTTGTGGCGGCCACGGGCTTTGTTGCGTTTCTCGCTTATTATGCCACGAGGAAAATAGCAAACGCGAACACAATCGGGCAGAAAAGCAAAAATGTTTCTGTTGTCGAAACAATTAACCTAGGCGGTCAAGCCGCTGTCAAGCTAGTAAAAGCAGGCGATAAGTATTTAGTTTTGGGCGTAACCAAGGAACGCGTTAGCTTGCTTTCAGAAATTGACAAGGAACACATTACCGAAGCGGAGGTCATAAAATTTTCCGCTTTAGATACGCCCTTTGGCAAGGTTTTTTCACGTTTTATTAAGCTACCCACGGAGAACGAAACACAGGAGAATGACGATGAGTAGATTCAAGAAAATGTTGCCGTTGGCATTTCTGTTCTTGGGTCTTTTTGTTGTTTTTGGCCCACAGAACGTATCGGCGGTAGGGCTTCTTAGCCCAGACAATACTAGCCTTTTGCCTGGAATAAGCCTAGAGGTAGGAGCGACTGACGACCCGCAGAGCGTTGTCGCTACCTTGCAGGTTCTTTTTCTCATAAGCCTAATAACCCTTGCGCCGTCGTTGCTTGTTTTGCTTACGGGCTTTACGCGCATTATTATTGTTATGGCATTTACGCGGCAAGCGACTGCGACACAGCAAATGCCGCCAAACCAAGTGCTTGTTGGCATTGCGATTTTTCTTACGCTTTTTATTATGGCACCGCAGTTTAGTGCAATCAGCCGAAACGCAATCGACCCGCTAGGCGCGGGTGAGATTGACCTGCCTACCGCAATTGCGGAAGCGTGGGAACCGATTGAGGAATTTATGACGCGTCAGCTTAGCAATTCCAGCGGACTTAATGCGGTTACCTTGTTTTCAGACCTAGCAGGGGAAACGCTCGTAATGAACGAGCCTATTCCGCCGCGCATACTTATTCCTGCGTTTATTTTAAATGAGCTGTCGATGGCGTTTTTGATGGGCTTCATTATATATTTGCCATTTATTGTAATAGACATGGTCGTGGCAAGCGTTTTGATGTCCATGGGTATGATGATGCTTCCCCCTGCCATGATTTCCATGCCGTTTAAGGTAATGGTGTTTATTTTGTCGGGCGGCTGGGGTTTTGTTATTGAAAATATGTTAAAGACGTTTCAGTAGTTGACTAAAACACGCCGCATGTTTATAATAGTTTGCGTTGTTATAGTGAGCCAACGTAATTAGACTAGCTCACTAGAATTTTGTTCCGATTGAGGTGACAGCATGAAAAGAACGTATCAGCCTAAGAAAAGACAGCGTAGCAAGGAACACGGCTTCCGTAAGCGTATGAGTACGACTAACGGCCGCAAGGTGCTTCAAAGACGACGCAAAAAAGGCAGAGCAGCACTAAGTGCGTAGAGGTTGCTTGCAACCCCTACGTCCGCTTGTTTCTATACGGAAACGTGCGGACTTCAAGTGCGTTTACAGCTCGGGGAAAAGCGCGGCAAACAGGCTTTTTGTTGCTTATGCCGCGGCTAACGGTCTGCCGCACAACAGGCTCGGCATTTCTATAAGTAAAAAGGTCGGCTGTGCCGTGGTACGCAATAGGATAAGACGCTTAATAAAAGAGAGCCTGCGGCTTAATACAAGCCTTTCTGGCGGCTCGGATATTGTCATTATTGCGCGTATGCCTGCGGCAACGCTTCCGCGTGAGGGTTCGTTTGCACAAGTAGACGAGCTGCTTTCGCAATTGTTTAGACGGCTAAAATTACAGGACAAGCCATGAAAAAAATTCTACTCGCGGTTTTAAGATTTTACAAGCGAAGCATTTCGCCCTTTTTGGGGCAGAGATGCAGGTTTTTTCCGTCCTGCTCGGAGTATATGTACGAGGCCGTAGAGCGGTATGGCGCGGTGCGTGGTTTTTGGCTTGGTGTCAAGCGGCTTGTGCGTTGTCAGCCGTTTTGTAAGGGCGGGTATGACCCCGTACCATAAGAAGCTATGAACACAGCTTCTATATAGAGAGTGTGTTTTACCCTTGATTGACTTGTTTGTTTCTCTCACGGCACGGCGGGTGGAATCTGCGCCTGGGGCTATAATGGGGCCGATTGCCCAGCTTTTTGGCTACATTATCAATTTTTTGTTCAATATCGTTTACTTTCTCGGCCCTGCCAATTCCTTGGGTATTGCCATTGTTTTAATGACAATAATTTTCCATTTCTTGGTGCTTCCGCTTCACCTAAAGTCGCAAAAGTCTATGCTCAAAATGCGGGAGCTAAAGCCCGAGCTAGACAAAATCAAAGAAAAATACGCAAAATACGGCAAAGACCCCGAAATGATGAAAAAATCACAGCAGGAGCAAAGCGCGCTTTTGGCAAAGCACGGCGCGAATCCGCTGTCTGGCTGTCTGCCTATTCTTATTCAAATGCCGCTGTTTATCGGGCTAAATATCGTAATGCGGCAGGCGGCGTTGTACATCACGGCTCTGCGTGATTTGTATACTGAGCTGGCGGAAAAGCTCTTGGAAATTCCTAGCTTGCTTGGCGTTCACGGCGAACGCGGAATACTCTGGAAGCTCGCAGAGGGCGAAATTGGCGAACGCATTATTCCGCTAGAAATGTCCGTACAGTCAGAGGCGTTTCGGGCGTTTCAACATCAGCATGTGCTTGCCAACGGTATGGAAATCGAGCCGTTTCGCGAGGCACTTACGCAATATGCAGGCGATGTGGTAGTCCTCGACCTGCCCGAGCATTTGGCGCGTGTGATTAACCGCTTTAACCCTGCCGACTGGGAAATGGTTTACGAACAAATTCCCGCCGAATCACTGGGCTTAATACAGGGCTTGGTAGAAAATCTCACACAAATTCAAACATTTTTAGGCATAAGCATTGTCGTGCCAAGCGGTTGGGCGTTGCCAGGGATTCTAATTCCCATAATTACAGGCGTGTCTATGTTTATATCGTCGTGGCTTATGCAGCAAAAAACATACGACCCCAACGCCGACGAGCGCACCGTAATGACACAGAAAATGACACTTTTTGTAATGCCTGTTATGATGGCGTTTTTTACGGTACAAATGGTCGCGGCGGTAGGTGTTTTCTGGACGACAGGTCAGCTTTTCCGAATTACGCAAGACCTGCTTGCCCTCAAAAAAAGCGGTACGCCCCTGCAATTGCCATTCGCCAAGCCGCCGCCTGAAGTTGTTGACATTGTGACCTCAAAGAAGAAAAAATAAGGAGTTGGATTTTGATGAACATTATCGAAAAAACAGCAGAAACAGTTGAACTAGCCATTGCGGACGCGTTAAGGGCAATGGGCGTTACCGAGGACAAGGTAAATGTTACTGTACTTGAACAAGGCGCGAAGGGCGGATTCCTTGGCTTGGGCAAGCGTGCCGCAAGGGTTCGCGTGGAGCTAAAGCCCGACCCCGTCGAGGCTGTAAAAAACTTCCTACGCGAGGTTACGCTGTCCATGGGGCTTAGCGTAAACATAGAAACACACCAAAAGGACAAATATTTGTACGTAAATTTGACTGGCGAAAGCATGGGTATTTTAATCGGAAAACGCGGTCAAACCCTAGATTCGTTGCAGTATATAACCAATCTTGCCGTAGGACGGCACGGCGATTTGCAAATGAGCGTGGTTATTGACACCGAAAACTATCGCCGCCGCCGCCGCGATACGCTAGAGTCGCTCTCGCGTACAATCGCAAGAAAGGTAAAGGACACGCGCCAATCCGTGAAGCTAGAGCCTATGACGCGCTTTGAGCGGCACGTAATTCACACAATGCTGCAAAATGACAGATATGTACGCACATCTAGCGAGGGCAACGAGCCTTACAGGTACGTAACAGTATCCCCCAAATAAGGCAATCGTTGGAAATGTCTTTTAACGAGCGAGATGTAATAGCCGCAATAGCCTCCGCCCACGGGCAGGGGGCTATTGGCGTTATACGGCTGTCTGGCGACGGCGTTTTGGGGGTAATCGAGAAGGTTTTCCGCCCGAGAGCGAGCTTTGAGAGCCATAGAATGTATTATGGGAAAATATTCTCGGCTTCGCATGAGGTCATAGACGAGGTCATGCTGTGCTACATGCAATCGCCGCGCTCCTTTACATGCGAGAACAGCGTAGAAATTTATGCGCATGGCGGAGTGTTTGTTCTTGGCGAGGTGTTGCGGGCGGTTTTGGAAAACGGCGCGAGATTAGCGGAGCCTGGCGAATTTACCAAGCGCGCGTTCTTGAACGGCAGGCTAAACCTTTCCCAAGCGGAAGCGGTAATGGACTTAATCGGCGCGAAAAGCGGCGCGGCGCGGCGCGCGGCGTTGCGGCAGCTTGGCGGAGGCTTGTCCGTACGCATTGAGAAGCTACGCGACAAAATTTTGACATGGCTGGCGCATATCGAGCTTAGCATCGACTACCCCGAACACGAGGACGAGGCGCGTAACGCAAGCGAAATTCTAAGCGAGGGCGGCGAGGTAATCGCGAGCTTGAAAAAGCTAGCCGAAACCGCAAGCATAGGGCGCGTAATCCGCGAGGGGGTACGCACGGCGATTATCGGGCGGCCGAACGTAGGAAAATCCACCCTGCTTAACGCGATTTTGCACGAAAACCGCGCAATCGTCCACGAAACGGCGGGAACGACACGCGATGTGCTTACCGAGCAGGTACGCATGGGCGATGTGCCGCTTGTGATTATGGACACTGCGGGGCTACGCGAAACAAGCGACCCAATCGAAAAAATCGGCATAGAAAAGACCCACGAATCCGCCGCTGACGCGGAGTTGATTTTGTATGTGGTGGACAGCACGCAGGGCTTTGCGGAGGAAGATAGGGAGATTTTGGAGCGGTATGGGGGTCGGGAGGTTATTGTTTTGATGAATAAGTCCGACCTAGGGGCGTTGCCCCTTTTCCCCGATTGTTCTGTGGTGGGAATGTCGCCTCGAAGCCTTGACGGCGTTCCAAAATGTGGAAATGGGGCGTTGCCCCTTCCCTCCGACCACATCTCCATTTCCGCAAAAACAGGCGATGGCTTAGAACGCCTTTACGCACTTATTCACCAGAAATTTCTTTCTGGGTGCGGCACTGGCGGCGAAACGGATATTATCACGAGGGAGCGGCACAGGATTTTGCTTGCACAAACGCTAACGCACGTAGAAAACGCCATGCGGCAGCTAGGCGACGGTGTTCCCGAGGATTTAGTTTCTATTTCGTTGCGTTCTGCTTATCTCGCGCTAGGCGAAATTTTGGGCGTGGAAATAGGTGACGATATTGTGGACAGAATTTTTGAGGAGTTTTGTTTAGGGAAGTAGGGCAACCTCCGAAAATCTCATTCGGGCAGTTGTGCCACGATTTTGCCCTTAGTTACTTTTTAGACACTATACCACATTTAAGTGCGTACTTGCGAATAGGTTCTTTTGTTTTTATAATCAGATAGAACATAAAAACCTATACAGGAGGTGAATAACATGCTCCAAGACGGTAGCTGCACTAACCCACACTGCAAATGTCCAAACTGTAAATGCGGAGACAATTGCCAATGCAAGCCAGGCGTACCCTGCCCCTGCGGCTGTAGCTGTCACGAGGAATAGGACGCGTCCCACGCCAATTTAAAAGCCCCCAAAACCGCGGAATACTAATTTTGCGTTTTTTGCGGGCTTTTTCAGTTTTTATCCGAGCATGTCTTTGTCATACAACCACGCCCCCTTTCATATATATAATTTAACGCTATATATTTATAAAGGAGGGCCATTCTTGAAAACATATATCGAGGAGAGGGCCGTAGAAGTGGCAAATTTTATTATCAGCTCCAACGCAACCGTGAGAGAAACAGCCAAGAAGTTTGGCATAAGCAAATCCACTGTACATAAAGATGTAACCGAGCGACTTACAAAAATAAACCCAAACCTAGCAGGGGAAGCACGCAGGGTACTAGAATTTAACAAATCCGAGCGTCACCTTAGGGGCGGCATGGCTACAAAGGAAAAATATTTGCACCAGCATACGCCGTCCGTGCAGAAAATGTAGGGGGGAGCGTTGCCCCTTTTTCTCCGACTGGTGCTTGGTGGGAATATCGCCTCGAAGCCTTGACAGCTTACGAGCATATCAAAAACGATACTGCTACCAATTCCGATTAAAAATCCACTCATACGGCACGGCGGCGAAAAACGCGGTTTTCCGCCACCGTGTCTATTTGTGGTTTTAATCTGAAATTAGTATTAGATTGCGGGGAAAACCGCAGACTCAGTACCGTTTGTTATTACATAATCAGAATCATTCTTTCCAATCTCTAACTACGCTAGGGCAAAATTCCAATCTTCGTATTCAAGTACATAGTTCAATCAAATCGAATCCCGAATACAGAACACACATATGGACAAAATATTTGCATATTTCTGAAAGTGGTGATATTATGTTAATTGGTTTTTGGACAACTATTTATGAGAATATCGGGGTGATTCAAATGTTGCGTAGACTTACTGCAAAAAAATCAATTTATAACCCTACCCTAATCGTTGCAAATACTGTATTAGACCACTCTTTCAAAAACGGCTACGATGTTTCGCATATGAAACTCCAAAAGCTAATTTATTTTATCTACAAAAAGCATCTGAAAGATACGGATTACGCACTCTTTGCAGAATCTTTCCAAGCGTGGCAGTATGGACCTGTGCTTCGTTCTGTTTACAATGAATTTAAGGAGTGGGGTTCAAAACCTATCCGTTCTTATTTGTATTTCGGTGACACAAAAGAAGCGTTGATACTGGCGGATGATATGAATGAAATATACACGGCAGTTAATTTTGTTTTGAGTATATATTCACGGTATTCTGGAGCAGAACTTTCAGACTTTACACACAAGGAAGGTACAGCTTGGTATCTCGCAAACCAACGAAACTCACACCTTTTACGGAATAGCGACATAAAAAACGAAGAGTGGGTATTGCCATGAGTAAGAAACCTGAAAAAGCAGAAATACCGCCAGAAGATATTCATGGCGAGGATGGGATTGCGTCACACGATTCACCAGTGTCAGATATTCGCACCAAAACGGCTCACAAACAAAAGGTAGAAGAATTTCTAATATCAAAAGGGCTTAGCTTGGTTTTCTTCATACTGTTCGCAATGTTAGGTATATACGCTTTTGATACATTCTTTGGCAAAGACACAGAGTTATCTACCGAGCTAATAAGGCTTTTATATACCGCACTCACTTTCGTTTTAGGTTTTTTGTTTGGGACTTCAAGGACATAAAACTGTGTTTTATATTGCAACCCTGCCCCCATACAAAGCACTAGCCGCATTATGCTACTCCAACTGTCCTAGAAAACTGATACATGGCTACAAAGGAAAAATATTTGCACCAGCATACGCCGTCAGTGCAGAAAATGTAGGGGGCGTTGCCCCTTTTCGGCGGCTGGGGTGTGGTCGGTGTGCGGTGTTGTCTAAGACAATACCGCACTGTCTGCTTGGTGGTTGTTGTGCTGTAGGGGACGGATTTATCCGCCCCGAGGTATGCACGCTCGTCAATTCGAGGACGGATAACGTCCATTAACGCAGAGCGAGGTAATCTCGGGACGGGTAAACCCGTCCCCTACAAAACCTCAAAGGCGATTTTGCTCGGCGTGCGGTGTTGTTTTCGACAACACCGCACTGTCTGCTTAGTGGGTCGTTGTGCTGTAGGGGACGGATTTATCCGTCCCGAGGTACGCGCACTCGTCAATTCGAGGACGGATAACGTCCATTAACACAGAGCGAGGTAATCTCGGGACGGACAAGTCCGTCCCCTACAAAACCTCAAAGGCGATTTTGGTCGGCGTGCGATGTTGTCTAAGAAAGCCACTTAGACAACACCTCACTGCCTGCTTGTTGGAAACATCACCCCAAAGCCTTAACAGCATACGAACTAAATCCCAAACAAACCAAAAACGGTACTACTTGCGAATAAAAACCGCAAACAGTACCGTTTTTACTGTCCACTTTTAAAAATCGTGCTGTAAAAGTTATTTGTCCAATGTTGTTTAATGTAGAAAATGCTTATCAAGCACGCCGTTTCATAAACTCCTCCATAGCCCTTATCCTATCCTCCCTGCCACGTTGCAACTCAACCTCATATCGTTTTTGCAACGGCTCAACAAACAAATCATACCCACTCCACGATACCCTATCGCAAGGATATTTCCGATTTTCCATATTCAGTTTTTCGTCTGCCGCTATATCAACCGAAGCCCCGTCAATACACAATTTCCCAAAATATCGCACAATCCAGTTGCCCTTGTTGTCCCCCAACGGCTCAATTACATATTCACGAGTTAAGTCCCTAACCTTATAAAAATCCCTCGTATGAACGCCTATATCTATATCATGCGGTGCAATATCAACGCCACGCACAGCCTCGCCGACGCTGCCGATTATATACCATTCAATTCCGTTTCTTGCGAACATCTCGGCAAGCAGTAGCAATACACCCTTCCAGTCGAATACGCCCTCAATCCAAGATTTTCCCATTCGAGCAAAATTGCTGACGACGGCCTCCTTATACTCCGGCACAACATACCAAGCATCGTGCCAGCCGGTATTCATAGGATAAATTTTCAAGAATTTATCGCCGGAGCTTTTCCAGTAAGGGTCGGCCTGCAATTTCTCGTATATTTTGCCCTCTGCACCCTCGACACAATATATAAATTCCGTTTCCGTTTCATAGCAATAGCATCGCACAATGACACCTCCAACTAAACAGGCGCAATATATCGACCTGCAACCACACTACTGATAACATCTGCATTTTCAAATCTAATTTCATAAACTACGTCAGTTTCGTAACCATGCCAGATTAAATAAATTATTGCTTCATGCTCTCTTTGAATAGCGCATAAGACACTAAAATACATCTCGTGCAAAACGCCGTTATCCCCGAGCCGCCAACCATTTCCATGGTTATCTAGCTGTGCCGCAAATTCGCAATATTTGAATGTCCCGCCCTGCTCCAATACCAACCATGCGAGCAAATCATTATCCTTATTATCAAATTCAAGTATGCTTATCCTAGCACCGTTTTGATATTCTGATAACAACCATGAATTATTTACCTCTCGTCCGCTTAATTCCTTGCTTGCTTCGAGTAGCTCGTTTGACACATTTTGATTTATGCCATTTTCTGGCGTAAACACAATAATGCCCTCATATTCATGCCTCGTCAGCAACATATACATATCGTTAGGTGTGGCTGTGGCTTCTAAAACATTGTAAATATGCCCTGCGGCATTATCCAAATTCCACATATTTTCGCGAAGATTGTCGCTATCGTTGCCCTCTTGGTAATTACTGTATTCAATTTGATATATCTGCCCATTTTCGCCCACGGCATAATCAAAGGAATGTGGCGGATTACCATGGGTAGCTTCTTGGCTGTTTAATAGGACAAGCCTACTGCCCTCAATGCTTGCATAGCCAAACGCCATAGGCGATAAATTATCATTATCGACAGCAGGATTTATCCTTATCCCATAGATTACTGTGTCAGTATTCCCCATATAACTTCTATAATGTGGGCTTTCCCGCCATTCATCTAGGGTCAAGAACTCCTCTGTTACAATATTTTCCCATAAAATAATATCTAAATTTTCGCCGACATAGAACCAATCCCAACGTATTGTTCTATCATACCAAGATTCGCCAACATAAACGGCATAGAAATTATCGGTGTAGTAATCGCTTAACCCTTCTACGACACGAGGAGAAACGTCTACATACAATACGACTTCCCCATTGCTTTGTAGCTGTAACCAATCACTATAAGCACGAAACTCATTATCTAAACACTCGCCCAAATAATCAAGAACCATGATGTCTTGGGTCGCTCTTGGGGCAACAGTATCATTTGCATCTAGCAAAAATGCCTCGAAAGCATCAAAATCCTCCAAATCATACATTTCAAGAATATTGTCGCCACAGTCATAGCGTGGAAAAGCGTGAACCGCTTCCTCATTGTCGGAAACGATTTCTTTATTAGGCTGCTCTGCTGTGTAGTCATAATAAAATAAATACTCGTATTTTAACTCCCCATCTTCGACATACAAATACCCATAACGCTCCATGCCCCCACCATACCAAAGAAGAAACAGCCCTCGAAACATCGGGTTATCTGTAGTACGCAACTCGCTTGCATACGAACCCGCATTTTCAAACTCGCCAATTTTATATACGCTGTTTTCATATGAATAAACGACTAAGTCTTTTAAGTCTTTAGTAAATGTAGCGTTATTCATTCGATAAATTATCAATTCGGGAACACCATCGCCGTCTAAATCTCTTAATGAAAAGTAAAAAGACTCGTTATCCTTTGGGGCGGGGAAATCCCCTAGAAACGAGGTATAGGCGGTTTGCCAATTTGTTGCATTTAAAGTTTCATTTTGGGAATTTGCCAAATCCACCAATTCTAAAAATTTTTCTTCATTAACATAGTATTCGTTGTTATACTTAACAATGAAATCGCTATTGCCTACGTGAAGCCCTCCGCCCAAAACATAACATACTAAAAAAATCAGAAAAACAAATAACGGAATTATATACCACAGCTTTTTGTTGATTTTGCACATACGCTAAACACCGCCTTCATTTAGGGGGCAAGCCCTGTTTTTTCGCTCACAATGCTTACAATTTCCTCAAAATCACGCTGTAGTCCATTTATAGCTAAAAATTTTTTATTTTTGTAGGTATACTCACTACTATGAATAATCAACTCTTTGACACCAAAGGTGAATACAGGGCGTTTGTATTCTATGGCTGTAATATCTTCCCATTTTGCATAATAAGAATAATATTCGTAACCTCTTATAAATCTTATAAATCCTATGCCCTCGTCCGAAACAACATAACTCTGCATTTTAACAGTATAAAAACAAAAAAATAAAAAAATAAAAGACATTGCAAGTATTTCCAAAAAAACTGAAATACCCCAAATGGACAATGTCCTCTGCTTAATGACTTCCTTAACACAAGTAACAGCAACGACGGCTAACTCGGCGGCTGTCATAGTCAAAACCCACCCCCAAGCACTTAACGAATTATAATATACTGCTCTCACTCTCGTCCCCTCCTTAACTCCTACCCCCCACAACACCCACACGGTCGGCTAGTGCAAAAACTCCGCTCCACACATCCTCCCCTACCCCCCATAAAGCGCACTAGCCGCATTATGCTGCTCCAAGGTCCGAGAAAACTGATGCTCCCCTGTACTCTCGTCCTTCAACACAAAATACAAATAATCGCCGTCAGAGGGCCACAAAGCGGCTTCGATTGCGGCTATGCCGGGGTTTGCAATCGGGCCTATGGGCAGTCCGCTGTTTTTGTAGGTATTGTAGGGCGAATCAATTTCTAAATGCTCGTACAATAGGCGTACGGGCGGGTCGTCCATTACATATTGTACCGTAGAACACATCTCTAATCGTATTTTTTGGTCAAGACGGCGGTGGATTACCTGCGAAACCATGGGGCGTTCCGCCGCTAGGCGCGTTTCGCGTTCTATAATCGAAGCGATTTTTACTACCTCGTCTATGCTCAAGCCCATTTCGTCCGCGCGAATGTGAAACGCGTCAGTAAATTTGTTGGCAAAATTATCCAACATGCGCGTAATAATATCCCCAGGGTTGGGATTTACAGGAATTTGATAGGTGTCGGGGAAAAGATAGCCCTCTAGGCGGTTTGGGCGGTCGGTGGGAACGTCAAGCAAAAACTGAAAGCTAAAATGTCCGTTCTGCGCCACATACATAAATTCCTCGGCGGTAAAAAATTCCCGTTCCTCAAAGTATTTCGCCATATCCTCTAAGGTTTGCCCCTCTATAGTTTGTATAGTAAGGTACGGCGCAAGCTCCTGCGGCCTCGCCCGCAAGGCGCGGTTGATTTCCACGTTGTTCATGCTAGTGTTAATCGTAAACGTACCTGCGGCGTAATCGTGGGTGGATTTGCGGAAAAAAAGCTCCAGCTGATACAGCATTTTGTTGGCGACAATGCCTTGGTCAAAAAGCCGTTGGGCTATGTCCGCAGAGGGCGTGTCCGCGAGTATAACAAACTCCATTTCGTAGTCCTCGCCCACCGTAGTCATGTCCGTGGCTAGCTCCTCGCCTATGTTAAAGCCCTCGCCGAAGGCAAGGATAATCAAAAAGCCCACCAACACCATTATGGAAACATTAAACGCCATGCCTGCGATATACATCAAAAAATTTACGGTTTTATCAGCTTTCATGTAATTCCTCCCATTCTGCGTACATAAGCGCGATTTCTTGCTCTAGCTCGGTTTTTTGTGCAAAAACGGCTTGCACGGCTTGCGCGTTGCGGTTTATTTCGTCGTCCTCTAGCTTTTTTTCACATTCTGCGATTTTGGCTTCCATGACGGCAATGTCCGCCTCTAACCGCTCTATTCTGTTCCTTTTGCGGCGAGCGAGCGATTCCTGCTCTTTTTTGCGTAAATATTCGTCCTTGGACGAGCCTTTTTCAACAACTAGCACTGGCGAGGCGGTGACAGTCTGTTTTTTCTCTAAGTAATAATCATAATTCCCAACAAATTCCGTAATTCCCTGCGCCGTAAGCTCCAATATTTTTGTGGCGATATTGTTTATAAAATATCTGTCATGCGAAATAAACAGCACTGTTCCCTCGAATTTCCGAAGCGCGTCCTCCAAAATTTCCTTGGAAACTAAATCCAAATGGTTTGTCGGCTCGTCCAGTATTAAAAAGTTTGCCCCTGCCAGCATAATTTTAGACATCTGCACGCGGCCGCGTTCTCCGCCCGAAAGCGCGGAAATAGGCTTAAAAACATCGTCCCCCACAAACATAAACGCCGCCAGAGTAGTGCGTATTTCCGTCTGGGAAAGCCGCGGGTACGTGTCTGCTATTTCCTGGAAAATAGTCTTTGCCTCCGACTCGGCAGAAAAAACATGCGACTGCTCGTAAAAGCCAACACGCAGGTTTACGCCCTCGCGAATTTGTCCGCCAAGGGGCGTAATCGCGCCTGCCAAAATTTTAATAAGCGTGGTCTTGCCTATGCCGTTTACGCCTATAATCGCGGTCTTGTCGCCGCGCTTTAGCTCTAGGCTTATATCGGAAAAAAGCGGCTTATCGCCAAAGCCCATTTTCAAGTTTTCGGCAAAAAGCACATCGTTGCCCGATTTTATTTTTGGCGTAAGGCGTAAACGCATTTTGGCTAAATCCCTTGCGGGCGCGTCTACTCGCTCTATTTGTGCGAGCATTTTTTCGCGGCTTTTCGCGCGGATAATCGCCGCCTCGGTTCTAAATGAGCGGATTGTTTTTATTACTTCCTCGTGGTGCTTCAATACCTTTTGCTGTTCCGTAAAGGCTTTTTCCGCCAAGGCGCGGTCGGCTGCCTTTTTTTCTACAAAATAGCTGTAATTTCCGTTATACACGGTCGCTTTTTTGTTTTCTATTTCTATTGTTTTTGTAGCCGTTTTGTCCAGAAAATATCGGTCATGGGAAATTAGCAGCACTGCGCCGCGGAAGCTCCGTATAAAGTCCTCAAGCCACGCGATACTTTCTATGTCAAGGTGGTTGGTCGGCTCGTCCAACAATAACAGGTCGCTACGCTCCAATAGTAATTTTGCCAACAGCGCGCGAGTGCGTTCGCCGCCCGAAAATTCTCTAAACGGACGTTGCCATTCCTGCTCGCTAAAGCCTAGCCCACGCAACACGCCTTTAAGGCGGCTATCCTGCTCGTAGCCGCCCTCGTTCTTAAATTTTACCATTAAATTGTCATAGCGTTTATAGCTGTCCTCGGGGTTTTGTGCCATGGCTTTTTCCAACGCGCGAAGCTCTGCTTCCATTTCCTTTAGCGGCAAAAAAACCTGCTCTAAAACCTCGTATAGGCTTGCGTTCGGGTTTTCGCAAATTTTTTCATCGTCGTTTAATTGCTGTAGATAGCCTATGCGTGTATTTTTCGCACAAGCTACCTCGCCCTCGTCCGCTTGCCATTCCCCAGTAATCAGCCGAAAAACCGAGGTTTTCCCTGCTCCGTTTACACCAACCAGCGCGGCCTTTTCCTTTTCTTTCAACATAAAGGAAACGCTCGTAAGAATTTCCTCCGCGCCAATCGCTTTTTGTACTTCCTTTAACTGTAAAAGCATTAAAGACCACCTAAACTGTCGCCAAGCTCCTTATAATTCGTTTGATAATATCAATGCTTGCGGTACTATTGATATGCTCGGGAACAATAACATTTACCGCGTACGAGGCCTTGTCTATATTGAGTACATAGTGAATAAGGACATGCGCCGCGCCGTCTACCTCGGCGCGCACCTCAAACAAGAAGCCGCTAACGCCGCGCGAGGAAAGCTCGTTCTGCGGAATAGCCGTAACGCCTCGTACGGACGTGGTTCCGTCCTCTCGCAACGCCCTACGCAGGGCTTCCTCGACATCGCTACGGATTATATTTACAGTGCGCGACTGCTCCGATATTGTGAGCAAAATGCCGCTGTCGCCCTCGAACATGCTACTGGTCTGCCTATGCGTACGCGACCACGTAGCAGGTACGTCTACGGAAATTCCCATGGCGGAGTTGGTTACTGTGCTAAACACAGGAAGGCCGCCGACAGGCTCGCGGAACAATACGCCAACCGCCGAAGGGTTAATCCTCTCGAAGGAAACCGTATCTAAAATCCTTTTGATTGTTTCGTCGTCGCCCTTTTCCGCGGTTACATAGATATTGTACATATATCCGCCAAGCTCCCAAAATACCTGCGTGCTAATTAAATCTGCATCGCCGTACCGACCTGCTTCGGTAAAGTATACCGCATCTACGCCGCCAATTTTTGTGGGCATAATCGCACTGAATTTGTACACTCTGGAATTATGGCTTGTAATCTTGTCCTGGAGTACCTCGTCCGCCCATTGTTCCGCGCTGTCCTCGCCCTGCTTGGAGAAAATTTCCAAGGAAACGCCAGCATATACGCGCTCGGTAATTTTTGTGCCAAACTCCATGAAGTTTATGCTTTCGCTTCTATTGTTCCATTTCCGCCAGTCCATAGGCACACGGAATTGCACGTTAAAATCCTCTGATTCAACTAATCTCATGCCGTCTACTATGTCCGACAAGTCCTCTGTGGTTGCGGCATCAAAAACTAGGTCGAAGGTGTCGATAATCGCCAAATATCCGTCACGCTCGTTGGCAGGTACAGTGTCGCTAATCGTGGTCATTACGACCAGTATTTCCTTGGTGGGAAGGAGGAAAATTCGCCGCTCGATAAAGTCGAGCCTATCCCTGAGCTGAATAAGAATATACTCGACACCGCTATTTGTTTTTCCCATGCTATGCCTTATTAGCGTAAATTGCCTTGCCGTTTCTAGCTCCAAGGCGCGGATTGCTTCAAGGGATTCGTCGTCCGCATTGTCAAAATAATCCACCTCGTAATACGCATCATGGCTTAACGTGAATGTATTCAGTCTGCCGTCAAAGGAGCGGAACTCCACCTCGAAGCCAGGCGTTTGGCGTATAGACCAGCCCAAATGGCTATCGCCGACCATCGGCATACTCGAACGGCGTAACGCGTCCTCAATAGCAACCGAGCCTGTACCGAAGCTCTCCTTGGTGACGGTGACTGCCTGTGTCGCGCCGTCCCACCCCACGTCCGCACCAAAATTGGCGGAAATAAACCTAAGCGGCACCATGGTGGAGCCGTTGGCGATTTGCGGCGCAAGGGGCAGTGTCTGCCTTTGGCCGTTTACTACCGCGCTTGTATTGTCGATTTGCAGCGATATTTCCACGTCCTGGTAACTGAGAATTACCTCCCGCGTTTCGGCTACCCATGAAACATCTGCACCAAACGCTTCCGTTATTACCCTCACCGGTACAAGCGTTACGCCGTCAATAATAAACGGCGGCTCTACCTCTACTGGGCTTCCGTTGATGTGCAGGGTGGTATCGCCTACACGGAACGAGATTTCTACCCTGTCGTTACCGTAAACGAGGTAGACACGCAGCACCAAGAACATGATGCCTAGCATTAAAAGACTGGCTAAAAACTTTTTCATTGCGATTGCTCCTTTATTTTGGTTTTTTTAACTCAACGTCAATAGAAAATCCATCTCGATACTACCGCGCCGAACCCTAAACAGCACCTTATCGCCGCGATTATATTTTACCATTTGTTCATTAAAATCAACCACACTGTGTACATTATTTCCGCCTACGGAAAGGATAACGTCATCTTGTCGTAAGCCCTCGTCCCGCGTGCCGCCGCTAGTGTTCATAACGCGAAGCCCCTCCATGGTGGGAAGCCCTCTGCGCGCCGCCCAGCTTTCTTCAAAGGCGGCGTTGATTTTCGGGCGGCGAACCTCGCCGTGCTGCTCGAATTGTTCCAGTACATATAAGACAGTGTTTGCAGGGATTGCAAAGCCTATGCCCTCTACGCCAATTCCCACAAGCCCACTGGAATTTATTCCCACGACCTGCCCCTTTAGGTTTATTAGCGGCCCGCCAGAATTGCCTGCGTTTATGGCGGCATCGGTTTGGATTACCGCGTATTCGCCAGATATTCCTCTGTTCATGCCGCTTATTATGCCCCTTGTGGCAGTGTTTCTAAGCGAAAAGGACAACGGCGTGCCGATAGCGATTACCGTATCGCCCACCGAAATGTCATAGTCCTGTGCAAATTCCGCAATCGGCAGCCCAACCTTGTCAATCCGCACGACAGCAAGGTCTGACGGCTCGTCAAAAAACCTCACGCGCCCATTGTATGTGCTTCCGTCATGCAAAACCACGATAATATTTTGCAAGCGGTCTACAACATGCGCGTTGGTGAGAATATCGCCGCCCGAGCGTATAATAACGCCGCTTCCGCCGCCTAGGTTGCCGCTCGGCGTATTGCCCACAATCGCAACCACGCTAGGACTCATTGTTTCTACTAGCCTAGCGACCGCCGCGTCATTGCTTGCGGAAGCGAGGTCAATGCTCACGCTATTGGTCGCGCCGTCCCAGCCGACCGTCGCGCCCAACGCCTCGCTTACCAACCTAAGCGGCACGTATGTAACCCCATTTTCGATAAACGCGCCGTCCGAGGCAACACGATTGCCATTGACGATTATATTCGGCGGCGCGTTTTGTGAGAATGTTGAGATTATGTTTGCCGCGGAAAGGAGTAGGGCTAGGAGGATAAAGAGGTATTTTTTGATTTTCATGGGGGGTTCTCCTTAGAATTTGTATTTTTTACGTTACAGTCAATGTCTACATTTTACCCGCTATTAGCGGTTAGGTCAATGTGCTAAAACCCCCAACACCTCATAAACCTCCAATTTATCACTCTTGCCCTTCAACGGAATTTCCCCTACGGAGCGCGCTTGTATTCTATCCTTAATACGCACATACACATACTCGCTAATCAACAGCTGCGAACGCGCCGCATTGCTTTCCAGCCGCGCCGCGGTGTTTACCGTGTCGCCTATGGCGGTATAGTCCTTTCGGAAGGACGGGCCGAGGTTGCCTACTATTCCCTCGCCGCAGTTTACGCCTACGCCAAAGCCTACGTCTACGCCGTATTTTTCCTTTATGGAAGCGTTTACGCTTTTGGCGCGTGTTACCATTTCCCATGCCGCGTTTACCGCCTTAAAGACATAGTCGTCCAGCGGCACAAAGCCGTTAAACAACGCCATTGTCGCATCGCCAATAAACTTGTCTACACTGCCGCCGTTGTTAAATATGGCTGTAGATGTAAGCTCTAGGTACTCGTTTAGTATTTGCACGATTAGCTCGGGGCGGTCTTTCAATGCCTCTGTCATGGGCGTGAAGCCGCGTACGTCCACGAAAAGCACCGCTATATCACGCTTTTCTCCTACCTTGTCGCTGTTCGCTTCACCTGTTTTCATTAGCTTGTCTACCAGCTTTGGGTCTACGTATTTTTTAAACGCGCGCTTTAGCTCCTGTTTTTCCAGTCTTTCCAGTACATAGCCGTATATCAAATGGTAGCCGTACAAGACAAGCATTGTCACAATGGGGTAAACAAGCATGGAAACATAACCCGCCCCATACAGCCAAAGTGCGGCAAAAATATACGCCGCGCAAAACAAAATTACCGCGCCGAGGAATACCCGAATATCCGTCCTTTCGCCCAAAAACAAAGCCATTGCGACAACGGCAAAAAACACAAGCCAGTTTACCCATTCGGGCATGTACACCTTAAAATTCTCGTCCAACAGCATTTGTATAACATTTGCGTGGATTTCTACGCCGTACATTTGTTGGGTGGCACTAACGGGCGTGTAGTACGAGTCCATCATGCCAGGCGCGTAAGGCCCAATCAGCACGATTGCATCGGCGAAAAACTCTGGCTCGAAGTCCTCGTCAAAAATGTCGGCAAAGGAGCCTGCGTAATAGTTACGCGGCCGCCCAGAATAGGCTATATATGCGGTATCGTTATTTTCGGCAAAATCAAGCGGCGCGTATGTAAACGCCTTGTACACCGCGTAAGGAAAGCCGTCCAAAAAACCGCCCTCATAAGGGGCTTTAAGCGTAGCGTTACGAATTACGCCGTCGCTGTCCGTTATAGAGTTCGCAAGCCCTTGTACGGCATATTCGCTTAAAGGCTCGTACGGTGTTTCGATTTGGTCGATAACCATATTTAGGTTGTCGTCAAGCGTGGTTACAACGCTGGACACCACCACCACGTTACCCGCGTTTTTTGCGGCTTGGGCTAGGTTATCGTCCGCTTCTGGCTCGCCCGATTCGTGGGCGAACAAAATATCTATAGCGACCACGGCGGGTCTGTAATCCTCATCGGCGTTTAAAATATTAACCGCCTCCGCCATGATATTGCGGCTCCAGTTCTGCATACGCCCAAACCTGGCGAACGACTGCTCGTCTATGCCTAAGACATACACGTCTGGCGCGGAAAGCTGAATAGGCCGCTGATACAACGCGTCCTGCGCTTTAAATTCAAAATATTGGAGTACATTAAAATAAAACCCTAGGAATAGTAGCAGGGATACAAGTAAGCCGCCTATTAGTTTTTTGTGTTTTGTAAGCGAATACAAAGCCGTCACACTCCCATGCTCTCCCTAAAATTAACAAACAGCTCCACCAGCTGCCCATGCAATTTACCCTCTTTTACCATTTCCCGAAGTATGCCTAACGCTTTTTCGGGCGGCATGGCGCTCTTATATGGCCTGTCGTCTGCGGTCAAGGAGTCGTATATATCGGTAATCGTCAATATACACATCTCCACTGTCACCTCGTCGCCGCGAAGTCCCAACGGATAGCCCGAGCCGTCCAGAAACTCGTGGTGACTGCTCGCCCACCTTGGCACGTCCTTATACGCCTTGTTGAAATTCATGTTTTGCAGTAAGCGGTAGGTTATGGAAACATGCTCCTGCATGATTTCTCGCTCGCTGTCTGTAAGCGTGCCTTTACGTACCGCCAATGATTGCAGATTGTACTCCGTAAAAATGGGCGTGGTATTGCCGTCGCGGTCTTTGTAGGTAATCGCCGCGAGCGCGTGTATTTGCTTTATTTTTTCGTCGTCCACAAAGCCCGACTTGTTCACGGCCTCCACCAATTCCCACGCTTGGCCGAGCGCGTCCTTTTCCTGCTGATATTCCGCTTGCGTTATACGCCCTGCGAGGAAATCGTTCTCTATTTGCACGTATTTAATATCAAATTTGTACTGCAAAAACTCGCGTTGCTTGCCTAATCTGTCCATTTTGTCCATAATATTTAACGGCGTAATGATTTTTCCTATATCGTGCATATACGCCGCCATAACAAGCTGTGATTTTCTGTTTTCCGTAAAATGATAATTATGCCCCTTGGCGAATTTGGCGGAAAGATAGTCGGCAAACTGTCCGCAAAGCCGCGCCACGCTGTTGGTGTGGTTGGCATTGTATGCGGAGCGTTCGTCAATCGCCTGTGTCAACACCCGCGCGAACGAATGAAACAAATCGTCTATTTCCTTTGCGTACAATATGTTTGCCAAGGCGTTCGCAGACATGCCCGCAATCGCGGTCAAAATATCCGTGTCGTACACCTCGTCAAAGGAAACGATATTTTCGCCGTCCATAGCGTTTATGAGCTGTATTACGCCTACGACATCGCCCTCAGTGGTGGATAGCGGAAACACAAGCATTGACTGCGTTTTGTAGCCCGTTAGCGTGTCATAATTTTTCGGGCCGGTAAAATTAAAACGCACGTCCTTGTACACGTCTTGCACGTTTACCAGCTCGTTATTTAACGCGGCGTACGCGCTGATATTTTCGATATTTCCGCTGTCTAGCTTGACGGGCGGCAGGTTGATTTTTTCGTTAGCTCCCCTGTAAATATTTAGGCTAACCGTTTTTAGTATACGAAAGACTAGATGCTCGTTTTCTACCACGTACAGAGTGCCAGCGTCCGCGCTTGTTAGCTCCATCATTTTTGACAAAATTGTTTCAAGCAGCTTGTAATAGCTTGTTTCGCGGCTAAACGCAAGCACCGCGTCTAATGCTTTTTGCAGTTGTATCATAGAGTTACGCTCATTCCGTCATACGCCAAAAGGAATTTTTCGTTGTCTACCTTTTTGGCGAGAATATTATAAACGTCGTCTGTGTAGCGGTAATCAAAATGTGAAAAAATCATTCGTTTGCAACCGCAACGCTCCGCCAACGCAAAGCCTGTTTCGTAGGTGGAATGTCCCCAACCGCGCTTTGCTAGATAATCCTCGGGCAAATACGCCGCATCAAATATAACCGCGTCCGCGTTTCGGCAATAATCGACAAGCCTATCAAAATCGTCAGTATTTTCTATGACCTCGTAGTCCAATAAATACACGAGGGTTTTTTCGCCCTCTAGCCTAAATGCGGTCGTATCGTCGGCGTGATTAGCGGCAAAGGGAATGACCCTAGTGCCGCCAATCATAAATTCGCCGTTTATTTCCATAAATTCCGCCTTGCACATCTGCGATAGCGGAACAGGCCAATAGGGCGGCTTGAAAACGCCCAAAACCTGCTCGGCAAGGGGGGTAGAAGCCCGCGACTTGGTGTGAATACGAATGTCACACGGCTGATACAATTCCGGAAATGCGGAAAGTCCCGAAATATGGTCGAGATGCAAATGCCCGAGCAGAATATCAACGCTCGTGTCGGGCGGCGGCGAAAAGCCCACCAGGCCCGTACCTGCATCTAGCATTATTATACGCCCGTCAACATCTAAGCGTGTACATGATGTGTTCATGCCTAGGCGTATATTGTCCTTATGGTAATAAGGAATAGAGCCGCGGCTTCCGTAAATTGTGATAGTCATGTGAAATCCTCCCCCTTTGGGTTGATGTTGAGCGGGTTGATACAGAACATAAATCCGAATTTTTAGTTATATAGGACACGGATTTAACGGATTTTCGCGGATTTCGCGGATTGGCTCGTGGGAAAATCCATGTGGATTCGCCCACGAACGAATCCGCGTAATCCGTGTAAATCCGTGTTCCATGCCTTTAAAATCCGTGTTTTATTATTTAGGTTGATGTTGATGTGGGGCTTGGCGATGCGGTTGATGTTGACGTTGATGTGGGGCTTGGTGATGCGGTTGATGTTGACGTTGATGTGGGGCTTGGTGATGCGGTTGATGTTGAGGTTGATGTGGGGCTTGGGCTTGGCGAGGGGCTAGGACTTGGGCTTGGTGAAGGACTTGGCGAGGGGCTAGGACTTGGACTTGGTGAAGGACTTGGCGAGGGGCTAGGACTTGGACTTGGACTTGGTGAAGGACTTGGCGAGGGGCTAGGACTTGGACTTGGCGAAGGACTAGGCGAGGGGCTAGGACTTGGGCTTGGCGAAGGACTAGGCGAGGGACTTGGACTTGGGCTTGGCGATGGACTTGGCGAGGGGCTAGGACTTGGGCTTGGCGACACATCAGGCATATAATTATCGTTGCCGCTATCTCCCCCTTGGTTGCCAAAGGTTCTTTCAGAGCCGCTTGTTGGGCTGCTTTCGGGGGTAGGCGCGGCTGTATTGTATTCTATTATTTTGCCAATCGTAGGCGGCGCGGCGTAATCCTCCTCGGGCATAGCGTCAAGCAGCGCCTGCATTTCCGCAAATTGCTCGGCGGTAAATACTTCGCTTAGCCGTTCGCTGTTTTCCAAAATAGCGGTAAGCGTAAAGCGGCTAAATTCCGCTATATCCCATTCCTGCGGAGTAAAGTCTTGGTCGGGAATAGTGCCCTCGTCATGCGCTTCCATAGAATAGCCTGCCGTCAGCAATATGCCGTTTACCATTGCCTCGCCCTCTAGCATGATATACCGCACATGGTCGCCGTAGCCGTATTCCACGATAAAGAACGTGCCGCGTACCGCCAAAATGGTACTGCCTACGTGTACCTCTAGCTGTTCGTCGGCGGCCTGCGTGCCTGCATCTACGGCTATACTGCCAGTGTTTACGGTAAGCGCAAGTCTATTGCGTGAAGCCCTGCCGATACCCACGTTTGTGCTTTTGTCTAGCTTAACAAGCGAGGTGTCGTCTAGGTTTAACCACGCATAGGAATTGGCATCGGTAAAAATGGTATATCCGTCATAGAGCTTTAGCCCATCTCGTACGCCAAATTCTCGGGCTGTACCCTTTGTCATTTTTACGCCGCTTCCCTCTGTTCTATGCACTGACACCTCTCTGGCAGAGGAAGCCAACGCCCACGACAACGGCAACAGCAGGCTAACCGCCACAAGAGCTACAAGAATAACGGTAAATTTACATTTTTTGCACATAATTATTCCCCTCCTATTTCAAATGACATAACCCGAATTTGGTTATTTCCAGTATCAACAATATACAAAACGCCGTCATGGTAAGCAACGTCCGCAGGGGCGTTGAGCTGTGCGAGAACGCCGTCCGCACTGCCAGGCTCGCCTGTACCCGCGATAACCGCGACATCGCCCGACATAGTAACCGCGCATATCCTATGGTTCGCGCTGTCCGCTACCACCAAAATATCCTCGGCAAGCGTAAGCCCCTTGGGCAGATTAAACAGCTCCGAACTGCCAATCGGCTCGCCGTCACTGTCCGTTTCGCCGATACGTCCTGCGAGAGTGGACACTGCGCCGTTTTCTATTTTGCGTATTAAATGGTTTCCTGTGTCTGCCACAAAAATGACAGTGCCGTCACCGCTTACCGCTATGCCAGACGGCGAGCGGAACAACGCAGACAACGCCGCGCCGTCTTGGAAGCCGCTTTTTCCTGCCGTTCCTGCTATAGTGGTTGCGTTGCCGCTTGTGTCTATTTTGCGAATGACCTCGTTTAGCGTATCTGCTACGTAGATATTTCCTGCGTTGTCCATGGCAATGCTCATGGGGCTGTTAAACAAAGCCGCACTTGCCGCGCCGTCCGTATGACCTGCCTCGCCAGTGCCGCTAAACGTGGTCACACGGTTATTGCGAAGCATACGGATTGTATTATTTTGGCTATCCGCAAAATATAGCGTGCCGTCTGCGGCAATTACGCCGCTCGTAGGGCGGTTTAGCAGTGCGGTATTGACCTCGCTGTCTACATAATACCCTGCGGGCAAGCCGTTACTGTCAATATAATCCGCTCTGCCAACGAGCGTGCGAACACCCGTTGCCGAGATATGGCGGATTGCGTTATTATTCGTGTCAAATATATATATTTCGTCAGAGCCTATGGCAATGCCCTGCGGACTGGTAAATTTAGCCACTGTCGCGTTGCCGTCCACAAGCCCGTGACTGCCTGTGCCGTATATTGTCGTAACCGCCGCGCCGCCGCGTTGGAAATACACGGTTTCCATTGTCAAAGCGGCGAGGTGTGCCGCCGTCATTGTGTCAACAGCCCCTAGCGCGCCGTTTGGGTAGCCTGTGACAATGCCGCGTTCCGCAAACCACGCGATATAAGGCCTCGCCCAGTCTGCCACGTCATCGGAATCACTAAAAGAGAGCGGCGTGCTTGACGTTTCCCCCAAAATTCTGCCTAAAATGGCTATGGCTTCCTGCCGCGTAATGTTCGCGCCTGGGTACATATAAAGCTCGCCGTATTCAAGGCTTCCGCTTAGTATGCCCCTTTCGTAAAGCGCGGCAAGCCATGGCAGGCTTTCGGACTTGATTTCGCCTATATCCGCGAACGGCAGAGAAGTCGCGCCTTGTTCGCCGACAAAAACCTTTGCTACCGCCACGCAAAAATCCTCGCGCGTTAGCATAGTAGCCTGCGAAAAATTGCTGCCCGTTAGCTCGTTGAACTTGGTAAGATATTCCAGCTCTGCGCTAGAATAGACAGCCATTGCCAACGCTTGCGTTGTGAGTACAAGCAAAAGCAGGGCTAAAAGCATTTTGAAGCATTTTTTCTTCACGGTGTTAAACTCCTTTGTTGATAAAATAAAATACGGAAAAAAGATAGCATAATCTGTGGATATACGCAAGCACTGTAGAATAAATTTCTTGACACGTTTGCAGGGTTTTTGTAGGGGACGGATTTATCCGTCCCGAGGTTACCTAGCTCTGCGTTGGTCGGCGTGCGGTGTTGTCTAAGAAAACCACTTAGACAACACCTTACTGCCTGCTTAATGGACGTTATCCGCCCCGAATTGACTAACGTGCGTTTGCCGTAGAATAAATTTCTTGACACACTAGACTATGGAAAGTAAAGTAAATTTGCAATATAAATTCTTAAAGGTGGCGATTTAACCATGTCTACAAAAAAACTAAGCAAATCTTACGGCGATGTCCTCTGGAGCGGCAAAAAATGCTATTTCGGCTTGCCTATTTCGTTTACGCGATACATACTAACGCCGACAAAGCTATATTCGCGCATAGGCTTTCTCAGTATTAAAGAGGAACGTATCGAGCTGTACCGCGTAGTCGATTTATCGCTAAAGCTGCCCCTAAGCCAGCGAATCTTCGGCTGCGGCACGGTAATAGTACACGCCAAGGACAGAACCAGCCCCACAAAGGAAATAAAGTCAATAAAAGGAACACGCAATTTTTTAAACCTGCTAGAGGAATATGTACAAAAAGAACGCGAACGGTATAAGGTCCACGGACGGGATATGATAGGTATGGGCGAGGATTTTGGGGAGTAATCAGTCAAACAAATCCGAATGAGTACCAGTTTCAGTCAAAACAAGGATAAGGCGATTATTGTCTTTTTTGTAAATCAACAGCCAGTCGCCTTCACCGCCTACATGACATTCGCGGTAGCTGACATATTTCCCTTTCAGAGGGTGGTCGCGGTATTCGGGCGGCATAGGCTTACTCGTTGCTAATAATTCAATGGTAATTTCTAGCTTTGACATATCATAACCACGCTTGGCAACCTTGCGGACACTTCGCCGAAATGCTTTGACAGAACGGTCAATGTCATACATCATCGTCATTATCCTCGTTCAGAATTTCTTGGAGAATATCGTGTACGCTTGTATATGGTTGAGAAATACGCGTGCCATTGGCGTATTCTTCTAAAATTTGCTCGGTTTCCTGCATGGCTTGAATAAGTCTTGGGTTTGGTGTTCGCACATCGAATGGAAAACCTTGCCATTTGATTGAGGCGTGCAAGAATACATTGATAGCCTCACTCAAATTAAGCCCAAACTCGGCAAAGGTTTTTTCCGCCTTGGTTTTTATAACAGGGTCTATGCGAATATTGTAATTTGCTGTTTTCATATATAATCAGCTCCCTACACGACAGGTCTATCATGTCACAATGTATAGGCAATGTCAATAATCGGCTACCCACTCCCCTCCAGCGCACTCCTCAAGGTATGCAATACTTTCTTTTCTATCCGCGAGACCTGCACCTGCGAAACGCCAATAACCTTTGCCACCTCCGTCTGCGTTTTGTCTTGGAAATACCGCAGAATAATCACCTTGCGCTCCTTTGGCTTGAGGCGTTCTATTAGCTGCTTCAACGCGAGAATATTTACCGCATGGTCGCCCGAATCCTCGCATTGCGCGACCTTGTCGATTAGAAAAATCGGGCTTCCGTCGCCTTGGTAAATTGTGGTGTATAGCGACTCCACATCGTGACCCGACTCCATGGCGACTACCAGCTCCTCTACTTCTACGCCTATTTCCTTGGCAAGCTCGCTGATTGTCGGCTGTCTGCCTAGCTTGGACGTAAGCATTTCCGTGGTATACCGCGCCTTTTTGGCAAGCTCTTTCATGGGGCGCGACACCTTTATAAGCCCATCGTCACGCAAAAATCGCTTTATTTCGCCAATTATCATGGGAATGGCGTAGGTCGAAAATTTCACGTCAAAGGACGAATCAAATTTGCGGATACACTTCAAAAGCCCGATTGCCCCTATTTGGTACAAATCGTCTAGCTCGTAGCCGCGTTTTGCGAATTTTTTCACCACAGACCATATTAAGCCGTTGTTTTCTTTAATTAGCTGTTCGGCGGCATCGTCGTTTCCGTCCTGGGCAAGAGCGATTAGCCTTAGAGTTTCTTCCATGCTAAACTTCCCCGCCCAATTCTTTTTTCAAAACAATGCTTGTCCCCTCGCCAATGCTCGATTTTACCTCCACCACGTCCATAAATTCTTCCATTACGGTAAAGCCCAGCCCGCTGCGTTCCATTTCCGGCTTGGTGGTAAAAAGCGGCTCGCGCGCCGATTCTATGTTTTCGATTCCCGCGCCATCGTCACAAATTTCTATGGTAATAACGCGGTTTTCTGCGGAAAGGCTCATGCGGACGGCTCCCTCGTTTTCGCCGTAGCCGTGAATTATTGCGTTTGTCACCGCCTCGGAAACGGCGGTAGTTATATCCGAAAGCTCGCTCATATTCGGGTCATAAATGGAAACAAACGCAGAGGTCATAACCCTCGCAAGCGCGACATTTTCGGGCAAAGCCTCTATTTCCAGTTTAATTTTGTTCATCACAACGTCCCCCCTACTCCGAGTATGTCTAACGCCGCGCCTACAGAATCCGCTTCCTGTATTATTTTTCCCATTCCCGATAACGAAAACAGCCGCGAAACACTTTCGCTCATATTGCAGACAATCAGCTTGCCGCCGCTTATGGCGGCTTTTTTGTACCGCCCGATAACCAGCCCCACGCCCGACGAATCCATAAACGAAACGCCCGCCATGTCAAATACAATATGCTTGCAGGACGATTTTTCATAAGCCGCATCTATTTGGGCGCGCAGCCGCTCCGACTGGAAATGGTCTAATTCCCCCGACGGCGCGGCAATTAGCACCCTGTTGTGTACGCTTATCTGCACTTCTGATAGTAGCTTCACTATATATTACCCCTTTCGTCTTGCCAATATATGTAAATAATACCACAGTAAAAATTAAATGCAAGGACATGTTAAAATTTTTTATTTTAGATTGAAAAAGAAATATAGCTATGTTAAATTACTCACACTGGAGTATTATACTTTATTTTTGGAGGGAAATGACAATGGACAATCAACAAAGCGAAATAAACATAAATAAACAACGTAAAATAATAGGTAAAATTTTTGCGGGAATAATCGCCGTTGCCGTAATTTTATTGGTAGTGCATTTGGTGTACCAGTCTATATATAACCGCCCCGCTAATGTGTATTCGCGGGCAATGGCGTATCTTGATGCGGGGGATTATTGGAATACGGTTTCTGAACTTATCAGTATAACCACACGGGGTGGTAGCGATTGGAAAATAGTATCGGATTATCAAGACGCTGCGGCGGTTTATAACTATGCTTTCGGGCATTATAGGTATCAGGAGTATCAGAGAAGCAGGGGCTATGATGGTAATTTGTTTGATGCGTTTAGTCATTTTAGAGATGCGGGCGATTTTAGAAATTCACAGGAAATGGCTGAAATAATAAGACCCGAGGTGTATGAACGTGCAGTGGCAGGCTACGAAAATATAGATTCCTATGTAGCCGAGCTTGTTCAGACCGCACAAGGTTATGGGAATGAAATGCACCACAATGATGTGAAGTTGATTCAACTGGAACCATTCCGCCGTATATTTACCGAGCTTGGCGATTATGAGGATTCCGAAGAGTATTTGAGAAGCCTAAACGAATTGTATTTCGAGCTTGGACAGGAACAGCAGATACGCAATCAAGAACGCTGGGCGGAGCAGGACAGACAGCGCGAGCAAGAAGCCGCACAAGCCGAACAAGACCGCCTTGCACAATCGGGCGCGGAAATGGCACAAAAAAACATAGTCGGCACATGGTTACGCGGAGAAATGCAGGCATCTAATTTTGCCGACACGGCGTGGTATACGCCCACTAATTTGGGTAGCCGAGTAACATTCTTTGATGACGGAACAGTGGAAAGATACGAATTAAACATAGTCGCGACAGGCAGATACTTTTTTGACGAAAACGAGCTGGTTTTAAGGTTTCCTGCGTTGCTCGGCACGGAAGCGGAAACACGGTTCATTATTTTTATGACCTCCGCCGACGAAATGTCATTGCAGGAAGTTCCGTTGGAGATTGCCACTATGGCGGTTATGCTACCGACACCGTATACACGGAGATGAATAAGAAGCATAATAAACAGGCTCTAAAGCCACCAATAAATTTGGTGGCTTTTTTTATGTCTTTGTTTAGTCATTATAAAAATATATGGATTAAACACGGATTCAACGGATTTACGCATATTTTGCAGATTCGTTCGTGGGAAATCCGTGAAATATTTTCCCACGAGCCAATCCGCGTAATCCGTGTAAATCCGCCAAATCCGTGTTTGATTCACGCATTTCAGCTTCGTGCGTTTATCGCAGGGACTTGTAGGGGACGGATTTATCCGTCCCGAGGCTACCTCGCTCTGCGTTGGTCGGCGTGCGGTGTTGTCTAAGAAAACCACTTAGACAACACCTTACTGCCTGCTTAATGGACGTTACTCTCCCCAAATTGACGAACGTGCGTACCTCGGGACGGATAAATCCGTCCCCTACAAAAAACCTGCAATCCGTCCCCTACAAAAAACCTGCAAATTCCCTTAATCCGTGACTTAACAAATGATTTATTCAACGCGGATTTAACGGATTTACGCAGATTTTGCGGATTCGTTCGTGGGAAATCCGTGAAATATTTTCCCACGAGCCAATCCGCGTAATCCGTGTAAATCCGCCAAATCCGTGTTTGATACCTTTTAAAAACCTACGTAATCCGCATTTCGCCAGTTTTGAATAAACGCAAGAAAAAATTTATTGTGTTTTAATTCGCATAGTTTGATATACTTGGATATACTTAAAAAAACTCCGCAAAGGAGCTACCCCCTATGACCTTTATCAAGCGTACCCTCATATGTATGGCAACAATTCCCTTACTAATACTAACCCCCACCCAAGCCCACGCGACCCCCCCTACCCTAGACTCACCCTCCGCTATTTTAATAGAACAGACCACAGGCCGTATTTTGTATTCGCGGAACGAGCGCGACAGGCGTTTTCCTGCGAGCATGACGGCGTTGTTGACGGCGTTGGTGGCTTATGAAAATTTGGATTTTAACGAGGAAATAACCATAGGCACGGAAATACGCAACATGCCCGCAGGCTTTGCCACCAATGTCCACTCCGAGGGCGAAACGCTTACCGTAAGAATGTTATTGCACTCGTTTTTAATCCGCTCTACTAACGAGGCAGGGCGTGTACTCGCGCTTAACACTGTGCGAAAGGCTACGCCAGCCGCTTCATATGCCGAGGCGGAGCGGCTCTTTTCCGATATGCTAAACGAAAAGGCGGCCGCCCTAGGCGCGAGGGGTACGCAGTTTAACAATCCCTTTGGACAGCACTTTGAGAACCATTTTACCACCGCGCTGGACATTGCCATAATAACAAGGGCATTTATGGAAATTCCCGAGCTTGCCGACATAGTAGCCAAGCCGCTCTTTGAGGAGGGCGGATATTCTTGGGCAAGCACAAACCAAATGCTGCCCGACGCGCCCCACGGACACCCCTATATAATCGGCGCGAAGGCAGGCTTTACAACGCCTGCGGGGCATGTATTCGCAGGCGTGGCATATAATGACGAGCTGGGAATGCAGTTAGTGAGCGTGGTAATGGGCGGTACGGACATCGCACGGTGGCAGGACACGCGCCGACTAATCGACTACGGCTTTACCAATTTTCGTTTCCGTGAAATCGCGCAGGAAAATACGCCGTTCACGAGCGTTACCATAGAAAATCCGCGCCTAGGGGACGAAAAAACGCTCGAAATCCTCTTTGGCGAAAGCTATTCCGCGCTTCTTACGCTCGAAGAATACAATACGCTTACACATAATGTCACATTCGACACGCTACTATATGTGGAAACAGAGGAAGCCGAGAGCGTTCTGCGCGCTCCGCTAGGGGCAGGCGCACGAGTGGGAACAGTCGCGTTTTTGTCGGGCGATACGGTTATACACGAAATGCCGTTGCTTGCGGCGCGTGAGGTAATCGCCCGCAATTTTGATAGCGATATGGACTATTATTTGTCCGCGTTTTTTGGGAGCATTTTTACGCTTAGGGCGTTGCCCTATTGGTTTGGCTTAATTGGTACAATTGTGGGAATTATGGGAATAATAATGGCAATAAACGCCAATCGCCGTGCCGCAAGGGGCATGGGCTACACAAAGCCGCGCGGCGGGAAATATAAAAGGTACTAGGAGGATTCTATGCTAAAAAGCATGACAGGCTTCGGCAGGGGCGAATATATTCACAGCAACAGGAAATTTAAGGTAGAAATAAAATCCGTAAATCATCGCTTTAGTGATTATTCTATTAAATTGCCGCGCTTTTTGAACCCATTTGAGGAAAAAATACGCCACCGTTTAGCACAGGACATTGTACGTGGCAAGGTGGACGTATGGGTCGGCTTCGAGAGCTTTACGCCCGAGGACATAACCATTCACGTAAACGAAATATACGCCGACGCGTACATGAACGTGCTAAAAGCCCTGCGTGAGCGTTACGAAATAGAAGCCGCGCCGTCCTTGGAGCTGCTCGTAAAAATGCCTGACGTGATTGTAACGGACAGGTACGAGAGCGCGTTGGCTACGACAAAAACGCAAATATGGGAGGGCTTGTCCGCCGCGCTGGAGCTTGCCCTAAAGCAATATAACTACATGCGCGAAACCGAGGGCGCGGCGTTGTCTGCCAATATTACCGAAAACCTAGCCAACGCCTACGAAACACTGGAAAAAATCCTAGAGCGTACCCCCCACGCAGTAAACGAATACCGAAAACGCCTAGAACAGCGCGTAAACGAACTAACCAACCATTTTACAGACGATTCGCGCCTAATTACCGAAATCGCCCTGCTCGCAGACAAGCACGACATACACGAGGAAATGACGCGCCTAGCAAGCCATATAGAACAGCTAAACAACATATTGAACGAAAACGGTGCGGCGGGCCGCAAAATGGACTTCCTCATGCAGGAGCTAAACCGCGAAGCAAACACCATAGGCTCTAAGGTAGCGGATATAAACCTTACTAAGCTAGTGATTGAGTTGAAAAGCTGTATTGAGAAGATACGGGAGCAGGTGCAGAATATCGAATAGGGGCATTGCCCCTTTTCTACGGCGTAGGGTGGTGGGAATATCGTCACGCATAGTAGTCTTTAGAACGTGAAAAAATCGCCAAGGGCGAATCAAAATACACAATGGAGGTTAAACCATGAAAGCAAGCAACAAGCATCTACTTACCACTTGCACGGCTCTTGTGCTGTGTGTACTAACCATACTCAATGTGGCTACAGCTACCCTAAACACACGAGCTATGGAAAATGAGCTAGTCGAGGGACTGCACGCACTCCAAGAGCTTATCGGTCAAAGCAACGCGCTTGTGGACGACGAAATCGCCGCCGCGTTACTCTCACTCAAAGAGGTTATCGACAAAGCTAACGCACTCATAGACAGTACGCGCATAAGCGTGGACGGCAAGGACATACCGTCAACCGAGTTTTGGGTGTCCCAAGAGGTGTACGATACCCTACGTAACGCCATAGACAGCGCGCAAGTCACCTACGACAGCTATCGCCCAGGCACACATAGGTCACTAGAGGTAGCAGGCGTGCGTGTTTCCAAGGCAATCACTAGCGTACAAGGCTCGCCAGATTTAATTGACGTAACCCTTACGCTAGACACAAACCCTGGCATATGGAGCTTTTCCTTTAATCTAGTTTTTGACGAAGCGGTATTAAAGCCTATTTCGATTGAGGACGAGGGCGGGCTACGGAGGTTTCGGACAGGATTACCGCCTGTGGAAAGCAGGGCGCATGTAAATCACAGGGTATTTGTCATTCTCGGCAATAATACTTCTGTCATAGACGAAACAGGCTTAATCGCTACAGTACGCTTTAAAATACATGGGGATTTTGAGTATATACCGCCCGTTACCCTCGGCTATCTTCATGTAACCGCCTATGCCCCTGCCCCTGCTGAAAATAACATAGAAACCTTTTCTATTGGTACGAGCAACGAGATTTTAGCCTTGTACGGCTTCGGTATTTCTGCCTTTAGCGAAGAAGAAATTTCGGGCTTTAACAAAAGGATTACGCCTAGCTTCGGTATAGGCAAGTATTCATATGGTGACGTTAATCGTGACGGCGAGATAAACGATGCTGATGCAACACTTTTAGCTAAGTATGTTGCCAGACACGCAATGGTCTATTATGGTGCAGCTATTTCAGATACTAATTTTGACGATGAAATCAGTGCGGCTGACATTGCTGCTCTGCTTAAATGGATGCAAGGGATAGATGATACAGTCATTTCTTCTGTCATGGAGTATCGAATTGTGGTAAACTCTGACGGCGGCACTGCCCTGCTTAACGAAGCTATCAGTGTTATGGACACGTTGACCCCCATTTTTTGGCGTGAGTATGGAATACGCTTAGTCCGCACAGGTACGCTTATAACCCCCGACCTTAATATACTGCCTGGCTGTGAAGTGGAAGGGCCTACACTAACTGCCAAATGTGACCCCAATCGATGCGGGACTAACAAAATCGGCACAGATTGCGAACTTCGTCACCATAGGAGAATGGGGCATTACAATGACCTTTTGCGTTCAAATACAGTGAATACCTTTAGGTTTATTGATTTTGGTATGTGTAACTTCTCAGGTCAAGAACATACTGAAGCAGGCGGAGTGGCACAGCATAACGGCGCGGACATGACTGTGACAATAAATACGTCATCAATGGGTAGGTCTCATAATTTATACATTACCGCTCACGAAATATCGCACCTGTACGGAGCTCCAGATTTTGGGTGTTCTGGCGCATGTGCAGTGAACTACACCCCATCCTTACGACGACACAATTCATGGTGTGACAATTGCAGAAAAGCCATAAATGCAACACTAGGCTCAAGAAACTCTTAACCAAAATAAAAGGAGGATTTGAAATGAAAAAACGAGTTTTAAAAGTGTTACCCCTGTTTTTCGTGCTATTTGTCACGGTATGCTGTGTACGAGTGGTGTCCGAAGAAATCACGTTAGTTTCTCCCATGTTTAACAATCTGCGCTTTTCTTCGATTGGCGAGCTTGTAGATGCTTATATTTCGGCACGAGATGGCATAGTGCCTAACGAGTGGTATATCGCCGCAGCCACGGAGCGTTCATTCCTTACAGCCTTGGAATCCGTTCATTTGCTTCCAAATCTACCCGAGGAATATCAGCTTGACGAAATAGAGGTATTTCCAAGCCATGTGATTTACCGATATAGGCATGATGTGCCAGAGGGAATAGATGAAGAATACGGTGGATACATTTACCCCTCTGTTATCTTGTATGCCTACCGTGAACCACAGGAAAACTGGGAACTAGGGTATAGCTATGAAATGGCATCTGTTATACGTATCTTCAACATTACGGAGGACGATTTTATTGACGGAAAGTATTATATTTCACGCAACAATAACAATAACAGACTAAGCATATACTGGGCGGATAATGGTATTCGCTATAATGCTTCTTTCCCCTCTGCACTGCACGGAATAACCGACTTCTCAAGGTTTGACAACACCGACCCAAGAGCGAATGACGAGCTTGATTTTGACGAGCTTTTAAGGCTTATTGAGGTTGTCACTATCGACATGCAGGACAGAAATAACATATCGGCATGGCGTAAGGGTGATTTTTCGGTATTTACTAATCTGCATGGCGAGGACACTCGCCCCGATGCTACCCCCGAACCCGCTACGTCCTTAGCATGTATCGGCCCTGCTGACCTTTTCTATCGGGAGTTTTTCTCATTTGGAGAATTTTTTGGCGAATCTTTAGGTGCTTATGTCGCAGGACGTGACGGCACATTGCCCGAAAGTATGTTTGTTATGGTATACACAGACGAGCCATCAGTTGCAGCTTTGGAAGCCGTGCATTTGCTTAAAAATCTCCCCAAAGACTTTGAAATTGGCGAAATAGCGGTAAACAAAGACTGTGTGGATTACGTATACAAATATAATGTGGCAGACGGCGTAGATAGCTATGGTATGAACACGTACCCAACTGTTCGCTTTCATGCCGACCGTGAACCACAGGAAAATTGGGAGCTAGGGTATAGCTACCAAATAGCACACCTTATGAACCACTTCGATATTACAGAGGACGATTTTATTGACGGAAAATATTATATTCCGTCCAACTACAATGATAACAGGCTAAACATCTACTGGGCAGATAACGGTATTCTCTTTCGCGCCTCTTTCCCCCACGCACTGCACGGAATAACCGACTTCTCAAGGTTTGACAACACCGACCCACGGGCAAGTGACGAGCTTGATTTTGACGAGCTTTTAAGGCTTATTGAGGTTGTCACTATCGACATGCAGGACGAAAATAATATACAGGCATGGCGTGAGCGTGATTTTTCTGCGTTTGATAGTCTGCCTAGCGAGCCGACACCCACCGACACCACGCCCATAACCCAACCCACCACGTCCGCCACATTTACCGCACGCCCCACCGACACAGCCATTTTAATAGACGAAGCCCCATTTTCTCTACAGGCGTACAATATAGAGGGGCGTAGCTTCTTTAAGCTAAGGGACATAGCCACTATCCTAAAGGACACAACGGCTAGGTTTGATGTGTCGTGGGACAGCGAGGCGCGCGCGGTGTTAATCACCACTGGCACGGCGTACGAGCCAGTAAGCGAGGAAGCCCCCGACAATAAAGACACGCTCCGCGTAGAACCCACCACCGCCACTATATTTGTTGACGGCGTAAGAGTTGATTTTACCGTGTTTAATATCGGCGGTCATAATTATTTTATGCTTCGTGAGCTTGGCGAAAGCATAGGCATTACCATAGACTGGGACAATGCTTTACGCACGATTTTAATATCCTATATTGAAAGGACAACCCCATAAAGCCTAGCCTTGATTTTTTCGTAATAGACTGGCATAATGACCTAAATACTGTTACAATATCCTAGTAATGAAAATACACGGCAATAAAAAAATTCACATAAAAATCGCCAACGGCGAAATAAAAATGATGGGGGTTCTAAAATGAATCTAAAACTTATCAACACAGGCTTTGGCAACACCGTACCAGTAAGCAGAATTATTGCTATCGTAGGTACAGACTCGCTTCCAGTAAAGCGAAGCATTGCGGAAGCAAAGGAAAAGCAAATGCTCGTGGACTCTACACAGGGGCGGAAAACGCGTGCGGTTATTTATACCGACAGCGGCCACATGGTCTTGTCCGCGCTTCAGCCAGAAACGCTTGCGGCGCGCGTTGATTCCACCGCAGAAGCGGAAATCGACGAATAAAATGGACGGCATGTTGGTAATCATCTCCGGGCCGTCCGGTTCGGGAAAAGGGACGGTAGTAAAACGCCTACCGTCCCAAAACGGCTACGCGTTGAGCATTTCTGTCACTACACGCAAGCCGCGCGAGGGCGAGCTGCACGGGCGCGATTATTTCTTTACTACCGAGCAGGATTTTATTACAATGCGTAATGAGAACGAGCTGCTCGAACACGCCGTCTACGTGGGCAATTATTACGGCACGCCGCGTAAATATGTGGAGGAACAAATCGCCAAGGGGAAAATAGTGGTATTGGAAATAGAAGTATACGGCGCATTGCAGGTTAAGGAAAAGTTTCCGTCTGCTGTGCTTATTTTCCTAATGCCCCCTACCCTACCCGAGCTTGCCAACAGGCTAAGAACACGCGGCACAGAGGACGCGGTAACCATAGACGCGCGGCTGAAAAAAACCTTGGAGGAAATACCGCTAATTAACCGCTACAATTACCTTGTAATCAACGACCTTGTGCCAAGCGCGGTAGAAAAAATCAACGCCATTGTCGAAGCCGAGCGAATGAGGCCTTTCCGTTGTATGGCGGAAATAGAAGCGTTTACAGAAAGTAAAACCAGTCAACTATAATATAAAAGGAGTTTTTTAATGCTTACACCATCGTATTCCCAGCTAATGGACGTAATTAAGCAGTGCGAAAAGCTAGACAAACGCGTCACTAGCCGTTACACAGTAGTCTTGGCGGCGGCAAAAAGAGCGCGCCAGCTTATTGACGGCGCGAATCCGCTAACCTACGCGCCTACAGACCGCGCCGTGTCGATTGCAGTAAAAGAAATGAGCGAGGCAAAGCTACGCATAAAAGTAAACGAAAACCTAATCGACTGCGGCCAGGAGCGTATAATGCGCGACCCGTTCCGCTACCGTACCGCGCTTTCCAAGGACGATTTACGCGAGGACTTAAAGCAGGATTACGCGCCCACGCCGTACAATATGGACGACGATTTTGAGGACGACTCCTTTGCCACAAGGCAAGAGCCAACGGAAAACGTAACCGAGGAGGAGGACGACTTCACCCTCTACGGCGACGAGGACGAGGAAACGAAAACGGACGAGGACGCGGACGATAGTGAGTGAGCAGGCAGTAAGGGCTTGTCCAAGCGGTTTTCTTGGACAAGACCGCACGCCGACCAAGCAGGCAGTAAGGGCTTGTCCAAGCGGTTTTCTTGGACAAGACCGCACGCCGACCTTCGCTCTTGTCTGTGTCGATATTCTCCACGGCGATGTCGATAAGCTATTCCACTATATAATCCCTAGCGGGCTTGCTGTTTCCGCAGGGGTTCGCGTTCGTGTGCCTTTCGGCAAAGGCTCGGGCATTAAGCTAGGCTATGTAATGGCTGTGTCGGACGAGCCGCCCGACGATGTAACCAAGCTAAAGGAAGTCCATAGCGTGTGCGACGACTTTCCTGTGCTTACCGAGGAAACAATTAGGCTTGCACACTGGATGCACAAAAAGTATTATACTATTCTGGCGGCGTGTGTGCGTTCGATTATTCCTACGTTTAAGGCGGACGGCAGCTTTCCCAGCACGCGCGCAAAAAAGGCAAAAACGCCCGCCCCAAGCAACACGGAAATTACACTAACCAACGAACAGCAAGCGGCAATTTCCCAAATAGAAAATTTGCTAAGGGACGGGGCTAATCCGCTTTTGCTTCACGGCGTAACGGGGAGCGGCAAAACCGAGGTATATCTGCACACCATCGAGAAAGTCCTAGCAAGCGGCAAGCAAGCCATTGTCCTTGTACCCGAAATCGCGCTTACGCCGCAAATAGTGGGGCTTTTTTCGGAACGCTTCGGGGAAGCGGTAGCCGTTACGCATAGCCGCCTTACGCCAGGCGAACGCTTTCGCATATGGAAAATGGCTCTAAACAGCGAGGTCAAGCTAGTAATCGGGCCGCGCTCGGCTGTTTTCGCGCCGTTCCCACAGCTTGGGCTTATCGTGATTGACGAGGAACACGAGAACACCTACCACTCCGAAACCGCGCCAAAATACGACACCCGCGAGGTGGCAATTAAACGCGCCGAGCTTAGCGGAGCGGTGGTTATTCTCGGCTCTGCCACACCTGCGCTTGATTCGTATCTAAAGGCAAAAGACGGCAGGTACGCACTGGCAAGGCTAACCGAACGCATTAACAAAACCCTGCCGGAAATTCACATAATAGACATGCGTAGAGAAATGGCGCGCGGCAACACCTCCGTTTTCTCCGCGCCGTTCCAAGAAGCATTAAGCGAAACCCTCACCGCAGGCAAGCAAGCGATTTTATTTTTAAACAGGCGCGGATACTCGTCATTTGTGAGCTGCAGATGGTGCGGGCATGTTATGACATGCGAAAATTGCCGCGTAAACCATACATATCACAATACCGCAGGGGGCAAGCTACTGTGCCATTATTGCGGCAAGGGCGTGCCTCTGCCGACAAAATGCCCTGCCTGTAGCTCCGAGCATATAAGACGTTCAGGAACAGGCACACAGAAAATAGAGGACGAAATAGCACAGCTTTTCCCCGATACAAAAATCCTACGCATGGACATGGACACCACACGCGGAAAACACGGACACGCCAAGATTCTAGGCGCGTTCCGCAACGAGGAAGCACAAATTTTAATCGGTACGCAAATGGTAGCCAAGGGCTTGGACTTCCCCAAGGTGACAATGGTGGGGGTCGTGGCGGCGGATATGTCGCTGTATACTGGCGATTTCCGCGCAGGGGAATATTCCTTCCAGCTGCTTACGCAGGTGGCAGGGCGTGCAGGACGTGCAGGCGATGCAGGGCGCGTATTCATTCAAACCTACAACCCCGACCATTACGCAATTGCCCTAGCGGAAAGCGGCGATTACGAAAAATTCTACGAATACGAGATGTCGCTAAGGCGCGCCATGAATTATCCGCCGTACGAGCATGTGTTTTCCGTCATGCTTACAGGGCCGGACGAAAGAGCCGTAATCAACGCCCTGCAAAAGCTATCCGCGACAATGGTATATTGTGCCAGGCTCGCTAAAAACAGCTTTGAGATAATAGGGCTGTCGCCCGCGTTTGTTTCCATGATACGGCGCGTGTACCGCTGGAAGTTATTGGTAAAATGCAAGGAAGAAGCACCGCTTGTGGCGTTTGTGTTATATTGTATAAAAAAGCTAAAAGAGAACGACACCTTAAAGGACTTGACGATTCACCTTACACTTAACCCGAGAATAATGGAGTGAGAAAATTGGGCATACGAATTATACGCAAAGAGGGCGACGAAATACTTAAAAAGAAAAGTAAAACGGTAAAAGAAATTACGCCGTCTATTTTGGAGCTGTTGGACGACATGCAGGCGACTCTGCGTTCGCTAGACGCGGTAGGCATAGCCGCGCCGCAGGTGGGCGTATTGAAGCGCATTTGCATAGTAGAGGCCGAGGACGAGTTATACGAGCTGATAAATCCGCAAATAATAAGCCATAGCGGCACGCAAACAAGCAATGAGGCGTGCCTGTCCGTACCAGGTCGTAGCGGCAATGTCGAACGACCGCTCGAAATAACCGTAACCGCGCTTAACCGCGACGGCGAGGAGTACACGATTGAGGCGGACGATTTTCTTACGACGGTGCTATGCCATGAGCTAGACCATTTGGACGGTGTGCTTTTTATCGAAAAGGCTACTAATATACAGGAAATTACTAACGAGGAATTGAACGCTAGGAAGCAGGAGCGGAGGAATCGGTCGAGGGAGCGGGGGAATCGGTCGAGGGCTTATTCTCGGGAGCGTGGGCGGTTGCGTTAGGGGTGAATGGAGCGCGGATTTGGTGGATTTTAAGGCATGGAACGCGGATTTTCGCGGATTTGGCAGATTTACGCGGATTTTTTCGGGCGCGTTTTCTAAATCCGTGTAATCCGTGAAAATCCGTTAAATCCGTGTTATAAATCAATTAAATTTGCCTTTCATTGTCTGCTGTGCCACGCTCCCTCTGTGCCTCTGTGTGAAAAAATCTTTTTGATAAATAATGAACGTAGGTAAAGCGTATAACTTCCATTTTCTTTAGTTAAAAGATTTTCACACAGAGGCACAGAGGCACAGAAGGAACGGGGCACGGCAGACAATATACGTGGATTTTTAATTGTACGGATTTTGATAAACACGCCAGATAGAATCCGCGAAAATCCGTTAAATCCGCGCAAATCCGCGTTCCATAATCTTTTAAATCCGCGCCCTATCACTCTCTTAATATTTCCATTCTATCTAATTCTCAGAAAGGGGAAAAACACAAGTGAAAATCATCTTTATGGGAACGCCTGCGTTTGCCGTGCCGTCCTTGCAAGCCTTGTTCGCAAAGCATGAGGTGCTTGCGGTATGCACTCAGCCCGACCGACCCGCAGGGCGCGGTCACAAAATGCAGATAAGCCCAGTAAAAGCCGCCGCGTTGGAATACGGCGTACCTATTTTTCAGCCCGAAACGCTCCATATATCAAATGTCGAAATCCGCGGCGAGCTATCGAGCCTTGGCGCGGCTCTTTTTGTGGTGGTGGCGTACGGCTTATTGCTTCCAAAGGGCGTTTTAGCCATGCCGACCCACGGCTGTATAAATGTCCACGCTTCCCTTTTGCCAAAATATCGCGGCGCGTCCCCTATCCACTCCGCACTGCTTAACGGCGATACGCAGACAGGAATTACCATAATGCAAATGGACAAGGGGCTTGACACTGGCGACATTATTCTACAGCGTACTCTCGATATTTCCCCTGCGGAGCGTTTTTCGGCACTGCACGACAGAATGGCGGCACTCGGCGCGCAGGCTCTGCTCGAAGCCGTGGCATCAATCGAAAACGGCACGGCGGTAAGAACAAAACAAGACGACACGCTCTCTAGCCACGCGCCCATGCTAAAAAAATCTGACGGACAAATAAACTGGAGCGACACAAGCGCGAAAATAATCAACATGACACGCGCGTTTGACCCTGCGCCTGGGTGTTCTACTATGTACAACGGCGAGGTGTTAAAGGTCTGGAAATGCGAAGCCCTGCCCGAGGATTTTTTGGCAGGACAGGAAGCAGGGGCGATGGGTACTGACCCGCGCGGCATAGCCGTAAAAACAGGCGATGGCGCGGTTGTGCTTACGGAGGTGCAGGCGTTGGGCAAAAGGCGTATGTCGGCGGTGGAGTTTTTGCGAGGGCAGAGGGGGAGTTAGGGCGTGTGCAGGCGATAAAGTATAAGCAAAAAGGTGCAATCATTAAAGCGATTGCACCTTTTTGTATGCTTTCTTTTAATAATAGACGATTACAATTTGTCTTGTGCTGTTAATCCAGTCTACCGCACAGCCTAGGCTCTCGGCGGCGAAGCGTATCGGTACCATTGTTCTGCTGTTGATGGAAGTAGCAGGAACGTCTGCGAATTTAACCGCGCCGTTTAGTGTAAATTCTTCCTTGTCGAGTATCATTTTAACGGTGTTATGTTGGTAGCTTAGTGCAATCTCTCGTATTACTTCGCTCCAACCGATACTGCCGCCCATGCCCTCTACAATCGCCCGAATTGGTACTAGAGTGCGATTGTTTAAAATCAATGGGGTTGTGCCACGCCCTTGGTCTATTTCAAGCTCTTGACCGTTTAATGTCATGTATGGGTTATCCAAGGTCATTAAAATAAATTTTCTAGTGGCTTGTGCTGTTGGCGGTGTAAGAGTATCGCCTAGAATTTGACTTGCTGTAGCTATTGTAAGTTTGATTGACGGTGGGCTTAAACTTTCAGAAACACCTAGAAATGGATTTGCTTCCGCCAAAACCGAACGCACAGTATAATAATATGTTGTGTTTGGTTTTACATTAACGTCAACAAATTCGGTGCTTGTAATGTAAAAGTCTGTTACGGAAATGCCCTCGTCGTTTGGATTTGTGGAGCGGTATACCCGATAGCCTAGTGCGTTAAAATCCTTGTTCCAACTGAATTTTACACCTGAGTTTATTGCTTCGCCTTGGAAACCTCTAACCTCATACATATAACCTATTGACGGTGGCGGAGTGTTGATTACTGGCGGTTGTATTTGCGGTGTTGGCGGCTGTGGCGGTTGTGGCGTTGGTGTCGGTTGTGGCGTGGGCGGTGCTACAGAGGTTTGCCATTGGGCATAGTAAGTCAGAGTACAGCTCTCTGACAATCCTATTGCGATTGATTGCCCTGGATTGTCAATATCGTATGAGGTACTGTTATCAAGCCGCCAACCAGTAAAATCATAGCCCGCCCTTACAGGAATTGCCGTTGACAACTGAAAAACTGCTACGTTGCTTATAATTTCGTGGTTGTGACTGCTTGGGGCTTGTGTTCCGCCGTTTGCATTGTATTGTATGGTTACGGTGTTGGTGGTTGGTGTTGGTGTTGGTGTTGGTGTTGGTGTTGGTGTTGGTGTTGGTGTTGGTGTTGGTGTTGAATTATTTATCTCGTCATAATTGTTTGCACGAAAAATAGCGACTACTGGCTGACCTGTTCTTGGATAAAAGGTATTGCCATACATTACAGGGTCAATGCTATTTGTTCGTCCGTTAAAGTCTAATATGCTCATTGTCCCAGTGTTACCAGACAGGAAAATACCGTGATGACCGTCAAACACTACAAGGTCTCCAGGTTTGGCGTTTGCCCTGCTTACGGACGTAGTACCAGCAGGTACACTTGCAGTAAATGCTTTATTGGTTTTAATTCCAAAAATATACCAAAAAGCAAATCTTGCAAATGAGACACATGTCCAAGCGTCATTAAGTTCGTTTCGTGAATATCCCATGCTTGCCATTACATCTGATAAACGGCAATTATTACAGCTACCACTAGCACCATGCGTGCAAGCCGCACCATTTGCTGTAAAATATTTACCATCAAATGTATTTTTAAGCTGTTCTATCCTGTTTGCTACATTACCGCTTGCAGTTGGTGGTGTTGGCGCGGCTAGTATTTGCACATGCGAGGGCAAAACACCTAACAACATTATTAACGCAAGCAGAATACATAAACTTTTCTTAATCATTTTCTATTCTCCTTTAACATTTTGGGTTATACCAAGCTCCGTTTAAAAGCTCAATAATAAACAATAACTATCTGCCTTGTGCTGTTAAGCCAGTCTACAGCACAGCCTAGGCTCTCGGCGGCGAAGCGTATCGGTACCATTGTTCTACCGTTAATGGAAGTAGCGGGAACGTCAGCGAATTTAACCGCGCCGTTTAGTGTAAATTCTTCCTTGTCCAGTATCATTCTAACGATGTTATATTGATAGCTTAGTGCAATCTCTCTTATTGCTTCGCTCCAGTCAACACTACCGCCCATGCCCTCTACAATCGCCCGAATTGGTACTAGAGTGCGATTGTTTAAAATCAATGGGGTTGTGCCACGTCCTGGGTCTATCTCAAGCTCTTGACCGTTTAACGTCATGTATGGATTATCCAAGGTCATTAAAATAAACTTCCTCGTGGCTTCTGGGTTTGGCGGTATAAGCGTATCGCCTAGAATTTGACTTGGTGTAGCTATTGTCATTTTGTTTGTCGGTGGGCTTAGTGTTTCCAAAACACCGTCAAGGGGTCTAGCCTCGGTAAAAACGGAACGCACCGTATAATAATATGTCGTGTTGGATTTTACATTAACGTCAACAAATTCAGTGCTTGTAATGTAAAAATCTGTTACTGAAATGCCCTCGTCATTTGGATTTGTAGAACGGTATACCCGATAGCCCAGTGCGTTAAAATCCTTGTTCCAACTGAATTTTACACCTGCGTTTATTGCTTCGCCTTGAAAACCACTGATTGAATTTCCCATTGTTGGTGGTGGGGTGGGTTGTGGCGGTGGGGTTGGTTGTGGCGGTGGAGTTGGTGACGGCGTGGGCTGTGGCGTTGGTTGTGGCGTGGGCGTTGGCTGTGGGGCAGTTTCTCTATATAGATTAACGCTTCGTGAGGGTGTAGTAATCCGATAACCATAGGGGTTTGATATTGTTACGGTTACTCGCTCGTTATCAGTCCATTCCCCCTCTATGGTAACTGTGCGACTGCTCCCCACCCCTGTCATTCCTGTAACAATAACATTGCCAGATATTGAAATGTCATTTTGGGAAAGCGTTGTTGGGTCGTCGTTCCTCTCGTCAAATCTCAACGTTAGCTCGGTGGTTGTTCTCGTTCCTCTCTCACCGTTGGCGGCTATACTGGCAAAAAACACAGGGGAAGATATAAAATCAGGGTCAATCCCTGGTCGGGGCGAAAGATTTAACGGCATAGGAGCAGATTCATAACGCAAGCCATCGGCTATAATAAAAGCAACCCATTCGAGAGTGCCTGGTGCGTTTTTAATTGCATTTTCTATTCTCTCCGTGTTCCTCCCCAAAGCCCAAATTGGTGGTTGCATCATATTAACAACAGCGCAGCCACTCGTGTGTTGTGTGTCCGTTATTATTGAGTTATCGGCAATAACCCTATAACCTCTCCTAAGCGCATTTGTAACACTATCTGACTGCACTCTAAAATCGAAAGTGATATAGCTAAATCCTGCATCGTCTGTAATCCAAAATACCTCTCCATTAAGAAAACTTACTGCCGACTGGTTTTCCGCCAAAACGGAATTTGCATAACGATTAAATTCTTCTTCTAAAATTGACATCATAATCGAGTCAAATTCTGAATTGTTCGCAAAGACCATTGACGGCATTGCTAATATTAGTGCTAGTGCAATACATAGTAGCTTTCTTTTCATTTTTCCAAGCTCCTTTATATTATTTTGTGCAAACAAAAACCCATAGCGTGGGAAACCATGAAATTTTTATGCTTGCCATATTCCGCAAAAGGTGTACCTTTCGTGGAATATATTTTTTATTGAATTTTAACGCTTTTTTCGTTTTTAACCTACAAAAAATAAAAAATAATTTTACGGCTATTGACTGGAATATCACGGTTTGTTATTATAAATCTCGTTTTCCACGAAAGGTACACCTTTCGCGGAAAATGGAGGATTTTTAATGTCACAAAAAAAATACGCACTAATCCGCATATCTACGCAGGAACAGAACGAACAGCGACAGGTAATAAAAATGTTGAAAATCGGGATTCCGAAAGAAAACATCATTGTCGAAAAAGAAAGCGGAAAAAGCACAGAACGGCTCAAATATCACAAGCTCGTAAATCGCCTAAAAATGGGCGATATTCTTTATATTGAGAATATCGACCGCCTAAGCCGTGACTATGACGGCATTGTCAACGAATGGCAGAACCTAAAGCAAAAAGGCGTTATTGTCAAAATTTTGGACACGCCTATACTCGACACCGACCAAAAAAATAATAGCCTGCTAGACAGATTTATATGTAATATTTTGCTACATATACTCGCGTTCCAAGCCGAAGCGGAATGGATAAAAATCAAGGAACGCCAAGCGCAGGGCATAGCGGTGGCAAAATCTAGCGGTAAAAACCTAGGTCGCCCAAAAGCCACAATAACCAACGAAGAAAAAACAACAATATCACAATACCAAAATGGGGAAATAACGCTAAAGGAAGCCCTATCACAGCTAAAAATAAAAAAATCCGCGTTTTATAAGCTACGCGGGTTTTTAATAAACTAATAAATCATCTCCCCCCTCAACCTCTCCGCCTCCTCCCCCGCCACAGTAGCCACAAGCCGTATCCCCTCTGCCAAATACTCACATTTATGCACCTGCCCATTCTCATACACGCGCGAAACCAAGCCCCCTGCGGAAAGCGGCAACAGCACCTCGACCCGCACGCGAAGCTCCGCGAGCTTTTTCGTAATCGCAGTCTTTAAATTTTCTACGCCTAAGCCTGTTTTGGCGGATATGCCTACGCTATCCATGCCGCCTATGTTATTTTCGGCGAGGTCGCACTTGTTGTACACCGTGAGCGTTGGGTTTGTGTGGGCTTCCAGCTGGGCGAGTACGTCGTTTACTACTTTTATTTGCATGTTGCGTTCTGGCGCGGAGCAATCCACAACGTGCAAGAGCAAGTCCGCGTAGCGAGCTTCTTCCAGTGTAGCGCGAAAGGCGTTTACTAGGTCATGCGGCAGCTTGTTGATAAAGCCTACCGTGTCAACCAACAAAAATTCTCCGCCGCCGTAGTTTACCCTGCGCGATTTTGGGTCGAGTGTGGCAAACAGCTTGTCCTCGGCTAACACGTCACTGCCCGAGAGCGCGTTCATAAGGGTAGATTTGCCCGCGTTTGTGTAGCCCACCAGCGCGACAATGGGAATTTTCGAGCGTTCGCGTGCGGCGCGTTGTACCTCGCGGCGAGATTTTACTTTTTCTAGCTCGCGCTCTAGCTCGTTAAGCCTGTTACGCAAAAGCCGACGGTCTACCTCTAGCTGTGTTTCGCCCTCGCCGCGCCTTGCACCGCCGCCGCCGCCGCCACCGCCTGCCATTTTGGTGAAATGCCCCCAGTAGCCGGTCATTCGCGGCAACAAATACTTCGTTTGGGCGAGTTCTACCTGTAGCCGCCCCTCGTGGGTGGACGCTCTACTGGAAAAAATATCGAGAATTAACGCGGTACGGTCGATTATTTCCGTTTTTCCCAGTTCTTTTTGTATATTTCTAATTTGTGACGGCGTTAATTCGTCGTCAAAAATTACGGTATCTGCCTGTAGCTTTTGAATTTCCAATACTAGGTCGTGCAGCTTTCCGTAGCCGAGGTAATAAGTCCTGTCGGGCTTGGGCTTTGATTGCGTTACGTAGCCCACGGTAATAAAGCCCGCCGTGTCGGCGAGCTGTTTAAGCTCCACTGGCTCGTCGCCCAATGCCACCAAAATGGCGCGCGCTATTTCCCGCTCCGCCTTTTTCGACTCGGGGGGGCGTATTCTCATGTCCGCCGCTTCTATTTCGCCCCATAGAAATTCGTGGGGGATTTCGTCTATTTTGTACGGCTCAAAAATGCTCGCCGTTATTTCGCCGTCGGGCGTTATTTCGTGCAAAATAGCTACCTGCATAAGGCTCGCGCTGCCGTCCTGTACGCCTATGCTCGCCATAGCGTCAAGGCGCAGGCTCTTTAGCGACTGAATGTCTACATGCGAAAGAAGCGCGTTTCCGCCTGGGTGGGTGTGAATACACCTTATGCCGCTTAGCCTATTCTCGGAACGCCGCTTGCTAAGCGCAGGCAAGCTAACGCGGTCTTGCTCGCCCACGATTACGGCCTCGACCCGCCCTGCGCGGTCGATATAAACCATGGCTTCGCGCCCTGTCGCTTGCGTAAAAAAAGTAAGCGTTTCGATAATTTCTGGCGAACAGAAGATTTTACGCTCGATGCTGCCGATTTCAAAAATCTGCTCCAAGCGTGTGATGTACGAACGCCGTATGCCGTTGATGTTGCCTGTTACTTTTTGCATGAAGTCAACTCCATAGGGGCTTGCCCACAACAAACGCACGAACGGCGAAAGCGTGTAGGCTCTCCAGTTTTAAAAGCGATTAAACGCGGATTTAGCGGATTTAAAAGAAATGGAACGCGGATTTGCGCGGATTTGGCGGATTTACGCGGATTCTTTCTTGCGTTCATTAAAAACTAACGCAACACGTACTGCTCGTATTGCACGGATTTAAAAACGCGTCCGATAAAATCCGCGAGAATCCGTTAAATCCGCGAAAATCCGCGTTCCATTTCTTTGATATACCATAAAAAAATCCCTGCGGAGCGTTTCGGACTTGTGAAACAAATCCTTACCCATGCAGGGATTCTTAAAATTACCAAGTCACTAGACAACCTAGCGTTTTTCCACCACAAATTTGATGGACGTTTTTTCCTTGCCGTCAACCTCTAGCTGAGAAAACGCAGGAATACATACAAGGTCAATACCGTTCGGCGCGACATAACCACGCGCCACCGCAATGCTTTTTACTACCTGATTTACCGCCGCCGCGCCGATTGCGTTAATTTCAACCGGTGCATCGTTACGCAAAATAGCCGCAATGGCTCCCGCAACAGATTTTGGCTCGGATTTTGATGAAACTCTTAAAACTTCCATATTATTTCGCCTCCTATCACGAAAAATGTAGAGTTGATTATCTCAAAAGTATTATACACTTTTTTTTGAAATACGCAATATATTTTATTTTACACTGCAAGCTCCGCAAAGCACCGCCTAGGAAATATACTTTTTCATGTTTTTTAACGCGTTTTTTTCCAGGCGGGAAACCTGTGCTTGGCTTATACCTATCTCGTCAGCCACCTCCATCTGCGTTTTCCCCTCAAAAAAACGCAGACTAAGGATATGCTTTTCCCTATCCCCGAGCCGTTTCAAGGCTTCGGAGAGCGAAAGATTTTCCAGCCAGCGGCTGTCTGTGTTTTTTTCGTCAGACACCTGGTCCATCACAAAAACCGCGTCCACGCCGTCATTGTACACAGGCTCAAAGAGCGAAACAGGGTCTTGAATTGCGTCCAGCGCAAGCATTACATCTTCCTTGGGCATTTCCATTTCCTTTGCGATTTCTTCAATCGTAGGCTCCTTGGCGTTCTTTGAGGTTAGCTTTTCCTTTATGCTCAACGCTCTATAAGCCGTGTCGCGCAGCGAACGACTTACTCGTATCGTGTTGTTATCCCGCAGATAACGACGGATTTCGCCGATAATCATAGGCACAGCGTAGGTGGAAAACTGCACGCCCTGCGAGGTGTCAAAGTTGTCAATCGCCTTAATCAGCCCGATACAGCCCACCTGAAAAATATCGTCGATATACTCGCCGCGATTGTTGAACCTTTGGATTATGCTAAGCACGAGCCTCAAATTTCCAAAAATATACTTCTCACGCGCTTCCTCGTCGCCCTCCTGTATTCGTTCAAAAAGCGTTCGTTTTTCTTCCCCTTTCAACACCGGCAATTTAGAGGTGTTTACGCCGCAGATTTCTACCTTGGTGCTGTACATATCATCATCTGCCCTCTAGGAACTTTTATTTGGGGCTTTGCCCCTTTTCTCCGAATGGTCTGTGGTGGGAATATCGCCTCGAAGCCTTAACAGCTTCCCTGCATATAGTAGACCCATTACTAAAATTTTTTCCCAGTTAGGCATTATTATACTGGAAGAATTTAGGAATAAGCTCTCCCAAATTTCACCCTTGACAAACCACAACCCCATATAGTACATTAACCACAGAATGAACAAAGGTGTTCATCAAGCTAAGTCAAGCGATACGGCGGTTTTCCGCAATTGCTTGGGCTTGGGCTTGGTGGACACCTTTTTTATATGCACACACACGGGAGGGACTAAAAAATGCAGCGAGAAGGTCAAATCAGAATACCATCGGGCTGTGCTATATCGGGCATTATCGACACATCGGGCAAGCGCATGAGCGGCGAGCAAATTATCCGCTCTATTGCCGTCATGCACGACCGCTCCAACGGGCTTGGCGGCGGTTTTGCGGCGTATGGAATTTATCCCGAATATAAGGATTATTACGCCTTGCACGTATTCTACGATTCTTCGGCGGCAAAAAAAGAATGTGAAGACTTTTTGGAGCGGCATTTTGATATTATCAATCTCTCGAAAATACCAACAAGGAAAATAAAGGAAATAACAGACGAGCCGCTCATTTGGCGTTACTTTGTTACGCCGCTACCCACAAAGCTGGCGGAAAGTCAGCTAGACGAACGCGAATTTACCGCAAAATGCGTGTTCCGCGTAAACACGCGCATACAGGATGCGTACGTTTTCTCCAGCGGAAAGAATATGGGCGTTTTTAAGGCAGTCGGCTTTCCCGAAGATGTCGGGCGTTTTTATCGCCTAGAGGACTACGAGGGCTGGTGCTTTACCGCGCATGGGCGGTATCCGACCAACACGCCAGGCTGGTGGGGCGGAGCGCACCCCTTCGCGCTGTTGGACTATTCCGTTGTTCACAACGGCGAAATTTCCTCGTATGACGCAAACCGCCGCGCGATTGAAATGTACGGCTACAAATGCACATTGCAGACGGACACAGAGGTAATTACCTATATTGTCGATTATTTGCACAGGAAAAAAGGGCTTACGCTAAACGAAATAGCCGCGACTATAGCCGCGCCCTTCTGGCAAACAATCGAACGCATGAAGCCCGAGGAACGCGAAGCCCACGAATACCTACGCACAATGTTCTCAGGACAGCTAATTACTGGGCCGTTTTCAATAATCGTAGGCTTCGAGAACGGCATTATGGCACTGAACGACAGGCTAAAGCTACGAAGTATGGTAGTAGGCGAAAAAGACAGCAGGGTCTATATATCGAGCGAGGAATCGGCTATACGTATTATTGAACCAAATCTCGACAAGGTGTGGTCGCCTAAAGGCGGTCAGCCAGTAATTGTTCACTTGACAGGGGGCGAGGCACAATGAATTTCCTATATCCCGAATACGAAATAGTGCGAAACTACGACAAATGTATCTCGTGCCGCGCTTGTGAACGCCAATGCGCCAACGAGGTACACGAATTTCTAGCGGACAAAAACAAAATGCTCTGCGACGATTCAAAATGCGTAAACTGCCATAGGTGCTGTACGCTCTGCCCCACCCACGCGCTAAAAATCGTACACAGCGGCAACACCTACAAAACAAACGCAAACTGGAGCGGCAAAGCAATCAACGAGATTTACAAGCAAGCGGACAGCGGCGGCGTTTTGTTGTCCAGCATGGGAAACCCCGAAAACTACCCCGTCTATTTTGACAAAATTCTGCTAAACGCGTCACAGGTGACAAATCCGTCTATAGACCCCCTGCGCGAGCCAATGGAAACAAAGGTATCACTCGGCGCGAAGCCGAAAAAAATCGAACGCGACAAGAACGGCAGACTAATAAACAATTTGCCGCCGCAAATTTCCCTTTCCATGCCTATGATGTTTTCCGCCATGAGCTACGGCTCGATTAGCTACAACGCCCACGAAAGCCTAGCCCGCGCCGCAAAAGAGCTAGGCATAGTCTACAACACAGGCGAGGGCGGCTTGCACGAGGATTTTTACAAATTCGGCGAAAATACAATAGTACAAGTCGCGTCTGGGCGGTTCGGCGTTCACCCGCAGTATTTAAACAGCGGCGTTGCCATCGAAATAAAAATGGGGCAGGGCGCGAAGCCAGGTATCGGCGGTCATTTGCCAGGCACAAAAATCTTGGGCGATATATCTCGCACGCGCATGATTCCCGAGGGGACGGACGCTATTTCCCCTGCGCCGCACCACGATATATATTCTATAGAAGATTTGCGACAGCTAGTCTATTCCCTAAAGGAAGCCACAGACTACAAAAAGCCCGTAATCGTAAAAATAGCCGCCGTACACAATGTAACGGCGATAGCAAGCGGAATAGCGAGAAGCGGCGCGGATATTATCGCGATTGACGGCTTCCGCGGCGGTACAGGTGCCGCGCCTACGCGTATTCGCGACCATGTGGGGATTCCCATCGAGCTTGCCCTCGCCAGTGTGGACAAACGACTGCGAGATGAGGGAATTAGGGACAATGTGTCCCTTGTCGTATGCGGCAGTATACGCTCTAGCGCGGATATAGTGAAAGCCGTGGCACTCGGCGCAGACTGTGTGTATATCGGCTCGGCGGCGTTAATCGCTATGGGCTGTCACCTTTGCCGAAGCTGTCATTCGGGCAAATGCAACTGGGGAATCGCCACGCAATTCCCAGAATTAACCAAGCGGCTTAATCCCGATATTGGCTACAAACGGCTTGTAAACCTATTCGGGGCATGGCAGCACGAAATAGAAGAAATAATGGGCGGCATGGGAATAAATTCCATAGAGAGCTTGAAGGGTAATCGGTTAATGCTTAGGGGGATTGGCTTGAATGAGAAAGAGCTTGAAATCTTGGGGATTAAACATGCGGGGGAGTGAGGCTTACGGCAAACGTGCGAACGGCAAAACGCACGAACAACAAACTACACGCCAAACACACAAACAACAAAATACGCACGGTTTCGTAGGGGACGGACTTGTCCGTCCCGAGGTTACCTCGCTCTGCGTTAATGCACGTTATCCGTCCCGAATTGACGAACGTGCGTACCTCGGGGCGGGTAAACCCGCCCCCTACAGTAGCCGTCACGCCAAACGCGCGAACGGCAAAACACACGAACGGCAAAACGACACGCCAAAACGCCACGCCAAACACACGAACGACAAAACGCCACGCCAAACGCACGAACAACAAAATACGCACGGTTTCGTAGGGGACGGACTTGTCCGTCCCGAGGTTACCTAGCTCTGCGTTAATGCACGTTGCCCGTCCCGAATTGACGAACGTGCATACCTCGGGGCGGGTAAACCCGCCCCCTACAATTAAATGTCACCCTTTTTGCGGAGGTCAATCATGTACGAGGGAAAATCAAAAATTTTACAGCCGTGTGCCGACGATAACACCCTAATAATGCACTACAAGGACTACGCCACCTCACTAAACGGCAAATGCAGGGAAGAAATTCACGGCAAGGGCAAAATAAACGCCGCTATTTCCAACCTAATCTTTAGATATTTAGAAAAAAACAACGTAGAAACGCACTTAATCGAAGCAATAGACGAAACAAGCGCAGCCGTAAAAAAAGCGGAAATCATCATGGTAGAGGTAATCGTGCGTAACCTAGCGGCAGGCAGTTTTTGCAAAAAATACGGCGTACCCGAGGGGCAACGGCTTAAAAACACCGTTTTGGAATTTTGCGTAAAAAGCGACCAGCTAGACGACCCACCCATAAACATAAGCCAAATAACCGCCATAGGGCTTGCGACACAGAGCGAACTTGCAGAACTCATGCAACAAGCGTTAATTATCAATGGCTTGCTGTGCGAATTATTCACAAGGGCGGGCTTACAGCTAGTAGATTTTAAGCTAGAGTTCGGCAAAATCGGCGGCAAAATTATTTTGTGTGACGAAATCTCGCCCGATTCCTGCCGACTATGGGACATAAAAACAGGCGATAAAATGGACAAAGACCGTTTTCGCCTTAATTTAGGCGGATTGCTCGACAGCTACAAGGACGTTTTGAGGAGGCTGGAAAATGTCGTATGAAAATCCCCTATGCAAGCGATACGCAAGCGACAAAATGCAACAAATATTTTCCGACAATGCCAAGTTTTCCACATGGCGTAGGCTGTGGCTCGCGCTTGCGGAAAGTCAACAGGAGCTAGGGCTTAACATCACAGACGAGCAAATAGCCGAAATGAAAGCCCACCTCTGCGACATAAACTACGAAACCGCCGCACGTATAGAAGCCGAAACACGGCACGATGTTATGTCGCATATTCACGCCTACGGCGAACAATGCCCCACAGCCAAGCCCATAATCCACCTTGGCGCGACCTCGTGCTATGTCGGCGACAACACAGACATCATCTTGCTACGCTCCGCCTTGCTTGCCGTAAAAGGCTTGCTTGTCACTGCCATCGAACGGCTCTATAGCTTTGCGGAAAAACACAAAGCCCTGCCATGCCTTGCGTACACACATTTTCAGGCGGCACAGCCAACAACAGTAGGAAAACGCGCTACGCTATGGCTACAGGAATTTCTGCTAGACCTAGAACAGCTTGATTTTGTTCTCGGCAAGTTAAAACTGCTTGGCTGTAAAGGCACGACTGGCACAGCCGCGAGCTTTCTCGCGCTTTTTGACGGCGACCACGACAAGGTCAAGGCATTGGAGCAAAAAATAGCCGCAAAAATGGGCTTTGACGAAGCGTATCCTGTAAGCGGTCAAACATATTCACGCAAAATAGACTATTTCGCGCTTTCCGCCTTGTCGGGAATTGCACAAAGCGCGTACAAATTTTCAAACGATATTCGGCTTTTGTCGCATTTAAAGGAAGCGGACGAACCCTTTGAAGCGGCGCAAATAGGCTCTAGCGCGATGGCGTACAAGCGAAACCCCATGAGAAGCGAGCGGATTTCTTCCCTTGCGCGTTTCGTTATTACAAACGCGCTAAACCCTGCGTTTACCGCGGGTACACAGTGGTTTGAACGCACGCTTGACGATTCCGCCAACAGGAGAATAACCATACCCCAAGCGTTTTTGGCGACTGACGGCATTTTGTCGCTGGTTATAAATATCGCAAGCGGACTTACCGTGTACCCCAAGACGATTGAAAAGCATTTGAAAGAAGAATTACCCTTTATGGCGACTGAAAATATTCTAATGTTTTGCGTAAAACGCGGCAAGGACAGACAGCTACTGCACGAGCGTATACGCGTGCATTCCGTCAAGGCGGCGGAAAAAATCAAGCTAGACGGCGAAGAAAACGACTTGCTGGAGCGAATAGCAAGCGACCCCGATTTTGGCTTAACGCAGGGGGAATTAGAGCGTTTGTTAGCCGCCGAAAACTTCACAGGACGAGCGAAAGAGCAGACGGAGGAATTTTTGGCGGTGGTTGGCGAGGTTTTGGAAGCTAACAAAGACTTCTTGGGTACGGAAGTAGCGATAAAAGTGTGATAAAGGCATGGAACGCGGATTTTCGCGGATTTGGCGGATTTTAAAGGCATGGAACGCGGATTTTCGCGGATTTGGCGGATTTTCGCGGATTCTATCTGGCGCGTTTATTAAAATCCGCGTAATTAAAAACCTACGTAATCCATGTTTCGCTAGTTTTGAATGAACGCAAGAAAGAATCCGCGAAAATCCGTTAAATCCGCGTAAATCCGCGTTCCATAATCTTTTAAATCCGTGTTCCATAATCTTTTAAATCCGCGTTCCATAATCTTTTAAATCCGTGTTCCATAATCTTTTAAATCCGTGTTCCATTCACACTAAAAAATATGCAATTTTATAAACCCAAAAAGAGGTGGACAAATGCTTACAGCGGTAGTGGGAATAAACTGGGGCGACGAGGGCAAGGGGCGCATGGTAGATTTATTGTCCGAGGAATATGACGTAATCTGCCGTTACCAGGGCGGCAATAACGCAGGGCATACCGTAGTGAACGACAAGGGCAAATTTATACTGAATCTACTGCCGTCAGGCGTTTTGCGTGACAATGTAGTAAACGTCATGGGCGCAGGTATGGTAATCGACCTAGAGCATTTATGCGGCGAAATCGTTGGTCTGCACGAAAAAGGCATAGCCCTCACGCCCGATACATTAAAAATAAGCGGCAACGCGTTTATATGTATGCCGTACCACGTCAAGCAGGACATCTTGGAGGAAGAACGGCTCGGCGCACATAAATACGGCTCTACGAGGCGCGGCATAGCGCCTGCATACGGCGACAAGTACATGAAAAAGGCTCTGCGAATGAACGATTTATTAGCCCCCGAGGCCTTAAAGGAAAAAGTGACTAGCCTGTTGGAATGGAAAAATATTACGCTCCAAGGCTATGGCGCGGACAAGGCGGACGTACACGAAACCCTGCGTTGGCTAGAGCAGTACGGCTCACAGCTACAGCCTTATATAACCGAATATTTATCGGGGGCGGTCAGTGACGGCAAAAAAATCATGTTTGAGGCACAGCTAGGGGCTTTGCGTGATATTGACTACGGCATTTACCCCTATACTACCTCGTCACAAACGCTTGCTTCCTATGCCGCCATCGGCGCAGGCGTACCAGGCGCAAGGCTAGACAAGGTAATTGGCGTAATGAAAGCATATTCAAGCTGTGTGGGCGAAGGCCCCTTTGCGGTAGAAATGCAGGGCAAGGAAGCAGACGATTTACGCTCGGCAGGCGCGGAATTTGGCGCGGCTACAGGCAGACCTCGTAGGGTCGGCGGCTTTGATATAGTCGCAAGCCGCTACGGCGTACAGGTGCAGGGCGCGGACGAGCTGGCACTTACCAAGCTAGATGTTTTGTCGTATATGGAGCGTATTCCCGTATGCGTGGGGTACAAGGTCAACGGAAAAATAACGGAGGCGTTCCCCCACGGCGAGCAGTTACTTACAGCAAAGCCAGTGTACGAGCTGCTTGACGGCTTCAAAACCGATATTTCAAGGTGCAGGAGCTTTGACGAGCTGCCAAGAGCCGCGCGGCGGTATGTCGAATATATAGAAGCCGCCATGAATTGCCCGATTACTTACGTGTCTGTAGGCGCAGGGCGAGATGATTATATGAAAAGGGAAAGCAGGGCGACAGTATGAGGCGAGTATTTGTAAACGAAAAATGGTGCTTGGGCTGTCATTTGTGCGAATATTATTGCGCCTTTGCAGGAACAGGCGAAAAGGATATGGCGCGCGCGTTAAAGGACATAAAAATACACCCGCGAATCAACGTAGAGGAAAAGGACGGCATTTGCTTTGCGGTATCCTGCCGTCACTGCAAGGAGCCTTTGTGTGTCAAGGCGTGCATAACAGGCGCGTTACAAAAATCTGACGGCGTGATTACAATAGACAGCGAAAAATGCGTAAATTGTTATACATGTATACTCTGCTGTCCGTACGGTGCAATATCGCCGTCAGACGGCGGCGCGGTAATGAAGTGCGAATTGTGCGTAAGCACTGGTACACCTGCGTGTGTGGCAGGCTGTCCAAACAATGCAATAGTATATGAGGAAAGGGCGTGAGTGCGGTGCGGTATGTTATTATCGGCAATTCTGCGGGCGGTATAGGTGCGGTAGAGGGTATTCGCCAAGTGGACACATCTGGCGAGATTACTATAATTTCAGACGAAGCGTTGCATACGTATTCACGGCCGCTTATATCTTATCTGCTCGGCAACGCGACCACAGAGGAAAAAATGCTTTACCGCGGACGTGATTTTTACGAAAGGAATAACTGCAACTTGGTGCATGGTACGGTGACAAAAATAGACAAGAACGCAAGGGCGGTCATTCTGGCGAGCGGTGAACGGCTTGTCTACGACAAATTGCTTGTGGCGACTGGTTCTCGGGCGTTTGTGCCTGATTTTGAGGGGCTTGGCACGGTAAAAAACCAGTTTACATTTATGACTAAGCAGAATGCGCTGGAGCTTAGTCAAGCGTTAGAAAACGGCGGAAATAGGCGCGTGCTAATCGTAGGCGCGGGGCTGATTGGCTTAAAATGCGCCGAGGGTATAATGAAAAAAACGCCTGCGGCAAAAATCACCGTGGTTGACCTTGCGCCAAGGGTCTTGCCTAGCATACTTGACGAAAACGGCGCGAAGCTCGTACAAAAGCACATTGAAGCTAAGGGCATAAAGTTTATTCTTTCCCAAGGCGTAAAGCGGTTTGACAACAATACCGCTGTGTTAGAAAACGGCGAAAAAATAGACTTTGACGTGCTTGTTTTGGCGGTGGGGGTACGCCCGAACACGTCATTGCTAGAGGGAATCGCTACCATAAACAAGGGCATTGTGGTAAACGAGAAATCGGAAACCACAGCAAGCGATATTTACGCCGCAGGGGATTGTACGGAAACGCGCGACATATCAAGCGGCGAGAGCAAAATAATGGCGTTATTGCCAAACGCATATATTCAGGGCGAATGTGCAGGGATAAACATGGCGAACGGTGAGAAAACATTCACAAACGCCATTCCCATGAACGCAATCGGCTTTTTTGGACTGCACATCATAACGGCAGGAAGCTACAACGGCGAAATATACAGCGAAAACGCGGAAAACCGCTACAAACAGCTATTTTACAGCGACAACAGGCTAAACGGCTTTATTCTCATAGGCGATATACAAAAGGCAGGAATTTACACAAGCCTAATCCGCGAAAGAACGCCGCTTGACAGCATAGATTTTCCGCTTGTTTGCGAAAAAGCAGGGCTGTTGGCGTTTACCAAGCAGGAACGGCAGAGCAAGCTAGGGGGTACACAATGACTATATCGGCGCGCGGGCTAGATTTTACGGAGCTAAATCGGCTAATAAAAGGAACGCAGGACAATGTACAGCTTGACGATTGCTGCGGTCAGCGGTTTATCGGCGCAGGAATGAGCGGCAAGGCGTTAAGCATAAACGGCACGCCAGGCAACGCGCTAGGCGCGTACCTAGACGGCGGCACAATAGAAGTACACGGCAACGCGCAGGACGCGGTAGGCAACACCATGAACGACGGAAAAATTGTCGTCTACGGCAACGCAGGCGATGCGCTTGGTTACGCTATGCGCGGCGGCAGTATATTTGTGAGGGGCGATACAGGCTACAGAACAGGGATTCACATGAAAGAGTATCGGGACAAAAAGCCTACCATTATTATAGGCGGCGCGGTCGGTAGCTTCTTGGGCGAATATTTGGCAGGCGGCTTGATTGTGGTGCTTGGGCTTGGCGCGGACGATGTGCCAGTCGGGAACTTTACTGGTACGGGTATGCACGGCGGTAAGATTTTTATTCGTACAAGCGGCGAGTTGGAAAATTTACCCACGCAAGTGTCGGCTAATATCGCTACAGAGGACGATTTACAGGAAATAATTACCGCTGTGGGCGAGTTTGGCAAATACTTTGGCGTGGATACAGGCGAAATTATTAAAAGTCAGTTTTATGTGCTAACGCCGAATGTGAAAAATCCTTATACGAAGATGTATACGTTTAATTAAAATTTTATTGTCTGCTGTGCCACGCTCCCTCTGTGCCTCTGTGCCTCTGTGTGAAAAATCTTTTAAATAAAGTATGGAAGTTATACGCTTTACCTACGTTCATTATTTGTCAAAAAGATTTTTCACACAGAGGCACAGAGGCACAGAGGGAGCGAGGCACAGCAGGAGTAAGGACGTAAAAAAGTGTGTTTTAACACGGATTTAACGGATTTTCGCAGATTTTCACGGATTGGCTCGTGGGAAAATCCGCTACGTCCGTTATATCCGCGAAAATCCGCGTGAATCCGCTAAATCCGCGTTTAATCGCATTTTAAAACCAAAGGAGCTACACGCATATGAAGCTCAACGAAGAATGTGCCATTTTTGGGGTTAGTCTTACTATAGATGAAGCCGTCGGCATTACCTACAACGGTCTGCTTGCCTTACAGCACCGTGGGCAGGAGGGCGCAGGCATTGCTGTGGCGCGTGAAAATAAGATTGTGTGCCATAAGGACATAGGGCTTGTGGGCGAGGTTTTTTCCAGCGAGGTACTGCAAGGCTTGCCGCGCGGCAGGTCGGCAGTGGGGCATACGCGCTATTCCACCACAGGCAACAACACCAAGGCGAATGTCGGGCCGTTTGTTACCGACTATTTAACAGGGCGAATTGCCGTAGCGCACAACGGAAATATCACCAACGCAAAGGAAATCCGCGAAGCGTTAAGCGGCTGCGGCCTACAGTTTAGCGCGACAAGCGATAGCGAAATCGTTTCGTCATTGATTGCCTACCAAATAACAAGACAGCAGGACACGCTCGCAGGCGTTATCAAGGCCGCCGAGCTGTTGCAGGGCGCGTTTTCCCTTGTGATTACCAGCGGCAAGGAGAAGCTAATAGCCGTACGCGACCCGAGCGGTTTTAGACCGCTATGTATCGGCAAAAACGAAACAGGCTTCGCCATCGCTTCCGAAAGCTGTGCCTTGGACGTGTGCGGCTTTGAGCTTGTGCGTGATGTAAGGCCTGCCGAGGTTATTCTTATCGAAAACGGCAAGCTATCCTCGCACATGATTACGAAAAAAACGCCGCCGCACGGTCTTTGCATTTTTGAATACGTGTACTTTGCACGGCCAGATTCAGTAATCGACGGGCTTTCGGTATATGACGCGCGTTTTAACATGGGGGCGGTGCTTGCGGAGGAATGTCCTGTAGAGGCGGACATCGCGTGCGGCGTACCCGATAGCGGAATAGAAGCCGCCATCGGCTACAGCGCGAGAAGCGGAATAAAGCTAGCGTCGGGCTTTGTGAAAAATAGATATATCGGCAGGAGCTTTATTTACCCTACACAAATACAGCGTGACAGCGCGGTACGGCACAAGCTGAACCCGCTCGCCGCAAATGTCCGCGGTCAGAGGGTAATCCTCGTGGACGATTCCATTGTACGCGGCACGACAAGCGAAAAAATCGTAAGAAGCCTGCGAAGCGCAGGGGCAAAAGAGGTGCATGTGCGAATATCCTCGCCGCCCTTTAGGTACACATGTCACTACGGCACAGATATAGACAGCGAAGAAAACCTCATAGCAAACAATATGAGCCTAGACGAAATATGCAAAAGCATAGGCGCGGACAGCCTAGCGTATATCAGCCTAGAGGGCATGAAACGTGCCTGCGAAAAATCGCGCCTGCCGTTTTGTACGGCTTGCTTTTCGGGGAATGACTGCACATCGGCTTTAAAGAAAGATTTATTTGAGGCAACTACGACAAACGCACGAAGCCATGATGTGTAAATTGGAACATGGATTTTAAAAGCATGGAACGCGGATTTTCGCGGATTTAACGGATTTTCGCGGATTCTCTCGGACGTGTTTTTAAATCCGTGTAATACGAGCAGTACGCGTTCCGTTAGATTTTAATGAACGCAAGAAGGAATCCGCGTAAATCCGCCAAATCCGCGAAAATCCGCGTTCCATGCTTTTATCCCCCCTTTTAAAACTGGAAAGGAGTTGAAACAATGACGGCATACCTCGCTTTAGAAAACGGCTTGGTATTTGCGGGTGCTTCCTTTGGTTCACAAAAGGAGGCTACTGGAGAGGTTGTTTTTGCCACAGGCATGACTGGGTATCTGGAAACATTAACCGACCCAAGCTACTACGGGCAAATAATTTTGCAGACCTTTCCGTTAATCGGCAACTACGGCGTTATTCCCGAGGATTTTGAAAGCCCTGCCATAGGGGCAAGAGCCTATATTGTAAAAGAACCGTGTCAAGCCCCCTCCAATTTTAGAAGCGATGGGATAATTGACACTTTTTTGTGTAAGCATGGCATAACAGGCTTGTGCGGTATAGATACGCGCGCATTGACAAAAATTATTCGCAACCACGGCGTAATGAACGGCAGAATAACCCTTACGCCGCCTACGGAAGCCGATTTTGCTCTCGCGAAAAGCCATTCGCTCAGTGACGTAATAGCCGCCGTTTCTTGCCGCGCCGTCACAAAAACAAGCGAGGGTACGTACCGCATAGCCCTATTGGACTTCGGCGCGAAGCGCGGCATAACCACCGAGCTAAAAAAGCGCGATTGCGAAATATGGACGTTGCCGTTTGACACCCCTGCCGCCGAAATAGCAAAGCTCAAACCGCACGGCATAATGCTGTCCAACGGGCCGGGCGACCCGTCCGCGCCCGAGAACGCGCCGATTGTAAGAACACTAAAGGCGTTATACGACATGGGTATTCCTATTTTTGGCATTTGTCTGGGGCATCAATTGCTTGCGCTCGCTATGGGACATAAGACAATGAAGCTAAAATTCGGGCATCGAGGAGCAAACCAACCAGTAAAGGAAGCAAGCACAGGGCGAGTGTTTATAACTAGCCAAAACCACGGCTACGCCGTAATCGCGAAAAATAGCTCTTTCATAAACGTAAATGACGGCACTTGCGAGGGGCTAGACTACGGCGGCTCGTTTTCCGTGCAGTTTCACCCAGAGGCGAGGGGCGGCCCGCTAGATACAGGCTTTTTGTTTGACAGATTCATGGAAAGGGTGAGCATTTATGCCAAGGGATAAGGCTATAAAAAAGGTACTAGTCATAGGCTCGGGGCCGATTGTAATCGGACAGGCGGCGGAGTTTGACTACGCTGGTACACAGGCGTGCCGCGTGCTTCGTGAGGACGGTATCAAGATTGTGCTTGTCAATTCCAACCCTGCGACCATTATGACGGATAAAAACATCGCCGACAGTATTTATATCGAGCCGCTTACACTCACCACAATTAAGCGAATTATAGAAAAGGAACGCCCAGACAGCATATTGTCGGGGCTAGGTGGACAAACAGGGCTTACGCTATGTATGCAGCTCGCACACGAGGGCTTTTTGGAAAAAAACGGCGTGCGCTTGCTTGGTTCTTCCCCCGAAGCAATCGACAAATCCGAGGACAGGCAAATATTCAAGGAAACAATGATGAGCATAGGTCAGCCAGTTATCCCCTCTGTGATTGCAAACGACGTACAAACAGCGGTAGACTTCGCAAACGAAACAGGCTACCCCATAATCGTACGCCCTGCATTTACCCTAGGCGGCAGCGGCGGTGGAATCGCCAAGGACGAAGCCGCGCTTAGGGATATTGCGGAAAATGGCTTGGCACTTTCGCCCATAAGCCAAATTTTGGCGGAAAAATCTATAGCAGGCTGGAAAGAAATCGAGTTCGAGGTAATGCGTGACCGCGCAGGCAACGCAATAATCGTCTGCTCCATGGAAAACTTCGACCCAGTAGGCGTGCATACAGGCGACAGTATCGTAATCGCGCCTACGGTTACGCTTGCGGACAAGGAATACCAAATGCTGCGTTCCGCTTCTCTCGCTATTATTCAAGCGTTGGGCGTAGAGGGCGGTTGCAACTGTCAGCTTGCCTTGCACCCGCACAGCTTTGAATACGCTGTTATTGAAGTAAATCCGCGTGTGTCGCGTTCCTCGGCTTTGGCGAGCAAGGCGACTGGCTACCCGATAGCCAAGGTAGCGACAAAAATCGCAATCGGTTACACACTGGACGAAATACCGAACGCCGTCACTGGCACGACCTTTGCCGCCTTCGAGCCGAGCCTTGATTATGTGGCGGTTAAGCTGCCCAAGTGGCCGTTCGACAAATTTGTGTACGCGCAAAAAGAGCTAGGCACACAAATGAAGGCCACAGGCGAGGTAATGGCGATTTCCGACACGTTCGAGAGCGCGATTTTGAAAGCCGTACGAGGCGCGGAGCTTGGCTTGGACGGGCTTGATTTGCCGCGCCTTTCGGACAAAACAGATGCGCAAATATGCGAGCTGCTTAACACCGTGACCGACCAACGCTTGTTTGTGCTATACGAAGCAATAAAGCGCGGCGTAAGCATAGACGATTTGCATATTATTACCAAGGTAGACCGCTGGTTTTTGTCGGGGCTTTATAATATCAAGGCGGCTTCTGTTCGGAGGTTTCCGCGCCTTGACGGCACAGCGAAGCAACTAATTTATAAAATGGTAGACACCTGCGGCGGCGAGTTTGAGGCGCAAACTCCGTACTTTTATTCTATCGAAAACGGCACAGAAAACGAGGCGCTTCCATTCATACAACGAAGCAACAAACCGCGTATTATCGTGCTTGGAAGCGGCCCGATTCGCATAGGGCAGGGCATAGAGTTTGACTATGCTTGCGTGCATTGCGTGTGGACTTTACGGAGCATAGGCTACGAGGTTATTGTAATCAACAACAACCCCGAAACGGTGTCCACGGACTTTGATACCGCAGACAGGCTATATTTTGAGCCGTTGTGCTTGGATGATGTAATGAGCATTGTGGACATAGAAAAGCCCGTCGGCGTAATCGCTTCGTTCGGCGGCGGTACGGCAATCAAGCTCGCCAACAAGCTACACGAGCGCGGCGTAAAAATAATCGGTACGTCCGCGGATAGCATAGATATTTGTGAGAATCGAGAGCGTTTCGACAGCCTTTTGGAACAGCTTGGCATTAAACGCCCAAGGGGCTTTAGCGTAACCACGGAAGCCGAAGCGCTTTCCGCGGCGGAAAGGCTTGGCTTTCCTGTGCTTATGCGGCCGTCCTATGTTCTCGGCGGCCAAAACATGATTATTGCGTTTTCCGCAGAGGATATACGCGAATACATGAAGATTATTTTACGCCAAAGGCAAGAAAACCCTGTACTGATTGACAAATATTTGGAAGGGCGCGAGATAGAGGTAGACGCGATTTGTGACGGTACGGACGTGCTGATTCCCGGCATAATGGAGCATATAGAACGAACTGGCATACACTCGGGCGATAGCATAGCCGTCTACCCTGCGGCGAATATAAACGCCGAGATGACGGCGAGCATTTTCACAATCACGGAAAAAATCTGCAAGGCGCTGGACACCCGCGGGCTTATAAATATTCAGTACGTGCTTTTTGACGGTGAGGTGTATGTTATAGAAGTAAACCCCCGCGCTTCGCGTACAGTGCCGTATATAAGCAAGGTGACAGGCGTGCCTATGTGCGAGCTTGCCACCAAGGTCAGCTTGGGCGAGAGTCTGCGCGGCTTGGGCTATTCTAGCGGAATAGCAAAAATACCACCGTATGTAGCGGTGAAAGTGCCTGTGTTTTCTTTCGAGAAGCTAGCAGGGCTAGACACGCACCTTGGCCCTGAAATGAAATCCACTGGCGAGGTCTTGGGCATAGGCAGAAACCTAGACGAAGCCTTGTACAAGGGGCTTGTCGCGGCAGGGTATAAAATAGAATTGCCATGTAGTTCAAAGGGCGCAGGCGTTTTTTTGACCGTGCGCGACAGCGACAAGGCGGAAATCGGCGACATCGCGGCAAAATTCGCGCAGCTTGGCTTTTCGCTGTACGCCACAAGGGGAACGGCGCGGCTCCTCGAAAGCAGGGGATTCAGCGTAACCGCAGTAGAAAAAATATATAAATGCGCCGAAAATAATACCGCTACCCTGTTAGAGAGTGGTAAAATCAACTATATTATTTCCACGTCCGAGAGAGGGCGCGACCCTGCCTTTGATGATGTGAAAATCCGCAGAAAAGCCTGTACGCTAGGCATACCGTGCTTAACGTCTATTGATACGGCCACGGCGTTAGTTAGTAGCTTGCTGTCGGGGTATGGGGAGGATAATACGGAGCTGGTGGATATTGCAGGGTTGTGTAATTAAAAGGAAAGGTACTGAGCCATGCTAAACAACATTCGAGTAATAACGCCTAACGACATAACCTCGGCAGTCGCTAGACTGTGCATAGAATCCGCCGTATACGTAAACAACGACATACGGCGCGCCCTATCGGAGGCAAAAACGCACGAAGCCTCACCGCTTGCCATTCACGCGCTAGACCAGTTACTGGAAAACGCCAAAATAGCCGAGCGCGAGGGCTTGCCTATTTGCCAAGACACAGGAATGGCGGTCGTTTTTGTGAAAATCGGCTCGCATGTAATAGTGGACGGCGACATAAACGAGGCGATTAACGAGGGCGTACGACAGGGCTATCGCGAGGGCTATTGCCGAAACAGCGTTGTTGCAGACCCGTTGGAACGCAAAAACACCAACGACAACACGCCTGCCGTTATCCACTACGAGCTAACAGCAGGTACGGAGCTTTGCATTACGGTAACGCTAAAGGGCTTCGGCAGTGAAAACATGAGCGGTATACGTATGCTTAATCCGTCTGACGGACTGCCTGCCATAACCAACTATATCGTGGACACGGTACGCAGAGCAGGAAGCAACCCCTGTCCGCCGATTATCGTAGGCGTGGGCATAGGCGGCACTATGGAAAAGGCGGCGTTGTTAGCCAAGCAAGCCCTTTTGCGTGAAATAGGTAGCTCGCACCCCTCCGCCTTTTGGGCGGAAGCGGAAAAAAATATACTGGCGCGAATCAATCAGCTTAATATCGGGGCGGCAGGCTTTGGCGGCGCGGTCACGGCGTTGGGCGTAAATATATTGACCTATCCTACGCATATAGCAGGCCTGCCTGTGGCGGTAAATATCGGCTGTCACGCCACAAGGCACAGAACGGCGGGGTTATGATGGGG